>NZ_CP018076.1:2560139-3200174 GCF_001886735.1 Sulfitobacter alexandrii
ATACCCTCATGGCCACGCCCAATGTCTCTTTCGAAGTCTTCCCGCCCCGGACCGTCGACGCGGCATTCAAGCTGTGGGACAGCGCGCAGGCACTCGCCCCGCTGGCCCCGCGGTTCTTTTCCGTGACCTACGGCGCGGGCGGCACGACCCGTGACCTGACCCACGACGCGGCCCACGTGCTGCGCCGGACCTCGGGCCTGCCGGTCGCGGCGCACCTGACCTGCGTGGGCGCAAGCCGTGCCGAAACCCTCGAGGTCGCCGAGAGCTTTGCCAAGATCGGCGTGACCGACATCGTCGCGCTGCGCGGCGATCCGCAGGGTGAAGATACACGCTTCACCCCCCACCCCGAAGGTTTCAGGGACAGCTGCGAGCTGATCTCGGCACTGGCCGAAACCGGCAAGTTCACGATCCGTGTCGGGGCCTACCCCGATCCGCACCCCGAATCGGCGAGCCCCGAGGCGAACATCGAATGGCTCAAGCGCAAGTTCGACGCCGGCGCGGACGAGGCGATCACCCAGTTCTTCTTCGAAGCGGAGACTTTCCTGCGGTTCCGCGACGCCTGCGTGAAGGCGGGGATCGAGAAGCCGATCACACCCGGGATCCTGCCCATCGTGAACTGGAAGTCGGCCCGCAACTTCGCGAACAAGTGCGGCACGCCCGTTCCGGCGTGGGTCGATGACGCCTTCACCAAAGCGGACCGCGACGACCGCAGCGCGTTGCTGGCGACGTCGCTGTGCACCGAACTGTGCAGCGAACTGGTCGACGAGGGTGTCGAGAACCTGCATTTCTACACCCTGAACCGCGCCGAACTGACCCGCGACGTCTGCCGCGCACTGGGTGTGACGCCGCAGGTCACGCTCGAAGACGTCGCGTAACGTTTGCACAAGATGTCGATGGCCTAATACCCTCTCCGGCAGACCCCTGCCGGAGATTTCCCATGCCGAAGCTCGCCAAATCCCCCGAAGACCTGCTCAGCCAGCAGGAGGCCCTGAAGCTGTCGGGGCTGGAATTCATGCAGGGTATCCTGGATGGCACTGTTTCCGGTCCTCCGATCGGCGGCACCATGGGGTACACGTTGCATGCGGTCGAAGACGGTCGGGTGGTGTTTCGCGGCGCGCCCGAGTTCAACGTGACCAACCCGATGGGCACCGTGCACGGCGGCTGGTACGGCACCTTGCTGGACAGCGCCATGGCCTGCGCGGTGATGACCAAGGTGCCCAGAGGCTCGGTCTACACGACCCTCGAATACAAGGTGAACATCCTGCGCAGCATACCTCTGGGCATGCAGATCGACTGCATCGGCACCAGCGATCACGTGGGCCGCTCCACCGGTGTCGCGCACGGCGAGATCAGGGGCGTCGAGGACGGCAAACTCTATGCGACCGGTTCGACCACCTGCATCGTGATGAAGATCGCCTGATCCGCAGGCACGGCCCGTCAGGACGTGAGGTCGACATGGGGGCCCGCGTGGCTGCCCAGCCTCTTTCCCTGCGCCTGCGCGCGCGCTGGCAGGCTCTCGTGCAGCCGCTCCGACGGGTCCAGCCCGATCCGTCGCCGCCTGCGGGATACCAACAGCTTGCCGAGCCCGCGAAACGTGCCGAGCGAGGGCGCCCCTTCATCCACCGGGAACCGACGCTGCCACCCGCCGGGCAAAGGCAGGCCCCGCGCTTCCAGCTTTTCCAGCATCCAGACCAGCGGGATGTTGGCGAGCGGGCGGGCCGCCTCGAATCCGCCCAAGTGCCCTCCCACGTCGCCGTGCGTGCCCGGAAACCAGACCTGTTCCACCCGATCCACATCCCGGGCGCCCGTGGACCACAGGACCGGCGCATAGGCGACACGGGTCTCGTCGTGGGCAAGGGCGTGATAACCGTGCAGCACATCGGGGCCGAGCTCATGGCTGTGAAACCCGTGGGTCCGTTCGGACAGGCGCCACAGCAGCGGCGCGTTGAACCCCAGCGATTTCACGGTGTCCCACACGGCGATGGTGTCGATCTGCACCCCCCGGTGGCAATGGGCGGCGCTGAAATCGCGCGCTGCGGTCGTGCCGGGATCGGAGCGGTAGTGGTGGTAGGCACGCTCCACCGTTGCGCGGGTGGCATGATCGGCCCGCAGCAATCCCACCTGGTGCATCACCCCCGCGAGCGAGCGCACGGCGTAGGCGCCGCGCGAGTATCCCAGCAGGAAGATCCGGTCGCCCGGCCGGTACCGGGCCGCGAGCCAGCCGTAGGCGCGCTGGATCTGCCGGTTGATGCCCCGCCCCGTGATCACGGCCCAGATCGACCGCCAGTTGTCCCATTGCAGGCCGGGCTCGTAGTAGAGCGACAACAGATAGGCGTTCTCGCTCAGCAGCTTGTAGGCACGCGCGGCGTTGGTTCTGTGTTCGGGCTGCAGGGACGACAGAGTGCCATCCAGCACGATGACATGGGTGGCGCCCCCCGGCGCGACCCGGCCAGCCTCATTCCGCGGCGAGCTTGGCACCGTTCAGCATCTCCCACACCCGGTGTGGCGTGAAGGGCATGTCCGCCTGCCGTACGCCCTGTTCCCACAGCGCGTCCTGCACGGCGTTCGCAACGGCGGCCAGCGCGCCCACTGTGCCCGCTTCGCCGCAGCCCTTCATGCCCATGATGTTGGCGGTGGACGGCACCGGTTCCGACATGAACGAGATGTTGGGCAGGTCGGCCGCCCGCGGCAGGGCGTAGTCCATGAAGGACGCGGTAAGCAGCTGGCCGTCCTCGTCGTAGACGACCCGTTCCTGGATCGCCTGCCCGATGCCCTGCGCCACCCCGCCATGCACCTGGCCCTCGGCCAGCATCGGGTTGATGAGATTGCCGAAATCGTCGACCACCGTGTAGCGGTCGGTGGTCACGATGCCGGTTTCCGGGTCGATCACGACTTCGGCCACATGCGCCCCGTTGGGGAAGCTGCGGGCCTCCAGCGTGGCGCGCTCGTGATGGACAAGCAGGTCGTCGCGCCCCTTCTCGCGGGCCATCTCCGCGACCTCCAGCATGGTCGGCGTCAGGTTCGACCCGTCGGCGCGGAAGCGCTCGTCGTCGAAGCCGATCTCGCCGGCGGGCACGCCCATCTCCTCGGACAGGAAGGCGATGAAAGCCTCGGTCATGGCCTTGACCGTTGCCAGCGTGGCATTGTTCTGCGTGGTGACCGACCGCGACCCGCCGGTGCCGCCGCCCTGGGCGATCAGGTCGCTGTCGCCCTGGACCACGTCGATCAGATGCGCCGGGATGCCGGTCTGGTCCGACAGGAACTGGGCATAGACCGTTTCGTGCCCCTGCCCGTTCGACTGCGTACCCACGAGGATCGTCACGCGACCGTTCTCCTCGAAGACAACCTTGGCCCCTTCCGACGGATCACCGAGGATGCTCTCGATGTAATAGCACAGGCCCTGCCCGCGCAGCAGGCCGCGCGCCGCATCCTCCGCCCGGCGCGCTTCGAACCCGTCGCGGTCCGCTTCCCGTGCGGCCCGGTTCAGAAGCCGGCCGAAATCACCCACGTCGTATGTCTCGCCGGTGGCGGACTTGTAGGGGAATTGTTCCGGCTTGATGAAGTTGATGCGCCGCAATTCCCAGGGGTCGACGCCCAGTTCCCGCGCGGCGCGGTCCATAAGCCGTTCCAGCACGTAGATCGCTTCGGGCCGCCCGGCACCGCGATAGGCATCGACCGGCACGGTATTGGTGTAATACCCTTCCGCCTGAAGCCAGGTCGTCTGCACGTCGTAGACGCCCATCAGGACGCGGCTGAAAAGGGTGGTCTGGATGTGCTGCGCGAACTGCGAATTGTAGGCCCCGAGGTTGCAGCGCGTGCGGACACGGTAGGCGGTGATCCGGTTGTCCGCATCGAAGGCGAACTCCGCGAGGCTGGTCAGATCGCGCCCGCCGTTGTCGCTGAGCATCGCCTCCGTGCGGTCGGACATCCAGCGCACCGGACGGCCCAGCGCCCGCGCGGCCTGCGCCACGCAGAAATACTCGTTGTAGGTCATGGACTTCATGCCAAAGCCGCCGCCCGTGTCGGGATTGGTGACACGCACCTCGTCGTCCCCCAGCCCGAAGGCGGTCTTGAGAAACCCCTTGTGAACCCAGACCCCCTGGGCATTGTTGGCCACGTGCAGCCGCCCGTCGGACCATTCCGCATAGCAGCCGCGCGGTTCCATCGAATTGACGATGATCCGGTTGTCCTCGACGTCCAGCGCCACGGTCCGCGCCGCCGCGTCGAAGGCTTCGCGCGTGGCCGCCTCGTCGCCCATGCCCCAGTCGAAGGCCCGGTTGTCCGGCGCCTCTTCGTGCAAGGTCTCACCGCCGGGCTGCAGATCGATCTTGGCCGGCAGGTCGTCGATGTCGAGCATGATCAGCTCCGCCGCGTCACGTGCCTGCGCCAGGCTGTCGGCGATCACCGCCACCACGGGTTCGCCGACATAGCGCACCTTGTCCCGGGCCAGCATGGGGCGCACGGGCGCCGCCCCCTTGCTGCCATCCCGGTTCTCAACCACCGCGCCGGACATGGCGATGTTCATGCCGGCCGCCTCCAGATCGGCACAGGTCAGCACAAGATGGACCCCATCGGCAGCGGCAGCTTCCGAGACGTCCAATTCGCGGATCACACCGTGACCCACGGAGGACCGGAGGAAAAAGGCATGCAACGCGCCTTTCGGCGCGATGTCGTCCACGTACCGCCCCTCGCCCATGAGAAAACGCAGATCCTCGGTGCGCTTGACCGGTTGGCTTTTTCCGAATTTGTCCACGATCGGCCCCCTCTGGCGTATCTGTCGCTGACAGAGATATAGATCACGCTCCGCTTGTCCAGCCCACCCCTTGCCCGCATCCGGTCAACCGACAGCACCGGTTGCAGCGTCGGATTTGAGTATTTGGGGCATAAAGAAGCGGAATTAGGAAAATCTTTACCCGGGCCGTGCCATCCTGCAGGCGCGGTACAGGCGGGAGCGCCGATGACCGTGCATGAAGAAGAAGCGTCCCGAACGGTGCATTCGACGGATCCACCTGCATCGGGGCGCTTCGCATGCTTCTTTATGCCTCAAATACTCCGTTCCGACACTTCCACCTTGCACAGGATGATCAACGGGGCGCTGCGGGATGGCGGGCGGGGCGACCTGCGCCTCGGCGCAGGAGCGACGTACCGCCACCCTTTCCCTTCACCGCAACCTCGGCTAGATCAGCATCCGAACGACGACAGGATGGATCATCATGGCCCTCGACAAGACATTCAACGCACAGGACGCCGAAAAGCGGCTCTACGACGCTTGGGAACAGGCCGGCGCCTTCAAGGCCGGGGCCAATGCCCGCGAGGGCGCGGAAACCTTTTCGATCATGATCCCGCCGCCCAACGTCACCGGCGTGCTGCACATGGGCCATGCCTTCAACAACACGCTGCAGGACATCCTGATCCGCTGGCACCGCATGCGCGGGCACGACACGCTCTGGCAGCCCGGCCAGGATCACGCGGGCATCGCGACGCAGATGGTCGTCGAACGCGAACTGGCCAAGGCACAGCAGCCCGGCCGGCGCGAGATGGGACGCGAGGCATTCCTCGACAAGGTGTGGGAATGGAAATCCCAGTCGGGCGGCACCATCATCGAACAGCTCAAGCGGCTCGGCGCTTCCTGCGACTGGTCGCGCAACGCCTTCACCATGTCCGGCGCGCCGAACGCCCCGGCCGGTGAGGAGGGCAACTTTCACGATGCCGTCATCAAGGTCTTCGTCGACATGTACGACAAGGGCCTGATCTATCGCGGCAAGCGGCTGGTCAACTGGGATCCGCATTTCGAAACGGCAATCTCCGACCTCGAAGTCGAGAACACCGAGGTCGACGGCCACATGTGGCACTTCAAGTACCCGCTGGCGGGCGGGGCGACCTACACCTACGTCGAGAAGGACGAGGACGGCAACGTCCTGTTCGAGGAGGAGCGCGACTACATCTCCATCGCCACCACCCGGCCCGAGACCATGCTGGGCGACGGCGCGGTCGCGGTTCACCCATCGGACGAACGTTACGCGCCAATCGTCGGGAAACTCTGCGAAATCCCGGTCGGACCCAAGGAGCACCGCCGCCTGATCCCGATCATCACCGACGACTACCCGGACCCCACCTTCGGTTCCGGCGCGGTGAAGATCACCGGCGCGCATGACTTCAACGACTACGAGGTCGCCAGGCGGGGCGGCATCCCGATGTACCGCCTGATGGACACGACGGGCGCGATGCGGGCCGACGGCGCCCCCTACGCCGAGACGGCCGAGATCGCGCTCGCCGTCGCCCGCGGCGACCGGACGCTTTCGGAAGCCGAAGCCGACGCGATCAACCTCGTCCCCGACGACCTGCGCGGTCTCGACCGGTTCGAGGCGCGCGAACGCGTCGTCGACCAGATCACCGCCGAGGGCTTGGCCGTCATGACCCAGGCCCATGACCCGCGCCTGGGACGCGCCGCGCAAAAGCCGCTGGCGCCCGAGGAAGGCGGCGAGGCGCGCGAAGACACGATGGTCCCTCTCGTCGAGGCCAAGAAGATCATGCAGCCCTTCGGCGACCGGTCGAAGGTCGTGATCGAGCCGATGCTGACCGACCAGTGGTTCGTCGACACCGCCAAGATCGTGGGCCCCGCGCTCGACGCCGTCCGCAACGGCGAGGTCGAGATCCTGCCCGAGCAGGACAAGAAGGTCTATTTCCACTGGCTGGAAAACATCGAGCCGTGGTGCATCTCGCGCCAGCTGTGGTGGGGGCACCAGATTCCGGTCTGGTTCGACGAGGACGGCAACGAGTACTGCGCCGCCACGGAGGCGGAAGCCCAGGCCAAGGCCCCCGGCAAGACGCTGACGCGCGACCCCGACGTCCTCGACACCTGGTTCTCCTCCGGCCTCTGGCCCATCGGGACGCTGGGCTGGCCCGAGCAGACCGAGGAACTGGAGAAATACTTTCCCACCTCGGTCCTCATCACTGGCTTCGACATCATCTTCTTCTGGGTCGCCCGGATGATGATGATGCAGTACGCCGTCGTGGGTCAGAAACCCTTCGATACCGTCTATGTCCACGCGCTGGTGCGCGACGAGAAGGGCAAGAAGATGTCGAAGTCGCTGGGCAATGTCCTCGACCCGATCGAACTGATCGACGAGTACGGCGCGGATGCCGTGCGCTTCACGCTCACCTCCATGGCCGCCATGGGGCGCGACCTGAAGCTGTCGACCGCGCGCATCGACGGCTATCGCAAGTTCGGCAACAAGATCTGGAACGCCACCGCCTTTGCCGAGCGCAACGGCGTGCTGGAGGTTCCCCACGGCGACACGCCCCCTGAAACCACGCTGACGGTGAACAAGTGGATCAAGGGCGAGATCGCCAAAACGCGCGAGGCCGTCGACGCGGCGCTGGCGCAGTATCGTTTCAACGATGCGGCGAACACGCTCTATGCCTTCGTTTGGGGCACCTTCTGCGACTGGTACCTCGAATTCACCAAACCGATCTTCGACGGCGACGACGCAACCGCCATCGCGGAGACGCGGGCGACCTACGGCTGGGCACTGGACCAGTGCCTGATCCTGCTGCACCCCATCATGCCCTTCATCACAGAGGAACTCTGGGGCCAGAAGGACCGTCCCGGCATGCTGGTCCACGCCGACTGGCCGACCTATACCGCCGCCGACATGGTGGACGAACAGGCCGACGCCGAACTGAACTGGGTGATCGCGCTGATCCAGAACATCCGCTCTGCGCGGGTGTCCATGGGGGTGCCCGGCAGCCTCAAGGTGCCGATGGTCTATACGGATATCGACGCGGCCGGGATGCTGGCATGGGAACGCAACGCCGACCTGATCGCCCGGCGCGCCGGTGTGGAATCGCTTCAGAAGGTGGACGCTTTCCCCAAGGGCACGGCTTCGATCCCGTCCCGCGCCGCGACGCTGGGTCTGCCGCTGGAGGGGATCATCGACATCGACGCCGAGAAGGCGCGGCTCGAGAAATCGCTGGAGAAGCTGGGCAAGGAGATCGGCGGGCTGAAAGGCCGGCTGAACAATCCCAAGTTCGCCGCCTCCGCGCCGGAGGAGGTCGTGGCCGAGACGCAGGCCAACCTCCACGCGCGTCAGGAGGAAGCCGACCAGCTTCAGGCGGCGCTGGACCGACTGGCCGAAATGGCGTGAGCCCGGCGTCGCGCCGGGGCGCCACGTCTTCCAGCCTCGGCGCCGCTCGCGGTGCCGGGCACCTCTGGTCCCGGCCGGGCTGGCGAGGTCAGTCGAATACCGCCGGACGCTTGCCCATTTCCGCCGCGACGACTTCCATCTGGTGGGGCTTGCCCATCAGGTCGGCCTGGACACGGGATTCCGCCTCGAGCACCGTCGCCGCGTCCGAGTCTTCCGCCAGGGCGATCAGGCGCTTGGCGGCGCGGATGGCCGACGGGCTCTTGCCCGCGATGAGGGTCGCAAGTTCCGTGGCGGCCGCCAGCGGATCGTCGGCCAGTTCCGTCACAAGGCCCCAGCGCTCTGCCTGTGCGGCGTTCACCGGTGCTGCCGTGTAGGTCAGCCGGCGCAGAACGTCGCCGCGCACCAGTTTAGGCAGCAGGACCATACCGCCCATGTCGGGCACGATGCCCCACTTCATCTCCATCACCGCGAGCCGGGAGTCGGGCGCGGCGATCCGGATGTCGGCGCCAAGCGCCAATTGCAGCCCCGCGCCGAAGCACACGCCGTCGATCGCGGCGATCACGGGGATGTCCATGCGGGACCACACCATCGCGACCTCCTGCCACTGGTTCGTCGTGCCCTCACCGTGGGTCCGCGGCGTCAGGAGTTCCACCGGATCCTTGCCGATCATCCCCGACAGGCCGGAGATGTCGATGCCGGCGCAGAACGCCTTGCCCTCGCCCGACAGCACCACGCAGCGCGCGTCCGACGCGGCGACCTCGGTTCCGGCGGCGATGATCGCGTCGATCATCTCCTGGTCCACGGCGTTCATCTTGTCCGCGCGGGTCAGGCGGACAAAGGCGATATGATTTTCATAGGTGACCGAAACGCGGCTCATGACATCCTCCAGCTGGTTTCGGCCAGTAGACCGCATGTGCCGCCCCGGCGCCAGCGCAACGCTGCGGCAGCCCCTTGCCCGTCGCGGTCTGCGGGCCTATCAAACCGCATGACCCGATATCGCCTTACACCGCTCGCCCAATCCCTGCCCGCCTCCGTCCCCTTCGTGGGGCCGGAAACACAGGAGCGTGCCCGCAACGCCCCGTTCGCCGCCCGGCTGGGCGCGAACGAGAACGTCTTCGGGCCATCGCCCCGGGCCATTGCCGCAATGGCGGAAACCGAGCACTGGAAATACGGTGACGCCCAGAGCCACGACCTGCGCGAGGCGCTGGCCCGGACGCTGGGCACCACCATGGACCACATCATCGTGGGCGAGGGTATCGACGGGCTGCTCGGCTATCTCGTGCGGCTGTTCGTCGGCGAGGGCGACGCGGTGGTTACGTCCGACGGGGCCTATCCCACCTTCAACTACCATGTGGCGGGATACGGCGGCGTGCTGCACAAGGTGCCTTTCGTGGACGACCATGAAGATCCGGCGAGCCTTTTCGCCAAGGCGGCGGAGGTGGATGCCAAGCTGGTCTACCTGTCGAACCCGGACAACCCGATGGGAAGCTGGCACAAGGGCGCCGATATCGCCAGGGCGATGGACGCCCTGCCGGAAGGGACGCTGCTTGTTCTCGACGAAGCCTACGTGGAGACCGCGCCGGAGGGCACGGCCCTGCCCCTGCCCTTCGACGATCCAAGGGTGATCCGGATGCGGACCTTCTCCAAGGTATACGGTCTGGCGGGCGCGCGGGTCGGCTATGCGCTCGGGCATCCGGAACTCATCACCGCCTTCGACAAGGTGCGCAATCATTTCGGCATGAACCGCGCCGCGCAGGCGGGGGCGCTGGCCGCGGTCAAGGACAGGGAGTGGCTGACCCATGTCCAGTCAGAGGTGGCCCTTGCGCGGGACCGGATCGCGGCCATCGCGCGCGACTGCGGGCTGACCTCCCTGCCCTCGGCGGCAAACTTCGTGGCCATCGATTGCGGCCGCGACGGGGCCTTCGCCAAGGCCGTGCTGGACGGGCTGGTGGAACGGGGCATCTTCGTGCGGATGCCCTTCGCGGCGCCGCAGAACCGCTGTATCCGCGTCAGCTGCGGCACCGAGGCCGACCTCGACGCCTTTGCGGCCGCCCTGCCGGCGGCCCTGTCGGCGGCAGAAAGGGGCTGACTTGGGAAGGACGCGGGCTATACTGCTTTGCGATCAAGGTGCGAGAGACCGATGCGCGATTCCCATGACCGCCCCGCCGCCCCGAATTACACACAGGCCTGCATCGTGATGTTCGGCGTCAACCTCGCGTGGGTCCTGATGGCGATCTGGGCGATCTGGGGGCTGATCGCGGCAGCCGCGCTGGGATGGGCGGTGAACAAGGTGATAGACCGGATCGCCCTGACGCGGCAGTGATCCGGCGGCCCTTGCGTCGCGGTCGGCCTACCCTCCCGCGATGACCTCTGCCGCGGCGTCCAGCGCGCCCGCGCCGTGATCGATTCGCAGGGCGCGCATGCCCGCTTCGATCCCGCCCAGCAGGCCCATGACCATGTGGCCGTTGACATAGCCCATGTGCCCCAGCCGAAAGAAACCGTCGCGCGCCGGGTCGCCCGGTTCAGCCATGCCAAGCCCGATGCCCAGCGTCAGCGCCAGTTCGCTTTCCAGCCAGCTGCGCAGCTCGGTTGCCTGCGGCGTCTGCAGGCGCAGGGCCGTGACAGCGCAGCTGCGGTGCGCCGGATCGGATACGTTCATGCCGAAGCTGCCCGCCGTCGACCATGCCTCGCAGGCGGCCCAGACCGCGCGGGCCAGCACATGGTGCCGGGCCCAGACCTGTTCCATCCCTTCGCCGTGAATCAGGTCGAGCGCGGCGCGCAGACCGTAGAGATGATGAGTGGGGGCCGTGCCGCCGTGATATTGGAAGAATTCGTCCGGTGCGGCGCGCGGTGCCCAGTCCCAGAACCAGCTGACCCGGTCCAGCCGCGCCCGTGCCGCCGCGGCCCGGTCGTTGAAGAACACGAAGGCCATGCCCGGCGGCATCATGAGGCCCTTCTGCGAACCGGTGACCGTCACGTCGGCGCCCCAGGCGTCCATCTCGAACCTGTCGCACCCCAGCGAGGCGATGCAGTCGGCCAGCAGGAGCGCGGGATGGCCCAGATCGTCGAGCACCCCGCGCAGCGCCGCGATATCGTTGCGGATCGAGGTGGAGGTGTCCACGTGAACCGCCAGCACGGCCTTGATCCGGTGGCCGTCATCCGCCTTGAGCACCTCGGCGATACGATCCATGTCCATGGGGCTCTGCTTGCCGAAGTCGATGATGTCGGTTTCCAGCCCCAGGCTGCGCGCCACCATCCCCCAACCCAGACCGAAGCGGCCCGTGGCGGGCACCAGTACCCTGTCGCCGGGCCGCGTCACGTTCACCAGCGCCGCCTCCCACGCGGCGTGACCGTTGCCGATGTACATGGCCACGTTGTGATCGGTGCGCGCGACACGCTTCAGGTCCGCGACAATCCCCGGCATCATGTCGGGCAGTTCACCCGCGTAGATGTTGGGCGCGGCCCGGTGCATCGCGCCCAGCACCGCGTCCGGCGTGACCGAGGGACCGGGAATCGCGAGGTAGGGACGCCCCTGCGCCAGTTTGGGTTTCTGTTTCATCGGAATGCCTTGTCGCCCTGGAATGGTCGCGCAGACACTACGCCCGGATGATCCGGCGTCAATATCCCACCTGCCTTGCCCTGCCGGGGACGGTTGCGTAGACAGGTGGGCAGACCGCCCCAGAGGAGCGTCCACGTCAACATGAACGATCAGACCTACACCTCCGGAGAGTTGCTGCGCTGGCTCTGGCGGGATTACCTCAGGAAGCACGTGAAGCTGATGATCGTCGCCGTGATCTTCATGGCGATCGAGGGCAGCACGCTGGGTGCGCTTGCACGGCTGATGGAGCCCATGTTCGATCAGGTCTTCGTCGCGGGCGACCGCAGTGCGCTGAAATGGGTCGGCCTCGTGCTGGTGGGCATCTTTGCCCTGCGCGCGGTCGCCGGGGTGATCCAGAAAGTCCTGCTGACCCGGATCGCGCAGCGCACGGCCGCGGACATGCGGATCGAGCTTCTGGACAAGCTGATGGTGCAGGACGGCGCTTTTCATCAGGCCCATCCCCCCGGCTTCCTGATCCAGAGGGTACAGTCCGACGTGAACGCGGTCGGTGACGTCTGGCGGGCGGTGATCACCGGCGCGGGGCGCGATGCCATCGGGCTGATCGTCCTGCTGGGGGTCGCCATTTCCATCGACCCGGTCTGGGCCTTCCTGGCCTGCATCGGCGTTCCGCTGATGGTGTTGCCCGCCGCCGCGGCGCAGCGGTTCGTCCGCCGCCGCGCCCGCGAGGCCCGCGATCTGGGGGCCCACTTGTCGACCCGTCTCGACGAGGTGTTCCACGGGATCGTGCAGATCAAGCTGAACGCGCTGGAGCAGTACCAGTCGCGCCAGTATCGCGACCTGACGCGCAAGTTCGTCACCACGGAGGTGCGCGCCGCGTTCGGCAATTCCGCGATACCGGGGATGATCGACATCATGTCCGGCATCGGCTTCATGGCCGTCATCCTCTATGGCGGCAGCCAGATCATCTCGGGGGACAAGACGATCGGGCAATTCATGACCTTCTTCACGGCCATGGGCTTTACCTTCAGCCCGCTGCGGCGGCTGGGCGGCGTGAGCGGCTTGTGGCAGACGGCTGCCGCGGCGCTGGAAAGACTGAAGGAACTGCTGGACGCGCCGCGGACGCAAACCGATCCGGAGACGCCCCGCGCATTGCCCCTGCCCAGCACGGCCATCGCCCTGAAGGACGTGACCCTGTCCTTTGGCGACACCAAGGTGCTGGACGGGTTGAACCTGACGGCGAACGCGGGCGAGACCACGGCGCTCGTGGGGGCGTCGGGGGCGGGCAAATCCACCATCTTCAACGTCTTGACCCGCCTCATCGATCCGCAGGAGGGCGAAGTGACGATCGGGGGCGTGCCGGTGACCGACCTGACGCTGGCCGACCTGCGCGGCCTGTTCTCGGTCGTGACGCAGGAGGCGCTGCTTTTCGACGAGACGGTGCGCGAGAATATCCTGCTGGGCCGGACCGACGTCAGCGATGAACGCCTGCGCGAGGTCCTGCAGGCGGCACATGTGGCGGACTTCCTGCCCAAGCTGGAAAACGGGCTGGACACCCGCGTCGGCCCGAGGGGATCGGCGCTCTCGGGTGGGCAGCGGCAACGTGTGGTGATCGCCCGCGCCCTGCTGCGCGACACGCCGATCCTGCTGCTGGACGAGGCGACCAGCGCCCTCGACGCGCAATCGGAACAAGTGGTGCAGGATGCCCTGGACCGGCTGTCCGCCGGGCGCACCACGCTGGTGATCGCGCACCGGCTGGCCACGATCCGCAGCGCCGACCGGATCGTTGTGATGGACCGCGGGCGGGTGACGGACGAAGGGACGCACGAAGAGTTGCTGGCCGGAGGCGGGATCTACGCGAACCTCTACCGCCTGCAATTCGAGGACGGCAAGACGGT
This sequence comes from Sulfitobacter alexandrii, assembly GCF_001886735.1. Lineage (NCBI taxonomy): Bacteria > Pseudomonadati > Pseudomonadota > Alphaproteobacteria > Rhodobacterales > Roseobacteraceae > Sulfitobacter > Sulfitobacter alexandrii. Next base: position 2,573,741 of record NZ_CP018076.1, read on the forward strand.
TTCGGACGCGCGCGGGATGCGCGCGCTGCGGGCACGGGAACGCGGGCTGGCACCGACACAGCCGAACCTGCTGCAACGCATCGGGCAGCGGCTGTTCGGCTGACCGGTCGCGCTCTACCGTCGGTAGCCGCGCGCCAGAACCTCGGGATCCGCGCCGGACATGTACCGCAACAAGGTCAGCAGGTTGGCGGCGCCGCGGCGCAGCCAGCCTTGCCGGCGATACTTCGCCGCGCTGGTCACGGCGGTGGCGTCGAGAGGCATGAGCTTTCCGCGCAGGGCGCGGACGATGGCCACGTCCTCCATCAGCGGGATGTCGGGATAGCCGCCTGCCCGCTCGTACAACTCCCGAGAGACCAGCAGCCCCTGATCTCCGTAGGGCAGGCCGAGGTGGCTTCGCAGGTTGGCCCAGGCCGAGACCAGCCGCGGCCGCAGCCCGCCGCCGTCGAACTTCAGGCGGCACCAGCCCGCCCGGTCATGCGCGCGCAGGTGATCGCGGACCGCCCCGCTCCAGCCGGGCTGAAGCCGGGTGTCGGCGTGCAGGATCAGCAGCCAGTCCCCCGTGCCGCCGCACAGCCGCGCCGCAGCTGCCCCCCGCGCGAAGGCGCGCCGTGAAGGACCTCGGCCCCCCATGCCTGACCCAGTGCCCCCGTGGCATCGGAAGACCCGCCATCGCTGAGGATCAGCTCGCGGATCAGACCGGCCTCCAGCCCTTCCATCAAGGTGGCAAGGCATTCCGGCAGGGCCTCCGCCGCGTCGAGAGTTGGAATGATGACCGAGACCGGCGCGCGCATTGCGACCCCTTTAGAACTGGCGACGGAGCCTATATGTCATGGCTACCGCAGAAAGGACACCACCATGACGCACCGCCGCATCCTGCGCCTGTCAGGCGAAGACACCCGCGAATTCCTGCAGGGGCTCATCACCAACGACATCGGCAAGCTGGCGCAGGGACCGGTCTACGCGGCCCTGCTGACCCCGCAGGGCAAATACCTCGCAGATTTCTTCGTCATCGACGGGAAGGACGGGAGTGTCCTGCTGGATGTCGCGGACAGCCTGGCCGACATGCTGGTGCAGCGTCTGACGATGTACAAGCTGCGCGCCGACGTCCGGATCGAAGACAGCGGCCTGCACCTGCACCGCGGGACCGGCACGCCGCCCGAGGATGGCTTTGCTGATCCGCGCACCCCCGACATGGGCTGGCGGGCCTATCGTAACGACCCGCAGGCCGGTGACGATGGCACCGACTGGGACGCGTTGCGGGTGACCCATCTCATCCCCGAGACGGGCATCGAACTCACGCCGGATACCTTCATTCTCGAAGCGGGGCTCGACAGGCTGAACGGCGTGGATTTCCGCAAGGGCTGCTATGTCGGGCAGGAAGTGACCGCGCGGATGCGGCACAAGACGACGCTCCGCAAGGGGCTGGCCCGCGTCGAGGTGTCGGGGGAGGCGCCGGTCGGCACCGAACTGCTGGCGGGCGAGAAACCGGCGGGAACGCTGCTGACCCAGGCGGGTGGCAGGGGCATCGCCTATCTCAGGTACGACCGCGCCAGCGAACCGATGACGGCGGGAACGGCGCAGGTGACATGGCAGGGGCCTGGCGGCGATTCCCACGATTGACCGCCATCGCCGTCACGGAACCGCCGTCAGCCTTGCATCCGCAGCATAACGTCGCGTCAAATGCGCGCACCATCAGGCGCGCTCGACGTATTCCATCGTCTCGGTATTGACCACGATGTCCTCGTCCTGACCGACGAACGGGGGCACGGAAACCTTCACGCCATTGTCCAGAATCGCGGGCTTGAAGGAGTTGGCGGCGGTCTGTCCCTTCACCACCGGCTCCGTCTCCACGACCTTGCAGACCACCTTCTGCGGCAGCGAGGCATTGAGCGCCTCGGCCTCGTGGTACTCGACCACGATCATCATGCCGTCCTGCAGGAACGGCCGGCGTTCGCCCAGAAGCTCGGAGGAAAGCTGCACCTGCTCGTAGGTATCCGTATCCATCACGACCAGCATCCCGTTGTCTTCATAGAGAAATTGCTGATCTTTCTGCTCGAGACGCACGCGCTCCACCTTGTCGGCGGAACGGAAGCGCTCGTTCAGCTTGGAGCCGTTGCGGAGGTTGCGCAGTTCAACCTGGGCAAAGGCCCCGCCCTTGCCGGGCTTCACGTGGTCGACCTTGACCGCCGCCCAGAGGCCGCCGTTATGCTCCAGCACGTTGCCGGGGCGGATCTCGTTTCCATTGATTTTTGGCATTTCGCAAAACCGTCATAGAGGTTGATGTGTATTCCACGCACCCTATATCTGCGGTATCGGCTCCCTGCAAGGCGACCGCATGCTATGCTGCGCCCGCGAAAGTCATGCAGCCACTGCATGGGAGACATGCGAAATATCGGTATCCGAATCGTGGGATATCCGTCATAAGAGGCCGCACGCCAAAATGACAAGAGCAAGAATAACGGAAAGGACGACGAGATGAGAGATTTCGTTGATGGCACCGCTTTCAATAACGAGCAAGGAAATCGGGCCCGCAAACTTTTCGCTGCCGTGGTACTGGCAGCGCTGGATGACGCGATTGCGGATGACAAGAAATACGGCAACGGACCGGAACAGATCGCCCGCTGGGCGCGGTCGCGCGATGGCCGTGAAGTGCTGAGCTGTGCCGGCATCGACCCGAACGAACGTGTCGTGACCGGACTGATGGAATTCGTCGGCAAGGGTGTTCGGACCTCCGTCGCCCTGAGCCGTGAAGAATCCGAGCGGCGCAACGCCGCTCAACAGGCCGAAGCGGCCTGACCCCAAAATCGCCATTCCGCTCGGATCAAACGCAGCCTGCGGGCTGCGTTTTTTTCGTTGAAGCGGGCCGGGTTCGTGCCACAGCCTCTTCCCCGGCCGCGCAATTTACGCCAGTTTGCGCCAGCGCATCGAAGGGGACGGCATGACCAAGGCGATCATGATCCAGGGAACGGGATCGAACGTGGGAAAATCCATGATCGTCGCCGGGCTGATCCGCGCCTGCGTGCAGCGGGGCCTGCGTGTGCGCCCGTTCAAACCGCAGAACATGTCGAACAATGCCGCCGTGACGGAAGACGGCGGCGAGATCGGCCGCGCCCAGGCCTTGCAGGCCCGTGCCGCGGGCGTGCCCCCTCACACCGACATGAACCCGATCCTGCTCAAACCGCAGTCCGCCACGGGGGCGCAGATCGTCGTACAGGGTCAGGTCGCCGGCATGCAGGAGGCCGCGGATTTCGGCCGGAACAAGAGAACCCTTTTGCCCCGTGTGCTGGAGTCCTTTCACCGGCTGGGCCGCGAGGCCGATCTGATCGTCGTCGAAGGCGCCGGCAGCCCGGCGGAAACCAACCTGCGGGCGGGTGACATCGCCAACATGGGCTTTGCCACCGCCGCCGGGGTTCCCGTGATCCTGATGGGCGACATCGACCGCGGCGGCGTGATCGCGCAGATCGTGGGCACGCAGGCCGTCCTTTCCGACGAGGACAAGGCGCAGGTCCGCGGGTTCGCGGTCAACAAGTTCCGGGGCGACCGCAGCCTGTTCGATAATGGCCGCGACGACATCGCCCGGCGGACCGGATGGCCAAGCCTCGGGGTGATCCCATGGTTCGAACAGGCACACCGCCTGCCCGCCGAAGACGTGATGGACCTCCCATCGCGGCTGCGGTCCGGTGGGGCGGGCTGCGTGATCGCCGTGCCGCGTCTGCCGCGCATCGCCAATTTCGACGATCTGGACCCGCTCGCGGCGGAACCGGGCGTGGACCTGCGCATGATCCTGCCGGGCACTCCCCTGCCCGCCGACGCGGACCTGGTGCTGCTGGTCGGGTCGAAAGCCACCATCGCCGACCTTGCCGCGCTGCGGGCCGAGGGATGGGACATCGACCTCGCGGCGCATGTCCGGCGGGGCGGTCACGTGCTGGGCCTGTGCGGCGGCTACCAGATGCTGGGACAGACCATCGCCGACCCCCACGGCATCGAGGGGCCACCGTCCGAGGTGGCAGGGCTGGGCCATCTTCGGATCGATACGGTGATGGCGCCGAAGAAGCACCTGTCACTCAAGACCGGCACCCATCCTGCAAGTGGCACCAGCCTGTCCGGGTATGAAATCCATATCGGGGAGACCACAGGCCCGGACTGCGCCCGAGGCTGGCTGACCTTCGACGGCGCGTCCGAAGGCGCGATGAGCGCGGACGGTCGCGTTCAGGGCTGCTACATGCACGGAATATTCACCTCCGACTCCTTCCGGCGCGCCTACCTGTCGGAGTTCGGAGTCGACTCCTCTCTCGTCTTCGACGCGGGAGTCGAAACCACGCTGGACGCGCTTGCAGCCCACGTCGAACGCTACATGGACGTCGACCTGCTGCTGTCCCTCGCCGAAGAGGTCTGAAGAAGCGGCTATTCCAGTTCTTGTGCCGTCAGGGCGCGGTGGATCTCCCGGCGCACCAGCTTGCGGACGTTGCGGGTGATCCGCTCGCCAAGGGCGCCCTGCAGTTCCGCGCGGACGATCTCGCTCACGAGGTCGCGCAATGCTTCTTCGTCCAGCAGTTGATCCTCATCGGAAAATGCAAAGCGGTCTTCCTCGGTCTTGCTCTCCGTTTCCGGCGCGCGGGCGGCCTCCGGCTCCTCCCGTTCGCGAAAGAAGCTGGCTGCGTCCGCTTCCCTGCGGTGGTTCCGGGGAAGATTGTGCAGACGCGCCGTAGTGGCGGCGCTTTCGGAATCGTCCTCCCACGCCATCGCGGGCGCATCCGTGCCGGAGTAATCATCCTCGACGGCGCCGTCCGGCTCCCAGTTCTCGGGGATGTTGCCAATGGCGGTTTCCAGCGCCGCGATCTTGGCGCTCAACGTGGCAGCCTGGCCGTCATGGCCCGCCGCCGGACCGTCCTCCACCCCCGCGTGGCGCGTGGTGTCCGGATCAGACTGCGGCGCGGTCTGCTCCGCCCCGCCCGCCGGTTCAGGATCGAAAAGCTCGGTATCGCGGTGAAACGTCACACCGCCTTCGCCATCTTCGTCGGTATCATCGGCAAAGTTGTAGGGGTCCGATTCATAGTCGAGGGCGGGATCCTCCAGCGCGTCGGCGGTCGGCTCATCACCCCCCGGGCCATCGCCTGATGCGAGTCCTCTTCCTGCATATCTTCGTCGCCGTATGCCGCCTCGAACGCGGCATCCTCCTCGGACCAGTCCTGCACCGTTGCTTCGGGCGTTTCCTGTGCCGGTTCGGAAGGCTCGGTGTCGGCAACGCGCAAGGCGGGGGTCAGGACCAGACGGTCTGACATGACGGGTTTTGCCTTGGGCTGCATCGGGCGTTTGTCTTCGGATACCAGACGGCGGATCGAAGACAGAACATCCTCAACCTCGGCATTCGTGACGGGGTCGGACATAGATTTTACCACTCTTACCTCCCGCACAGGTTAGCGCGGATCGCAGATTCTCACAATAGAGCGCCGAAAATTGTCAGTCTTTTTGCAAGGCGCGCAGGACGCGGTCCAACTGCCGGCCCTGACGGGTCTCCTTGGCCGGCGCATCCTTGACGAGGTTGTAGTATCCCGCCGGGTCATAGATCTGGACCGGCAACGCAAGGTCCGCAGCGGTCAGGCGTCCCGTTGCGGAGAGCACGGAATAGGCGGCGACATACAGGCTCGCCCGGGCCGACACCTGTGTCGACTGCGCATCGAGCAGCGCCTGCTCCGCATCCAATACGTCTAGCGTCGTCCGCGCGCCCAGCGTCGCTTCCTCACGCACGCCACGGAAGGCGATGCGCGCGGCGCGGATCTGGCGATCCGACGCCTCGAGCTGCGCACGCGCAGAGGCGAAGCTGGCGTAGGCGTTGCCGACGGCCTGTTCGATGTCATAGCGGACCACGTGCAGGTTCGCCCGCTGGGCGTCACGCTGCGCCATGCTCCTGCGCACGTCGGACGACAGCTTGCCGCCCTGATAAATGGTCTGGTTGACGCCAAGACCGATGGAGGCGCTGTTGTTGAAATTCTGGTTGCCGAATTCCTCGGACACGCCGACGGATCCGTTCAGCGTGATGCGGGGGGACATCGCCGCCTCGTTGGACCGGATCAGCAGGTCGGCCGCGGCCACCTGATGCTGGGCCGAGCGCAACAGGGGATGCTGGCGCAGTGCCAGCGCCTTGGCCGCCTCGATATCGCCGCCCAGCGCGGGCAGTGCCGGCGGCCCGCTGAGGCGGCCGGGGTCACGCCCGACGGCGGTGCGGTATTCTTCCCGCGCGCGCAGCAAGGTGCCCTGTGCGGCGGCCAGGCCGCTGCGGGCATTTGCAAGCTGCGCCTCGGCCAGCGCCACGTCGGTTCGGGTCACTTCCCCGACTTCAAAGCGGTCGCGCGCCGCGCGCAGTTCCTGCGTCAGCAGCCGCGTGTTGTTCTCGCGCAGGGCCACGAATTCCGATGCCTCGATGACACCCATATAGGCGCTCACCGCGCGCAACAGGATCTGCTGTTCGACATTGAGAAGCGTGTCGCGCGTGGCCAGGACGGTTTCCTTGGCGGCCTCGATCCGATAGGAGGAAGCGCCGAAATCATAGACCAGCACCTCGGCGATCAGGCTGATAGACGCCGTCAGCGAATTGGAACTGCCCGAGGTGGCAAAGGGATTCTGGCTCGGCGCTTCACGGAAGCCCTGGGTCAGATCGGTGGTCCAGCGCAGAACCGGCTTCAGCGTCGAAACCGCGGCGGCCACGTCCTCGTCCGCGGCCCGCAGAAGCGCGCGCTGCTGCTCCAGCAGACCGGAATGGTTGTATGCCCCCACCAGCGCGTCCGCCAGCGTTTCGGCCTCCGCCGGTCGCCCCGTGATCGTCAACGCCGCCACGAGGCAGGCCGCCCCCGCCGCGCGCCGGAATTTCTGGAATGGAGTCACCTGCATCGTTTCCGCCTTCTGTCCATATGCCGGCCCGGCGGCGACGCCGAACCCTTCCGCGTCAAAATTCGAAGGCCACTTCGCGCTCGAAGCCGGGCAAGACCGGTGCCGCCGCATTGAACGCCATGCGCCAGCTCAAGTCGGTTCCGTACTTGCGGCCCAGGCGCACCTCTCCCAGTTGTCCGATCATGAACAGCGCGCAGATACGCCCGCCCTCCTTCAACTGGTCGATCAACACCTGCGGGATTTGCTGCACCCCGCCCTGCAGGATGATCGCGTCGTAGGGGCCATGCTGTCCCGCCCCTTCGGCAAGCGGCCCGACATGCACGATCGCATTGTCCGCCCCGGCAGCGATCAGCGCTTCTTGCGCTTCGTGTGCCATCGTCTCGTCTTCTTCGACCGTCACAACCGCTTCGGCCATGTGGGCGATCACGGCGGTGGAATAGCCCATGGCCCCGCCCACATCGAGCACGAGTTCGCCGTCGGTGACGGCAAGCGCGTCCAGCATCTTGGCCAGCGTGCGCGGATCCAGCAGCACACGCCCTTGCCCGAGATCTAGGTTCTCGCCCAGGTAGGCTGCCTCGCGTTGCGCGGAGGGCACGAAATCCTCTCTCGGCACTGTCAGCATCGCCTCGATGATCGGAAACTTGGTCACGTCCGACGGACGGACCTGCGTATCGACCATCATGGTCCGGCGCGTGGCGAAATCGATCATCAGCTAAACTCGTCTGTTCGGAATCTCTCGTACTCCGGTTTGCCACATCACCGGGGGCGCGGCAACGGCCCCACCCCCCTTTTCGGCCCTCGATGGGACTTGCAGGCGAAGATGTGATCGGATAGCAGTGCAACACCACGGCGGCGAGTTGGCGGAGTGGTGACGCAGCGGATTGCAAATCCGTGTACACCGGTTCGATTCCGGTACTCGCCTCCATTTATTTTCAATCATTTGCGTCTCACCCGTTCTTGCGCCTGTTGCGCCGTTTACAGGGGCGTTTACAGTTTTGTTCACGCTGCACCCCCTTTTGCATGCGCTAGCTTGACCAGGACAGCGTCGGTTTCGTCGGGCGATACGCGGGCGTAATGCTCGATCACGTTCGCCGCATAGCGGACAGACCAGCCCATGTGATTGGCGATCTCGGCAAGCGACAGGCCCGCATTCAGCAGACGGGTTGCGGCCGTGCCTCGGCAGTCCTGCAACCGCAGATCTTCTGACAATCCGGCCTTGCGCCGATAGCGCGTTACGGCGTTGGAAGCCGAACGAGCGGTCAATGCCTGACCTTTACCGCCAACCAGAATTAGCAGACGGTCGTCTGGTGTAGTGTCGATCACATTGGCCAGTTCTGGCGTAATCGGAATATGCGCTAGACGTTTCCGCTTGTCAGTTCGAACTCGGAGTCGTCTGCCCAATGGGGTCTTCTCAACCTGGGGCTTGGCAAGTTTCACCAAGTCAGCGGGACGCAGCCCAGTTTCACAGTCTGCGCAGAGAATGCGGCGGACCCACTCCGGTGCGACCGCGTTGAAGGCTTCCCGGTCGGCCGGGGTCCAGACGATTTCCGAGCGGTCCACCTCATAGATCCGGTGGAGCTTGTGGCAATGATGTTCGGACAACTTGCCCTCATCCACCGCCCAATTGAGAATGCGAACCGCGTGGGTGCCCGCCATATCGTGCTGCTTGGGTGAGTGCTTCCAGAGCGCCCGCCAAGCGTTCACCTCACCCCGTGCGCCGGGTTCCTCGAAGATGACGGCTGGCGCATCCTTGAAATGGTCCGCGAATCGCAGGCCCCATTTCCGAATGTCGGCGCGGGACCGTTCACCCTTGGGCATGGCGGTGCTGGAAAGGAAGTCATCCACCATTTGGGGCGTCGTGTAGTCGGCCGGTTTCGGACGCGCAGCGGCTTCCGCAAATGCCTGATAGAACGCGGGGTCGCTCGGCTTGCGGTGGTCATCTTCCCAGAATTTGGGACCGCCACGCCATGCATAGAAGTGGAAGCGGCTCTTGCCATTCGCCAGCTTCCGCCGGACGCGGTGCACACCTTTGGGCAGATCAGCTTGCGGCACGGCTTGCCCTCCACTTTTCGAGCGGGGTCATGTCCGGCTTGGCAGCATCGCCGCCCGTCCCGGCCGTGATCAGGAACCGCTTGCCGTCGGTGGTTTCCACGACGATGGAAACCTGATCATAGCCCGCAGCCTTCGCGGCCTCGAAAGCGGGAGTCAGGTCGGATTTGCGGATTGCGGCGGGGCGGCGCTCCATCGTTATGCTTCCTCGGCCAGCCGGATCGCGGGTCGCGGCAAGCGGTCGATTATCAACTGAGCGAGCGCTCCCAGGCAGAAGAGCATGACCGGTCCTTGCACATAGGCTCCGCCGTACTCGATGTTTCCGAAGAACTCTTCGCCAAAATCTTCCTCATCATCGTGATAGAATTTCAGCGAACCGTCGGCCCAGATAACCAGCCAATTCGGCTGCTTCATCCCGGAGATCCCGGCATAGCTTTCGGCTGCCCTTATCATCACCTCTTGGGTGCGAACCATCATGAGCATTTCGTCTTTGAAGTCAGGGCCGAGATGTTCCTTGAGGTGCATAACCTCGGCTTCTGGAAGCTCGCCGACTTCTTTTCTGGCCCTTGCGTGAACTTCTGGCGCAAATGCCTTCTTGCTCCAGATCGCACTTTGAAAAATCGCCTGGGCGGCGTGACCGGCATAGGCCTTGGCGGCGTCTGGGGTCATGCCCCGCGAGACCAACATCTCCATCGCGAACATCAAGAGCAGGTCACGCAAGTTGTAACGCGCGTGTCCCACAGGCTTGGGAAGATAGTTTGCGCGTCGCCAGTTGCGAACCGTCGCCTGCTTGACCGCCGTGATCGCCTCGGCCTCGCTCGGGGTATATGTTTCCAATTCCAGTTTCATCGGCCACACCTCATTTCGTGTAGTGCTACGCGAAGGTGAAGTCTACGTCAAGACATTTCGCGTAGCGCTACACATTTTGGCGGGCTTATCTTTTGCCGTTCAGACTGCCCCCGCTTTGAACTCACAGAACAGACACTTGCCTATCATCGAATGTTTGGCGAACTCCGCCAAAAAGCCTACCTCGATCCCGGATCGTTCCTGGCCAGCACGCAGCATGTCAAACACGGCCCAATTGAAGATTGCGGAGTAATTATGCTCGAGCATGTGACTCATGGCGAGGTGGGCGAAGTGGGAACCGGTATCGCAATCGGCCATGTAGTCACCAGAGGGTTCTACCGACCAGAAGATGCGAGGCGGTAGACCGGCCTGGCGCTCGGCGCGCGTAGTGTCGCGCACAAACGGTAGAGACAGGATCGGGTCAAGCTCGGCGGAAGCTTCCGGTCCGGCGAAGATCGGCGCGGGCAGTGTCAGAGCTGCGCCGGTGGCTGGAATTGCGGCAAGTACCGCGCGGCGGGTCACTTGGTTGTTCATGGTATCAGTCTCACAGTTTGGCTTGTCACGGCCGTGCCAGTGGCGGACTGGCGCCGGGGTGTTGACAACCTCCTGTGAGAGAGGCCGAACGTATTTCCGCAAGCGGTCTTGTATTTCGTTCGCACCCCGACATAATCCGTCGGCATACGAACCGCCGCCAAGCGGGTTCGTCATTCGACCGCCCTACGCGCCAACGTAGGAGCCTCGATCAGGTGATGCGGTCTATCACAGTCCGGGTTGTCACGCCCACGGACACCTTTCACGAAAATGGATTTTGGTTCAAGCTCTACTTGGAGTTAGAAAACGGGAACGCTTGGAGTGAGGCTATGGACCAGGACTACTTTGAAGATCGAATCGCGGGCCTTGAAGCCGAATTGTCAGAACTCAAAGATTTGACGATAAACATGGGTCGGGCACTAGCCGTTGCCTTGGGTGAAGTTGCTGAATCGAGTGGCGGTCATTCGTTCATGGGAGTCGGTGTCGAGCCTCATGAGGTCGGATTTAAGGATATCCAAGCTGTGCACGAAGCATTCAGAAGGGGCCAAGCGATTGGAAGGGCTTATAAAGATCAGTAGGCAGGCCAGCGTCTTGCATGGCCTGCCCCACCGCTCACCGGCCCTGTAAGGTTAGGCCGCACGGCTGCCGGTGTTTTCCCACTACCGGCTAACGGGGGTGCTTAAGCTGGCATAAACAGCAAAGGCGCACCCTGCCTATCTCTCCCAATCCACCATGCGCATAGCCCCGGACACGTCGGCCGGGGCTATGTCGGCGGCTTTCGCCTCGGCCATCGTCTTGATGATCGCAGACAGCGCCCTCGCGCGTCCGCCAGCGTCGAAGGCTTGCAAGGGCCGGATCGTGTCAATCGTCACCTCGGTCCCGAGCTTGGCCGTCGCCTCATCCGCCAACAACGCGGCGATGGGTTGCAGCGTCCAGATTGCGAGCTGGCGTTGCGCCTCGCGGATCACGGGGCCGGTGGCCGCGCGGTTGAAAAATGACGGCAGGACACCATAGGCCATGCCGATTCCCTCGCGCGCCGCCGCCAGTGTCTCGTCAGTCATGCTCTTGGACAGGTCCGGCGAGAGCTGATCCGGCTTCTGGCCAATGGTCGGGTTCATGCCCGCCGCCGTCGCCTGGGCCACGCCCTCGATCACCAGCGTGGAGCCGCGCCGCCCCCGGAAGGCCCCGCGCATCGAGGCCATGTCATCGGCCCCGGTGTCCGGCAAGGGCACGATCTGCGAGCCGAGCGGAGCATTCTCGAACGTCTCCGCAAGCGCCGCCTCGACCGCGTGGAGCATCCCGCCCGTGAGGCTGGACCGGCGCAGCGGGGCGGTGCCGATCCACGGCGTCAGGTTGTCCGAGCCGATCCGCAGGTGCAGCACCTCGGCCGCAAGGGCCGTGACAGTGCGCCCGCCGCCCGCCTCGGGGATGGACAGGCGATAGGCGCGGGGCTTGCCGTCGCGGGTGGTCACGTCCCAATCCGTGGCCGGGACAAGCCCCAGCTCGGTGATCAGTAACACCGCCTCGCCGTTCAGCGCGGCCGCGCGCGCAATCATCGCCATCGTCTGCCGGGTCAGCAGGTCGGTGCCGGTCACGTCCGCCATTGCGAACCCGCCTTCCCAAAGGCTGACGCAGCTCTGCACCGTCGCCGTCAGCTCGGCCACGCCGCGCCGCCCGCTGATGAAGCTGTCCCGTGCCGCCATGACCTGGGCCGTGTAGCCCGATCCGCTCGACCGGGCCTCGATCGGGCGCAGCTTGTTCATGAGCCATCCGAGCATGATCACCTCCACCGGACTGCGGCGGGGCGGTGCGCCAGACGCTTGGCCACCTCGCCGATGGGTTGCCAGTTCCGGGCCTCGATCTGGGCTTGCGGATAAGCGGGTTTCGTGACGGCGCTGATCTCGATCAGGTCAGCCGCCTTGATGGTCCGCAGGATCGCCGTGCCGCGTTCCTCGACCGTCTCGCCGCCTGGCCGGACGCGGAAGCCGGGGGACAAGCCCCGCACCAGCCCGGCCGCATGGGCCGAGAGGAAGTCCCGGACATAGCTGACCTGGCCCATGTCGGCGCTGATCGTCGCCTCAACGGTCAGCGCGTCATCGGTTTCGGTCAGGGTCAGAGTGCCGGCCGAACGTGAGGCCAGCGGCTTGTTGAAGTCATGGCCGGACAGGAAATGCACGTCCTCGCCGCGCTCGATCCGATCCGCGAAGGCACGGGCTGCGATCACCTCACGACGCTCACGGCCCATGCCCACGCGCTCGGCCAGCACGGTTTCCCGGCCGTAGGGGAAAGTTGCCCGAAGGCGGATTTCTCCGCCCTCGGTGCGCAGCTCAAGGCTGCCGACATGAGCGCCCCAGAGCATTACGCCCCCGCTTCCAGTTCGAGGCCGGTCAGCAGTTGGAGCTGGGCCGGGCGCGCCACGGTCACGTCCATGGTGGCAAGCGCGGTGATCCGCAGCCCACCGGACTGTGCATCGCTGTAGGGGTCGCGGATCATGTCCACCGCGCCCCAGGCACCGATGAAGATTGGGGCCACGCCGCCCGCCGCGGTGGTCAGCAGTGCCTGGGTGGCCAGAGGATCGCCGGACGGCGCGGCAAGCGCATTGTTCGTCATGGCGATGTTAGCCGTGGGAAGGTTCTTCACCATGCGGTCCCATTGGGACACCGCCGTGCCGTCGATCAGCGCACCGTCCAGGAAGTCCCACAGCTCGGGACGGATCATCGCCCGCACCGCGTCCGGGGAGGCGGCGGCGTTCGCGGTCATGAACCGGGTGACGGCCGAGCGGAACGCCCCCCAGCTCGCCAGCGCGGTCACGGCCGTGGACGTGATGCCGTAGATCGCTGCGCCCGCGATGACGCCGAGTGGCTGGCCGTTGGCCCCCGTGCCTAGGAACGCCGCCTGATCCATCGCCGCGCCCATGGCCCCGCTCATGTCGCGCCGCACCGCCTGTTCCAGCGCCGCACCGGACTGCTTGAGCGTCTTGCGGGTGATCCGCATCTGAATGCCGAGGTTGTGATCCGGCGACATGGCACGGTCGGTCGTGGCATAGGTGGTCGGCCCGGCCACGTTCGCCGTCTCGCCGTCCGCCCAGCCCGCCGTGACGGCCGAGGTGGTCACCGGCCACTCCAACGCGCCCGCGTCGATGCTGATCATCTGCGCCCCCATGCGCGCCGCCACGCTGTCCGGGAACAGCCGGTCGATGATGGGGCGCGTCTGGATCGGGTTCGGGGTGCCGCTGGCGACGGTCTCACCAGCCCGGACTTCCAGCGCCTGCCACGGCACGGGAATGCCCCGGAAGCCGCCCGCGCTGCGCAGCTCGGACACGATCTCGGCCGTCTGGCCGTCCAGTTGCCGCCCCTCATCGAGGGCCAGCGCCACCTGGCGCAGCTCGAACCCGGCCATCAGCTCGGCCCATTCCTGCGCGGAGCGGGTTTCCAGCTCGCTGCCCGCGTCCCGGCGCTCGGTATCTTCCGCAATCAGGGCGGCGCGATACCGGGTTTCGTTGGCGCGGTATTCCTGATCCAGCGTTTCCATCTGGCGGATTTCGTCTTCGGACGGGGTTTCCTTGCCTGCCAGCTCGGCGAGGTTCTGGCGGATTTCGCTTTGCCGCCGTGCGATCTTCACAGATTCGAGCATTGTTTGTTTCCTTTCTGCTCAACAGGGGTGTCGGGCCGCTCAAGCGACTCGACCATGTTCCGCCAATCCTGGCGGTCCTTTCGGGGCGGGGGATGCCCGCACTCGATCCGGGTTTTTCGGCTGTGGCAGCCTGGGCAAAGCGCCTGAAGGTTGCCGGGGTCATAGGACAGCTCGGGATGCGTTCTGACCGGCTTGATGTGGTCGACCTCGAGGCGGCCGCCGCAGCCGCAGGACCGGCAGCGGTAACGGTCCCGCTCAAGGATTTCCGCGCGCAGCGCCTTCCACCGCTTGGTGCGGGTGACGTGGCGGGAATGCCGCTGATGTTCCTTGCGAACGCTCACGGTACGTCCCTCGCGTACGCCGTGATTTCGAGGAAGGCGCGCGTGTCCGGCACTTCCTTGATTCCGTCGATCTCGTAGACGACGCCCTCGTGCACGATCCTGTCGAAGCGAGTGATGCTGCGGCCGGAAGCGGTTGCCCGGATGACAAACCTTGTCACCAGCTTGTTGTCCCATCGCCCCGCCATCATGCGCTCAGAGTCGGACACGTCGCGCCGGCGCGCGAAGATCGGAGCGCCCAGGTCACTCCAATCGTCCTCGAAGCCGCCTTGGCCGTCCGGGGTCTGCGTGGTCCGCTGAATTTGGATGCGGCGGTTGAGGTTTCCGGCGTTTAGAACCATGCCATCCTCGCTTTCGTTTTGGGTTGAGCCGCCACGCGCGCGCCTTGGGCGACGGCGAGGACAGACGCGGCAGCCGCGTCGATCCGGCCAGTCGAACGGGCCTTGGCAAGCTTGAGGTTGTTCGCGGGGTCGCGCAGGCAGACCGCATCCGAGAAGGCCGAGCGCAGCAGCAGAGACGGCTTCGCCTTCACCTGGCCGTCGAAGGCGGCGCGGCGGAAACGTTCGCAATCCTCGCCGCCGTCGCGGAAGCCCTGCCCGCGCCAGACGATGGGCGCTCGGATACCTGCCCGGTTCATCGCCTCGCCCAGCTCTGCCTGCTTGTAGCGGTCGGCCGTGATCGCAGTGACGTGCTGGCCCTCGACATGGCGCATCACCTCGGCGAGCCACGGGGCAACAGGCACCGTCTTGTCGCCCAGCACCGTCAGCTCGCCCCGCTCGTGCATCTCGACATAGCGCCCGGCCACGCCGTCCGCCTGGCCCCGGTCCAACAGGTTCGGCGCGGAGGGGAAGGTGCCCACGCATTCGAGCCTCCCCGTCTCGGGCCAGTAGAACGCCGCTGCCGTCATCGAGGCCGAGCCGCCCAGGTCGATCCCGATCACGACCCCGCCTTGGCGTGGCGGGAGCGCGTCGGTCTCGCAATGCTGCCATTCGTCGGGCGTAATCAGCATGTCACGGGTTTCGCCGGAAATGCGCTCATTGCGGTTGTAGAGCCGGAAGCTCGTGAGGCTGGAACCGCCCCGCGCGATAGCGCGCTTCGCCTGGGCTTCCAGCCAGTCCAGAGAGCTGCCAATGCCGTGAGGTGCGCCGGGGTTGGCGATCAGCAGGCTTTCGGCGTCATCCGCTGGCAAACCCGGTGCGGGTCGATGCTCCTGCACGTAAGTGCCCGGAACTGGATCATCTATCCAGCGGGAGAAGGGATGCGTGTCGTCGCTGGCCGAGGTACTGATCAGGAACGCCCTGCCCCCGCGTTTGCCGAGGCCGGACAGCAAGGCGTGTTCCAGCTCGTCGCCGCGATCCAGCGGCCAGTGGCCGCGCTCGTCCAGGATTGCCATCGTCGGCGCGCCGCCCAGGGCGGATTTCGCGTCGGCAGCGATGACGCGCAAGACGTGCCCGCCCCCGTCGCCCTCAAACTCGATTTCGAGGCGCGGCGCGCGGCGGTAGATCAGGCGGTGCCGGACTTCGAGCGGCAGGGTGGCAGCGAACCCGGCCACGAAATCCCAGACGATGCGCCCCTGATCACGGGTCCGGGCCGCTGCGACGATCTCGCGCCGGGGCTGCCGATCCCAGACTCCGAGCAAGCCGCCCAGGGCCAGCCCCGCCGTGATCGCAGACTTGCCGTTGCCACGACCGATGCTGAGAATGGCGTTCGCCGTATCCGGTGCCATCGCACCTTCGATGAAGCGGCGCTGGAAAGGTGCGAGAGTGACCGGCTTTCCGGCGTTCGGCCCCTCGGGAATGCTCAAGCCATGCATGAACTGCAAAGCTCGCTCGGCCGGGGGCGTCTCATCGTCGGGCGCGAAAAGAGAAAATTCCCATCCACGGTTCCCCGGATCGGTCGAAGACGCGGCATTGGGACCAAGGCCAAAAAGGTCGGCTTGCTCGTCGGTCGAGCGCATTGGCGCGGGAGGCAGCATCGTGCCGTCAGCTCTGCGCCAAGCCCGCTCTCTCTTTGCTGTCTCCGCCATCGCCATGTCCTCGCGCGTCTCTCTCATCTCTCTGTCTCGCCCCTTCCTTTGAGTGAGGGAGGGAGCGAAGGGCATAGGACGACTGCCCACAGCGCGCGGCTGTGGCAGTCCCTATGCCCCGTCGGCTGTGTCCGCCTTCCTCGTCGGTCGGTCGGTCGCTTCTGGGCCCGTCCGGTCATGCGCTCCTGCCGGTCGGTCGGTTGCTGCTTGCGACACCGTGAGCGCGGTGCCGGGGATCGGGCCTCAACCTTGCGGACTGCCCTTTGCCTGTGATCCCGCCCGTGGTAGGCTGACCGATGTGGAGCCACCGTTGCTAACCCGTTCCACCACGTCGGCCCTGCGTCTGGGGTGGCGCGCAGGGTCGCCCTCACCTCACCTTTCGATCAGCTCGACTTCTGGTTCTGGCGCGGTGCCCAGCTCGGACACCAGCCGCCGCATGATCTGCTCTTGCTTGGCAGAAGGTCGCCACGATGGGCGCTTGCCATGCCGGGCAATGGACTTGACGAACTGTGCCAGCCATGGGTCGGAGCCGTCCGCCATCACACGCCGCATGACGATGGGCCAGTGAAAGGTCAGCATCACGTCCAGCTCGGGCGCAGTCATGCCTGCACCCCGCGATACCTGGCCCCGATCCGCGCCATGTGCGGCGACGTGGTCAGGGACTTGGCGTCCATCGGGGACCGGCCGTCATAGTGCAGCGCGGCCTGATCCATGAGGGCTTGTGCGAGGTCTGGCGGCACGTCCTCCGCCGCGTCCCCGAACCCGGCCTGATACTCGATTGTCATCCGGCTTTGTGTCAGGTCGTGATAGCTGGCCAACCAGCGGACGTAGGGTCGGTTGCCGCCCACGAATTCGAAGTCGGTGAAGGCCGCGCCGTCGATGGTGACGGTCGGAAGGTCGTCATCTGCCACGGGACCGATAGGCAGGCGCAGTCCGCTTTCCCGGCAGGGGTCGAAGATCGTCACGCGGATCGTCTGGGTGAGCAGTGCGATCTGGGCGAATTGCTCAATCTCTGCGGCGGCCGTCAGACCGATGTTCTGCACCGCCGTATCTTCGGCGTCGTCAAAAACCCGAAGGTGCAGCTTTAGGTCATCGAGGATGAAGGGCAGAGACGCATCGCCCGCAGTCCGTTGAACAAGCATCTTCATACTGCGATCTCCACTTCCGAGATATGGTTGCGGAACGCCATCTGCTCTCGCAAAGGCAGGGCCTCATAGGCTGCCAATGCATACGCCTTGCGCTCTGTCAGCGAGGCGAACGAAGCCCAGCAGCGCGCATCGTCCATCGGATTGAGGAAGGTCGGCAGGGGATAATCAGCGAAGCTCAGGACAGCTTCGGCGACGTGCTCGGCCTGTTCCGGGGTATCCAGCGCCCGAAGGGCCGCCCACGCCAATGCGGCGCGTTCTTTCACGGTCAGGCGCGCCGTTGACACGGTGGCGAACCCGGCCCAGGCGTCAGCATCGCCGAGGGTTAGGGTGTAGCCGATCATGCGCGACATGCGCTTGTGTTCCGGCTTCATGAACCGGCCGAGGCCGGCCCCGCCTTTTCGGTTTACAGGCGGCGCGTAACCGTTTGATTTCTGGACACCCTCAAAGGGGGGGCGTTTACAGCTTTGTGCAGCGTTCTCAGAGGAGTCCGAAGGATTGCAAATCCGTGTACACCGGTTCGATTCCGGTACTCGCCTCCACAAAATTCCAATGATATATCCGCCAATCCAACCGCCTCGGCGGACAGCATTCCGGCGCGACTTACAGCTTCCGCCTTTTTCATCTCCTTGCGTGACAGCCCAGCAGGGCCCGGATAAGGTCCTGGAATGGCGGACGGTCCCTGGACGGATGAAGAAAACGATCTGATCGTGGCGGATTATTTCGCCATGCTCGCCGATGATCTTTCCGATCGCCGATATGTGAAGGCAGAGCACAATCGCGCCCTTCAAGGACAGATCGGTCGATCTAAGGGCTCGATCGAGTTCAAGCACGCGAACATCTCGGCCCTGATGCCCGCCTTCGGTCAACCGATCCTTACCGGCTATCTTCCGCGATACAACGTCCAGATGGCGCTGGCTGAGGCCGTGAACCGGTGGCTGATCGCAAATCCGGAATGGGTGGAACGGCTTCCCAAGGCCGCAACCCCAGGCATGGGCTACGTCAACGACCGACTCTACCTCGATACGCCGCCCACGATGCGCAACACCCCTCCCCCTGAAGAGGCCGAGCAGATGCGCACAATCGCGCGGCACTTCGATGTTGCAGCGCAACAGGAGCGCAATCGCGCCCTCGGACGGCTTGGTGAAGAACGCGCCCTTGCCCATGAGCGCGCGACACTCAGGGATGCCGGACGTGATGATCTGGCCCGAAAGGTCATTTGGGTCAGTGAGGACATAGGCGACGGAGCGGGATACGACATCTCCAGCTTCACGCCGGACGGCACTCCACGCCAGCTGGAGGTGAAAACGACGAATGGCTGGGACCGCACGCCATTTCACATATCTCAGAACGAATTGCGTGTTGCTGAAGAAAACCGGGATACCTGGCATCTCTTCAGGATCTACAACAACGCGCGGGAGCCGAGGGCCTTCGAACTCCGCCCGCCGCTCGACCGCCACGTCACCCTGACACCGACGAGTTTTCAGGCAAGATTCGACTGACCTGAAGGGCAACTTTTTCGGCCAGCTGCTCTTATTCGCGACAATGTCCGTCCGGGTTCAGACATCCTGTCGGGTGTTACACAAAAAACTCAACCTCTCATTGAATCATAATTGAATTCAAAATGTTGAGGCACGTTTTTCATGACGCCTACTTCTTGCAGGCGCTGGACCGCGCGCGAGTGGGCCATGCGGGCGTAGGAATGTGGCTTAAGAATTTGAAAAACCATGTAAAATTAGCTTTTCCCCCTTTTTCTCCCGGGCAGTTCACTGAAGAGCCTAGAGTCAAAAAACCTCTGTGGACGAGCCTTGAAGAATTCTCGCTCGAGATTGTAATATGGCAATTCAGAAGACCGTTCCGGGGCTAATTCCCCCAGATTGATCGCATTTCGACAATCATAACAGGCTATCCCAAGACGAAATCTTGTGGACAAACAGGTCGCCAGCGCCCCCGTCTGCCGGGCTTATGCGAGGCGGAGCGCCTGAGAGGGAAGCGCGTGCGTCGAGCTCAGTGGCTGTGTTGTGCGCGGATGTAATCCATTACCGCGGGGCGCACGGACATGTCGCCCCGTTCGCGCGCCTGTTCGATGATCTCGCGCACCTCGTCGAGGTTGCAGCGCCGGATCAGGCTCTTGACCGGGCCGATCGATGCCGGTCGCATGGACAGGGTGCGCAACCCGATCGCGCCAAAGCACAGCGCCTCGACCGGGCGGCCGGCGTCTTCCCCGCAGAAGGAAACGGCGGTGCCGGTCTCTTCACATCTTTCGACGATCCCCTGCAGGAAGTTCAGGAAACTCAGGTTCAGCGTGTCGTACCTGCGGCGGACCAGCTCGTTCTCGCGGTCCGCGGCAAAGAAGAATTGCTTGAGGTCGTTGCCGCCGATCGACACGAATTCCACCTCCTCGAAGAACTTCTTCGGGGCGAAGGCGAGGCTCGGGGTTTCCAGCATGGCGCCCACCTCGATCCGGGACGGCAGGACGTGACCCAGCCGTTCTTCCCGGGCCAGAGTCTTGTCCATCTCGGCACGGGCCGCACGGAATTCCTCGAACTGCGCGACAAAGGGGAACATCACCGCCAGAGGGCGCCCGTTCGCGGCACGGATCAGCGCCTGCAACTGCATCCGCATCACGCCCGGCTTGTCCAGCCCCACCCGGATCGCGCGCCATCCCAGGGCCGGGTTGGGCTCGTCGGTCGGCTTCATGTAGGGCAGGACCTTGTCCGATCCGATGTCGAGCGTGCGAAAGACCACCCGCTTGCCATGTGCCGCGTCCAGCACCCGGGAGTAAAGCGCCGCAAGCTCCATCCGTCGGGGCATCTGGTTGCGCACCAGAAACTGCAATTCGGTGCGGAACAGGCCAACGCCCTCGGCCCCCGAAGACGTCAGCGACGGCAAATCGGCCATCAGCCCCGCGTTCATGTGCAAGGAGATGACGGAACCGCATTTCGCCTGCGCAGGCAGGTCGAGGATGGAGGCATATCTCTCCTGCGCCGCCGCCTGCATGGCGATCTTGTCCCGAAAGGCCGAGGCCACGCTTTCGTCCGGGCGGAGGTGCACGATCCCCTGCTCACCGTCCACCATGATGTGATCGCCGTTCAGCGCGTCGTTGGTGATCCGGTTCGCGTGCACCACCAGCGGAATCGCCAGCGCGCGCGCCACGATCGCGGCATGCGAGCCGACGGAACCGTTTTCCAGCACGATCCCCCGCAGGGATCGGCCGTAGTCCAGCAGTTCGCCGGGGCCGATGTTGCGCGCCACCAGTATCGGGTCCGGCGGCATTTCGGCGCCGGTGTTGTTCCCCTGCCCCGTCAGGATGCGCAGCAGCCGGTTCGACAGGTCATCCAGATCGCTGAGACGCTCGCGGAGGTAGGCATCGGTGGATTGGCCCATGCGGGCGCGCGCCAGCGACTGTTCCTTTTCCACTGCCGCTTCGGCGGACAGGCCGCTCTGGATGTCCTCGCACATGCGACGCATCCAGCCCTTGGAATTGGCGAACATCCTGTAGGCTTCGAGAACCTGCGCCTGATCCTTGTCTCCCCCGGCCATGGCCAGCATCTGGTCCACGCCGACCCGCAATTGCTCGACAGCGTCGTTCAGCCGCTGTTCCTCGAGCACGGGATCGTCGGCGATGGGGTTCGACACGACCACCCGCGGCTCGTGGAGCCAGACATGGCCCTCGGCAACCCCTTCCTGTCCCACCGTGCCGCGCAGCAGCACCGGCTGGGAATGCCGCGCCGACATCGCCGCACCTTCGCCCACGAAGGCACCGAGTTCGGTCATCTCGGCCAGCACCATGGCGACCACCTCGAGAGCGTAGACCTCGTCGGATGAGAATTCGCGCGCCACCTTGGATTGCACGACCAGCACGCCGAGTGTCTCTCCCAGACGCTGGATCGGCACGCCGAGAAAGCTGGAGTATATCTCTTCGCCGGTTTCCGGCATGAAGCGGAAACCCGGCGCCTGCGGCGCATCGGGTGTGTTGATGATGCGCTTGCGCTTGGCCACGCGGCCCACCAGACCCTCGCCCATGCGCATGCGCGTCTCGTGCACCGCCTCGGGTTTCAGGCCTTCGGTCGCGCAGAGTTCGAGCGTGTCCTCGTCACGGAAAAGGTAGATGGAGCACACCTCGCAGCCCATCGAGGTCGCGATGAGGTGGGTGATCTTGTTGAGCCGCGCCTGCCCGGCGTCGTCCGACGCCATGGCATCGCGCAGACGCCCAAGCAGCTTGCGGCTTTCGGTTTCAAAACGCTCTGCCATCGCCGTGCGCCCCCTGTTCCTTCTTCGGCTTAGAGCATACGCGACGGAAAACGGAAAGTGCCTGACTGTCCACCATGACGTGTATCCCGGTCGGGATCGGGCGTTCGGCGGGGGCGCCTGCCCAATTTCAGGGCAGGTCTCCCGGCCTCTCAGGCCGCCTTGTCCAGCTCAAAGGCGTCGTGCAGGGCCTGTACCGCAAGTTCCATGTACTTGCGGTCGATCAGGACCGAGATCTTGATTTCGGACGTCGTGATGACCTTGATGTTGATGCCTTCGTCGCGCAGCACCTGGAACATCTTGGCGGCGACGCCGGTGTGGCTGCGCATGCCGATGCCGACGACCGACACCTTGGCGACGTCCTCGTCCGCGATCAGTTCCTGAAAGTTGATGGTGCCACTTTCCTTCGCGGCGGAAATCGCCCGTTCGGCCCGTTTCACCTGGTCCACGGGGCACGACCAGGTCATGTCGGTGCGTCCTTCCTCGGCGATGTTCTGGACGATCATGTCCACGTTGACCCCCGCGTCGCTGAGCGCGGTGAAGATCGACGCCGCGATGCCTGGCCGGTCCGCGACCGACACCATCGTCATCTTGGCCTCGTCGCGTGAAAAGGCGACACCGGCGACCACATTGCTTTCCATGATTTCCTCCTCATCGCAGACGAGCGTCCCCGCGTCGTCGGATTGTTCCTCGAAGCTCGACAGCACGCGCAGCTTGACCTTGTAGCGCATGGCCAGTTCCACCGACCGGGTCTGCAGGACCTTGGCCCCCAGGCTGGCGAGTTCCAGCATTTCCTCGAAGGCGATGCGGTCGAGCTTGCGCGCCTTGGAGGACACCCTCGGGTCGGTGGTGTAGACGCCATCGACGTCCGTGTAGATATCGCAGCGCTCGGCCTCGAAGGCGGCGGCGAAGGCCACGGCGGTGGTGTCCGAGCCGCCCCTGCCCAGCGTCGTGATCCGTCCCTCGGGGCTGACACCCTGAAATCCCGCGACCACTGCGACCTGCATGCCTTCGGCGAACTTGGCGCGGATGTTCTCGGGGGGAATTTCCTCTATCCGGGCGGCGGAATGGGCCGACGTCGTGCGGACCGGCACCTGCCAGCCCTGCCAGGACCGTGCGGGGATGTCCATTTCCTGCAGGGTCAGCGCCATGAGACCGGCGGTGACGTTCTCGCCACTGGACACCACGGCGTCATATTCCCGCGCGTCGTAGAGCGGCGATGTCTCGTTCACCCAGCCCACGAGCTCGTTGGTCTTCCCCGACATGGCCGACACGATGACGATGACATCGTATCCCTTGGCCACCTCGACGCCGACCCGCTTGGCCGCGCGCCGGATCCGGTCCAGCGTGGCCACCGATGTGCCGCCGAATTTCATCACCAAAACAGGCATAATACCCCCGCCCTTCAATCCCGGCGGGGTTTACCCGCGGGCGCGGCACTCCGCAAGACTGCGCCGTACCCCGGCGATCCAAAAAGATGCGGGCCACGGGGCGTCAGAACGGGTGGGCGCGCCCGTCCCAGGTTTCGAAACAGCCGGTCGTGTCGAGACTGAGGGCGGCAAAACGTGCGGCCAGCCCCTCGACGGCCTCGGCGGTGGTGATCTCCGCCGCGGCGCCGCCCATGTCGGTCTGAACCCAGCCGGGATGGTAGATGCCGACGGCGATGTTCTCCCGCGCCAGATCGGAGGCGAGATTGCGGCCGAGGTTCACCGCGGCGGCCTTGGACGCCCGGTAGATATAGCTCCCACCGGGCGCACGCGTGGAAGACCCCATCTGCGAGGCGATGATCGCCACCTTGGCCGCCCCTGCCCGCCGCAAATGCGGCAGCAGCGCCTGCACGGTCAGGAAAACGCCCGTGACGTTCGTGGCAAAGGTCTGGGCCCAGAGGTCAGCGCCATAGCCCGTCTCGAGGTCGGCGCCCTTGTCGAGATAGACGCCGGCGTTGCAGATCAGCAGATCGATGGCACGGTCGCCCAGAACATCCGCCATTTCAGCATGGCTTTGCGGGCGGGTGACGTCGAGCTGTAACTGGGCCGATACCGACCGGCCGGTGCCGATCACGTCCTCGCCCTTGTCGCGGTAGTGCGCATGGAGGGCCGCGCCGATGCCACGGCTGGCACCTGTTATCAGGATGGTCATTCGAATGCCTTTCAGCTGAGGTTCCGTTTAGGTCTGAACGGCAAGGGAACGAGCGGCACGCCGTCTTCGAGCAGGCTGCGCGCCTGATCCAGCCGCGCCTCGCCATAGATCGATCGCGCGGGCTTCTCGCCCAGATGCATCGCGCGGGCCTCGCGGGCGAAGCGATCTCCGACGTAGTCGGAATTCTCCTCCACCTTCCGGCGCAGTTCCGCGAGCGCCTGATGCACCTCCGACGACGGATGGCTGAGCACCCCTGTCGGCGCGTCGGCGGCGCCCGCGTCCCCCTTGGCGATCCGCGGCGCCATGACCGCCTTGGCCACCTTCCGCGAACCGCATTCAGCGCAGGTGATCTGTCGCGCGTCCGCCAGCTTGTCGAACGCGGCAGCCGACTGGAACCAGCTGTCGAAACTGTGGCCTGCCTCGCATTTCAAGGTATAGCTGATCATCGGTGCGATGGATTTCCTTGGGTGGGGTCGTATTTGAAATGGGTCCGCGGGGCAGATGGGTCAAGAAACAACTTTCAGCCCGGACGCGACACGTGGGTCGAAATCGAGGATCAGCCGCGCCAGTTCAGGCTCGCTGACCTGCCGGGCCGCTTTCTTGCGCGACATCCATTTCCGGCGCCGCTGCTCGCTCTCGGGATATTGCGAGGACAGGGATTTCACCAGCACGGGATAGAGCATCGCGAGGCAGGGCACATCGCTGTCCGCACCGATTTCCTTGGCATAGGTGTACACGCCGAGGCACCGGTCCTCCGCAGATCCGATCACGCCCGCTTCCTCCCATGCTTCCTGCAGCGCGGCCGCTGCCGGTGTGCGCGCATCCATCGGCCAGCCTTTCGGCACGATCCAGCGCTTCGATCCGCGCGACGTCACCAGCAGCACCCGTACCTTGCCGTCCTTCACACGGTAGCACAGCGCGGCGAACTGCGTGCGCATCTCGTGCTTCCGCGCCCCGTGCAGCGAAATGGGCAGTTGCTTGATCGTCTGTACCTTCAATGGGTCCTGCCATCGGGTTGAGCCTCAGGCCGAGTATAGGCCGCCGCGTGGCAAACACCACCTACAATAGGAGGACTTGTACGATTCGAAGCCATCGCGGATAGTGCGCCCGATGAAACGGCTGATCTACCTTGTCTGCGTGGCCTTCGCGCTCTCCGGCCCTGCCCTGGCCGACCGGATCAACGTTTTCGGCGCGGCGTCGCTGCGCGGCGTTCTGGAAGACATCGCCGCGCTTTCCACCGACGAGATCGCCCTGTCCTTTGGCGGTTCCGGCACGATGGCACGGCAGGCCGCCGCCGGGGCGCCGGTGGACGTGATCGTGCTGGCCAGCCCGCTGTGGATGGACTGGTTGTCCGAACAGCGCGTTCCCGGCGCGGACAGCGCCGTGGCCGTCGCGCGCAACAGTCTCGTGGTGATCGGCGCACCGGGCGCCGAACCGCTGGGCGGAGCGGAAGACCTGCTGTCCCGGTTGGACGGCCGGCGTCTGGCCATCGGCCAGCGCGACGCGGTCCCGGCCGGCGCCTATGCCCAGGCCTGGCTGCGCGCCGTCGACCAGTGGGAGACGCTGGCGCCCCACCTTGCCGAAACCGACAACGTGCGCGCCGCGCTGGCCCTCGTGGCGCGGGGCGAGGCCCCCCTGGGCGTGGTCTATGCCACCGACGCGGCCGTGGAACCACGGGTTTCCGTGCTCTACCGGGTGGACGATTCGCTTTCCGGGCCGATCGTCTATCCGGCCGCGGCGCTTGGTCCGGCGGGCCGTCCCTTCCTCGACCTGCTGCAGGGGCCGGAAGCGCGCGCCATATTCGCCCGCCATGGGTTCGACGCCCCGTGACGATCGACGCCGCCGCCTGGGATGCGTTGCGGCTGTCGCTATGGGTGGCCTGCTGGGCGACCGTCCTTGCCGTGCCCCTAGCACTCTGGATCGCCTGGCTGCTGGCGCGGCGCGATTTCTGGGGCAAATCGGCGCTGAACGCGCTGGTTCACCTTCCGCTCGTGCTGCCGCCGGTGGTCACGGGCTACCTGCTGCTGATGGCCTTTGGGCGCGCGGGGCCGGTCGGGCGGCTGCTCGACGGGATCGGCCTCACGCTCGCGTTTCACTGGACCGGGGCGGTGCTGGCGGCGATCGTCATGGGCTTTCCGCTGATGGTGCGTGCCATGCGGCTCGCGATCGAGGCGGTCGACCCGAAGATCGAGCAAGCCGCCGCGACGCTGGGCGCCCCCCGTCACGCGATCTTTGCGCGCGTCACCCTGCCGCTGATCCTGCCCGGCATCCTTGCCGGATCGGTCATGGGCTTTGCCAAGGCGATGGGTGAATTCGGGGCCACGATCACCTTTGTCGCCAATATCCCCGGCCAGACCCAGACGCTGCCCAGCGCCATCTGGACCGCCCTGCAGGTGCCGGGCGGCGAAAGCCAGGCGGCGATCATGGTGGTCATGGCCTGCGTGGTGGCCGTGGGCGCCGTTGCCCTGTCCGAAGCCCTGGCCCGGCGCGTGGCGGCCAGGATCGCCGGCGCATGAGCCTCGATCTGCACATCCGTCACCGGTTCGCCGGTTTCGCACTGGATGTCGCCTGCAAGGCCGGGCCGGGCATTACCGCGCTGTTCGGCCGCTCGGGCGCGGGCAAGAGCACGGTGATCAACGCGGTGGCGGGCCTCCTGCGCCCCGATGAAGGGCATGTGGAAGTGGCCGGCGTGCGGCTCTACGATTCGCGGAAGGGCCTGTTTGTCCCACCGGCGGCACGGCGGCTTGGCGTCGTCTTTCAGGACGCGCGGCTTTTCCCGCACATGGACGCGCGCGCGAACCTGTTGTTCGGCGCACGCTATCGGCCGTCCGGCGCGCGCGGTGCGGGCTTTGACGACGTGGTCGGTCTGCTGGGTCTGTCCGAACTTCTGCACCGCGCCCCCGCCACGCTGTCCGGAGGAGAACGGCAGCGCGTGGCGCTTGGGCGCGCGCTGCTGAGCCATCCCCGGATGCTGCTCATGGACGAACCGCTGGCCAGCCTCGACGGGCCGCGCAAGCAGGAAATACTGCCTTATCTCGAACGGCTGCGCGACGGCCCCCTGAAACTGCCGATCCTCTACGTGAGCCACGCGGTCGACGAGGTCGCGCGGCTGGCCGACACGCTCGTCCTGTTGCAGGACGGACAGGTGCGCGCGCAAGGCCCGCTGTTCGATGTCATGGCGGACCCGGCGGCGGTGCCGCTTCTGGGGGTGCGCGAAGCCGGTGCGGTGATCGAGGCCGAGGTGACGGCCCATGCCGACGACGGGCTGTCTACCCTGCGGTTGGACGCCGGGACGGTGGAACTGCCCGGCGTACAGGCAGCGGTGGGCGCGCGTGTGCGGCTGCGGGTGCTGGCGCAGGACGTGATCCTGTCGCGGGACCGCCCCGAAGGGCTGTCGTCTGTCAACGTGCTGCCGGTCATCATCGACAGCGTGCATCCCGGCGACGGGCCGGGTGCGGCCATCGGGTTGCGGGCGGGTGCGGACAGGCTGCTCGCGCGGGTCACGGCGCGCGCGGTGCGCGAAATGCAGCTGGCACCGGGAATGCCCTGCTACGCGATCCTCAAGGCCACCACGGTCGCGCCCGGCAGTATCGGCCGCTAGGTGCGGACCGCGGGGCGCGCCATCCGCGCCTCGAACCGCTTCAGCAGGTCGGCCTGGGGCACATCGGCGTCTATGGCCAGCTTGCGCAGGCCGAAATGCACATGCGCAATTTCCTGATAGTAACTGGTATAGGCGTAATTGGTCGCCGCGCCGGCCACCGCACCGAGCACCGGCACCGTCTGCGCCGCGAGCTTCTGGCCCATCACGATGGCCAACCGGGGCGCGACGCGATGAATGACCGCCTGCATCGCCTTGCCGGTCAGCGTCATCCGCGCCGCGAGAAAGCCAAGGTCGGCCCCGTCATCGCCCGAGAGAGGCCCGGCGGCGGCAAAGACCTGCACGCAGTCGAACTGGACGTTCTCGGCCTCGGGATCGAAACCATGTTCGACCGCAACGCCCTGGATCACCCGCAACAGCAGGGTCGTGGTCACGGGCAATTCGGCCAGCGCCGTGGGCAAACCGCCCGCACCGCCCGCAGCGCCCATGGCGGCGGAAACGGCCTGGTTGAGCCATCCCTTCTGGTCGGGCACCATGCCGCGGCTCGAATGGGCCGCTCGCATCGCCTGCTGCAGGGCACCGATGGTGGCGCGTTCAAGGTTGGCCCGCATCGTCCGGGGCAACCTGTCGAGCAGGTTTTCCGCGCTGCCGCCGATGAGGTTCAGCACGTTCATGCCAAGGCCGTTGGCGGCGCGGTAGCGTTTCGCCAGCCGGTCAAGCTCGGCCTCGACGTCTATTTTCGCGGGCAGGCTGGTTTCGATATCCATGCGCGGTCCTCCACCCCGTCAATGTGGGGGTGACCCGTCGCTTTTCAATCCGCCCAGCGCCGGACGTCGCCCGCGATTCCGTCCCAGGCGCCGGGCACGAGGGCGCGGCCCAGCACGCGTTCGGGGTTGGTGGGGGGCGGCATCACCACGGCATCCAGCCGGCTGAAACCGAACCGCCCGTAATAGGGCGCATCGCCGACGAGCATGACCCGGTCCCATCCCAGGGGTGCCGCCAACGCAAGGCTGTCCTCGATCAGGTCGCGGCCCAGACCTTCGCCCTGCCGTGTCGGATGCACCGCCACCGGCCCCAGCAGGAGCGCGTCCGCCATGCCCACGTGCACGGGCCAGTACCTGATCGCACCGGCCAGAACGCCTCCCTCGTCACGCGCCACGCGGCACAGGCCCGACACCGGGCGCACGCCATCGCGCAGCCGGTACGAGGACAGCGCCTCCCGCCCCGGCGCGAAGCAGGTGTCGTACAGCGCTTCGACCTCCCAGTGGTCGTGCTCGGTCTCGGAGGTGAACTGGTACAAGGGCGTTTCCCGGATTGCGGTGGCATTGCCCCTAGCATGGGGTTAGCCATAGGGGCAAACAATCATGGAGACCCCGATGTTCTATCGCCCCGAGGACGGCCACGGCCTGCCGCACAACCCGTTCAACGCCCTGATCACACCCCGCCCGATCGGCTGGATATCGACCCGCAGCGCGGACGGAACGGACAACATCGCGCCCTATTCCTTCTTCAACGGCGCAGCGTATACCCCGCCACAGGTCATGTTCTCCTCCACCGGCTCCAAGGAGGATGCGGGCAACACCAAGGACAATGTCGCCAACATCCGCGAAACGGGGGTTTTCTGCGTCAACGTGACGGGACTGGCGGACCGCGATGCGATGAATGCCACCTCCGAGATGCTGCCGCGCAACGTGGACGAATTCGCCCATGCCGGCATCGAGAAGGCGGAATGCGAGACCATCGCCTGCCCGCGCGTGGCCCATGCCCCCGCCGCGCTGGAATGTCGGATGACCCAGATCATCGACCTTGTGGGCGACAACAATTTCGTGGTGCTGGGCGAGGTGACAGGCATCCACATGCGCGACGACTGCCTTGTCGACGGCAAGTTCGAAAGCAGCACCTACATCCCGCTCAGCCGGATGGGCTACCGCGAGTATACCGCCGTGCGCGAAGTGTTCGAACTGGCGCGACCGGACGACTGACCACTGTAGAAGGCTTTTCGTGCCCGCTTGATCGGTGATCGGATCGGTTCTATCCTCTGACCAGCGAGAATGGAGATTTCATGTCCCGGTAATGTGGGGCGGCAGCGCGCCGCCCCGATGCACAGTCTGAACCCAGCACCCTGCGCGCCCCGGCGCGGGCCATTTCAGACGTGCATTCAGCCTTGGAAGTTACCAACCGGCGCCTGCCGGTGCGACATGAAAGATCACAGCGATGACACGGGACTATTCCCAATTCCTCGGGGCTGGCAATGCCGCCCCTCCCAAACAAGAACTCTCGCCGCTCGTTCGGCTGGGTTGGCAAAGCTTCTTTGCCCAGCAGACCGACGTCGATGAAATGGCAGCCACACCGCCCTGCCGGGTGGTGGAGGTTCACCGCTCAGGCCTTCGGGTGGCCGGTGATGGCTTTGCCACCGAGATCCCGCCGGGGCCGGAGGCGACAGTGGGCGACTGGTTGCTGTTCAACCCGGACCAGCCACAGCGCAGCCGGGTTCTGGACCGCAAGAGCCTGCTCAAACGGCGCGCGGCGGGCCACGACCGCAAGGAACAGCTGATCGGTGCCAATATAGACACGGCATTCATCGTCACCTCCTGCAATGCCGATTTCAACCTTGCGCGGCTCGAACGCTATGTGGCTCTGTCGATGGAGACGCAGATCACGCCTGTGATCCTGCTGACCAAGGCGGATCTCGTCGATGATCCGGCCCCCTACCTTGCCGACGCGCGCAGCATTTCCGACCGGATCACGGTGCTGGCGCTGGATGCACGGGGGGATGAGGCGCGCAGGGTGCTGGCGCCCTGGTGCAAGGCAGGACAGACCATCGCCTACCTGGGCTCGTCCGGGGTGGGCAAATCCACGCTCACCAATGCCCTGTCAGAGACAGCACAGGCCGCGACGCAAGGCATCCGCGAAGACGACGCAAGGGGGCGGCATACCACCTCGCACCGGCAGTTGCACATCACCGGCGCAGGCTGTGCCGTGCTGGACACGCCGGGGATGCGCGAGTTGCAGCTGACCGATGCCTCGGCCGGGCTGGAGGAGACCTTTGCCGATCTTGCCGCGCTGGCGGCCTCCTGCAAGTTCAACGATTGCGCGCATGACACGGAACCGGGCTGTGCCGTGCGAGCGGGACTGGAAACCGGCGCGATCGACAGGCACCGACTGGCGCGGTGGCACAAGCTGCTGGCGGAAGAGGCGTTCAATTCGGCCACGCTGGCACAACGGCGCGCCAAGGACCGCGCCTTTGGCAAGATGGTGCGCGGCATCGTTAAACAGAACCGCAAGTAGCCGGTGGCGGACGGAAGATCCGGTGTCTTCCGTCCGCGTCACCCGGTTCACGGTTCAATGGCCGCCCAGAATGCCCGTGCGGACCTGGTAATTGACGGCAAGCTGATATTCGGGGTCATCGTCGCTGTCCACGACGAGGTGTCCCGCCTTGGTCAGCAGCCGGTGACAGTCGCGGCTGAGATGGCGCAGTTCCAGCACCTTGCCCGCGGCCTCGTACTTCACGGCCATCGCTTCGATTGCCTGCAGGGCGGACTGGTCCACCACCCGGCTGTCGGCGAAATCCACGATCACGCGCGACGGGTCCGCGTAGACATCGAAGAGTTCGGCAAAGCCCTCGGCCGAGCCGAAGAACAAAGGCCCCTGCACCTGATAGACCTTGGCCCCTTCCGGCGTGACATAGGTCTTGGCGTGAATGCGGCGCGCGTTGTTCCAGGCGTAGGCCAGCGCGCTGACGATGACGCCGACCACGACGGCCACCGCGAGATCCTCGAGCACGGTGACCACGGTCACCAGCAGGATCACGAAAGCGTCCATCAGCGGCACCTTGCGCAGGATGCCGAAGGAGTTCCAGGCGAAGGTCCCGATCACCACCATGAACATCACGCCGACCAGCGCCGCCAGCGGGATCTGTTCGATGAGCGGCGCGCCGACGAGGATGAAGAGCAGCAGGAAAACGGCGGCCGCGATGCCCGCAACACGCGTGCGCCCGCCCGATTTCACGTTGATCATGGATTGCCCGATCATCGCGCAGCCCCCCATGCCGCCGAAAAATCCGGTGACCGTGTTCGCGACGCCTTGGGCGATGCACTCCTGGCTCGCCCCGCCCCGCGTGCCGGTCATGTCCCCGACAAGGTTCAGGGTCAGCAGGGATTCGATCAGTCCGATGGCGGCGAGAATAACCGCGTAGGGCGCGATGATGTACAGGGTTTCGAGCGTGAAGGGCGCAAGCGCCGTGCCGTAGAGACCGACGCCGTCGCCGAAGGGATTGTGAAACGCAGGGAACCCGCCTTCGATCGAGGCGAGATCGCCCACCCGGGGCACGTTCATGCCCGTTGCGATGACAATCACCGCGACGATCCCGATGCCGGCAAGCGGCGCGGGGATCAGCCGCGTGACCTTGGGCGTTGCCCAGATGATCGCCATGGTTGCGGCGACGAGCGCCAGCATGAGGTACAGCGGCTGCCCCGACAGCCATTCACCGCCGCCCATGCCGTGCCCGGTGTCGACCATCGTGCCCGGAACCTTGAACTGGCTGAGTTGCGCGAGGAAGATCACGATGGCCAGCCCGTTGACGAAACCCAGCATCACCGGATGCGGCACCAGCCGTATGAACTTGCCCCATTGCATGACCCCGGCGAAAACCTGGATCAGGCCCATGAGAACCACGGTTGCAAAGAGATATTCGACGCCGTGCTGCGCCACCAGCGCCACCATGACGACGGCAAGCGCCCCCGTGGCGCCCGAGATCATGCCCGGTCGACCGCCGATCAACGCGGTGATCAGCCCCACGAGGAAGGCAGCGTAAAGCCCCACCAGCGGATGCACCCCCGCGACGAAGGCAAAGGCCACCGCCTCGGGGACCAGCGCCAATGCGACGGTCAGACCCGACAGCAATTCGATACGCAGGCGGCCCAAGGAAAACCCGTCCTGTGGCATCCACCGCAGATCGGTGACGTCGAGATTTTCGGTCAGGTTCTGGGTGAACCTGAGAAAGGCTGTGCGGGGCATGCGGGTTCTTTCCGAAATCCAGAATGATCGCGCCGCGGCGGCGCGCGTGTCGGACGCCCTCTAACCCGGGAAGAGATGCATGACAACCGCCCGGACCCCGGCGACATACCCGCTTGCGCTCTGCGATCAACGTCGTTACCAGAAATTTGTAATGTTATGACATTACGTAACTTGATCAAGGAAAGGATATTCCCATGTCGACCATCCCGCTTCGGCAAATCGCGATCGCGACGGTCGCGATTTTCGCGCTCGGCACGACCGCCGTACCGGCTGAACAGCAGGCAGCCCACGGTGCACATACCCACGATCACGCCGACTCCGCCGGTTCGATCTACGAGGGCTACTTCGAGGATAGCCAGATCGCCCCCCGCGCCCTGACCGACTGGGAAGGAGACTGGCAATCGGTCTATCCCCTGCTGCAGGACGGCACGCTGAACGTGGTGATGGCGCACAAGGCAGCGGAGTCCGACAACACCGCCGAAGACTATCGCGCCATGTACGAGACCGGCTACCGGACCGATGTGGACCGCATCGTGATCGCGGACGGCAGCGTGAGCTTCTTCCGGGACGGAAACGAGACCACGGGCCGCTATGTCACCGACGGGTTCGAGGTATTGACCTACGAAAAGGGCAATCGGGGAGTCCGCTTCGTTTTCCGCAAGACGGCGGGCGATGCGGCGGCACCGGCGTACATCCAGTTCAGCGACCATATCATCGCACCGCAGAAATCCGGCCATTATCATCTCTACTGGGGCGATGACCGCGCAGCCCTTCTGGAGGAGTTGAGCAACTGGCCCACCTATTACCCCGCCGGGCTGAGTGGTCAGCAGATCGCCGACGAGATGATGGCGCACTAGGCGACGTCTACCGTATTGCCGCCCGCCATCCCGCGCGGGCGGCAATCGCCATTCCAATTCCCGCCGATCCGGCCTAAACCTTGGGGCGCAATGGATCGGGAGGCCGCGACGTGAGCCAGACAAAGATCGCCGTGATCGGCGGATCGGGTATCTATGACATCGACGGGCTGGAAGGCGCCGAATGGACCCGGATCGAAACGCCCTGGGGTCCGCCGTCGGACGCGGTGCTGACGGGGACGCTCTTCGGGGTCGACATGGCCTTTCTGCCGCGCCACGGTCGGGGGCACGTCCACACGCCCACCTCGGTGCCCTACCGGGCGAATATCGACGCGCTCAAGCGGCTGGGGTGCACCGATGTCATCAGCGTCAGCGCCTGCGGTTCGTTCCGCGAGGAAATGGCGCCCGGCGATTTCGTGATCGTGGACCAGTTCATCGACCGGACGGTGGCGCGGGAGAAAAGCTTTTTCGGACCCGGCTGCGTGGCCCACGTGAGCGTGGCGCACCCCACCTGTCCCCGGCTCGGCGACGCCTGCGAAACGGCCGCGCGCGACAGCGGGATCAGCGTGCACCGGGGGGCACCTACCTCGCGATGGAGGGGCCTCAGTTCTCGACGCTCGCGGAGTCGCGGATGTATCGCGAAAGCTGGGGGGCCGACGTGATCGGCATGACCAACATGCCCGAAGCCAAGCTGGCCCGCGAAGCGGAGCTTTGCTATGCCTCCGTCGCGATGATCACGGACTACGACAGCTGGCACCCGGATCACGGCGAAGTGGACGTGAGCCAGATCATCGCCACGCTGATGGGCAATGCCGACAAGGCGCGGGACATGGTGGGCCGGCTGCCCGGCCTTCTGGGGACCGAGCGCGCGCCCTGCCCTCACGGCTGCGACCGGGCGCTGGAATACGCGATCATCACCCAGCCCGATGCACGCGATCCGGCCATGATGGCCAAGCTGGACGCCGTCGCGGGGCGGGTGCTGTGACCTGACCGGGGCCTGCCCGGAACACTCAGGCGTTCAGGCGCCGCACGGACCATTCCTTTCCACCAATCCACCGAGAAAGACCAAGGCATGAAGCGCGTCGAAGACTATATCCGCACCATTGTCGATTTCCCCCACGAGGGGATCATGTTCCGCGATGTGACCACCCTCTTCGCCGATCCCCGGGGTTTCCGCATGGCGATCGACCAGATGCTGCATCCCTATGCAGGGGTGGAGATCGACAAGGTCGTGGGCCTCGAGGCGCGGGGTTTCATACTCGGCGGGGCCATCGCGCACCAACTGAGTGTCGGCTTCGTGCCGATCCGCAAGAAGGGCAAGCTGCCCGGCACCACGATCAGCCAGGATTACAAGCTGGAATACGGCGAAGCCATCGTCGAGATCCACGACGATGCCATCCAGCCGGGCGAGAAGGTGCTGGTGGTGGACGATCTGCTGGCCACCGGCGGCACGGCGGAGGCGGGCATCAAGCTGATCGAGAGGCTGGGCGGCGAGATCGTCTCGACCGCGTTCATCATCGACCTGCCCGAGCTTGGCGGCCGCAAGAAGCTAGAGGCACTGGGCATGGAAGTCCACGCGCTCTGCGCTTTCGAGGGGCTCTAGGGGAACGGACCGGCGGCAGCCGCGTTGGAAATCGACTAACCATTTCCCACGAGGTTCATCCGATGCCGAAAGATTCCAACAGCGACACGCCCATTCTGGACGAGACGCTTGCCCGCCTGGACATTCCCGACGATGCGAGAAAGATGCTGCATGCCCCGCAACGGCGCACCGAAGTCGCCCTGCGCATCCGGCACGATGACGGGACCATGGGCATCTACCCGGCGTGGCGCGTGCAGTACAGCGATGTGCTGGGGCCGACCAAAGGGGGCATCCGGTTCCATCCCGGCGTCAACCTCGACGAGGTAACGGAACTGGCGCGCTGGATGACCGTCAAGTGCGCGCTGATGGACCTGCCCTTCGGCGGAGCAAAGGGGGGTGTTCAGGTCGACCCCAAGAAACTGTCCCGGCAGGAGCTGGAGCGACTGTCCCGCGCCTTTGTCGACGGGTTCGGCGACATGCTGGGACCGAACCGCGATATTCCGGCGCCGGACGTAAACACCAATCCGCGCATCATGGGCTGGATGGCGGACGAATATGCCATCATCACCCGCGCGCACCAGCCTGCGGCGATCACGGGCAAGCCATTGCCGCTGGGCGGCTCCGAAGGGCGTGTGGCCTCCACCGGGCAAGGCGCGCTGCTGGTCCTGCAGGAATGGGCGCGCCGTCAGGACCGCGATCCGGGCGACATCACCGTCGCGGTACAGGGGTTCGGCAATGCCGGGGCGCACTTCGCGGTGCAGGCCCACAAGGCCGGGTTCAAGGTTGTCGCCGTCTCCGATTCACGCGGCGCCCTATACAGCGAGGATGGGCTCGACCCCGAACCGCTGCACCGGGAAAAGGAACAGGGCAAGGGGCTGGACGATGTCTATTCCGACACGTCGGTCGGTGACAACGAGGATTACACCTCAATAGACCTCGACGCGCTCCTCGGGTTGGAGGTCGACGTGCTGGCGCTCGCGGCCCTGCAGGACGCGGTGACCGAGGACAACGTGTCGGACATCAACGCGGGCTGCATCCTCGAGATCGCGAATGGCCCCGTCTCGCCGGATGCCGACCAGGCCCTCGCGGACAGGGACGTCACCGTTCTGCCCGATGTCCTGGCGAACGCCGGCGGCGTGACCGTCAGCTATTACGAATGGATCCAGGGCCGGAATGGCGAAAGGTGGTCGGAAGAGGACGTCGAAGAGCGGATGAAGGACCGGTTCGAACGCATCGCGCCCCAGGTCTTCGATCGTGCCGAGGAAGACGGCACCTCGCTGCGGCAGGCGGCTTATGCCATCGCCGTCGAACGGATCGCCGAGGCGATCAGTATCCGGGGGGATTCGTGCTATTTCAAGGGCTAGCGCCGGCAGCGATTACTGCGGCGGCAGCCGCAGAACCGCGCCGGGGTTCATGATCCCGCGCGGGTCGAGCGCCGTCTTGATCGCCCGCATCGCGAAGAGTTTCGCCGGATCTCCGTAGCGTTCGAGGTCATCGACCTTGAGCCTTCCCACCCCGTGTTCGGCGCTGAAACTGCCGCCGACCTCGTGCACGAGGTCATGGATGGCCCTTTGCAGGGCCTCGCGTTCATCGACATAGTCGTTGCGTGACCTGCCCTTGGGCGGAAAGACGTTATAATGCAGGTTGCCGTCGCCGACGTGGCCAAAGCAATTGACGCGGAACTCCCCGATGGCCGCGACCTTTGCCAGCCCGTCCTCGATGAAGTCCGGCAAGGCCCGAAGGGGGATCGAGATGTCGTGGCTCGAAACCGATCCGATCATGCGGTTCGCCTGTGGCAACTGTTCCCGCACGGTCCAGAACTCCGCCGCCTGCTGTTCGCTCTGCGCGATCAGCCCGTCGGAGACCAGCCCGGCCTCCATCCCCGCGACAAAGAGGTTCTCCAGCACCTCGGCGGCGTCGAGGCCGCCGTTCAGTCCCAGTTCGATCAGCACACACCAGTCGGGAGGCGTGTCGAAGGGCTGGCGCACGTCCGGCAAGGTTTCCGTCAGGAAATCGAACCCCTGCCCGTTCATCAGCTCGAAGGCGCTGATCCCCTCGCCCACCTGGCTGCGGCCAAGCGACAGCAGGTCCAGTGCCGCGCGGGGCGAAGGCACGACCATGATCGCGGTGCCTGTACTTTCCGGCTGCGGAAACAGCTTGAGCGCGGCAGCGGTGATGACACCCAGCGTGCCCTCCGCCCCGATCAGCAGGTTGCGCAGGTCGTATCCGGTATTGTTCTTGCGAAGCCGTGTGAGCCCGTGCCAGATCTGACCATCCGGCAGCACGGCCTCGAGACCGAGGCAAAGATCGCGGGTATTGCCATAGCGCAGCACACCGGTGCCGCCGGCGTTGGTGCCGAGGTTGCCGCCGATCCGCGCCGATCCCTCGGCCGCCAGCGACAGCGGGAACAGGCGGTCCACCTCGCGCGCGGCGGCCTGCACATCGGCTAGGATCACGCCTGCCTCGACCACGATCACGTTCTCGTCGGGATATACCGCGCGCACCGCGTTCATACGCTCCAGCGACAGGACCAGCGGCGCCGGACCGTCGGGGATCACCTGCCCGGCGACAAGGCCCGTCCCCCCGCCATAGGGGATCACACCGACCCGCGCCTCGTTCGCGCAGCGGAGCAAGGTCGCGACCTCGTCGACGGTGCGCGGCAGCGCCAGGATGCCGACAAGCCCCTTGTGATAGCCACGCGGTTCCTCGGCATAGCGGGGCTCGACCGGGC
Source organism: Sulfitobacter alexandrii (assembly GCF_001886735.1). Lineage (NCBI taxonomy): Bacteria > Pseudomonadati > Pseudomonadota > Alphaproteobacteria > Rhodobacterales > Roseobacteraceae > Sulfitobacter > Sulfitobacter alexandrii. The sequence goes on from NZ_CP018076.1 coordinate 2,611,368, forward strand.
GCAGCACCTCTGCGGGCAGATGTTGCAGCAGCAGGTTTTCGAAGTCATTGTCGGCGGCGTTCAGCATGTCTCTTGATCCGCCCTCGAAGGGCGGGATGCAAGCCCTATCGCGCAACATTCAGGTAGGACGGGCGCAGCACCATGATCGTCGGCTCCGACGGCAGCCGGTCGATCGAGACACTGACGCTCGAGCCTTCCAGTTCCACCACCTGAAATTCGTCGGACATTCCCGTCAGGAAGGCATCCAGCGCATACCCGGAAAACCAGTGCATCGGGATCACGATGGAGGACTTGAGCCGCCGGATCACCTGCATCATCACCGGCAGCGGAAGCGTGTAGCCCCCGTCGACGGGCGCCATCAGTACATCGACCCGCCCCAATGCCGCGTACTGCGCCTCGGTCGGCTCGTGATGCAGGTGCCCCAGATGACCGATGCACAGACCTGCCATTTCGAACACGAAGATCGAATTCCCCTCCGGCTCGACATCGGCGAATTGCGACCGGATATCGGTCGAGACATTGCGGATCAGCACTTCGCCGAGGTCGACTTCGTGGTCTATGCCTTCCCCGAAGTCTCCCCATCCCTGCAGGGCATGGGGGATCGCCGGGTCTGGAAAGGGGGTCCAGTGACTGTCGTGGGCGTGGTTCATCGTCACCACGTCGGGGATCAGCGGCAGCGTGCCCGTGAAGCCGGTGTAATCCGTCACCATGTTAAGACCGCCGTGACTGCGGATCAGGAACGAGGCATGGGCGATGTAGTGCAGAAAGACTTCCTCGCGCGGCACATCGGGCAGGCTGGCGGGGATGACATGCGCAATGCCGGGGGCGGTTTCGGCAAGGGCGATGCAATGGCTTGGCGTGCGTTCCTGCGCAAGGGCGGGAAAGGCCAGCGCAAGCGCGGCAAGACCCCAGACAAGACGGCGAAACAGCATGGCAGTACCCCCCTTTGGATGCAGCCTAGCACGGGTGCCGCATAATCCGAACGTCCCGGCAGATCACATTTGCTTAATCGGCGCGGACCGGGGCATGCTGCACAAAAACAGCGCAAGGAGACGGATCATGCTCGCCCACAGGAACTGGGTGCCTCAACACAGCGAGGCGCTCGTGCAGCGAATCGCGGGGCGGACGGCGGAATCGGATAGCGCTCAGATCGCCAGCCGCATCGCCGCGCTGGTCTCACGCAACCGCGAGATCCACGAACGGGAGTGTTTCAACCTGAATCCCGCGACCAACGTCATGTCGCCCCGTGCCGAGGCCGTCTTGGCCAGTGGCATCGGCACGCGCCTCTCGCTGGGCTATCCCGGCGACAAGTACGAGATGGGGCTCGAGGCCATCGAGGAGATCGAGGTCATGGCGGCGGAACTCGCCGCCCGCGTGTTCGATGCGTCATTCGCAGAGATCCGCGTGCCCTCCGGTGCGTTGGGCAATCTCTACGGCTTCATGGCGCTGTGCCGGCCCGGCGACACGATCATCGCACCGCCAGCCTCCGTCGGGGGGCATGTCACGCACCACGGGGCGGGCTGTGCCGGGCTCTTCGGTCTGAACACCGTGCCCGCGCCCATCGATGCGGACGGCTACACGCTGGACATCAACGGACTGCGCAAACTGGCACACGAGGTGCGGCCGGCTCTGATTACCGTCGGCGCATCGCTCAACCTTTTCGAGCACCCGGTTTCCCAGGTGCGGGCCATCGCGGACGAAGTCGGCGCCAAGGTTCTGTTCGACGCGGCACACCAGTGCGGGATCATCGCCGGCAGGGCCTGGCGCAACCCGCTGAAGGAGGGGGCGCACCTCATGACGATGAGCACCTACAAGAGCCTTGGCGGCCCGGCCGGAGGTCTGATCGTCACCGACGAGCCGGCCATCGCCGAAAGACTGGATGCGATCGCATTCCCCGGCATGACCGCGAACTTCGACGCGGCCAAATCGGCGGCGCTGGCCCTGACCCTGCTGGACTGGATCGACCATGGTGGAAACTACGCCGCCGAGATGATCGCGGTGGCGAAGGCCCTTGCGGTCGCGCTGGATGCCGAAGGGCTCAAGGTCTTTGCCAAGGACCGCGGCTTCACGAATTCGCACCAGTTCGCGATCGAGGCGGCGGAGTTCGGCGGCGGACAGGCCGCATCGAAGACGCTGCGCAAGGCGGGCTTTCTGGCCTGCGGTATCGGCCTGCCGGTCGCGGAAGTGCCGGGAGACATGAACGGATTGCGGATCGGCACGCCCGAACTGGTCCGCTGGGGCGTCGGTGTCGACGATGCGCCGATGCTGGCCAACCTCGTGGCCCGCGCCCTGCGCAGCGACGATCCTGCCGGACTGGCAGCCGAGACGGCCTCGGCACGCGCGCGTTTCGACCGGCTGCATTTCGTGGGAGGCACCTGAACGGCCAAACGAGCAGTCCAAGCTGCGATTCATCACAGTTTTGCCAAAGTCTTCTGGTTCACTGACGGGTACTGACGACAGAATCGCTGCCATTCCTGTCGTCCGAGTTTGTTGCGCGCAGGCTGCCGCCCGCGCGATGTTTACCAGTAATACCGTAGCCAAGGAGGTTCTGACTTCCATGCAGCCCGAGTTCGAAAAGGCCAGTGACGTTTCGGAATATCTTCTGAACCGGACAGGTGTCGCCCTGATGCAGGGTGATTTCGAGTCGTTCGCGCCCTGTTTCATACTGCCCCAGCACATCGAGACTTTCGAAGGCCGCTGCTATGTCACCGACCGCGAGACCCTGCACCAGATTTTCAGGGCCGTGCGCGAGAACTACCGTCAGCGGGGCGTGACCCGGGTCGTGCGTCACTGCGTTCAGGCCGAATTCAAGAGCAAGAACCGGGTGGAAGCCCTGCACGAAGCGCGCGTCTACCGGGGCGACGACCTGCTGCAACCGCCCTACCGGACGTTTTCCTGGCTGGAACGGCGCGAAGAGGAGGGCTGGAAGGTTGCCTACAGCCTCTATGCCATCACGCAGGCCGAGGATCATATCAACGCCCTGCTGTCCGCAACCGCCCCAAAGCGGGGACCATCGCCTTCCCATTGAACGAAACCGGCGGCGCGGCGCGTGCTATCCCGCCTCGGACTTGCCCCGGCGATCACCCCGCAACGCGGCATAGAGCACGTGGGTGCGCCAGCGACCGTCGATCTGAAGGTAGCTCTGGGCGACGCCCTCGTACTTGAATCCCGTCTTTTCCAGAAGCCCGCGCGAAGGGGCGTTCTCGGGCAGGCAGGCCGCTTCGATCCGGCTGAGATCCATGCGGGTGAAGGCGTGATGAACCATCGCCTCTATCGCCTCGCGCATGTACCCGTTTCGCGCGTGTGGCTCGCCGGTCCAGTAGCCAAGTGTCGCGGATTGCGCGGGGCCCCGCCGCACGTTGTCCAGCGTGATGGCACCGACGAGCGTCTCGTCTTCGCGCCGGAACAGGAACAGCGGCAGCGCTGTGCCCGACCCGACCGACCGTTGTGCCCAGTAGACACGGTTGGTGAAGGCCTTGCGTGTCAGGTGATCCTCGGCCCATGCCGGTTCCCACTTCATCAGGAAATCGCGGCTCTGGATCCGCAGGCCCGTCCAGGCGCGGAAATCGGCGTGGTGGGGCGGACGCAGGGTCAGCCGCTCCGTCTCAATCCGCAGTTTCCGCTTGACCAGCAACATCAGGCGGCACGGCGCGCCTGCAACGCATCGAGCGTCGGAGCCTGTTCCACCGGACCATAGAGCGCAAGCGCCGCGGGCGCTGTTTCGGCCATGTGCTGAGCCAGATCGCGGACGTCGCCGGTGGTGACCGCGTCGATTTTCTCGATCGTTTCCGACAGCGGCGGAATCCGGTCCCATATCTGCAGCAGCCGCGCGAGGCGTTCGGCCCGGTTCGACGGGCTTTCAAGCCCCATCAGCAACCCGGCCTTCATCTGCGCCCGGGCACGGGCCACTTCGGCGGGCGACATGTCGCTCGCCGCGCGCTTCATCTCGTCGATGGTGATTTCCGCCAGCTCCGGCAGCTGCGCCGCCGACGTTCCCGCGTAGATCGTGGTCATGCCCGTGTCGGCATAGGCGCCGGCCTGCGCGAAGATGGTGTAGCACAGCCCCCGGTTCTCGCGGATCTCTTGGAACAGCCGGCTCGACATGCCACCGCCAAGCGCGGACGCGTAGATCTGCGCCACGTAGATGTCCTCGGCCCGGTAACCCGGAGATTCGAAGCCGAGGGCGATATGGGCCTGCTCCAGCGCCTTGACCTGACGGATCTCCCCCCCTTGGAACGTGGCGGTCTGCATCTTGTACATCGGCTTGGCCGGCATGTCGCCGAACATGTCTTCGGCCAGACGCACGATCTGGTCGTGGTCCACGGCACCAGCGGCGGCGAGGATCATCTGGTCGGGGCCGTAATGGTCGGCGATGAACCCCTGAAGGTCTTCCCGGCTGAAGGACGATACCCGTTCGCTGGGCCCCAGTATCGTCCGGCCCAGCGGCTGATCGGGATAGGCCTTCTCCTGCAACCAGTCGAAGATCACGTCGTCCGGCGTGTCGAGCGCCTGCCCGATCTCCTGCAGGATCACGCCGCGCTCGACCTCGATCTCCTTGGGATCGAGCACCGGGTTGCGCAGGATGTCCGCGATAACGTCCAGTCCCAGCGCCACGTCGTTTTCCAGCACCCGCACGTAATAGGCCGTCACCTCGCGGGAGGTATAGGCATTGATATAGCCGCCCACGTCTTCGATTGCTTCGGCGATCTGAAGTGAACTGCGCCGCGCCGTGCCCTTGAACGCCATGTGTTCGAGGAAATGCGCGATTCCGTTCTGCTGCGGCGTCTCATGACGGCCGCCGGCGGTCACCCACACCCCGACGGACGCCGAGGCGAGCCCCGGCATGTGTTCCGTCACGATACGAAAGCCGTTCGGCAGGCGGGTCTGGTTCAGGCTCATACGGAGAGATTTTCCTTGATGTGGGTTTTCAGTGCACCGAGGTCGTTGCCGATGCGTTTGAAACGTTCCGGTCGGTCGAAAAGGTCCGACATGTGCGGCGGCAGATCGGGGCGGTGTCCTGTCGCGGCCTCGACCGCGTCGGGGAACTTGGCCGGGTGGGCCGTGGCCAGCGTCACCATCGGCACCGCCGGATCGCGCTGTTCCTCGGCGACCTTGACGCCCACTGCCGAGTGGGGGCAAAGCAATTCGCCCATCGTCCTGCGGGCCATGGCGATGGTCGCGGTGGTCTCCTGCTCGGATGCGCGGCCCGACTTGTAAGTGTCCTGAAGCACCTGCATCGCGCCCTGGCTCACGTCGAAGCCGCCCTGCCCCAATTCGCCCATCAATTGCGCCACGGCGTTGCCGTCGCGCCCGTAGGCATCGAAAAGCGCCCGTTCGAAATTCGAGGACACCTGAATGTCCATCGACGGGCTGATCGACGGGTGCACCTGCGTCTTGTGGTACCCCTGCCCCCTGAGACACCGGTCGAGGATGTCGTTCTGGTTGGTGGCCACCACCAGATCGCGGATCGGCAACCCCATGCGCCGGGCGATGTAGCCTGCAAAGATATCGCCGAAGTTGCCCGTGGGCACGGTAAAGCTGACCTCGCGGTCGGGCGCGCCGAGGCTGACGGCGGCGGAGAAATAGTAGACCACCTGCGCCAGCACACGGCCCCAGTTGATCGAATTGACGCCCGCCAGCCTGACGCCGTCGCGGAAGACGAAGTCGTTGAACATGTCCTTCAGCCGCGCCTGGCAATCGTCGAAATCCCCGTCCACGGCCAGCGCGTGCACGTTCGCTTCGGCTGGCGTCGTCATCTGCCGACGCTGCACGTCGCTGACCCGCCCGTGCGGGTAGAGGATGAAGACATCCACGTTGGCGAGCCCTCGAAACGCCTCGATCGCCGCGGAGCCGGTATCGCCCGAGGTGGCTCCGACGATGGTGACCCGGTCGCCCCGGCGGGCAAGCGCCGCTTGGAACATCTGACCGATCAGCTGCATCGCGAAGTCCTTGAACGCCAGCGTGGGACCGTGGAACAACTCCAGAAGGAAATGCCCCGGTGCAAGCTGAACCAGCGGCGCGCGTGCCCCATGGTTGAATCCGGCGTAGGCACGGCCGATGATCTCGCGAAATTCGTCGTCGGTGAACGTATCGCCGATGAAGGGCCGCATCACCGTGAATGCCGTCTCCTCGTAGCTCTGCCCGTGCAGGGCCGCGATCGCGTCGCGCGACAGTGTCGGGATCGTCTCGGGCACATACAGGCCGCCGTCGCGGGCCAGCCCTGTCAGCATCGCTTCTTCGAAAGAAAGCGCGGGGGCCTGCCCCCGTGTCGAGATGTAGCGCATGGGATCAGCTTTCGATTTTGGCGCGGCGGCGCAGGAAATAGAAGGACATGGCCAGCCAGATGGCCGCGAGCGAGAACCACGTGATGGCATATTGCAGATGGTCGTTCGGGATGCGCGCCGTGTCGACAGGCAGAGGCGTGACCGGGGCGGCGTTCCATGAAACCGCGCGCGCCACGACGAGCACCGGTTCGGTATCGAGCGTTTCGGCCATCGTCTGCACGTCGCGGGCAAACCAGATGTTTGCGGCCCGGTCCGGCTCGGGGGTGAAGCTGTCGGTCTCCTGTGGCCACTGAAGATTGCCGGTGACGGTCACGGCGCCCTGCGGCAGACCGGGCATATCGGCGGCGGTGGGGATGAAACCCCGGTCCACGAGGATGCGCCGCGCGCCCGTGTCCATGGCCGAAATCAGGCGGTAGCCCGCGCCTTCATCCTTCTGGGAGACGAGGACGCGCAGGGTGGCGCCTTCCAGCGTGCCGGTCACTTCCACCGGCAGGTAGGCATCTGTTTCGGGGTCGGGCCGGTCGGGAAGCGCCTGCGCGGGCGCCTCTATCCGGGCATTGATATCGGCGAGAACGCCTTCCTTCCACGCAAGGCGCTGCACCTGCCAGATCCCGAGGCCGATCAGGATGGCAGCACCGCCAAGACCGATGAGAATGACAAACAGGGCGCGGCTCATGCGGGGGTCCGTGGTCCAACGAAAAGGCGCGCGAAGCGGGTCGCGCGCCTTGGGGTATTAGGCAACGGGGCGGCGGATGCAACCCCGCGCGGGATCAGCCTGCCGGCACGCCCCAGATGTAGACGGCAAAGAACAGGAACAGCCAGACCACGTCGACGAAGTGCCAGTACCACGCGGCGGCTTCGAAGCCGACATGTTGACGCGGGGTGAAATCGCCGCGCATCGCCCTGAATAGGCAGACCGTCAGGAAGATCGTGCCGATGATCACATGCGCACCGTGAAAGCCGGTCGCCATGAAGAAGGCGGAGAAGAACGCGTCACCGCCGAAGGTCCAGTCGTAGTGAAGCAGCAGTTCGGCATATTCGTAGGCCTGCAGCGCGGTAAAGGCGAGGCCCAGCACGATGGAGATCGCGAGCCCGCTGATCAGATCCTTGCGATTGTTTTCATGCACCAGCGCGTGGTGCGCCCATGTCACCGCGCAGCCGGACAGCAGCAGGATCAGCGTGTTGATCAGCGGCAGGTGAAACGCATTCACCGGATCGAAGATCGGCGGTACGTATTCCGACCCGGCGTATTCGTTCATCGGGTAGAGCGCCTGCTTGAAGAAGGTCCAGAACCACGCGACGAAGAACATCACCTCGGACATGATGAACAGGATGAACCCATAGCGCAGGCCAAGCCGGACCACCGGGGTATGATCGCCCACGTGGCTTTCCAGAACGACGGCGCGCCACCAGCCGAACATCACGTAAAGGACGGCAACGAAGCCGCCCCAGAACAGGAATGGCGTGCCACCGTGCATCCACAGCACGGCGCCGAACAGCATCGCGAAGCCGGCGATCGCGCCGATCAGCGGCCAGCTCGAGGGGGCCAGAATGTGGTAGTCGTGGTTTTTTGCGTGGGCCATTGCGGGGGTCCCTCTTGCTTAATTCAGATCTGTTGTTGGCTCTGCATCGAGGGCCGCATAACCCTCGGGCAGATCGATTTCGTAGAATGTATATGACAGCGTGATGGTGTGTACATACTTGGCGTCGCTGTCGTTGACGATTTCGGGATCGACGTAGAAGCTGACCGGCATCTGCACCGTCTCGCCGGGTTCGAGCACCTGTTCGGTGAAACAGAAGCAGTCGATCTTGTCGAAGTAGGCACCCGTCGAATAGGGCGTCACGTTATAGCTGGCCTGTCCGGCGATCGGGCGGTCGGTGGGATTGTGCGCCTCGTAGAAGGCAAGCGCGGTTTCTCCCAGCCGGACCTCCATCTGCCGCTCGACCGGCTTGAAGGTCCAGGGCATGTCGCTGTTGAGGCTTCCGTCGAAGCGCACCTTGATGGTGCGGTCCGAGATTTCCTCGCCCGCGGCCTGAACCTGCTGGGGCACACCGCCAAAGCCGGTGACCCTGCAGAACCAGTCGTAGAAAGGGACAGACGCCCAGGCGAGCCCCCCCATGATCACGACGACCGAAACGGTCTGAACAACGGTCTTTTGCGGTCCGGAAAGTGCCATCAGTCTGCTGCCTCCATCGCGGCGGGCGGGTTTGCGGTGCCGGGCGCGCGGGTGAAGTCGGTCTGCGTGATCTTCACGAAGGTCAGCACCATGACCAGCACCACGAAGCCGCCAAGCATCAGGCCGACGCCCACGTTCCGGCCCTTGCGTCGCGTGTGGATTTCGTGTTCAGCGCGAATGGCCATCACCAGCCTCCCATGCCCCAAGTCCGCAGAGTCGCCTCTACGAGGATCGCGCCGAAGTGCAGGAACAGATAGTAGAGCGACAGGCGGAAGAACTTGCGCTCCACAAGGTAGTTATCGGCCTCTGCCGCCACCTCGTCACGCTGCCAGATCCGCCATGCCCCCAGCAGGAACAGCGCGTTCAGAACCACCGCCACGGCAAGGTAGACATGGCCCCCGATCGCGGAAAAGCCGGTGCCGACGGCGAGGATCGCCAGAAGCACGGTATAGGCCAGGATGTGACGCCGGGTGGCGGGGCGGCCATGGGTCACCGTCAGCATCGGCACATCGGCATCATCGTAGTCGGAGCGCATGAACAGCGCCAGCGCCCAGAAGTGCGGCGGCGTCCACATGAAGATCAGGGCGAACATCAGCCACGCCTCGACCGAAAAGCTGCCGGTGGCGATGATCCAGCCGATCACGGGCGGAAAGGCACCCGCGGCGCCACCGATGACGATGTTCTGCGGCGTCGCACGCTTGAGCCACATGGAATAGACCACGGCGTAGAAGATGATGGTGAACAGCAGCATCGCCGCTGCGAGCAGGTTCGCGGCCAGCCCCAGCATCATGACCGAGAGAAAGGACAGCCCCACGCCCAGTGCCAGTGCCTCGCCCGGCTGCACCTTGCCGGCGGGGATGGGGCGCTTGGACGTGCGGCGCATCACGGCGTCGATATCCGCATCCCACCACATGTTCAGGGCACCGGACGCCCCCGCGCCGATGGCGACGAACAGGATCGACGCAAAGCCGATCACGGGATGCACGGAAACCGGCGCGGCCAGCATGCCGACAAGCGCTGTGAACACCACCAGCTGCATCACGCGCGGCTTCAGCAGGGCGAAATAGTCGCCCAGTTCCGCTTCGTTCTCCAAGGCTGGCGTTTGGCTGACGTCGGTCATGTTGCACCTTTCGCTGGCGAGGGGGTCAGACGGCATGTCTTCCCTGCGATATCAGGCAGGGCGGAATGGGCGCACCATCCGCCGCCGCCTGCAGTCTTGACGCGGCGGCATGCGCCGTGCCCGCACCTTCAGTCTGCCGAAGCGACCTTCAGCGTCTGGGGAATACCGGCGTATTCCTCCCTGGCCTTGCCCAGCCAGTCGGCATAAGCCTCTTCGGACACCACCTTCACTGTGATCGGCATGTAGGCATGCGCCTGGCCGCAGAGTTCGGAACACTGGCCGAAGTACACGCCCTCGCGCTCGGCTTCGAACCACAGCTCGGCAAGGCGGCCCGGCACGGCGTCCTGCTTCACGCCGAAGGCGGGAATCGTCCAGGAGTGGATCACGTCGGAACCGGTCACCTGCATCACGATGGTCTGCCCCACCGGCACGACGACCGCGGTATCGGTGGCCAGCAGCCATTCGTCGCGGGAATAGCCGGCAGCCTCGAGCTTGGCGACCATCACGTCGTCCAGGCGGTTGGCGATGGCGCCCGCTTCCTGATCTTCGGATGTCAGGGTGGCCGGCGCACCGATCATGTAGCTGTCGAACCCGAATCCCTCGTCCACGTATTCATAGGACCAGTACCACTGGTTGCCGATCGCCTTGATGGTGATGTCCGCCTCGGGGATTTCCTGCTGGCGGAACAGGATCGGCAGCGAATAGGCACCGATCAGAACGAGAATCACGATCGGTCCCACCGTCCAGGCAATCTCCACCGGCGTGTTGTGCGTGAAGGAGGACGGGTTGGGGTTGCGGCGGCGGCTGTAGCGGACGATTACCCACCCGATGAGCGCGGTCACGAACAGCGTGATGAGGGTGATGATGACCAGAATGAGCCAGTCCAGGTCATGGATATCCTGCGCAAGCCGCGTCACGGCAGGCTGGAAACCCATCTTTCCGTCCATCGGCTTGCCAACGACCTCGAGCCCATCAATGCGCAGATTGTCCTGGGCCAGTACCGGCACTGCCCCGAGGCCTGCCAAGAGCGCGCTAAGTGAGAGAAGTTTTTTCATAAGTCGTCCTGAACTTGTGACCATGTTTGGCTACGGTTTCGCCGGACAGGCCAGATGATCGCTGCCCGCCCCGTTGTAATCTCGGTGCTTACAATCATATTCTGTCCTCGAGATAAAGACACTTCGATTGCGTCAAACGGACGCGACACGTCTTTTGCGCCGCAAAATCAGGACAACTTCATGAGCAGCAGCCCCTTTTCCCCTTTCAACGACCTGCTGGACCGCGACGCGGCCCTGAAAACCCTGCGCGCGGCGGTGGCGGGGGCCGATGACGGCGAACTTTTCTTCGAACGGCGGCGGTCCGAGGGCCTGATGTTCGACGACGGGCGGCTCAGAAACGCGAACTACGACGCCTCCGAAGGGTTCGGCCTGCGCGCGGTGCGCGGCGAGGTTGCGGGATACGCGCATTCCACCGAAGTCTCGCAAGCCGCGCTGGAACGGGCGAGCGAGACCGCGCGGCTCGCCGTGGGCGACGGCGGCGGCACCTGGGCCGATGCGCCCGAGGGCACGAACCGCCGGCTCTACACCGACGACGACCCGATCGCCGGCGCGGCCTTTCCGGTCAAGGTGGAGACCCTGCGCGAGATCGACGCCTTCGCACGGGATCTGGACCAGCGCGTGGTGCAGGTCAGCGCCAGCATCTCCGCCTCGCTGCAGGAGATCGAAATCCTGCGCCCCGAAGGTACGTCCGTCCGCGATGTGCGGCCGATGACGCGGGTGAACGTGTCGGTCATCGTCGAACAGGATGGCCGCCGGGAAAGCGGCACCGCCGGCGGCGGCGGGCGCATCGCGCTCGACGGGCTGCTCGATCCGGCGGACTGGCAGGCCAAGGCGCGCGAGGCGCTGCGCATCGCGGTGGTTAACCTAGATGCCGTGCCGGCCCCTGCCGGCGTGATGGACGTGGTGCTGGGCCCCGGCTGGCCGGGCATCCTGCTGCACGAGGCCATAGGCCACGGACTGGAGGGCGATTTCAACCGCAAGGGAAGCTCCGCCTTCGCCGGCCTGATGGGCCAGCGGATCGCCGCGCCCGGCGTGACCGTGCTGGACGACGGCACGATCCCGGACCGGCGCGGATCGATCAGTGTCGATGACGAGGGCACGCCTTCGGCACGCAACGTGCTGATCGAGGATGGCAGGCTGGTCGGCTACATGCAGGACAGGCAGAACGCCCGGCTGATGGGCGTGAAGAGTACCGGCAACGGGCGGCGTGAATCCTTTGCGCATATTCCGATGCCGCGCATGACGAACACCTACATGCTGGGCGGCGACACCGCGCCGGGCGATATCGTGGCCGACCTGCGCGACGGTATCTATGCGGTCGGGTTCGGTGGCGGGCAGGTCGACATCACCAACGGCAAGTTCGTGTTTTCCTGCACGGAGGCGTACCGCGTGCAGAACGGTGTGGTCGGCGCGCCGGTCAAGGGTGCCACGCTGATCGGTGACGGGGCCACGGCCCTGCAGCAGATCAGGGCGATCGGAAACGATCCCGCGCTCGATCCCGGCATGGGCAACTGCGGCAAGCAGGGTCAGTGGGTTCCCGTGGGCGTGGGCCAGCCCACCCTGATGATCGGCGGGCTGACCGTCGGAGGCAGCGCCGCCTGACCCGGCAGGCGGGCGACAGGGTGACCGAACCCTTGCCGATCCGATCCGCCTTTGCGTCAAAGCGGCCGCATTCGATTCATTCCCTGTTAACCGCACGGGCCTATACCTGATTCTGCAACAGGCGGAGCATCGGGATGACTGACAAGGACCTACATCCTTCTTCCACTCACCCCCCACTCCCACCCACCCCGGAAGACGAACAGTTTGCCCGACTCCGTCTGTTGCGCTCGCGCCGGGTCGGAATAACGACGTACAAACGACTGCTGACCGAATACGGCACCGCGCAGAACGCGCTGGCCGCGCTGCCGGAGGTGGCGCGCGCCGCGGGCGTTTCCGATTACACCCCCTGCCCCGAGGGCGTGATCCATGCCGAGCTGAAAGCCGCACGCGCGGCCGGTGCGCGGCTGGTGATGCTGGGAGAGTCCCCCTATCCCGCGCTCCTTGCCGAACTCGACGATGCGCCGCCCTTCCTGTGGTGCCTCGGGAACACCGATCTTCTGTCGCGGCCGATGATCTCGCTCGTCGGGGCACGCAACGCGTCTTCGCTTGGCACGCGCATGTCGCGGGGTCTTGCCCGCGAGCTCGGCGTGGCCGGGTTCGTCGTGGTATCGGGGCTTGCCCGCGGCGTGGATGCCGCGGCGCACCTGGGCGCGATGGACAGCGGCACGGCAGCGGTGCAGGCCGGCGGTGTCGACGTGATCTATCCCGCGGAAAACACCGGCCTCGCGGAGGATATGTCGCGACGCGGCTTGCGGCTGTCCGAACAGCCCATGGGGCTTCAACCAATGGCGCGCCATTTCCCGAGCCGTAACCGCATCATCTCGGGGCTGTCCCGCGCCACCGTCGTGGTCGAGGCCGCCGCGAAGTCCGGCAGCCTCATCACCGCCCGCGACGCGCTGGACCAGGGCCGCGAGGTGCTGGCCGTCCCCGGTCATCCGCTGGATGCCCGCGCCGCCGGATGCAACATCCTGATCCGGGAGGGGGCGACGCTGGTACGTTCCGCCGCGGACATCCTTGAGGCATTGAGCGAGGGTACGGCGCCCGCGCGCGCACCGGCGACGCCCGTTCCGGCAGCGCCGCCCCGGCCTCCCGCACCGCTGCGGACCCTCAAGGAAGCCGCGCGTCTCCACCAGCAGATACTCGCGCGCCTCGGCCCGTCGCCGGTGGCCGAGGACCAGCTTATCCGCGACCTCAAGGCAGTGCCGGCCCAGGTGGCCCCGGCGCTCGTCGATCTGGAACTGGACGGCCAGATCACCCGGCAACCCGGCGGGCTGCTGACCCGCGTCGTGTGATCTGGCCGACCGGCCTGCGACACCGGCCCGCGCACATCGCCACAGCCCGCCACAACCCTCCGTATACCGACTTCGGTGCCATGAACCGATTGTCGCCCGCAGCCGATGGCACGGGCTTCGACCCTGTTTCGACCGCCTGTTTCACGCCGGGCCGAACGGCGGCACCGGCGCCGCGCCCCGCCGCCGCGCAAGGGACCGAACGGGCAGACCCGCCACCGTCGCGCATTGACAATCCACCCTGCGATCCCACATGACACAACGCACGGATAACCCCGTCATAATGATCAAGGTACTGAATTCATGCCAGTTGTTGTTGTCGAATCTCCTGCCAAGGCCAAAACGATCAACAAGTATCTGGGGGACAACTACACCGTTCTGGCTTCGTACGGGCACGTCCGGGACCTGCCGCCGAAGGATGGTTCGGTCGATCCCGACCACGATTTCGACATGAAGTGGGAAGTCGCGAGCGACAGCAAGAAACACGTCAAGGCGATTGCCGACGCGCTCAAGGAAGACAACGAACTGATCCTCGCGACCGACCCCGACCGCGAGGGCGAGGCGATCAGCTGGCACCTGCAAGAGGCGCTGACCGCCCGCAAGTCGATCAAGAAGGACACGCCCGTCAGCCGCGTGGTATTCAACGCCATCACCAAGGCCGCGGTGACGGAAGCCATGAAGAACCCCCGGCAGGTCGACATGCCGCTGGTCGAGGCATATCTGGCGCGGCGCGCGCTGGACTACCTCGTTGGCTTTAACCTGTCGCCGGTTCTCTGGCGCAAGCTGCCGGGCGCGAAATCGGCGGGCCGCGTGCAATCGGTCACCCTGCGCCTGATCGTCGAGCGCGAGATGGAGATCGAAGCCTTCCGCCCGCGCGAATACTGGACGGTCAAGGCGCTGCTGGCGACCCCGCGCGGGCAGGAATTCGAGGCGCGTCTCGTGACCCTGGCGGGCGACAAGCTGGACAAGTTCGACCTGTCCGACGAAACCAAGGCCGAAATGGCGGTTCAGGCGATCACCAGCCGCGACCTGACCGTCTCGGACGTCGAGGCCAAGCCGGCATCCCGCAATCCTTCGGCCCCCTTCATGACCTCGACGCTCCAGCAGGAGGCCAGCCGCAAGTTCGGCATGGGCGCGCGCCAGACCATGAGCACGGCGCAGCGTCTCTACGAGGCGGGGCACATCACCTACATGCGGACCGACGGTATCGACATGGCGCCCGAGGCGGTGACCATGGCGCGCGACGCGATCGCCGAACGCTTCGGCGCGGATTACGTCCCGGCGGAGCCGCGCCTCTACAAGAACAAGGCCAAGAACGCGCAGGAGGCGCACGAGTGCATCCGGCCAACTGACATGACCCGCGATGCCGCGTCCCTGAAGCTCGAGAGCGACCAGGCGAAACTCTACGACCTGATCTGGAAACGCACCCTTGCCTGTCAGATGGCCAGCGCCCGGCTCGAGCGTACGACGGTCGAGATCGGCAGCCGGGACGGGCAGGTCGGCTTGCGCGCCACCGGCCAGGTCGTGCTGTTCGACGGTTTCCTGCGGGTCTACGAGGAAGGCCGGGATGACGTTGTCGACGAAGACGACAAGCGTCTTCCGCAGATCGGCGCCGGCGACAAGATCGACAAGCGCGCGGTGACGCCTGAGCAGCATTTCACCCAGCCCCCGCCGCGCTATACCGAGGCGACGCTGGTCAAACGCATGGAGGAGCTCGGCATCGGTCGTCCCTCCACCTATGCCAGCATCGTCACCACCATCCAGGACCGGGAATATGTGCGCCGCGATGGCCAGCGGCTGGTGCCGGAGGACAAGGGCCGGCTGGTCACCGCCTTCCTCGAGAACTATTTCCGCCGCTACATCGGCTACGATTTCACCGCCGACCTCGAAGACCAGCTCGACAAGGTGTCGGCGGCCGATGCGGATTATAAGGATGTGCTGGGCCGGTTCTGGCGCGACTTTTCGGCCGCCATCGCCGAGACATCCGACCTGCGCATCACCGAGGTGCTGGAAAAGATCAACGAGGTGCTGGAGCCGCACCTGTTCCCGCCGACGGAAGACGGCAGCGATCCGCGCCTCTGCCCCCATTGCGGTCAGGGACGCCTGTCCATGCGCACCGCGCGTTCCGGTGGCGCGTTCATCGGCTGTTCGAATTACCCCGAATGTCGCTACACCCGTCCCTTCGGCCCACCGGACCCGGAAGCCGAAGCAAGCGCGATCCCCCCGGACGGCAAACTGCTGGGCACCGACCAGGGCGACGAGATCCGCGTCTTCAAGGGTCGCTTTGGCCCCTACGTGCAGCGTGGCGAGGTGACGGAGGAAAACAAGAAGCCGCCACGCCAGTCGATCCCCAAGGATTGGCCACCGGAGGAATTGAGCCTCGAGCGGGCCCTGATGCTTCTGTCGCTGCCGCGCGAAATCGGTCCTCACCCGGAAGACGGTGTGATGGTATGGTCCAACATCGGCCGCTATGGCCCCTATCTCAAGCACGCGGAAAGCACGTCGCACCGGGGGGGCACCAACGCCAACCTCGAGAGCATCGACGAGGTCTTCACCGTCGGGATGAACCGCGCGGTCCAGTTGCTGGCCGAGAAGGTTGCCAGCCGGGGCGGACGCGGACAGGCGGCCAAACCCCTGCGTGAACTGGGAGAGCACCCCGAAGCGGGCGGCGCGGTCAACGTGATGAAGGGCAAGTATGGCCCCTACGTGAAGTGGGAAAAGATTAACGCGACGATACCCGATACGATCGATCCCGAAGATCTGACCATGGCCCAGGCCATCACTCTGCTGGACGAACGCGCGGCAAAGTCCGGCAAGAAGAAGCCAGCGGCGAAGAAGAAGCCGGCGGCCAAGAAGGCAGCGGCCAAGAAGACCACCGCCAAGAAGACGACGGCAAAGAAGGCAAGCCCCGGCAAGGGCGCCGCCGCCAAGGATAGCTGAGACCCTTACCGCACCGCCGGCCCGCGTCCGCCCTCAATAGATGGTGAGCCTGTCCCGCGACCGGCCCGTTGACGGTTTCCCCTACCCCCGCGCCGGTTGCAGCGGCTTGCCATTCTGCAGGTGCCGCCTGACCAGCGCGCGGCAGCCGGGGCCCTGAACCAGCGGGCGCGCCGGCGGGGCGAGAACAACGCCCTCCACCGAGGGATAGTATTGGCGGGCGATGCGCCGCTGAAGCGGGCTCATGTGGCCCAAGGCCACCTTCCCCGGCCAGAGACTTTCCGACACCATCCCGTGCGAGACCAGCAGATCGTGCCGCGCGGTCATGACGTGGAGATAGGTAACGCTGCCCTGTCCCGGGGCCAGTGCGATGCCCGGCACCCCCAGCAGGTCGACCGCACGAACGAGAACTTCGGCCGAGCCGAAAATGCGCGCCGCGATGGGCGAGGCAACCAGCACCCGGTGCTGACGCGAGACTTCCACATCGCGGAAAGGCACGTTGGGCCCGAGTGCCCCGGCCGCGATGCGCACCGGCGCGCCGCGGCCCTGCCGATCGCCGCAGATCCGCGTGGCCAGCACGACGTCGGCCGGGCCTGCATCGACTGTCAGAACGCTGTCGCCCGCGCCAAGGCGGGCCACGTCGATCGGCCCCTCCGGCGTGTCGATCATGGTGCCAGCAGCGAAACAGGTGACGAAAGCGTCAGGTTCCGGGTTGGCGACAGTGCCGTAGAAGGTACTGCCGACCACCGCGTCGAACCGGATCGAAACGATCGGTCCATCGTCCAGCACGGCGTTCAGCGGGCTGCCCTGCTGGTAGGGAACGATGAACAACCGGCCCGAGGTATCCTGCAACAGCTCCAACTCGGTCGTCGCGGTCGTTCCGTCGGCGAAGGTCACCGTCACCGCATAGTCCGTGACGCTGTCTATGGCCCGTGCCACGCCACCCATGGTCACACTGTCCGCGAAAGCCAAGAGGTCGTTCTCCACGGACGTGCCGTCACCGTTGTTGTCGGTCATGGTGATGTCCACGAGCGACAGGTACGCGGGCGCGCCCGCCGACCCGAAGACCGTGCCGACCATCGACGCCGCCAGATCGGTGGTCTGGTCCAGCTCGTAAAAGTCGAGGTCCGCGTAGACGCCGAGGTACATCGCCTCGAAGATGTGGGTTGTCATGGTGGCTCCCGCCCCGTTCTCGCTGTGATGCAAGGCAGCTAGCCGAGAGGTCTCAAGATCGGATTAAGGCGATGGCTGGGTCCACCGGTCTACGCATTCCTACGCATTTGACAGCCGCAGCGGTGCGGGCCATACCTGCATCGACACGGTAACGGGGAAAGGTGCGAGATGAAAAAGGTCTATGGTTCCGCCGCAGAGGCGCTGGAAGGCGTCCTGAGCGACGGCATGCTGATCGCGGCGGGCGGTTTCGGACTCTGCGGGATACCGGAACTCCTCCTTCAGGCGATCAAGGAAAACGGTGCCAAGAACCTCACATTCGCCTCGAACAACGCGGGAGTGGACGATTTCGGCATCGGTATCCTGCTTCAGACCCGACAGGTGAAGAAGATGATCTCGTCCTACGTGGGCGAGAACGCGGAATTCATGCGCCAGTACCTCAGTGGCGAACTCGAGCTGGAGTTCAACCCCCAGGGCACGCTGGCCGAACGGATGCGTGCCGGTGGCGCGGGCATTCCGGGTTTCTACACCAAGACCGGCGTCGGCACGCAGATCGCCGAAGGCAAGGAACACAAGGAGTTCGACGGAGAGACCTATATCCTCGAACGCGGCATCTTTGCCGACCTCAGCATCGTGAAGGCGTGGAAAGCAGACGACACCGGCAACCTGATGTTCCGCAAGACGGCCCGCAACTTCAATCCGCCCGCCGCGATGTGCGGCAAGATCTGCATCGCCGAAGTGGAAGAGATCGTGCCGCGCGGGTCGCTGGACCCCGACAAGATCCACCTGCCGGGCATCTACGTGCACCGGATTGTTCAGGGCACCCACGAAAAACGCATCGAACAGCGCACCACGCGCAAGCGGGAGGAAGCATGATGGGCTGGGATCGCAACCAGATGGCCGCACGCGCGGCGCAAGAGCTCGAAGACGGCATGTACGTCAACCTCGGCATCGGCATCCCGACGCTGGTGGCCAACTACGTGGGCGACAAGGACATCACCCTGCAATCCGAGAACGGCATGCTGGGCATGGGCCCTTTCCCCTTTGAAGGCGAAGAAGACCCCGATCTCATCAATGCGGGCAAGCAGACGATCACCGAACTCAGCCGGACGTCGTACTTCGACAGCGCCATGTCATTCGGCATGATCCGCGGCGGCAAGATCGCGGCGGCGATCCTCGGCGCGATGGAAGTGGCAGAGAACGGCGATCTTGCCAACTGGATGATCCCCGGCAAGCTGGTCAAGGGCATGGGCGGCGCGATGGATCTCGTCGCCGGCGTGGGAAAGGTCATCGTGGTGATGGACCACCAGAACAAGGCGGGGGAAAGCAAGGTGCTCAAGCAGTGCACATTGCCCCTGACCGGGACCGGCGTCGTGAACCGCATCATCACCAACCTCGGCGTGCTGGATGTCGTCGAAGGCGGGCTGCGGATCGTGGAGTGCGCGGACGGCGTGACAGAGGAAGAACTTCGCGCGGCGACCGAGGCGACGATTGTCTGAGGGCGAGGTTTCCCGCGAGGAAACCGGCAGCAAGGGCCGCTACAGCATCGTCGTGGACGGCCACGAGGCCGAGCTGACCTACTCCCGGCTCGGCGCCACCCAGGTGATCGCGGATCACACCGGCGTGCCCGATGCGCTGTCGGGTCGGGGCGTCGGGCTGAAACTCGTCGAACGGCTGGTGGCGGACGCGCGCGCCGAAGGGTTCAAGATCGTGCCGCTCTGCCCCTTCGTGAACGCCATGCGGCGCAGACACCCGGACTGGGCCGACGCCTTCAAGGTCTGAGCTTCGGCGCATGACACGCCCTGAGGGTAAAAGGGCCGTGGTGCCGCGCGCATACGGCCCCAGGCGTCAGTTCATCGCGGCAAAGACGCATCCATCGGAGATCAGCTCGGGCGGTGTCTTGCACAGGCCTTTCGCGACCTGAAAGGCCGCGAGGACTTTCGGCACGTAGTCGCGCGTCTCGGCGAAGGGCGGCACGCCGGCGTGCTTGCGGACCGATCCCTCGCCCGCATTGTAACCCGCCAGCACGAGAATCGGGTCACGGTCGAATTCCTGCATCAGCCAGTCGAGGTATTTCACCCCGCCGGTGATATTCTGCGCGGCGGCAAAGCTGTCGGTCACGCCGAAACGCGCCGCGGTGGCAGGCATCAGCTGCATCAGCCCCTGCGCCCCTGCCCGGCTCACCGCATCCGCGCGCCCCGCCGATTCGACCGAGATCACCGCCAGCACCAGCGCGGGCGAGACCTGCGTGCCGATGGTCGACCGCAGGATATCGATGCCATTGACCTTGGCGATGTCCTGCATCTGCTGCAGGCGCGGGCTGCTCACCTTGCCCGCGGCGCCCGCGAGCGTGGCCATCGCCGCTTCCAACCGCCCGGCGCCGGACGGGCCGATCGCGGGCGATACCTTGTCCCAGAACCAGTCGTACTGCCCCGGATCCTTGGGCACTATCGCGCCCGAGGGTTCCGCCTCCACCGCGGGGCCCAGCTTCGGCCTGGGTTTCAGCGCCGCGGCCTGGACCGCCGGGTCGATCTGGATTCCGATCCGCGGCTTGCTGCCGGGCTTGGGGGCTTTCACCCGCTTCGCGGAAAAGTCGGGGAAGCCCGAAGGTGCTTCCGCTGCAACGGGGGATGCCACCAGCGCGCCCGCGAGGAGCGCGATTGCAATTCTACGAGTCATGCCTGCCTGCCGTTTGTTATATGTCGGCTCGATTTTCAGGAAGTTTCACACAAAACCGCGTTTGAAACCAGCTTTTGCGGCTCCCAAAGGGGTCTGAACCTGCCAATCAGGGCGCCGATTGCGGCAATTCCGCCATATTTCCCGTCCGGATAGGTAGAATTTGAACCAACCGCCCCGAAACCAGAGGAAAGTTTTCAACGAAATCAGTGCCTTGTGATTTTTCTTGGGGCCAGCGTGCGAAAAAGCCGAAAAGTCACATTTGCCGCCAAATTCATGCCCCAATCAGACGGCTATATAGCGTCATACCAAGTCGGACAGACGCTCAACTGAGAGAACGGCGTCACCAACGGACGGCAGGGTGTAACCTTAAAACCTGATCCTTGGAGGGACAAAACATGATGAACTTCTTCGCAAACTTCAAAAAAGACGAATCCGGTGCCGTGACTGTTGACTGGGTCGTGCTGACCGCCGCCGTTGTGGGCCTGGCCGTTGCTGCATACTCCTCGATCCAGACCGGCGCTTCGGGCCTGACCGACCGCACCGCGACCTACCTGGACGGCCGTACGCCCGGCACCAACTAATTCGAACCTGATGGTTTGAAAATTCGGGGCCGCACTCTGAGGATCAGACTGCGGCCCCGTTTTCGTCCCGGTCCGGCGATCGGGTAACCCTCTGCGTGAGGAGCACAACAATGGTGCGCAAACTGAGAGAATTCCGAAAGTCCGAACGTGGCGCTGTCACGGTGGACTGGGTCGTGCTGACAGCCGCCGTCGTTTCCCTGGCGGTCGTGATTGTCCTGACGATCCACAACGGCGCAGAAAGCGTGGGCGACGGCACAGGCACCTGGCTTGGCAACAGGACAGTCGGCAACTGATCCCAACACTTCGGAGCCTGACCAGAAGGTCGGGCTTCCGGTCTTTGGCGGCAGGTTTGCCTATCCCCGCCCCAGCCTTTCCACGCGATAGGCAACAAATCGTCAGATTCGGACGCTAGTCCGGATGGATCACAGAGGCGCCGGACCGATCCGGCACGAATGAGCAAGAGGTGACAACATGCGGATGGTATTTGGACTGGTCCTTCTGGTGGGCATCGCGCTGGCAGGCGGGGCCGTGTATCTGGCCAAGGATCGGATCGCGCAATACCAGATAGCGAATGCGCGCGCCCAAGAAGCCCTTTCCCAGGTCGTGCCGACGGTCAGCGTCTTCGTGGCGCAGGGGCCGTTGAAATATGGTCAGAAACTGATGCCGGAGGACGTGCGCGAGGTCTCCTGGCCCGAGAACGCGATCCCTGAAGGCGCGTTCACCGACCGTGCCGTCCTGTTCCCCGAGAATACGGATGACGCCCGCGTGGTCCTTCGTGCGATGGAAAAGGACGAGGCGATCATGGCGCTCAAGGTCACGGCACCGGGCGAAGATACCGGTCTGACCTCGCGGCTGGAGCGCGGCAAGCGTGCCTTCACCATCAAGGTGGACGTGTCGAGCGGCGTGTCCGGCTTCCTGCGCCCCGGCGACCGCGTCGATGTCTACTGGACCGGCCGGATCAACATGAACCGTGACAGCCTCTCCGGCGAGGTGACCAAGCTGATCGAGGCGGGGGTGCAGCTGATCGCCGTCGACCAGACCGCGGGCGGAGACCTGAGCGAGGCGACAATCGCCCGCACCGTGACCGTCGCGGTCAGCCCGCAGCAGGTCGCGGCCCTCGCGCAAGCCCAGTCGACAGGCAACCTGTCGCTGTCCCTGGTCGGTGCCGAAGACGACACGATCGCCTCGGCCATCGAGGTCGACCAGCGCGCCCTGCTCGGCATCGCCACCGAAGAGGTCAAGGTCGAGGTCGCCAAGGAAAAGGTCTGCACGATCCGCACCCGCCGCGGTGCCGAGGTCGTCGAACTGCCGATTCCCTGCACAAACTGATGCTGCGGCACTGCCGCAAGATCGTTCAAAACCAATTGCTTGACCCGGCGTCGCCTGATCGCGGCGCCGGGTCCTTATTTGTTATGTTGCTATTTGTCCACATAAGGAATGCACTCGAACGCCTTGATTCTTGCAATAAAATGGAAACTGGCGCAGAGTGTTTGAAACGACGGGCGAAAAGACCCTATTTTGAGGCGTGATCAAAAAGGCAGGTCACATGAAAATCGACAGATTTCTGAAAGCGGCCCTTCTGGGCCTGACTTTGACTGCTGCGCCTGTCGCAGTGCTCGCTCCGATGACAGCGCAGGCCGATACGCTTCGGGTGATGAAACGTGGGACCAACGCCGCGCTTGACGTGCCCATGAACCGCGCTGTCGTGGTCGAAAGCGACATCCCCTTCGCGGAACTCAGCATCGCCAACCCTGGCATCGCGGACATCTCGTCGTTGTCGGATCGTACCATCTACGTTCTTGGCAAGGCCCCCGGCCTCACGACCTTGACCCTGCTCGACGCCAGCGGACAGCTGATTACCAACGTCGACGTGCGGGTGGCGGCGGACGTGTCGGAGTTCAAGGAACGCCTGCGGCAGATCATGCCCGGCGAAAACATCGAAGTCCGCACGGCCAACGACGGCATCGTCCTGTCGGGCATCGTGTCCTCCACCCAGCGGCTGCAGCGCGCACTCGACCTCGCGGAGCGCTACGCGCCGGAGCGGGTGTCCAACCTGATGAGCGTCGGCGGCATCCAGCAGGTGATGATGAAGGTCCGCTTCGCCGAGATGCAGCGCAACGTGTCGAAGTCCCTCGGGGCGTCGCTGGCGCTGAACGGGGCCATCGGCGGCACCGGCATCAACGGCGGCACCGGCACGACAAACACCGCGGGCGGCGTCGCGGGATCCCTTGGCGGCAACATTCCGGCGACCAACCAGAACGCCGGCGCCGTGCTGTTCGGCTTCAACGCCGGATCCACGCAGGTGGGTATCCTCCTCGAAGCGCTTGAGGAAAAAGGCGTCGTGCGGTTCCTGGCAGAGCCGAACCTCGTCGCGCTTTCGGGGCAAGAGGCCAAGTTCCTCGCCGGGGGCGAGTACCCCGTGCCGGTGGCCCAGACCGACAACCGGATTTCGGTCGAATTCAAACCCTTCGGCGTCGAACTGGTCTTCGTCCCCCGCGTGGTGGACAAGGATATCATCAACCTCGAGCTCAAGGCCGCCGTTTCGGCCATCGACCCCACCAACAGCCTGGAGCTGGGCAACGGCATCTCGATCGCGGCCTTCACGCGGCGCGAGACCTCCAGCACGGTCGAAATGCGCGACGGAGAGAGCTTTGCCATCGCGGGTCTGCTGACCGACGATTTCACCGACAATTCCCGCCAGCTTCCATGGATCGGCGACGTTCCGGTCCTTGGCGCGCTGTTCCGTTCGGCGGACTACCAGCGAAGCCAGACGGAACTGGTCATCATCGTGACTGCACATCTGGTCACCCCGACCCGCGGCGAGGCGCTTGCCCTGCCCACGGACCGGATCAAGCCGCCCACTGAAAAGGATCTGTTCCTCTACGGCCGGACCGCCGAAGGCACGCGCACGCCCCGCAAGGGCGCTGCCGGCGAGGTTGCCAAACAGGACTTCGGCGGATCATATGGTTACGTACTGGACTGAAAAGATGACACCGAGGCTGGCCATGAAACTCAAGCTCACCACTGCTTCGGCAGGTCTGGCCGCCCTTCTGGGATGCGCCCCAAGCTCCGATCCCGTCTACACCCAATTCTACCGGGAGGCGGGATCCCTCGTCGATACCGGCTATTTCGGCAACGCGACGCTGAACAACCGGCTGGTGATGACCGGAGAGCGTCAGTACACCCTCGATCTGGCCAACCGCTTTGCGGCCGAGGTGACCTCGGTGGTCACCTTCGACTTCAACTCCGCCCAACTGGACGGCACCGCGCAGGCGGTCCTGCGCCAGCAGGCCGACTGGATCCGCCAGTTCCCCGAGATCCGTTTCCGCGTCTATGGCCACACGGATGCCGTCGGCTCGAACGCCTACAACAAGGCACTGGGCCTGCGCCGGGCCAACGCCGTGGTCGGCTATCTGTCCACCCTGGGCATCAGCCGCAGCAGGCTCGAGGCGGTCGTGTCGTTCGGCGAGACGCAGCCGCTGATCGTGACCCAGGGCCGCGAACGCAAGAATCGCCGCACCGTCACCGAGGTGAGCGGTTTCGTGCAACGCCATCCGACCGTGCTGGACGGCAAATATGCACAGATCATCTACCGCGACTACGTGGCCAGCGCCGTGCCACCCACGCAGCTCAGCGACACGCTGACCTCCGTGGTCGGCGGCCAATAACGCTTGCATTGGGGGCCGTCGGCCCCCATCGCGCCGCCCGCCCCACCCCGCGGAACCGGCTGATCAATCGGCGCGACAGCGCCTGATCGTTTCAACAAACCCAACAATCTGTCCGTTTTGGCCCCAATCTCGCCCAAGTCTCAGGCGATATTTCCTGCGATACGACGAATGTGTCCGTGCAAAACGCCGGACATGGGCGACCGCGCGGGGCCAAACTGCACTCGGAACAAGCAGCAGCTCGGCCGGCCACGCCCTGGTGATCAGAGGAACAAGGCCATGAGTAGTGTAATGCCGCAACCGGAAACCGCGCCTATTGTCGCCTGCACCGTCAGCCGTGACGTGCAGAACTTCGATCTTTTGATCGAGGACATGGAAGAGATCATGGGCGAAAGCTGGGGTGATCTCGGTTTTGCCGAGGCACTCGCGTTCTTCAACCAGCCCGAAGCCTCCGCGATGGAGTTCATCGCGCTCGCGATGGATCAGGAGGACGAGGAAAACCTGGCGCTGATGTCCGAGATCATCAGCCAGGCCAAGGCGCATGACGTGCGCGTCATCCTGATTGCCGAAGATGTCACGCCCGCCGCGCTGCATTCGCTGCTGCGTCAGGGCGCCGACGAATTCGTCCCCTACCCCCTGCCCGAGGGCGAACTCGCGCAGGCGATCTCGCGGATCCGGCAGGAGGAACAGACGGCGCCGCAACCGGCCGAAAGCAACGGGCCGCAGCTGCGTGCGGGCACCAACAAGAACGGCGCGGTGATCGTCGTGCACGGGGTTGCCGGCGGGGTCGGCAGCACCACGATGGCCGTCAACCTTGCGTGGGAACTTGCCACCGCGGACAAGAAGGCGCCGCCGTCGGTCTGCCTTCTGGATCTCGACCTGCAATACGGGTCCGTCGCGACCTTCCTCGACCTGCCGCGCCGCGAGGCAGTCTATGAAATGCTGTCCGACACCGAGAGCATGGACGAGGAAATCTTCGGACAAGCCATGCTCACCTACGAGGATCGGTTGAACGTGCTGACGGCGCCCACGGACATGCTGCCCCTCGATCTTCTCAGCGCCGAGGACATCGAACGCGTGCTCACCATCGCGCGCAGCCAGTTCGACTATGTCGTGATCGACATGCCGTCGACCTTGGTCCAGTGGTCGGAGACCGTGCTCAACCAGGCGCATGTCTATTTCGCGCTCATGGAACTCGACATGCGGTCGGCGCAGAACACGCTGCGGTTCAAGCGTGCGTTGCAATCCGAAGACCTGCCGGTCGAGAAATTGCGCTACGTGCTGAACCGCGCGCCGAAATTCACCGACCTGAGCGCAAAGAGCCGAGTGAAGCGGATGGCGGAATCACTGAGCATTTCCATCGACCTGCAACTGCCCGACGGGGGCAAACCGATTACGCAGGCCAACGACCATGGCCTGCCGCTCGCCAATTCGGCCCCGAAGAGCCCCCTGCGCCGTGAGATCGCGAAACTCGCGGCCTCCATCCATGACCTCAAGGGCGACCAAGCCGAAGCCGCCTGATCCAGTAGCGAAAGAGAACAGCCATGTTTTCGAAGTACAAGAAAACGCCTGACGCCGCCCCGGCCCGCAAGGAGGCCGCCGTTGTCGATCTGGCCCCTCCGCCCTCGGCGCAGCCGGCCAAGACCGTCGTGCGCAAGGCCGTGAAACCGGCGGCGCCCGCGCCGGTAGACAAGGATGTGAAGCGCAAGCAGCGCATGGGCGAGATCAAGCTGGAGCTGCACCGCGCACTGCTGGACAACCTGAACCTCGCGGCGCTCGAACACGCGACCGAGGCCGACCTGCGCCAGGAGATCAACGCCATCTCGGCCGAGATCCTGGCGGAAAAGAGCATCGTCCTGAACCGCGAAGACCGGATGACACTGAACTCGGAGCTTTTCGACGAGGTGACCGGTCTCGGCCCGCTCGAGACGCTGCTCAAGGACGATTCGGTCAACGACATCCTCGTGAACGGGCCGCAGCAGATCTTCGTCGAACGCGACGGCCGTCTGGAACTGACGGACATCACCTTCAAGGATGAAAAGCACCTGTTGCGGATCATCGACAAGATCGTGAGCGCGGTGGGACGCCGGGTGGACGAATCCAACCCCTACGTGGACGCCCGTTTGCAGGACGGGTCGCGCTTCAACGCCATGGTGCCGCCCATCGCGGTCGACGGCAGCCTCGTATCGATCCGCAAGTTCAAGAAGGACAAGCTGGGCATCGACGACCTCGTCAGGTTCGGCGCCTTCACCGAGGAAATGGCGGCCTATCTTCAGGCCGCCGTGGCGACCCGGCTGAACATCATCGTGTCGGGCGGTACGGGGTCGGGCAAGACGACGACACTGAACGCGCTGTCATCCTTCATCGATAACGCCGAACGCATCCTTACCATCGAGGATACCGCGGAACTTCAGCTTCAGCAGACCCACGTGGGGCGCATGGAAAGCCGCCCCGCCAACGTCGAGGGCAAGGGCGAGGTGTCGCCCCGCGACTGCCTGAAGAACGCGCTGCGGATGCGGCCCGACCGCATCATCGTGGGCGAGACCCGCGGCGAGGAAGTCATCGACATGCTTCAGGCCATGAACACCGGCCACGACGGATCGATGACCACGATCCACGCCAACTCCGCCCGCGACGGAGTCAGCCGCCTCGAAAACATGATCGCCATGGCGGGGATCGAGATGCCGCTCAAGGCCGTGCGGTCCCAGATCTCCTCGGCCGTGAACCTGATCGTGCAGGCCTCGCGCCTTCAGGACGGCTCGCGCCGGATGACCTCGATCACCGAGATCACCGGCATGGAAGGGGACGTGATCTCCATGCAGGAGATCTTTCGCTATCAGCGGGTGGGCCTGACACCCGACAACAAGATCATCGGCCACTTCACGGCCACCGGCGTGCGCAGCCACTTCGCGGAAAGGTTCCGCATGTGGGGCTACGACCTGCCGTCCTCAATCTACGAACCCATCGCGGCTCAGTAAGGCCGTGCCAGAACAGATGCGTCTGCCCATCAAGGAACAAGTGCAATGAGTGCCGAACCGATTATCTATGGCCTGATCTTCATCGGCGTGCTGGTGCTGGTCGAGGGCCTGTACCTCGTGGCCTTTGGCAAATCCATCAGCCTCAACAGCCGGGTCAACAGGCGGCTCGAGATGCTGGAGAAAGGCACCCGCCGCGAGGAGGTGCTGGACAAGCTGCGCAAGGAAATGCAGCAGCACATGGATGCCAAGACCATTCCGCTCTACTCGCTGCTGTCCATCAAGGCGCAGAAGGCCGCGATCGCCTTCACGCCCAAGCAGTTGCTGATGATCATGGGCGGCGTGTCCGCCGCGGCGTTCATGGCGCTGACGGTCGGAACCGAAACGGACGCGCCGGTACGGGCGCTTCTTTCCGTCGGCATCGGCGTCGGCGGTGTCTACTTCTGGATCTCGGCCAAGGCGAACAAGCGCATGGGCATGATCGAAGAGCAGCTTCCCGATGCGGTCGAATTGATGGTCCGCTCGCTGCGGGTGGGGCACCCGTTCTCCAACGCGATTTCCATCGTCTCGAAGGAGATTCAGGATCCGCTCGCCTCGGAATTCGGGGTGATCGCGGATGAATCCGCCTATGGCCGTGACGTGGGCGAGGCGCTCAAGGACATGGCCGAACGTCTGGACATGCAGGATTTGCGCTTCCTCGCCGTGGCCGTGACGATCCAGCAGCAGTCAGGCGGTAACCTGGCCGAGATCCTCGCTGGCCTCGCCAAGGTGATCCGGGCCCGTTTCCGCCTGTTCCGCCGGGTCAAGGCGATCACGGCAGAGGCGAAATGGTCGGGCAAGTTCCTCTCCGCCTTCCCCATCGTCGCGCTGATCGTCATCAACGTGAGCGATCCGCACTACTACGACGAAGTGCGCGACCACGCCCTGTTCATCCCGGCCTGCTTCCTCGTGGGCATCTTCCTCGCGCTGAACCTCTTCGTGATGCGCGTTCTCACCGACATCAAGGTATAAGGCGCCGACATGGATTTCCTGCTTCAGATCAACGATCAGATCACCCGGATCCTTGGCCCGATGGGGTTGATTATCATCGTGGGCGCGCTGGGGTTCGTCATGGTGGCGAGCGTGCTCATCGCCTACATGCGCCAACCCGAAGACCCGCTTACCAAGCTCAAGCGCGCGGCGGCCAACCCCGGCAAGACCGAACCGGGCGCGCGCCTGCGGCAGGCCGACCAGAACGCGCAGTTGCAGAAGTTCGCCAAGTTCCTCGAACCGGAGGACGTGAACGAACTTTCCGCCAAGCAACTGATGCTGCGCCAGGCGGGCTACCAGTCCCGCGACGCGGTACGCATTTTCTACTTTGCCCAGATGACGCTGGGCCTGCTCGGCATGGCGGCAGGTATCCTCTACACCGGCGTGCTGGGGGGTGGCGAAGGCATGAGCACGCAAAAGACGATGATCTACACCCTGCTGCCCGGCGCGATCGGTTACTTCCTTCCGAAGTACTGGGTCACCCGCCGGGTGGAGGCCCGCAAGGAAGAGATCACCCGCGGCTTTCCCGATGCGCTGGACATGATGCTGGTCTGCGTCGAGGCAGGTCAGTCGCTGGACCAGTGCATCGTCCGCGTCAGCGCCGAGCTGCGCGCGTCCTACCGCGCCCTGGCCGAGGAATTCCAGATCGTCGCCTACGAGATGAAGGCGGGCAAGGACAAGATCACCGTCCTCAACGACATGGGCGAACGCTGCGGCGTGCAGGACGTGTCGTCCTTCGTGACGGTGCTGGTCCAGTCCGCCGCCTTCGGCACATCGATCTCGGACGCGCTGCGTGTCTACGCGGGCGAGATGCGCGACAAGCGCGTGATGCGCGCCGAGGAAGCCGCAAACAAGTTGCCAACCAAGATGACCCTTGCCACAATGATGCTCACGGTGCCGCCGCTGCTGATCATCCTCGTGGGTCCATCGGTGCACGGCATCACGCAACTGGGCAACATGGGCGGACTGGCGGAATAATGACATCACGATGCGGACGCGGTTCTGGCCGCGTTCTCGCCCTGACGACGATGATCGGACTGGCCGCCTGTTCACCGGGCGGCTTTTCCGCGTCCGATACCGACCGGGTCTATGCCCCGGGGGTCGACCAGCGGGCCGAGGCGGTTGACGGGCTCGAGGTCGGCCACCGCCTGATCGCCGCCGGGCAATTCGAACTGGCGATCAAGTCGTTCAACCGCGCCGCGCTGGATCACGGGCTCGATGCCGAGGTGCTGTCGGGCCTCGGCTCCGCCAACCTCGGGCTGGGGCGGCTCGGCCAGGCGGAAACGCTTCTGCGCCGCGCCGTGAAGGAAGACAACAGCCAGCCCGAAGTCTGGAACAACCTCGGCGTGGTGCTGATGGAGCGCGGCAAGACGGTCGAGGCAGAACAAATTTTCAAGAAGGCCTACGCGCTCGACAATGGCCAAAGTGACGCAATCCGCGACAATCTTCGCTTGGCCCTCGCCAAATCGCAAAATTCTGATAACGTTGCGCTTGACGACAACGATTATAAGTTGGTGCGCCGGGGTGGCGGCAATTACCTGATTACAGCCCCCCTCTGACGACACCGGCATCGAGGTAGAGCAGAAAAGGACGCAAAACATGCGCCACCCTATTCTTTTGGCCGCCTGCATCGCAGGCGTCGCCGCTGTTGCAGGCTGCGGTGAGAAAGATGCGAACGCCACCGTCGAACGTGCCTTCAAGGACGTCAACGTGGTCGATGAATCCAACCTGTCGGACGTCATGCTGACGGTCGCGGACCCGAACGAGGCGGTGACCTATTTCGCCCGCTCCGCCGCCGAGAAGCCCGACGACATCGGCCACCAGCGCGGGCTCGCATCCTCGCTGATCCGCGCGAAGCGGGTGACGGAAGGCGCCGTCGCCTGGTCGAAAGTGACCAAGATGAAGGGCGCCACCAGCGACGACAGCGTGGAATACGCGGATGCGCTGATCCGTGCCGGCGACTGGGCCAAGGCCGAAACCGTGCTGGACGGCGTGCCCCCCACCCACGAGACTTTCAAGCGGTACCGCCTGGAAGCACTCGTCGCGGACAGCAAGCAGGAATGGAAGAAGGCCGACAGCTTCTACGAGATCGCCGTGGGCCTGACGACCACGCCGGGCGCGGTGATGAACAACTGGGGCTACTCCAAGCTCACCCGCGGCGACTATGCCGAGGCCGAGCGCCTCTTCTCGGAATCCATCCGCCAGGACACCACCCTTTTCACCGCCAAGAACAACCTGATCCTGGCCCGCGCCGCGCAGCGCGACTACACGCTGCCGGTGATCCCGATGGACCAGACGGAACGCGCGCAGCTGCTGCACACCATGGCGCTGTCAGCGATCAAGAAGGGGGACGTGGAGATCGGCAAGGGCCTCCTGCAGGAGGCGATCGACACGCATCCGCAGCATTTCGAGGCCGCCGTGCGCTCGCTGCGCGCACTCGAAGGATAGGCCCGTGGCGATCAGCGCCACGCAGGCCCTGTGGTTCCTGCCTCTTGTCCTGCCGATCTGCCTCTATGTCGCCTATACGGACATGGCGCTGATGAAGATCACCAACAAGGCCGTGGTCCTGCTGGCACTGGTCTTCGTCGTGATGGGCCCCTTTCTCATGACGTTCGACACCTACCTGTGGCGCCTCGCGGCGCTGGGCATCGTCCTCGTGGTGGGGATCGTGCTGAATGCCGCCGGGGCGCTGGGTGCGGGGGACGCGAAATTCGCGGCCGCGGCGGCACCCTACATCGCGCTCGGCGATCTGCGCCTGGTGATGACGCTCTTCATGGTGATCCTGCTGGCGGCCGTGGTTGCCCACAAGGGGGCCAAGTATTCGCCCCTGCGGCAGATGGCGCCCGACTGGGTGAGCTGGGAACAGACGCGCAAGTTCCCGATGGGCCTGGCGCTCGGCCCTGCTTTGGCCATCTATCTGATCCTGGGTGCCCTTCATGGCGCCTGAATAACGCCATAATCGCGCAGTAGCGTCCGCCAGAGCAGACAACGCCCCGCTTCAGAGGAGCCGCGCCCATGAACATGCAAAGCACAGCCGTCATGGCCCCCCCGCCGCCTAAGCGGCTCGAAGACATGAAACTTCCCATCGTCATGATGCGGGATATCCTGCTCAAGACGATCTTCCGCAAGAACGTGGATCTGGTCAGCGAACTGGCCGCCGCGGTCTGCCTGCCGATCCCGGTAACGCAGGAACTCGTGGACATGGCCCGCAGCCAGCGCCTGCTGGAAGCGACGGGAACGCTGAACGCCCAGAACGGCAACGAGATGGGCTACCAGTTGACCGATGCGGGCAAGGCCCGCGCGCTGGACGCATTGGCCCAGTCGGAATACTTCGGTCCGATGCCGGTGCCGCTGGAGGTCTACAGCGAGCAGGTGAAACGCCAGTCGGTGCGCAACCTGCAGATCACCCGCGCGCAGCTGACCGGCGCGATGGGTCACCTCGTGCTTCCCGACAGCCTGCTCGATCATCTCGGCCCCGCCGTCAGCGCGGGCCGGTCGATCCTGATGTACGGCCCGCCCGGCAACGGCAAATCCTCCATCTCCAACGGCATCCGCGACGCGCTGGGGGACAAGGTCTATGTCCCCCGCGCCATCGAATACGCCAGCCAGGTCATCACGGTCTACGACCCCATCGTGCATTCCAAGGCGCAGGAGGAAGTGCAGGACCCGACCTCGTTGCGCCGGATCACGCGCTACGACACCCGCTATGTCTGCTGCGAACGCCCGACCGTCATTACCGGGGGCGAGCTTTCTCTCGACATGCTCGATCTGGTCTACAACCCCACCGCGCGCACCTATCAGGCGCCGCTGCAGCTTAAATCGACCGGCGGCATCTTCATCGTCGACGACCTCGGCCGCCAGAAGGAGCCGCCGCAGAGCATCGTCAACCGCTGGATCGTGCCGCTGGAGGAAAGCAAGGACATCCTCGCCCTGCAGTCGGGCGAGAAATTCGAAGTGCCCTTCGACACGCTGGTGATCTTTTCCACCAACTTCCACCCGAACGAGATCTTCGACCAGGCCGCGCTGCGCCGTATCTTCTTCAAGATCAAGATCGACGGGCCGAACCAGCAGAACTTTCTCAAGATCTTCGCCATGGTGGCCAAGAAACGCGGCATGCCCCTAGACGAGGCGACGCTGGTTCACCTGCTCAAGGTCAAATACCCGACGATCAACAATGTCTACGCGAACTACCAGCCGATCTTCCTCATCGACCAGATGATCGCCATCTGCGAATTCGAAGGCATCCCCTACCAGATGTCACCCGAACTGATCGACCGGGCCTGGGCCAACATGTTCGTCAAGGACGAGAAGATCGTGAAATAGGCGGCAGGACCATCACACCCCCCGCCCCTTCTTTATGCGTCAAATACTCCGGGGGTCCGGGGGCTGGCCCCCGGTCCATCCCATGCTAGCTTGCGCTCCATGCGCCCCCTGCCCCCCAAGTTCAAGGACTGGTTCGCCACCCGCGGCTGGTCCATCCATCCGCACCAGCAGGCCATGCTGGACCGGGCGGATGACCCCGCCCTGCTGCTGATCGCGCCCACCGGCGGGGGCAAGACATTGTCGGGTTTCCTGCCCACCCTGATCGACCTCGCCGACGGGCAACACGAAGGCATGCACACGCTCTACATCTCGCCGCTCAAGGCGCTGGCGGCGGACATCAAGCGCAACCTGACCGCACCGGTGGAGGAGATGCGCCTGCCCATCACGATCGACGAACGCACCGGCGATACATCCGCCAGCCGCCGCAAGCGCCAGCGCGCCGACCCGCCGCACATCTTCCTCACCACCCCCGAAAGCCTTGCGCTGCTCACCAGCTACGACGACGCGCACCG
This sequence comes from Sulfitobacter alexandrii, assembly GCF_001886735.1. NCBI lineage: Bacteria > Pseudomonadati > Pseudomonadota > Alphaproteobacteria > Rhodobacterales > Roseobacteraceae > Sulfitobacter > Sulfitobacter alexandrii. The sequence goes on from NZ_CP018076.1 coordinate 2,644,766, forward strand.
CATGTTCCGCGGCCTCAAACGTGTGGTGATCGACGAAATCCACGCACTGGCCGAAAGCAAGCGGGGCGACCAGTTGATGCTGGCGCTCGCGCGCCTGCAAACCCTGTGCCCGGACCTCAGGCGCGTGGGCCTGTCCGCCACGGTAGAGGACCCCGCCGCCATCGCCCACCTGATGGCCCGCCACCCCGACCCCTGCGAAATCCTGCTGGCCGACCCCGGCCCCGCCCCGGACATCCGGATGCTGCGCACCGAGGAGGCACCGCCATGGTCGGGCGGCGGCGCCGCCTATGCCATCCCGGCGGTGCTCGATCAGGTGCGGCAGCACAACACCACGCTGATCTTCCACAACACCCGCGCACAGGCCGAGATCTTCTTTCACAACCTCTGGCTGGCCAACGAATACAGCCTGCCCATCGGGATCCACCACGGCAGTCTTGACCGCGAACAGCGCCAGCGGGTCGAGGCCGCGATGGTCCGGGGCGACCTGCGCGCCATCGTCTGCACCGGCAGCCTGGACCTCGGGATCGACTGGGGTGACGTGGATCTGGTGATCCAGATCGGCGCGCCCAAGAACGTCAAGCGGCTGGTGCAGCGGATCGGCCGCGCCAACCACCGCTACAACGCGCCTTCCAAGGCGTTGCTGGTGCCTGCCAACCGCTTCGAGGTGGTGGAATGTGTCGCGGCCCTGGACGCGGTACTGGCCGGCGAACTCGACGGCGACCCGCGCGGGCCCGGCCCCCGCGACGTGCTGTGCCAGCACATCCTGATTACCGCCTGCGCCGGGCCCTTCGACGCTGACGCGCTCTATGCCGAGGTCACCTCCGCCGGGGCCTATGCCGCCCTCTCCCGGCCCGATTTCGACGCCTGCCTCGCGTTCTGCGCCACCGGCGGCTATGCCCTGCGCGCCTACGACCGCTGGCAACGGCTGCTGCAACGCCCTGACGGCATGTGGCAGCTGCGCGACCCCCGCAGCGCACAGCGGATCCGCATGAACATCGGCACGATACAGGACACCGACACGCTCAAGGTCAGGATGAAACGGAACCGCGGCGGCCAGCCCCTCGGCGAAATCGAAGAGGGCTTCGCCGCCACGCTGACACCGGGCGACACGTTCCTGATCGGCGGTCAGATCGTCAAGTACGAGGGCCTGCGCGAGATGACGGTGGAGGTCAGCCGGGATGCCGCGCGAAAGCCCAGGATCGCCACCTTCATGGGCACCAAGTTCGCCACGTCGACCCAGCTTTCCGCCCGCGTGCAGGAGATGTTCACGCAGGAAGGTTGGCCCGACCTGCCGCGCCACACCGCCGAATGGCTGCACCTTCAACGCGAGGTCAGCGAATTGCCGCAGCCGGGCCGGCTGCTGATCGAAAGCTTTCCGCACGACGGGCGCGAACAGACGGTTGTCTACGGCTTTGCGGGTCGCAACGGGATGCAGACACTGGGCCTGCTTCTGACCAAGCGAATGGAGGAACTGGGCCTGCATCCGATGGGGTTCGTCGCCACGGATTATGCCACGCTGATCTGGGGCCTCGACGCGGTGGAGGATCCCGCGCCACTGTTCGACCCCGGCGCGCTTTACGAAGGGCTGGAAACCTGGCTTGCCGGAAACGCGGTGATGAAACGCACCTTTCGCGCCTCCGCCACCATTGCCGGCCTGATCGAGCGGAACACCCCCTCCGCGCGCAAGTCGGGCCGGCAGGCGACATTCTCTTCCGATATCCTTTACGACACGCTGATGCGCTACGACCCGGACCACCTGATGCTGCAGATCACCCGCGAGGAAGCCCTGCGCGGGCTGGTGGATTTCGGGCGGATCGAGGAAATGCTGGCGCGGATAAACGGCCGCATCGACCACCGCCGGCTGTCCCGTGTCACGCCGCTGGCGGCGCCCCTGTTCCTCGAGATGGGCCGCATCCCGGTGAAGGGCGAAGCCGAGGAACGCCTGCTGGCGGAAGAAGCCGCGCGGCTGATGGAAGCCTCCGGCCTCGCCCAGATCACCCCGGCGGCGTCGGACAAGCCGAAATGGCGGGTCGGGTTCTGAGCGCGCATCCCGCGCCTGCGTCTCAGCCTGCGCGCAGATAGCCCTCTGGCGGGGCCTTTGCGTCAAAGGTCAGTCTGCGCCCTTCACGCAGCTGCGCCATTGCCTGCCGTCCCACCTTCGCCTCGCCGACATCCTGAAAGTCTCGCCGCATTTGTTGGCGCAGCGTCCGGCCGATCCGCTGGACCATTGCATCCGAACCATGCTGCCAGAACCGAGACCGGATCAGCGCCCCGTCGGGGTGCTCCCCGCCCAACTGCATGATGACCGCCGAGCTCACCTCGCGCGGGGTCAGGCGGTAGCGGATGCCGGTGACATGCTCAAAGGGTACCGCCGCCACCGCTGTCCCGGGCGGCAGGAGGTACAGCTCCTGCACGAAGTACCCCGGAAAAAGGGACAGCAGATCGGGAATGTCGGTGGCCCGGTCATAGGTCTCGACCCGCGCGGCGCTGCGGTCGGGATGCACCGCGTAGCCTAGCGCTGCGATCGACTCCACCGCCGTCAGCACGCCGCGCAGGTCGTCAGGCGTCGCGTAGAAATAGGTGACCTTCACGGTTCCCCCGCGCCCAGCCCGGCGAGGAAGGCATCGAAACTGTCGGCGATGACATGCAGCCCATCGTCGAAGGGATTTTCGTGGTTGCTGAAAAAGACCTTGCCATGATCCGGCCCCTTCACCGCCAGCAGGATCGGATTGCCGAAGACATCGCCCCCGATGGCGATGTACCAAGGGCGCAGTTCCGCCCCGTAATCGCGGTTGTAGGCCCAGAGGTCGTTGTAATCCTCAGCCGCGTTCACGGCGTAGAGGTAATGCAGAACCGTGTCCGTCTCACGCCCGCCCTCGACAAAGGTAATCCGCCGGTTCTCGGGCATTTCGCCGTTGTGTTCCGCCAGCCACTTCCGGTAGGGCGCGGGCAGCCGCGCATCGAGGACGCGCCCCAGCAGCTCCAGCGTGTCGGGTGCGAGGCCGGCCGGCGGCGGCTGTCTCATGCGGCTCACGTCGCGCTTTGTCGACTGAAGTGATTGTACAGGTCGTGAAGCATCTCGCCGCTGTCGGGGTTCAGCACGACGGTTTCGCCCGCAGGCGAGGTATGGCTGAGCGTAAAGGTGCCTCTTTCCTCCGCATCTTCCACGGCGCGGACGTGATCCAGAACGCAGAGCGTGCCGAAGACGCCGGCATGAACCCCTTCTCCGACAAGCTGAAGAAGCCTCTCGCGCCCTTCTGCATCGAAGGTGGCCAGCCAGTCCGCCAGCGCCCGGCGCTGCGCCGTCACGCCCCGTCCGGGGGGCTTTTCCGCGTAGCGCAGAATGCTTTCCGCGCTGCCTGCCATGGATTGCGCCAAGCGCTCGGCGAAAACTTCCTTCTCCATCACACGTCCTCTGCGCATGCCGCCCCTGCGCGACATTTTCCGGCGGCCGGGCAACCGTCAAGCACAATTCGCGCAAGGCTTCCGCCGGACAGGAAGATGCGAAACAAGGTCTCGCCCCCTTGCCAAATCAGCGCCCTTCGGGGATGAACAAAGGATGAACGGCTGCAAGATTTCATTGGCTGGCGCGCCGCTGATCGCGTTGGGCTCGGGGGCGCTCTGGTGGGCCGAAGAATCCCTGCTGTGCGTCAGCGACCTGCACCTGGGCAAGTCGGAACGGATTGCCCGGCGCGGCGGGGCTGCGCTGCCGCCATACGACACGCGCGACACGCTGACCCGGCTGGCCGCTGATCTGGCGCTGACGCGGGCGCGGACGGTCATCTGCCTTGGCGACAGTTTCGACGACGCCGACGCGGCCCGCGCCCTGCCCGAGGAAGAGCGGTTGTGGATCGCCCGGCTTCAGGCCGGACGGCGCTGGGTCTGGATCGAGGGCAACCACGATCCGGGCCCAGTCGACCTCGGCGGCAGCCACCTTGCGGAACTGCCGCTTGCCCCCCTCGCCTTTCGCCATATCGCCCAGCCCGGTGCCAGCGGCGAGGTATCGGGCCACTACCACCCGAAGGCCAGCGTCAACACCCGCAGCACGCGGATCACGCGTCCCGCCTTCCTGCTCGACAGCGACCGCCTGATCATGCCGGCCTACGGCACCTACACCGGCGGATTGCGCAGCCACGCAGAGGTGCTTTGCAGCTTGATGCGGCCCGAGGCGCAGGCCATCCTGACCGGCAGGACACCCGTTTCGATCCCGATGCCAAGATAGGACAAGTGATGTCGCCAGAGGCCGTTCAGCGCATCCACGACAGTTTCGCCGCGCAAAGCATGATGGAAACGCTCGGTGCCAGGATCGAGGCCGTCGCGCAGGGCAACGTGCGGAGCGCGGCCCCGATCCTGCCCGGTGCGCGCCAGCAGCAGGGCCACGGACACGCCGGGCTGACCTTTTCGCTGGGCGATACCGCGGCAGGCTACGCCGCGCTGACCGTCCTGCCCGAGACGGTCGAGGTGGTCACCGCCGAAATAAAGATCAACCTGCTGGCCCCGGCCCGCGGTGACAGGCTGGTGGCGGTGGGCAAGGTGATCAAACCCGGCAGGCGGCTTTGCGTGGTGACGTCCGAGGTCTTTGCGGAGGCAGACGGCAAGGCGTCGCTGATCGCGATTCTCCAGGGCACCATGGTGCCTGTGCCGCGCTAGAACAGGCCCGCCGCGCGCGCTGCGGGGCGGAAACTTCGGCTGACCGGCACCTCTGCCCCGTCAGCCATGACCAGCAGATCACGCCCGTTGATGCGCCGGTGCCGTTGGACGGCCCCCAGCGCGACCCAGTGGGACCGGTGCACTTGCAGGCCCTCGGTGCCCGCCAATTCGGCCAGAGCATCCGAGAGCCGCATCAGGATCAGCGCGTTGCCCCGCTCCGTCACCACGTTCAGATAATGATCCTGCGCCTCGATCCGCTGCAGACTGCCCCTCCGCTCCACCGGCAGGCGGCGCAGGAAGGCGGCGGCGGGATCCGGTTGGGGTGGCTGGGTGGGGTTCGCGCCCCCCAGCGCCCGGTGCGCCAGATGGATCAGTCCGTTCGTCACCAGCACCGTCGCGCCGACGATGCCGACCATGTACGCCAGCGACCCCGCCGCATCCACGCCGAACACGAGGTTGTTGATCAGGTAGATCACCGTCCCGCCAACAACCATGAAGACCGCCCAGCCAAGGCTGCGCGCCGGCTGGCTCGGCGGCATGACGCGGATCGCGATGACGCTGGAAGCGATGGAAAAGGCGACGATCCCCGCCCAATAGGCCGCGCGCCCGGCTGGCCCAAGGGCCGCGTGGGTGCCGAACGGACCCGCGACCGCGCAGAGCAGGGTGATCATCGCCCAGAGTGCCAGCAGCAGCCAGAGGCGCTGTCGTTGGCGATGCGTGAACTGCATCCGCCGCCTTTCCCGTGTCATTCGCGAAGCAACGCCGCGCTTTGCGCAGGGCCGCTTTGCCGTCGCCTTCGATACTGCCATCCCGGTGGCGGTTCTGACAATACGAGGTGCCTTATGTCATTCGATCCGCTTTTCGCCGCCCCCTTCGTGGTCCAGCTTCATGCCCTGATGGCGCTGGCCGCCGTGGCGCTGACCCTGTTCATCCTCGCCCTGCGCAAGGGCAGACGCCTGCACCGGACGCTGGGCTGGCTCTGGGTGCTGATGATGGCCGCGGTCGCCCTGTCGAGCTTCTGGATCAACGAGGCGCGCTGGATCGGCCCCTTCGGCCCGATCCATGCCCTGTCGGTCGTGACGCTGATCGCCCTGTTCGGCGGTGTCCGAGCCGCGCGCGGCCATGACCGCCGCAGGCACGCGCGAATCATGCTCTCGCTGGTGCTGGGGGCGCTGGTGATCGCCGGGGGCTTCACGTTGCTGCCCGGCAGGATTATGCACGCCGTGGTTTTCGGTGCCTAGGCGGTCAGCCCTTCCGGCTCGGCCAGACCGTTCGCGCGGCAGCAGGCGGTGACGGTATTGGCCAGCAGGCAGGCGATGGTCATCGGCCCCACGCCGCCCGGCACCGGGGTGATGGCCCCCGCGCGCGCGGCGCAGCTGTCAAAGTCCACGTCGCCGACCAACCGCGTCTTGCCCTCGCCCTTCTCGGGCGCATCAAGGCGGTTGATTCCCACGTCGATCACCGTGGCGCCTTCCTTGATCCAGTCTCCCGGCACCATCTCGGGCCGGCCCACCGCGGCGACCACGATATCGGCGCGGCGCACCACCTCCGCCAGATCCTTCGTCCGGCTGTGGGCGATGGTGACGGTGCAGCTGTCGTGCAGCAGCAATTGCGCCATCGGCTTGCCGACGATGTTGGACCGCCCGATCACGACCGCGTCCATGCCGGAGATCGACCCGTGGTGATCGCGCAGCATCATCAGGCAGCCCAGCGGCGTGCAGGGCACCATGCTCTTCTGGCCCGTGCCCAGCAGACCGACGTTCGAGATGTGAAAACCGTCGACGTCCTTTGCCGGGCTGATCGCATTGATCACCAGATCCTCGTCCAGATGCTTGGGCAGCGGCAGCTGCACAAGGATGCCATGGATCTCGGGATCGTTGTTCAGCCGGTCGATCAGGCCCAGCAACTCCGCCTCCGAGGTGTCGGCCTCCAGCTTGTGCTCGACCGACTTCATGCCGACCTCGACGGTCATCTTGCCCTTGGACCTGACATAGACCTGGCTGGCCGGGTCTTCACCCACCAGTACCACGGCAAGGCCGGGGGTGATCCCGTGATCGTCCTTCAGCCGGGTGACATGGTCCGCGACCTTGGCGCGGACCCTTGCCGCGAATTCCTTGCCATCAATGATCGTGGCCGTCATCTCGGGTGCTCCTTGTTCTGCTTGTAGGGCCGCATCTGTCCCGCCCGGCTTGCCGGGACGGTGGGCGGGGCGTCGGCGCAGCCGCGCGACGCCCCGCCGTACCGGTATCGGGCTGTTTAGAAAAGCCCTTCGACGTCGCCGTCCGCGTTGAGGCGGATGCTCTCGGCCGAAGGCACGCGCGGCAGGCCGGGCATGGTCATGATTTCCCCGCAGATCGCCACGACGAAACCGGCCCCCGCCGACAGGCGCACTTCACGCACGGGAATGTCGAAGCCGGTGGGTGCGCCGCGCCGCTCGGGATCGGTGGTGAAGCTGTACTGCGTCTTGGCCATGCAGACCGGCAGGTTGCCGTAACCCTGATCTTCCCATTCCTTCAGCTGGGCGCGGATCTTGCCGTCCATCACCGCTTCGTCCGCGCGATAGATCTTGGTGGCGATGGTGTTGATCTTGTCCGCGAGGCTCATCTCGTCGGGGTAGATCGGCGCAAAGGCCGCTTCGCCCTTCTCGATCACCTCGACCACCTTGGTCGCCAGGTCGGCAGAGCCTTCGGAGCCGAGTTCCCAGTGACGCGACAGCACCGCTTCGGCACCTTGGCTGGCCACGTAGTCCTTGACCGCCTGCACCTCGGCATCGGTATCCGTGATGAAGTGGTTGATCGCCACCACCACCGGCACGCCGAAGGATTTCACGTTCTCGATGTGACGGCCCAGGTTGGCGCAGCCCGACTTGACGGCGTCCACGTTCTCGGCACCGAGGTCCGCCTTGGCGACCCCGCCGTTCATCTTCATCGCCCGAACCGTGGCGACGACGACGACGGCCGAGGGGGCGAGCCCCGCCTTGCGGCACTTGATGTTCATGAACTTCTCGGCACCGAGATCCGCGCCGAAACCTGCTTCGGTCACCACGTAGTCCGCCAGCTTCAGCGCCGTGGTCGTGGCGATGACCGAGTTGCAGCCATGTGCGATATTGGCAAAGGGACCGCCATGCACGAAGGCGGGGTTGTTTTCGAGCGTCTGCACGAGGTTCGGCTGCATCGCGTCCTTCAACAGAACCGTCATCGCGCCGTCGGCCTTGATGTCGCGGGCAAAGACCGGCGACTTGTCGCGGCGGTAGGCCACGATCATGTTGCCCAGACGCTCCTGCAGGTCAGTGAGGTTCTTGGCGAGGCAGAGGATCGCCATGACTTCTGAGGCCACGGTGATGTCGAAACCCGCTTCGCGCGGGAAGCCGTTGGCGACACCGCCCAGCGAGGTCGTGATCTGGCGCAGGGCACGGTCGTTCATGTCCACCACGCGACGCCAGACGACCCGGCGGGTGTCGATTTCCAGCTCGTTGCCCCAGTAGATGTGGTTGTCGATCATCGCGGACAGCAGCGAATGCGCGCTGGTGATGGCGTGGAAATCACCGGTGAAGTGCAGGTTCATCTCTTCCATCGGAACGATCTGCGCGTAACCGCCGCCAGCCGCGCCGCCCTTCATCCCGAAGTTCGGCCCGAGAGAGGCTTCGCGGATGCAGACCGCCGCTTTCTTGCCGATCCGGTTCAGACCGTCGCCCAGGCCCACAGTCGTCGTGGTCTTGCCTTCGCCCGCGGGCGTCGGGTTGATCGCGGTCACGAGGATCAGCTTGCCGTCCGGGCGGTCCTGGACGGAGTTGATGAAGCTTTGGCTGACCTTGGCCTTGTCATGGCCATAGGGCAGCAGGTCGTCGCTGGAAATGCCCAGCTTCTCGCCGATCTCCTGGATGGGGCGCTTCTTTGCCTCGCGGGCGATTTGGATGTCGGATTTGTGTGCCATGTGGAGATTCCCCTGAAGACCGTTGAGCCGTGGCGCACTCTTACCGCGCAACTTGGGGGAGGACAGGTTGCAATTCCGACATTTCCACCGCTCCTTGCGGCGGCGCCGTCGCAATTGTTTCTTTTGAGAAACCGCCGTTCATGCCGACGCGCCGTTGGTCGGAACATCCGCCGACGGGGATGCGTTCGTTCATCAAGTACCTGAAACAGACTCAAGGGAGAACAAGCATGACATACCAGATGTCTCTTGCCGCCGCGGTCGCTGCAGGGATCAGCCTGACAGGCGCGGCACAGGCACAGAACACCGACGACAGTTCGGTCTGCAACGACGGCTACAGCATGACGGACGTGGACGATAACGGCTACGTCAGCCCGATCGAGATGAAAGCCTATACCGAAAAGGCCATGGGCCAGATGGACGCCGATCAGAGCGGCACCGTCGACAAGGATGAGTTCGTCAACTGCAACAACGTCCTGAGCGGCACGCAATCGGCCAGCGCCGACCGGACCGAGCGCCACCTCGCGGCGCTTGACCTGAACGATGATGGCAGCATCAGCCTTGACGAGTACATGAAGGCGAGCGCCGACACCTACAACAGCGCCAAGGATGGCGACAAGGCGGCCGCAACGGATGCGGCAAACCTGATCTTCATCCCTGCCGACGCGGAACAATCCGACGTCACGACCATGAGCCGGAATGAATACAGCGCCCGGTCGGGCCTGATGTTCATCGCCCTGGACACCGATCAGGACAACGCCCTGACCAAGGAAGAATTCATGGAGAAGGCACCGCCAATGGTCGACATCTCCGAAACGCTGAACCGCGAATTCGACGAGATGGACGCGGACGGGTCCGGCGATCTGACGACCACCGAGATGATCGCCGCGAACCAGAAGCGCGCGGATGACGCGATGAAGAATGCCGAAATGGACTCCGACAGCGGCGCATCGGACAAGGGCGCACCGGTGGTCTACTACAGCTACCCCCACACCATGTAACCGGCCGGTTCGGCGTTTACCGCAATTACGGGCGGTGACGCATGGCACACGACGTTACATGATTTTCCACCCTATGTCCTCGCAGGCAACTGCGGGGACATCTTCGTTTTTCCGGCAGCTCGGCTCGGGCGGCGTCCGGCTGGCGGTGCCGCTATTCCGGCGCCCAGGGGCGCTGTCCCGGCACGTGCAGACGCAGCCGGTCACCGACGGCAAGGTTGCCTTCGCGCTCGACCCAGGCGGTGACACCGCGTTTGCCCATCGCCGCCGCCTTGAATCCCTTGCCGTGGCCCTCGGCCTCCTTCTCGATCTCGCGCGCGGGCAGGTTGCAGGGCCCATTCAGCATGTCCACGGTCAGCGTGGTCCCGCTTTCGGACTGCAGCCGCGACGCCGGGGGGATATGGGTGAAATCCGGTATGCCCTGCAAGACAATGGACGCGCCGAGCAGACGCGGATCCAGCTCTTCCAGACCGATGTCGGCGGCGATCTGTGCAAGTTCCTCTGCCGAGAGGATGGACAACTGGCGCGTGTTCCGAATTTCCGTGCCTTGGGGGTACTGCGCCTTGACCCGCACGCAGGACGGGCGGGTGAGCCCGGCGTGAAAATCGCCCTCGAAGCCGGCATAGGTGGCCCTGACCCGTTCGATGGCATGCGCCCGGATGTCGGCGCGGTCCTGCGGGACGGTCCCCATCCACACGATCGTGCCGACGTGGTCTGTGGGCAATAGTTCGGGCATGGCGCGGCTCCTTCTGATGCGCGGACACTCTGGCCAGTGACGGCAGGAAAGAAAAGACCCCGCCGAAGCGGGGCCTTTCGAATTTCCAGTCGCGGCAAGGACCGTCAGGTGGTGGGCTCGGGCTCCAACCCGCCGTCCGCCGGGGGCAGCTTCTTGCCCTTGCCCTTGGCCTTGGGAATGGCCGTGACGCTGGGGGCGCTTCCCTCGTCCGAGCCGTCGTTTCCGCTGTCGTCGGTCGGGGGCAGGCCATCCATCACGCGCTTGATCTCGTCGCCGGTGAGAGTTTCGTATTCCAGCAGGCCCTGCGCGAGCCGCTCGAACTTATCCTCGTTCTCGGTGATGATCTTCATCGCCCAGTCGTAGCCGTCCTGAATGAACTTCTGAACTTCCTTTTCGACAAGTTCCTTCGTGTTGGCCGAGACGGAGAAGCCGGCCGTGTTGCCCTGGTAGCCCTGCGCGGCCTCGGAATAGTCGATGTTACCGACCTTGTCCGACATGCCCCACTGCAGCACCATGGCACGGGCCAGCGCACTGGCCTGCTGGATATCGCCCGCCGGACCGTTGGACACCGCATCGGCACCGTACTTGTGGATTTCAGCCGCCTTCCCGGCCATGGCCATAGCAAGACGCTGGTGGCACTCGTCCTTGAACATGTTCAGCCGGTCCATTTCCGGCAGGCTCATCACCATGCCAAGCGCGCCGCCCCGGGGGATGATCGTCGCCTTGTAGACCGGATCGCACTTGGGCAGCGTCATGCCCACCAGCGCGTGACCGGCCTCGTGATAGGCGGTCATCTCCTTCTGTTCGGCCGTCATGACCATGCTGCGGCGCTCAGGCCCCATCATGACCTTGTCCTTGGCCTGTTCGAAATCGACCATGGTGACGAAACGCCGGCCCACGCGCGCGGCCATCAGCGCTGCCTCGTTCACGAGGTTGGCCAGATCCGCACCCGAGAAACCGGGCGTGCCGCGCGCGATGATGCGCAGGTCCACGTCGGGGCCGAGCGGGGTCTTGCGGGCGTGGACGCCGAGGATCTTCTCGCGGCCCTTGATGTCCGGGTTGGGCACCGTCACCTGCCGGTCGAAACGGCCGGGGCGCAGCAGCGCGGGGTCCAGCACGTCGCGGCGGTTGGTCGCGGCAAGGATGATGACACCCTCGTTCGCCTCGAAGCCGTCCATCTCGACCAGCAGCTGGTTCAGCGTCTGCTCGCGCTCGTCGTTGCCACCGCCATAGCCTGCGCCACGGTGGCGGCCCACGGCGTCGATCTCGTCGATGAAGACGATGCAGGGCGCGTTCTTCTTCGCCTGCTCGAACATGTCGCGCACGCGGGACGCGCCGACACCCACGAACATCTCGACGAAGTCGGAACCGGAGATGGTGAAGAAGGGCACGCCCGCCTCGCCCGCGATGGCGCGCGCAAGCAGCGTCTTACCGGTACCCGGAGGGCCGACCAGAAGCGCGCCCTTGGGGATCTTGCCGCCGAGGCGGCTGAACTTCTGCGGGTTGCGCAGGAATTCTACGATTTCTTCCAGTTCTTCCTTGGCCTCGTCGATCCCGGCCACATCGTCAAAGGTCACCCGGCCATGTTTCTCGGTCAGCATCTTGGCCTTGGACTTGCCAAAGCCCATCGCCCCGCCCTTGCCGCCGCCCTGCATGCGGTTCATGAAGTATATCCACACGCCGATCAGCAGCACGATCGGCAGCAGCGACATCAGGAAGGTCTGGAACCCCGATTGCTCCTGCGGGCGCGCCTTCAGCGGCACGTTGTTGTCGATGAGCAGGTTCGTGATTTCGGCATCGTCGGGTTTCACGGTCACATAGTCCGCCCCGTCTGCCCGGCGGAAGCGGACCTGCTCCCCGTCCAGCGTGACGTTGCGTACCTGGCCCTGTTCGACCGAAGTGACGAATTCGGAATAGGAAACTTCGTTGCTTTGCAGCGCGTTATTTGACCCGCTGAAGAGGTTGAACAGTGCGAGCACCAGCAACAGCAGGACGACCCAGAACGCGAGATTACGCATATTTCCCAAGGAATTTCTCCTAACTACAACGGGTTGCGCCAATCATGGCGACGTGTGGCGGGTCCGTCCGGCGGCCCGTACACAGGCACAAGATAGGGATCATCCCCGTTTATTCAATGCGATAATAGCCCGGCAAAAAAGGTCTCTTCATCGCTTTCGAGCGCGGCATGCCAGTTTTGGTCATTCCCGGCAAGGGGCGCCGCGACAAGGGTGTCATCACGCCACACCGCCGGCGTCGACTGCAGCACCTGCAGGGGCAACCCGGCGGCACGCCAGTCGGCGCATTGCGCGATCCCCTCGGGGCCCAGTGCCGCGATGTGCAACCCGTCCCGTGTCCGGTTTTCATCGGACGCGCGCAGACGCCAGCGCCCGTCCCAGAGCGCATCGGGATCGGCGCGCAGGTCACGCACCGCCGCATGTTCGCGACAGATCCAGATGTCCTCTCCCACCCGCAGGGCAAGACAGCCGTCCACCGTCGCGGCCTGCCCCCCGCGCAGCGCCGCGACCAGCGTGGCGACGGCATTGCGCCGCGGCGGGTAGTCGCTCCCGCTGATCCAGATCAGCGCCCGGACCAGCAGGCGGCGCTGGATTTCCTCGGGCTGGATGCGCAGGCGGCGTTCGTCGAGTACCACCGCCCCCGCAGTGACCCGCGCCAACTCCCTTGCCGCAAGGAAGGTTTGCCAGTCGAGGGCCACACGCGCATCGCGCATCTGCCCCGCCACCACCGCAAGCCCGGTGGCGTCGATGCCAAGGTCCTGCAGCGCAGCCAGCGCCTTGCGGGCCTTGATGCGCACGTAGCGGATGTCGTCGTTGCTGGGGTCATCGGACCAGCCGATCCCGCGTTGCCGCAGGTACATCCGCAGTTCTTCCCGGGTGGCCGACAAGAGCGGACGGACCCAGTCGATCCCGTAGCGCATGGTCCTTGGCGGCATGGCCGACAGCCCGTCGACCCCGGCCCGGCGGGCCAGGCGCATCAGCACCGTCTCCGCCTGGTCATCCGCCGTGTGACCCACCACGATGCTGCGGATCCCGAGGGACCCGGCCCATTCCGCCATCCTGCGGTACCGTGCGTCCCGCGCCTCCGCCTGAAGGTTCCCCTTGCCGTCCCAGTCGGTCCAGATCAGCGTTTCGTGGGGAATACCCAGCTGCGCGCAATGCTCGGCGACCTGACGGGCTTCGGCCGCGGCGCCTTCGCGCAGCCCATGGTTCACGGTCACGGCAAAGAGCCGGGTCGCATGCCGATCGCACAGGTCGTGCATCAGGTGCAGCAGCGCCATGGAATCGCTTCCGCCTGAAACGGCCACGGCGATGCTGTCGGGCGGTTTCGGCAAGAAGGCCTTGGAGACCAGCCCCGTCAATCGTGCCAGGGGCACGTCAGCTGCACCCGAGCGAACGCCTTTCGGATTCCGCTTCCGTGACGGTGGGGGAGGCGGGAAACCGCACGCCGACTTCAGCAAGCGTCACGCAGGCTTCCTGTGTCTGGCCCAGCTGACCCAGGGCGCGGCCCAGTTCGAACAGCGCCTGCGGGGCTATCGGCCCCTCGGGCGCAGTGCTGAAAGCCGTCAGGAAGGCGCGCGCCGCCTCCTTGGGGTCGTTCAGGCCCTGAAGCGCCTCACCGCGGCGCAATTCCGCTTCCGCGGCTAACGGACCGCCCGGGTAGGTCTGATTGAAGGTCGCAAAGAGGTCTGCGGCGGTGCGAAAGTCACTGGATGCGAGCGCCTCCTGCGCCCGCTTGAAGTCGGCCTCTTCACCCACGGCCAGCGAAGCCTGGTCCGTCGGTGTGGCCGGGTCGGTCAACGGGGTGGAAACACTTGCCTGCCCCTCGCCGCCCAATGTCGTGGTCTGCCCCAGCGCACCGACGTCGCCGCCTTCCAGCTCCACCAGCCGGAATTCAAGGTCACCGATGCGCCGCGTGCCGTCGTCCACGATGCGGTTGATCCGGTTCTCCAGCTCCTCGGTCTTGGACGTCAGGCGCTGCAGTTCGCTTTCCATTGCACCCACGCGTTCCAGCACGGAACTGCCGGCGGTATCGACCGACGCGCCGCCGGTGGTGGACAGCTCGCGGCGCAGCTTCTGCACCTCGACGAACAGGATGTTCAGCTCCTGCCGGATGTCGGCAAGGGTCTGATCCTCCTGGGCGAACAGCGGCGCGGGGCCGAATGTCAGCCCCAACGCCACCGCGATGATCAAGCGCATCTTCATCGGCTCGGCCTCAGCTTGTCAGTCCGCCCGCCAGCACCGTCACCGCGCGGCGGTTCTTGGCATAGCAGGATTCTTCTGAACAGATCTCGATCGGGCGCTCCTTGCCGTAGCTGATGACCCGCAACCGGTTCGCGGCAACGCCCTGGGAGATGAGGTATTCCTGCGCTGCGTTCGCGCGGCGCGCACCTAGGGCGAGGTTGTACTCGCGCGTGCCTTGCTCGTCCGCGTGGCCTTCGATCACCGCCTGGTAGTCCGTGTTGGTCAGGAGCCACTGAGCCTGCCCGTCCAGAGTGGCCCGGCCGGTGGGGGTGAGCGTGGACTGGTCCACCTCGAAGAGCACCCTGTCCCCGATGGACTGCTGGAAATAGGCGGTCGACGTGGGATCGTTGGCGCTGCCCGGCACGATGCCGCCCGCACCCGCACCGGCGCCCGCGTTCAGGCCCCCGCCAGCCCCGTCCGCGCCGAAGCGGTCGGGGTTCGTGCAGGCGCCCAGCGCCAAAGCCGCGATCAGAATACCGCCGGTCAGAAATCTTTTCATTTTTTGCCTCTCTTTGGTGGCGTCTTTTTGTCAATCTTTAGTAGCACAGGCTAAGGCCCATGGGAATTTTGCTACTTCACGGTTATGTCAGTTCTGTAATGGCGACCACGACGGATCGGAGCCCCCTTCGGGCGTCTGGACCGGCTTCAGGTTCCGGCCAGATATGTCGACGGAGTAGAGGGTCGAAGACCCGCCCGCGCCCTGCGTCTCGCGCGCGAACATGATGACCCGACCGTTCGGCGCCCATGTCGGCCCCTCGTCGAGGAAGGAAGCGGTCAACAGACGCTCCTCCGATCCATCAAGGCGCATCACCCCGATGTGGAACCGACCCTTGTTTTGCTTGGTAAAGGCCACGAGATCGCCGCGCGGCGACCAGACCGGCGTGCCGTAACGGCCCTCGCCGAAGGAAATGCGCGTGGGCTCTCCTCCCGTCGCGGACATGATGTAGAGCTGCTGGGTGCCGGAGCGATCGCTTTCGAACACGATCCGGCTGCCATCCGGCGAGAAGCTCGGCGCGGTTTCAATCGACGGCGTGTTCGTCAGCCGGACCGACTGGCCCGAGTTGATGTCCATCGTGTAGATGTCCGTGTTGCCGCCGCGGGTCAGCGAGTAGACCACCGTCTGGCCGGAGGGCGAGAAACGCGGCGCAAAACTCATCGTGCCTTCGGCGCTTTCCAGAACGCGGCGCTGCACCGACCCGATGTCGAGAACGTAGATGCGGGGAAAGCCGCTCTCGTAACTCGTGTAGAGGATCCGGTCACCGGACGGCGAGAAACGCGGCGCCAGC
Source organism: Sulfitobacter alexandrii (assembly GCF_001886735.1). NCBI lineage: Bacteria > Pseudomonadati > Pseudomonadota > Alphaproteobacteria > Rhodobacterales > Roseobacteraceae > Sulfitobacter > Sulfitobacter alexandrii. Next base: position 2,660,625 of record NZ_CP018076.1, read on the forward strand.
ACGATGGCGCCCGAATCGGTCAGGTACTGAACGTTCGCGCCGTCGTAATCCATGATCGCCAGCCGTTTCTGCCGCGCGTCCTTGGGCCCTGTCTCGGAAACATAGGCCACCCGACTGTCGAAATAGGGGCCTTCGCCCGTGATCCGCGAATAGACGGCGTCCGCCACCTTGTGCGCCATGCGCCGCCAGGCCTCCGTCGTGCCAGAGAACTGCAATCCGTCCCCCAGCTCCGCGCCGGAGAACACGTCGTAAAGGCGGAATTTCACGTTGACCGAATTGCCCTGCACGTTCACGGCGCCGGTGATCAAGGCCTGTGCGTTGATCGCCTTCCAGTCGGCGTATTGCACCGGCGCGTTGAAATCGCTCACGGTCGAAATGAAGGCCGAGGCCGGAATCTCGCGGAAGAGTCCGGTGCCGGTCAGGTCGTTCGACACCACCCGCGCGATGTCCGTGGCAAGCTGACCCGCCTCGGCGGTTTCGGGCTGGAAACTGGGTACGGCGAAAGGCAGCGGTTCGATCACACCTTCGGTAATCTCGATCCGCAACGGTCCCTGCTGGGCCTGCACCGGGGCTGCCACGGCGTACATGACGGCCATCAGCAGGCTCAAAAATCGCAATTTCATTTCGTCAGGATCCTTTCGGGCTCAAACGTGAGGCTAGTATTTCCCGGCCAGGCCGATAATTCGAGTGATAAACCGTGCAACCCGGCGCCGTAGCGGAATAATGCCGGGTAAGCGGCGCTTGTTCCATCATTTCACCCGCATCCTCTCGGGGTTGAAAGTCATCTCGATCTCCTGCCACTGGCCATATTTCTCCGCCGGCAGCTGGTATCCCTTCGATCCGCACAGGATGATCGCGCGGCGCGCGGCCTCGAAGGCCTGCTTGGCGGCCGCGGCCGATCCGCCTTCGCTCCCCGTCATCTGGATGGACGAGATGATCGGCGTGGCATCCTGCGCCATGTTGACGGTGACCACGACGGTCGTGCGCAACGCCTCGGACGACAAGGACCCCACGTTCCAGCAGTTGGACACCGCGACACGCAGGTTCTCCTTTTCCCCGGCCGTCAGCGGCGGGCCGCTGGGCGCGGGCGTCGCGGGGGCCTCGGTGGCCTCCTGCGCGGCGGCAACAGCGGCGGCGATGGCATCGGCATCCACATCCGGGCTGGGAGTCTCGGTCGGGGCCGGGGTCTCGGCCACTTGTGGCGTTTCCGTCGGATTCTCGGTCGGTGTTTCCGCGATCTGCGGCGCGGAGGGGCGCCGTCCGGGCGGTCGCGGCGATGCGGCGGGCGCCTTCGTGGCTTCGGTCACGATCTCGGTCGTCGCTTCCTCGGGCGCGGTCGCTTCCTGCGTTTCCTGCGGGGCGTCCCCGGTTTCATCCGGGGCCACGGCCTCCTGCTCCACCGGGTCCGGCGTCGCCTCGGGCTCGGGCTGCGCGACAGGTTCCGGCGCGACACGCTCGACCGGGCGCGGGGCGGCTTCGGGCGCGACCTCGGGCACGAGAACGGCCTGGTCGCCCACGGGTTCGTCCAGCGTCGGCGGGGTATCCGTGACTTCCGCCTGGGGCGGCAGGGACTGCTCGGCCACTTCGGGCGCGGGGTCTTCGGCGGGGGGCTCCGCCGGCTCCGGCGTGGGTTGCTCCACCTGTGCATCCGGTTCCGCCACCACCTCGGGGGCTTCCGGCGTCACCTCGGGCGCATCGGGCTGCGCCACCTCCGTCGCCGTGTCGGGCGCCTGCTGCGCCGCGATCAGGGCGTCGAAATCGGACCCGGAGATCACCGAGACCTCCGTCATCTCGAAGGGGGGCGGCTCAGAGGTGAAGAAGTTGCCAAGCAGCAGCCAGCCGATCACCGTAAGGTGCCCGGCACCCGAAACGTAGTGGCCGATATGAAGATCGCTGCGGCCCAAGGCTCACTCCGTCCCCGCGTCGTCAAGCGACGGGCCGCCGATGTCGGTAACAAGCCCGATGTTCGAGAACCCGCCGGCGTTGAGCGCGCCCATGACCTCCATCACGGTGGCGTAGGGCACCGCACCGTCGGCGCGCAGGTAGACCCGATCGCTGGCGCGTTCGGTCGCGATGCCGCGCAGGCGCGTCACAAGCTGGTCGCGCGCGACCTCGGTGGTCTGGATCTGCACCGCGCCATTGGCACTGACGGTCACGGTCAGCGGCTCCTCCTGCTCGGCGGGCAAGGCACCCGCGGCGGTCTTGGGCAACTCGACCGGCACGCCGACCGTCAGCAGCGGCGCGGCGACCATGAAGATGATGAGCAGCACCAGCATCACGTCCACGAAGGGCGTGACGTTGATCTCGGACATGGGCTGCGCCCGCCCGCGACGGCGACCGCGGCCGCCGCCCTGTTTCCTGATGACACCCGCGCCCATGGCTCAGCTGTCCAGCTGGCGCGACAGGATGGTCGCGAATTCGTCCGAGAACGCCTCGTGCGCGCCGATGATGTGCTCGCTGTCGGCATTGAGCTTGTTGTAGAAGATCACCGCCGGGATCGCGGCAAGAAGGCCAAGCCCCGTGGCCAGCAACGCCTCGGCGATGCCGGGCGCCACGACGGCAAGGTTCGTGTTTTGCTGCGCCGCGATCTCGACAAAGGCGTTCATGATGCCGATGACCGTCCCGAAGAGACCGATGAACGGCGCCGAGGAGCCGACCGTCGCCAGCACGGTCAGCCCGCTTTGCAGGCGTTCGGCCTCCTTCGCGATGGCCACGTCCATGGACCGGTCGATGCGCGCCGTGGCGCCGGGGATCAGCCCGCCGTCGTCCCGGTGCGACCGCTGCCATTCCGTCATGCCCGCCGCGAAAATCTTCTCCGACGGCCCGCTCGGATCGGGGCCGATCTGGTCATAGAGCCCGTCCAGCGGCTCTCCCGACCAGAACGCCCGGTCGAAGGCCACCTGCTCGGATCGCGCACGGCGGTACTGCAGCAACTTCTGCACGATGATCGACCATGACCAGAACGACGCGATGATGAGAATGATCATCACCAGCTTCACCGTCAGCGTCGCCCGCGCGAAAAGTGCCCACACGGAGAAATCAATCTCCTGCGCCAATGCCAGCGTTTCTGCTTCCATTATACCTGCTCTTGTTCTAGCGCCGCACCGCGGCGGCATGCCTCATGCGGCCCTGTTTTCCAGGGCGCTATTTGGCGTAAACCTATCCCAGTGCAAGCGGGAAAGCCAGAACATTGGCGTCAACCCGCCGCATCCTTTGGCAGTGAGCGAAGTTTTGCTGGCAACCGCGTGGGTTTTCCGTCGGTCGTCATGCAGACGGCCGTGACCACCGCGCGAAAGATCACCTTTCCCTCGCGGCAGACATCCTGGTGAAAGACCCAACGCGTCGCGCCCTTGGCGAAATGGGTCGTGCGCACCTCCAGCCGGTCGCCGAAACCCGCTGTCCCGAGATAATCCGCCTCCACCCGCGTGACGACGAACACGATCCCCTGCGCGCGCATCTCCCGCTGGTCGAGCCCGATCTGCTCGACGATGTCGGAGCGGGCCCGCTCGATGTAGCGCAGGTAGTTGGCGTAATAGACGATGCCCGCCATGTCGGTGTCTTCGTAGAAGATGCGGACCGGGAAGACATGGCTCATTGCAGCACGCTTATCCGCGCGGCCAGCCGCAGCGCATGGGACGGATCGCTTGCCGCATGGGGCAGAACAGGATCGTAGGCCGCCCGCAGAAGCTGGGCCACCTCGGGGCGGAGCACGGTGGTATCCCCCGCGACCGCGAGCGGAGAGCGATCCTGGAACGCCGTGTCGGACCACAGCAGCACCGATTGCACGATCTGGCTCAGGGCGAGGGTCTGGGCGGGCACGGCGCTCAGATGGTCGTCCATTCTCAGGAACACGAAACAGGCCTTGATCCCGCCCCGCTTGTCAAAGCGGAAGAACCGGTACTGGTTCGCCTCGGCGGCCTCCAGCCGCGCGACCAGCGGGCCGAGGTCCGGCAGCAGCCGATCCAAGCCCGGCACCTCCGGAAGTTCGGACCATTCGCGGAAGAAGAACAGCATCAGGTTGCTGCCCAGTTCCGCATCCATCTCGCCCATCTCGTGCCCCGAGAGTTCACAAACGGCCTCCACCGCGCCTTTCACCACGCCGAGGGTCGCATCGTCGACGCCAAATACGACAGGGCAGATGGGCCGCCCCCAGCGGGCAAAGGCGAATGTTCCGTCGGCACGGGTGAACAGGGCTTCGATCTGCTCAGCTTCCATGTTTCATTGTTCCCCAAATACACATCGCACCGGATCAACCAAATAGATCGCTCTGTCCCCTGGGCGCCGGCAGGCCCAGATGCGCCCATGCCTTCGCGGCCAGCATGCGCCCGCGCGGGGTACGCTGGATCAGCCCCTGCTGCAACAGGAAGGGTTCGATCACCTCCTCCAGCGCGTCGCGGCTTTCCGACAGGGCTGCCGAGAGGGTCTCGATGCCGACCGGCCCGCCCTGGTAGTTTTCGGCGATGAGCTTCAGATAGCGCCGGTCGGCGCCGTCCAGACCGAGGTGATCCACGCCCAGCCGGGTGAGCGCCATATCCGCAAGGGGCCGCGTGACCCTGCCGTCCCCCTCCACCACCGCGAAATCGACGACCCGGCGCAGCAGCCGGCCCGCGATGCGCGGCGTGCCGCGGGCACGGCGGGCGATTTCCCGCGCGCCGCCCTCGTCGGCTGGCGCACCGAGCCGCCGCGCATTGCGCTCCACGATCGTGAAAAGCTCGTCCTCGGTGTAGAATTGCAACCGCGTGGGAATGCCGAAGCGGTCCCGCAGCGGGGTCGTCAGCAGACCCATCCGCGTCGTCGCGCCGACCAGCGTGAAGGGCTGCAGCTCGATCCGCACCGTGCGTGCGGCAGGCCCCTCTCCGATCACGAGGTCGAGTTCGAAATCCTCGAGCGCGGGATAGAGCACCTCCTCCACCGCCGGGTTAAGGCGATGGATCTCGTCGATGAAGAGAACGTCGCGCGCCTCGAGGTTGGTCAGGATCGCGGCGAGGTCGCCGGCTTTGGCCAGAACCGGCCCGGACGTCATGCGAAATCCGACCCCCAACTCGCGCGCCATGATCTGCGCGAGGGTGGTCTTGCCAAGGCCCGGAGGACCGTGAAACAGCGTGTGGTCCATCGCCTCGCCGCGCTGGCGGGCGGACTGGATGAACACCCGCAGGTTCGCCCGCGCCTCCGCCTGGCCGACGAATTCGTCCAGCATCTGCGGCCGCAAGGCGCGATCCTGATCTTCCGGCAGCGGATCGGGCCGCACTGTGGGGTCAATCTCGGTCATCTAACATCCGTGCCCTGTCCGGCCCCGGCAGGGGCTTGGTTCCGGCACCCTACCCCTTCGGCGCCAGCAGTTTCAACGCCGCGCGGATCAGGGCGGGCGTATCGGCATCGGGCATGTCCCCCGCCGCCTGCGCCACCGCGCCCGCCGCGTCACCCGGCCCGTAGCCGAGGTTGCCGAGCGCGGACAATGCATCCGCCTGTGCCGAACTGGCGGCCGGCGCTGCCCGTGCCGGCCGGCCTGCGGACGGCTCGATCACCTCGGCCTGCGCGTCGCCGTGGGCCCGGGCCGGCGTGCCGCCCATGGCCATCACGCCGGGCGCCTTGTCCTTGAGCTCCTGCACCACGCGCTGCGCGATTTTCGGACCGACCCCCTTTGCCGCCTTGACCGCGTTCCAGTCGCCCAGCGCGATGGCCCGGCTCACCCCGTCCGGCCCCAGCGCCCCGAGGATCGCGAGAGACGCCTTGGCACCCACGCCCTGCACAGATGTCAGCAGGCGGTGCCACTCCTTCTCGGCCAAAGTCTGGAAGCCGAAGAGCTGCATCAGGTCCTCGCGGACCACGAGATCGGTATAGAGCGCCACGACCTCGCCCGCGCCGGGCAAGGCGGAAAGGGTCCGTTCCGAGCAGAAGACGAGATAGCCGACCCCGCGCACGTCGATCAGTACGTGATCGGGTGCGCGGTAATCGATCACGCCGGTGATCTTTCCGATCATGCGCTGGCCCGTGCCACGGCGGCGGCCAGCCCCGAGGCGCCCCCGTGATGCGCGTGGCAGATCGCGATGGCCAGTGCATCCGCCGCATCGGGGCCGGCGATCTCGATCCCCGGCAATTGCATCCGAACCATGTGCGCCACCTGGCCCTTGTCGGCGTGCCCCACGCCGACCACCGTTTTCTTGACCGTGTTGGGCGCGTATTCGCCCACCTCCAGCCCCGCCTGCGCCGGCACCAGCATCGCGATCCCCCGCGCCTGCCCCAGCTTGAGCGTGCCGGCACCGTCCTTGTTGACGAAGGTCTGCTCCACCGCTGCGGACTGCGGGCGGTAGGTGACCAGTACCCGCGTCAGCTGGGCATGCAGCGACAGGAGCCGCCGCGCCAGATCATCGCCCTGTGACACGATCACCCCGTTCGCCACGTGCGACAGCCGCGGCCCGGACACGTCGATGATCCCCCATCCCAGGTTGCGCAGCCCCGGATCGATGCCAATTACCCGTATCATTCGCCCGATTTCGCCTCTGCTGTTGTTTTTTTGATGCACTAGCACGAAAGGCGAACATCCACCAAGGGCTTTCCTGCGACGGCAGCCCGCGACACCAAAAGCGTCGCATTTGCATCACGTCGCCCGTTTTCGGCACTGCAGCATCGGAAAACGACACCAAAACGACTCCGGTTTCCCATTTATTTTCAACAATTTATCTCCGTCCACACCTATGCAAAAGGCGCAGGACACACATGCAATTCTGGCAATTGCGCCGGTTTCCGATTCCGCCTATCTGCGCGGCACATCGCCGGGAAAACCGGCATAACTCTTTTGTAAAAGGACGGCTACAATGGCAGCTTTCGACACCACCCGCACCGCATACGGCTCCACCAGCGCCGTTTCCCGTTTCTTCGCCGGTCTGACGTCCGTCGCCTCAACGGTCGCCGCCTGGAACGACGCCCGCGCAACCCGCCGGGCCCTGTCTTCGCTCACCGACCGCGAACTCGACGACATCGGCCTCGTCCGGGGCGACATCGACATGGTTGCACAGTCCAACCTGATCCGCTGATCGCGGCGCGGCGGCAAGACCGCCGCCGCCCTCCCGGCCCGCCAGAAAAGAAAACCGCGCCTCCCGATCCGGGACGCGCGGTTTTTTGTTGCCGACCGTCGGAGGGACGACCAGTGCCGGCACCCGTTCGGGCGCGGCGCGGAAATCAGCGCAGGACCGGCCCCGTCATGGCGGACAGTTTCTCGGTCACGGGGTCGATCGACAGCACCTTGGCACCGGCCCGTTCGATCGCCGTGCCGCTTTCGAGCTTCGCAAGGCGCTCGTTGTAGGTAACCGGCCCCACCGACGCCACCATGAACACCTTGAGACCCAGAAACCCCAGGGCGAACATCATCAGCAGCTTGAAGGGGAACCCGCGGCGGCGGCGCTTGGGAACCACGGTGATCAGGCCGTCGCGGCCGACCTTTGTGGCATAGCCATGCGTCATTTTGGCGTGTTTCTTCCCGAGGTTCGAAATTCGGGCGACAAAGTGGTCGTGTGTCTCAACCATGGCAGTGATCTCTCAACATCGGCCCCCACCGCTGTCAGGATCATGCATAGTCAGAAAATGTGGCAAATTCTGGGCAACTGCCTCAAATGCACCTCAATAGCCCTTCAATTTAGGTGATTTTTTGCAGCGTTAGGGTCGTCCAGTCGACAATGCTCTGCCGCTGGACCAGATTGACGCCATGGCGTGCATAAACCTCGATCACCTCGCCGGCCTGTTCGTTGAGAATGCCGGACAGAATCGCGTATCCGCCGGGCTGCAGCGAATCGGCCATGTCGGGCGCCAGCGCGACAAGCGGCCCCTTTAGAATGTTGGCGAAGACGAGGTCGAAGGGGGCTGCGGCCACGAGATCGGGATGGCCGAAGCCCGCCGCTTCGATGCAGCGTACGCGGCCGGTCAGCCCATTTGCCGCCACATTCGCCTCCGCCACCTCCACCGCGACGGCGTCGATGTCGCTTGCCAGTACCGTGTGCGGCCAGATGCGCGCGGCGGCCATGGCCAGCACCGCGGTGCCACAGCCGATGTCAGCCACGTTCCGCCCTTCGAAACCACCCGTCGCCAGCAGGTCCAGCGCCCGCAGACAGCCCAGCGTGGTGCCATGGTGCCCCGTACCAAAGGCCATCGCCGCCTCGATCAGCAGCGGCTCGACCCCCTCGGGTACCTTGTCCGCGTCATGGCTGCCGTAGACAAAGAAACGGCCGGCCTCGACCGGGGCCAGTTCGCGCCGGACATGGGCGACCCAGTCGGTTTCCGGCAGTTCGGACACGACGAAGGGCTTGGCCCCCATCGCCGCCGCCAGCACCGCGAGGCTCGCGTCGTCTGGCGCTTCCTCGAAATAGGCGCCGACCTCCCACAGGCCGGATCCGTCTTCCATCTCGAACACGCCGACACCGGTGGGTTCGGGTGTCATCGCTTCCATCGCCTCGCCCAGCTTGTAGGCGGGCGTGCGACCTTCGAGGGTGGTGAGGGCGGTGAAAGTGGGCATCAGCGTCTCCGGTGTTTGTCGATGTTCGGGTAGGGCTGCGGCGGTACCGGGTCAAGGGGGGCCCCCACCGGGCCGCTCAGGCTCCTGACGTAGAACCATCCCCAGGTCGCCGCCGCGATCCCGACCACCGCGCCCGCAAGCGCCTGCCCATAGATGACGCCCTGCGCGCCGAAGCCCGCCGCCAGCAGCGCCGCGGCGGGCCAGCTCAACAGGCCGTCCTTGACCCAGTTCACCAGCGTGGAACGGCCCGCGCGGCCCAGGTTGTTGAAGGCCGCGTTGGACACGAACAGCGCCCCGATGAAGACGAAACCGCCGACACCGACCAGCGTGAAGGCGTGCAGCACCTCCGCACCGCGCCCTTCCAGCCCGAACAGGGCGATGACCTGCGGCGTCGCGGCCAGAAGCAACCCCCAGGCCGCCAGCGTGTAGATGGCACAGAATATCAGGGCGTCCCGGTAGGTGCTACGCACCCGGCTCATCTGTCCGGCACCGTAGTTCTGGCCGAAGATGCCGCCGATGGCGCCCGAAAGCGAGAAGATGCCCCCGAAGACCACGACGGTCAGCCGCCCGATCACGGCCCATGCGGCCATGGCGTCATCGCCGAACTGCGCCATGACGATGGTCAGGAAATAGTTGCCTGCCGGGGTGGACATCTGCGTCGCCACAGCAGGCACGGCGACGGCGGCGAAGGGCCCCGCGATATTGCGCAGGGTCCGCAGGCGGGGGCGGTCCAGCAGCCCCAACTGGACCACGGAAAAGTAGAGCGCCAGCCCAAGCAGGCTGAACCTGAACAGGACCAGCCCGATGGCCGCCCCGTCCAGCCCCCAACCGAGGTAGAAGATCAGGATCGGATCCAGCACCAGCAGCACCACGCCTGAGAACAGCGTCACGTACATCGCCTTGGCCCCGTAGCCATGCGCGCGCAGAACCCCCGAACAGGCCAGCGAGGCCGACATCGGGATCAGCGACGGGATGGTGATCGCAAGATACCGCGCCGCCAGCCGGGCGGTTTCGCCGGTCGCCCCCGCAAGTCCGACAAGCTCGTGCCGGAAGCCGACGATCGCCACGACCACCAGCGTCAGGACGCAGGCGGCGATCACGGCCCCCGCCGATGCCTGACGCCGGGCCTGTGCATGGGCGCCTGCCCCGATGCTGCGCGAGATCACGGCAGTGGTCGCGATCATCAGCCCCACGGCGATGGACACCGAAAAGAACTGGACCGCATAGGCGAACCCGATCGCTGCCACCAGTTGCGGATCGCCCAGTTGCGAGATCCACAGCAGGTTGGCCGCGTCGACCAGGAAGACAAAAGTGATGCCCAGTGCGCCGGTCGCGGTCATGCGCACCACGTGGCCCATGGTGCCGCCGGTCAGGAAACGACCCTGCGCCGCCATCACTCCGCCGCCTGGGGCACCGCGCTGGCAAAGATCGTCTCGTTCCCTGGCATCGGATGACGCGGGATCAGCATTGCCAGCCCGAACGAGATCGCCGCCATACCGGCCGCCAGAAAGAACACCGCCGCGGGCGAGACGAGCCACAGCAGCCCCAGCAGCACCGGCAGGAAGACCGCCGCGATATGATTGATGGTGAATGCCACCGCCGCGGTGGGCGCGATGTCGGCCGGGTCGGCGATCTTCTGGAAATAGGTCTTGAGCGCCAGCGCCAGCCCGAAGAAGAGGTGGTCCAGCACGTAAAGCCCTGCCGCCACCACCACGCCCCAGCCGAGGTAGTAGACACCGCCGTAGGCCAGAAAGACGCAGACCAGCCCGATGTACTCGAACCCCAGCGTGCGGCGCTCTCCGAAATGTCCGACCGCGCGCCCCATCAGCGGCGCGAGGATCATGTTCGCGATCAGGTTGACGAGGTAGAGCGCGGTGATCTGGTGCACCTCGTAGCCGAAGCGTTCGACCATCATGAACCCCGCGAAAACGACGAAGATCTGCCGTCGCGCACCGGCCATGAACTGCATCGCGTAGTAGAGCCAGTAGCGGCGGCGGAGCACCATCTTCTTGATCTGGGGTGTCGGCGCCTCGAACTGGGGATAGGCCAGCATGGCGAAGACCGCGATCACCAGCGTGACCCCGCCGCCGGCCAGGTAGACGGTGTCGTAGCTCAGCCCCAGCGTCTCCCACAGGGCCATGATGGCGAGGTAGGCCACCAGCGTCGCGAAGGAGCCGGCCGCGAGCAGCCAGCCCAGCATCCGCGGCGCGTCCTCGATCTTCAGCCACTGCAGCTGAAGGGACTGGTTGACCGTCTCGTAGTAGTGGAACCCGATCGACGACAGCATGGTGATCGTCAGGATACCGCCCATCGACGGAAACCATGCGGTCACCGCCGTCGCCGCCCCCAGCAGTGCCAGCGACACCAGCCCCAGCACCTGTTCGCGCACGAAGATGATGATCGCGATCACCCCCACGGCGAGAAAGCCGGGTATCTCGCGCACGGTGTGCAGCAGCCCGATATCCGATCCGTCGAAATCGGCCACCTCGATGACGAAGTTGTTCAGCAGCGCGGACCACGTGTTGAAGGCGATCGGCATCGCCAGCGCCATGAGAAAGAGCAGTGCAACGGGCCGCCGCCAGAAGGGCTGACGCTTTGCATCTTCGAGGGTCACGTATTGGGTCATGTCCTTGGCAATACGCCTGTCACGCGCCAAAGACGAGAGAGAAAAAGACGGGCCGCCGCGCCGCGCGGCGTCTCAGTAGAAGCTTTGAGGGTCGATATCCACGGATAGGCGCAGGTCGCCCTTCAGCTTCACCTGCGCCACCCAGACGGAAAGCGCTTCCTGAAGCGGGGCGGACTTGTCGGCCTTGACCAGCAGGCGGACACGGTGCCGGCCACGGACCCGCGCGATCGGCGCAGGGGCGGGGCCGAAGACCTGTGCGCCGATGCGCCTGATCGGCGCGTCCCGCTGCGCCAGCAGGTTGCCCGCGTCGAACACCTGCGCGACGTCGGGGCCCGACAGGATGATGCCGGCCATCCGGCCATAGGGGGGCACCCCGGCCTGCCGCCGCTCCTGCGCCTCGGCGGACCAGAAGGCCTCTTCGTCCCCCGCGAGAATCGCGCGGATCACCGGATGTTCGGGCTGGTAGGTCTGCAGCAGGGCGACGCCCGGCGCCTCGGCCCGCCCCGCCCGGCCCGCCACCTGCCGCATCAACTGGAACGTCCGTTCCGCCGCCCGCAGGTCCGAGCCCTGCAGCCCCAGATCCGCGTCGATCACACCAACAAGGGTCAGCTTGGGAAAATTGTGCCCCTTGGCCACCAGCTGCGTGCCGATGACGATATCCGCCGCGCCCTGGGCGATGCCCGCGATCTCGGCCTTGAGCGCCCGGGCAGAGCCGTACATGTCGGAAGACAGCACCGCCACCCGCGCGTCCGGCCAGAGCGCGGCGGCCTCCTCGCCCAGCCTTTCGACCCCCGGTCCCACCGGGGCCAGACGGTCCTCCGCCTCGCAGGAGGGGCAGACATGCGGCATCGGCTTGCTTTCGCCGCACTGGTGGCAGACCAGCCGCTTGAGAAACCGGTGCTCCACCATCCGCGCATCGCACTGGTCGCAGCCGATCTGGTGCCCGCAAGCCCGGCACAGCGTCACCGGCGCATAGCCCCGCCGGTTGATGAACAGCATCGCCTGCTCGCCCCGCGCCAGTCGCTCGTCGACTTCGCGTTTCAGCGCAGGCGACACCCAGCGGTCGGCAGGCAGCCCCTCGGCGCGCATGTCGATCGCGCCCATGCGGGGCATGACCGCCTCCCCGAAGCGCGAGGTCAGTTCGAGCCTGCGGTACTTGCCCGCCTCCACGTTCGCCCAGGTCTCGAGCGAGGGGGTGGCGCTGGCCAGAACGACCTGCGCGCCGCAGATCGACGCGCGCAGCACGGCCATGTCTCGGGCGTGGTAAAGCACCCCGTCCTCCTGCTTGTAGGACGTGTCATGTTCCTCGTCGACGACGATCAGCCCCAGATCCCGATACGGCAGGAACAGGGCCGACCGTGCCCCGATGACCAGTTGCGCCTGCCCCTGCCCCACCATGCGCCAGATGCGGCGGCGTTCGGTCATCGTGGCGCCGGAATGCCATTCCGCAGGTTTGGCGCCAAAGCGCGCCTCCACGCGGTGCAGGAACTGTTCGGTCAGGGCAATCTCGGGCAGTAGCACAAGCGCCTGCCGCCCCGCACGCAGGGTGGCCGCGACCGCTTCGAGATAGACCTCGGTCTTGCCAGACCCCGTCACCCCGCGCAGCAGGGTCGTCCCGTAGGCGCCCGACCGTACCGCTTCGGCCAGCGCCGCGGCCCCTGCCGCCTGATCCGCGGTCAGCGCCTTGCCCGGCAAATCCGGGTCCAGCCGGGCGAACGGCAGATCGCGCGGGCTGTCCTCTTCCAGGATCGCGCCCTGCCCTACCAATCCCTTGACCACCGACGGCGTGACACCGGCCAGCTCCGCCAGTTCCTTGAGGGTGAAGGCGAGGTCGCCGTATTGGGCCAGACTTTCCAGCACCCGCCGCCGCGCGTCCGTCATGCGGTCAGGTTCCGCCCCGCCGCGCCGGTAGACCTTGCGCATCGACGGCGGATCGCCCAACCCCGGCGCACGGGTGGCCAGGCGCAGCATCGCGGGCATCGGCGTCAGCGTATAGGCCGCCGCCCGCGCAAGGAAGCTGCGCATCTCCTCGCGCATCGGAGCGGCATCCAGCACCCGGATGACCGATCGGATCTTCGACAGGTCGTAGTCGCCCTGCCCCGCGCCCCAGACCACGCCAAGCACCTTGCGCGGCCCCAGCGGTACCTCGACGAAGGCGCCAAGGTGACAGCCCCCTTCGGGCGCGCGATAGTCAAGGGCCCGCCCCAGTGGCTGGGTGGTCATCACCGCGACGAGATCGCCCTGATCGAAGTATTCCGGTTCGTCCACCTGTGCCCCATCCAGGAAATTCGCAATTGAAGGCTTTCAGCATCGCAGATCATGCGATAAAGCCAAGGCGACAGAGATAACCGTTAGCGCCACCATTCCAAGCCACGAGGACACCGAAATGAAATTTTTCGTAGACACCGCGCAAATCGACGCGATCGCCGAGTTGAACGAGCTGGGCATGGTCGACGGGGTCACGACGAACCCCTCGCTGATCCTCAAATCCGGCCGCGACATCATCGAGGTCACCCGCGAAATCTGTGAAATGGTGACCGGCCCGGTCAGCGCCGAAGTGGTCGCCCTGGACGCGGACACCATGATCGCCGAGGGCCGCAAGCTGGCCGAGATCGCCGACAACATCACGATCAAGCTGCCGCTGACCTGGGACGGGCTGAAGGCCTGCAAGATCCTGTCGGGCGAAGGCCGGATGGTCAACGTCACGCTGTGCTTCTCGGCCAATCAGGCGCTGCTGGCGGCAAAGGCCGGGGCGACCTTCATCTCGCCCTTCATCGGCCGGCTGGACGACATCCACCTCGACGGCATGGACCTGATCCACGACATTCGCACGATCTATGACAACTACGGGTTCGAGACCAACATCCTCGCAGCCTCCATCCGGTCGGTGAACCACGTGCACGAATGCGCGCTCGCCGGGGCCGACGTGATGACCGCGCCGCCCGACGTGATCAAGAAGCTGGCATTCCACCCGCTGACCGACAAGGGTCTGGACCAGTTCACCAAGGACTGGGAAAAAACCGGTCAGAAAATCCTCTGATCCCGATACGACCGGCCGGCTTCCGGCGGGGCGGTCGCCCTGCCGTTCCGGGGCATCGGCCGTGTCTTTCCCCACGAGGGCACAAAATCGCAACGCCGCGGATTTTTACCGGAACCGGGGCGAAAAAGGGGCGGCATTCGTCGTGCGGCGATGCTATACCGTAGCAAATCAGCCAGAGACCGACATGAGCAGCAGCCCCAAGATTGACGACGCCCTGCGCGAGGCGATCATTTCGCAACCCGATGTGATCCTCGACGATACCGACGTGATGCAGGCACTGATCGCGGCGAACGAAAAGGCCATGGGCGGCAACATCGTCGACCTGCGCGGCATCGCGATGGAACGTCTGGAATCCCGGCTCGACCGGCTCGAGGACACGCACCGCAGCGTCATCGCCGCCGCCTACGAGAACCTTGCCGGGACCAACCAGATCCACCGCGCCATCCTGCGGATGATGGACCCGGTCGAATTCGAGCCATTCCTGCGCGATCTTGGCGGCGAAGTCGCCGATATCCTGCGCGTGGACGCGGTCAAGCTGGTGCTGGAATCCGTGCAGAACGACAGCGATCCGGCAGTTCAGCGGCTGGGAGACGTCCTGAGCGTGGCCGAGCCGGGTTTCATCGACGGCTACCTGACACAGGGCCGGGGCGGCGCACCGCGGCAGGTTACCCTGCGTGGCGTGCAGGACGGCGCCGAACGCATCTACGGCGAGAAATCCGACTGGATCCGGTCCGAGGCGTGCCTCAAGCTGGATTTCGGCGCGGGCCGCCTGCCGGGCCTGCTTGTCCTCGGGGCGGAGGATCCGCACATGTTCGGCCCGCAGCAGGGGACCGACCTGCTCACTTTCTTCGCCGGCGTGTTCGAGCGGACGATGCGCCGCTGGCTGTCTTGAGGCGCGGCGACGCCGCGGTCGAGACCGGGCTGATCAGCCCGGCGGCGCGTGACGCGCTTGCCACATGGCTGGACCAGCAGCGCGCCCTTCACGGCGCGGCGGAGAACACGGTGACGGCCTATCGCGGGGACGTGGCCGATTTCCTGGCGTTCATGACCTCGCACAAGGCCCAGACCCAGGGCCTGGGCGCGCTGGCGCAGATCACGATTTCCGACATGCGCGCCTGGATGGCAAGAACGCGGGGGCCGAACGTCGGGCCCCGATCGATGGCGCGCAAGCTGTCGGCGGTCAAGGCGTTCTACCGCTGGCTGGCCGAGCGTGAGGGGTTCGAGCCGACGGCGGTCCTGTCGACGCGCGCGCCGAAATTCACCAAGAAACTTCCCCGTCCGCTTGCCGTGGATGCGGCGCGGGCGATGATCGACTGCGTCGAACTGCAGTCGCGCCACCCTTGGGTCGCGGCCCGCGACGTGGCTGTGCTGACGCTCCTGTGGGGATGCGGCCTGCGGATATCCGAGGCGCTGGGTCTCAAGGGCGCCGATGCGCCGCTTCCCGATGCGCTGCGCATCACCGGCAAGGGCGGCAAGGAACGGGTCGTGCCGGTCTTGCCGGCAGCCCGTGCAGCGGTCGAGGATTATCTCCGGGCCTGCCCGTACCCGCGCGAGGATACGGCACCCCTGTTTCGCGCGGTACGCGGCGGCGCACTGGGGCCGCGCGCGATTTCGCAGGTAATGTCACAGGCGCGGATGCAGCTTGGCCTGCCGGCCAGTGCGACACCGCACGCCATGCGCCACAGCTTTGCCACCCATCTGCTGGACGCGGGCGGCGATCTGCGCGCGATTCAGGAACTGCTGGGACACGCATCGCTTTCCACGACGCAGGCCTACACGGCCGTCGACACCGCGCGGCTGCTGGAGGTCTACAACCGGGCGCATCCCAAGGCGGGATAGCGGCGCTGCCCAATCCCCGCAGATTGGGGCGACCTACCGCCGCAGTCCCTCGATGAACGCCTGTGCCGCCGCCGAGGGATCCTGCTCGCCCGCGGCAACCGCATCGCTGAGCGCGTCGAGCCGCGCCTTGGTTTCGGCTTCGGACAGTTGCGCGAGCAGACGCTGCTTGACGTCCTCCATGAACCAGTACCGCGCCTGCGCGGCACGGGTGCGGTCCCAGAAGCCGTTTTCCCGCCGCCACTTCGCGAGATCGGTCAGGGATTGCCACGCCTTGTCGAGCCCGTTTTCCTCCAGCGCGGACACCGTCATGGCGCAGGGATAATCCGGGGGATCCTGCGGTCGCTTGCGCAGCAGGCGCAGGGCCCCGGCATAGTCCGCGCAGGTCCGGGTCGCCGCCGCCTTCAACTCGCCATCGGCCTTGTTGATGAGGATCACGTCGGCCATTTCCATGATGCCGCGCTTGACCCCCTGCAATTCGTCGCCCCCCGCCGGGGCCAGCAGCAGCACGAAGAGGTCCGACATCTCGGCCACCACTGTCTCCGACTGGCCCACGCCCACGGTTTCGATCAGCACCACGTCATAGCCTGCCGCCTCGCACAGGCGCACGGCCTCCCGGGTGCGGCGCGCCACGCCCCCCAGCTGCGTCTGGCTGGGCGACGGGCGGATAAAGGCGTTGGGATCGCGGCTGAGCTGGTCCATGCGGGTCTTGTCGCCCAGGATCGACCCGCCAGAACGGGACGAAGACGGGTCGACCGCGAGAACGGCCACGCGCTTGCCCATGCCGGTCAGCATCATGCCGAAGCTTTCGATGAACGTGGACTTGCCCACGCCCGGTGTTCCGGAAAGCCCGATGCGCAATGCTTCGCCGTCCTGCGGCAGCGCCGCGAGCAGCTTTGCCGCCTCGGCCCGGTGATCGGCACGACCCGATTCAACCAGTGTGATCGCCCGCGCCAGCGCACGGCGGTCCTGCGCGGGAATGCGAATGGCGAGGTCGTCGATATCCATGGTGCATCTTTCGCGGCCTGCCGCAAAAATGTCCAGCCCCGGCCCTTGGCGCGCGGACGGCTTTGCCGGATAAGACGGCATGTCCCCGGTCCTGCCCATCGACGCGGTCCTGCCGCAGGTAATTGCCGCGCTGCGTGACGCCGGCCGCGTCGTTCTGCAGGCGCCGCCCGGTGCCGGCAAGACGACCCGCGTGCCGCTGGCGATGCTGGACGCGGGGCTGACCACGGGCCGGATTCTCATGCTGGAACCCCGGCGCATTGCCGCACGGGCCGCTGCCGAACGCATGTCGGCGACCTTGGGCGAGGACGTCGGCGGCACGGTGGGCTACCGCGTCCGGGGCGCGGCGGCCACCGGCCCGGCGACCCGCATCGAGGTCGTGACCGAGGGCATCCTCACCCGGATGCTACAGGACGATCCGGAGCTGTCTGGTGTGGGCGCCGTGATTTTCGACGAGTTCCACGAGCGCTCGCTCAACGCCGACCTTGGTCTCGCGCTCTGCCTCGAGGTGGCGGAAGCGTTCCGCGACGACCTGCTGCTGGTGGCCATGTCAGCGACGCTCGACGCGGGCCCGGTGGCCGACATCATGGCCGCGCCCGTGATCACCTCGGAAGGTCGCAGTCACCCGGTCACGCCGAAGTGGCTGGAGCGGCCCGTGGGGTCCTCCGGGTCCGAGCGGGCCGTGGCCGATCTGGCCCTTACGGCGCTCGGCGAAAACGCGGGCTCGGCGCTCGTCTTTTTGCCGGGCGAGGGCGAGATCCGCAAGGTCGAGGCCCTGCTGAACGGCGCGGTGCCGAATGACTGCACGGTGGCCCCCCTGTTCGGCGCGATGGATTTCAAGGCGCAACGCCGGGCCATCGCCCCTGCCCCGTCGGGGCGGAAGGTGGTGCTTGCAACCTCCATCGCCGAGACATCCCTCACGATCGAGGGCATCACCATCGTGGTGGACGGGGGACGGGCAAGGCGGGCGCGGTTCGATCCCTCGTCCGGCATGTCCCGGCTGGTGACCGAACGGGTGACGCGGGCCGAGGCCACCCAGCGCGCGGGCCGGGCGGGTCGCATGGCGCCGGGTGTTGCGTACAAGCTCTGGACCAGGGGCGAGGAAGGCGCGCTGGCCGCCCAGCCCCCCGCAGAGATAGAGGCGGGAGACCTCACCGGCTTCGCACTGGAACTCGCACTCTGGGGCGGCCATGCGGAGGAGATGCGCTTTGTCACGCCCCCGCACGAGGGACGCCTTGCCGAGGCGCGGCGGGTCCTGCGGATGCTGGACGCGCTCGACGGTGCGGGCCGGATCACCGACCACGGGCGGGCGCTGGCGCGGCTGCCGCTCCATCCGCGCCTTGCGCACATGGTCATGCGGGGCGGACGACGTGCCCCCGCGCTCGCAGCGCTGCTGGCGGAACGGGACCCGATGCGCGGCGCGGGCGTCGACCTGTCGTTGCGGGTCCGCGCGGTCGAGAAGGGTGCGCCGGACGCCCATGCCCCCACCCTCGTCCGCATCCGGCAGGAGACGAAGCGGCTGGCGCGGACCGTCTCGGGGTCGGGCCCCGACGATATCGGCCTGCTGGCCGCACTCGCCTATCCCGACCGGATCGGCCTGCGCCGCAAGGGCGACGCGCCGCGCTACGTGCTGTCGGGCGGCAAGGGCGCGGTGATGCCGCAGGGGGATGCCCTCGCCTCGGTCCGGCTGATCGTGGCCACCGATCTCGACGGCGACCCGCGCGAGGCCCGCATCCGGCAGGCCGCGCCGCTGGACGAATCCGACCTGCGCGCGACGTTCGGCGGGCAGATCGCGTGGGAGACCCTGTGCGCGTGGTCGCGACGCGAGAAATGCGTGCTGACGCGCCAGCAGGAACGGTTCGGGGCGCTTGTCCTGCAGGACCGCGCCTGGCGCGATGCCCCCGAGGATCAGGTGGCGCTGGCGATGCTGGAGGGGGTGCGGCAACTGGGTCTTGCACCGGGCAAGGCCGCGGCCCGCTTCCTTGCCCGCGCGCGGCTGATGCCGGCCCCGTTCCCGGACTTCGGAGAGACCTGTCTGCTCGATACGCTTGAAGACTGGCTGTTGCCGCATCTCTCCGGGGTGCGCAGCGCCGAGGACTGGAAGGCCTTCGACCTTCTGCCCGCGCTGCGGGCGCGGCTGGACTGGGATCAGCAGCAGGCACTCGACCAGGCGGCGCCTGCGCATTTCGAGACCCCGCTGGGACGGCAAATTCCCATCGACTACAGCGGTGCGCAGCCCGCGGTGTCGCTGCGATTGCAGGAGGTCTTCGGCGTCACCCGGCATCCGGTCGTGGCCGGGCAACCCGTGCAGATGACGCTGCTGTCGCCGGCGCATCGCCCCGTTCAGGTGACTACGGACCTGCCCAACTTCTGGGCCTCGTCCTATGCGGACGTGCGCAAGGACATGCGCGGACAGTATCCAAAGCACCCGTGGCCAGAGGATCCGACGCAGGCGGACCCGACCCTGCGCGCCAAGCCGCGCAGCAGATAAAGGGCACCGCGCCAGGGCGGAGCCAAGGCCGGGCCTCAGTCGTTGTCGGAAAGACCGGCCCCCGCGCCTCCGAGGCGGGATCTGTCGCTTTCGGGAACCAGCAGGCGGTCGGCATATGTCTGCAGCAGCGCGCGCAGGCTCTCCGGCAGATCGATACGGGATGCCTCCGGCGGAGCGGCGGGGGTTTCACAATCCCAGACCGCGCGCAGCCCCGTGGCAGCGGGGTGAAGCGCGATGGCGAATGGCTGCGCCTCGACATAGCTGCGCAACAGCGGCTCGGGAAACGGGTCGGGCAGGATCGCATCGCGACCCGGATCCGCCAGCAGACGCATCATCGCCAGTGGCAGCGCAAGGATCGGCCCGCCCGGCAACGCGGCCAGCGCCGCGACAAGATCGGCCGACGGCCGGTGGGCGACAAGATGGCGCAGCGCAGCGCGGCCAAAGTCCTCGGCCTGTGCGGGGGCGCGCCCGCCCCCCGCGCCGCCCTTGCCGCAAGGCTCGACACCTCGTTTAGCGAGGCCGTCACGGGGCAAACACCGGCAGCCACCAGTCATCCGCGTCATTTCCCAACTCATCCGCCAGGGGCGCGCCTTGGCAAAGGGTGATCCGCGTCCACCGGTCCGACTTCGGGTCGAACTTGGACGCGCCGAAGAAGGCCAGCTTGCACCGCAGCATGTCGATGGGCAGGCAATCGGCGCCGATCAGGTTGTCCCGGATCTCGCCGTAGGGGTACCGCAGCAGCAGCGCCACGCGCGCCGCGGCTAGGGCGTGTTCGGGATGGTCGGCGAGGAAAGCGTGCAACGGGGCGTCACGCCCGGGAAGGACGGCGTGAAGCGCCTTGATCCGCCGCCCGATGTCGAGCGGGGTCTCCTGCTCGGCCCCCGGTTCGGCAAAGCGGTCCCCGAGCCTGGGTTCCTGCTTGGCCGCGGACACGTACCAGAACTGCCTGCAGCCCTCGACAGTGGTGTAATCGGGCGCGAGCGCCCACGCGCACTGGCCTTCGATCGCCGCGCGCAGCGCATGCGTGCCGGCAAGGGGCGGGCACAACGGGCCGAAAGGATCGGCCATCCGACCGGCCAGATCGTCGACCAGGGGGCCGAAGGGTTCGATGACGAGTGCGACCATCAATTCCTGCAAATCGAGGCTCGCCCCCGCCACGCCACGCATCGCCCTGTCGAGCGGCCGCGCACCGGCAAGGTCGAGCCGGCGGCGCGCCGATGCCCAGTCCGCGCGCAGTTGCGCGATCCGTGACTGCTGGTCCCGGTCGGGCACCTGCCATTCGTGCAGGTGCGCCTCGGCACGGGCGGCAAGGGCATGGACCCGGTCCTGCCGGGACGGTGTGAGCCGGTCCAGCGCCCGCACCCGGGCCAGCGCCGTTTCCCGCGCGATCATCCAGTTGTGCAGAAGCACCGGATGGGTGACCAGAAAGGGGGCCATGCCGAGCCCGGTGGCATTGCCGATCCCCAGGTGCCGCCTGAGCCCTCGGTCGATCCGGCCGTTGCCCACGTGCTCGGCGAGGTCATGCGTGAAATGCCGGATCAGCCAGACGCACAGCATTTCGGCGGCGAACGGACCTTCCAGTCCCCCTCGGTCCGTGATGAGCTGGCGATCGGCGAGGCCGAACTTCCCGTTGCCGTAGACCGCCGTCGTCCGCATGAGATAGCCGATGTCGCGGATCTTTTCGGCGTCCGGCTGGCGGCCCGCGCGCAAAGCTTCGGTCACATGGGCAAAAAGGCGCACCGACTTGTTCGCGCGGCTCAGCACGAGATCGCGAGGGGTGAAGCGGGCGGCTTCCTGCAGCGGTGCGGTTGCGACGATGCGGTCGATTTCGGCCTGATCGGGAATACCGTCGTAAAGGACGAACGCGGTGTCCCATGCGGTGGCGATCACCCGGTCCGTCCGCTGCTCGGCCGGCAGGTCGGTGGAAACGGCGACAAGGGCGTAGGGATGCCCGCCCAGCCGAAGGGTATAGACGGCATGGCCGAATCCGGCAGCATCCATCCGCCAGACCGGTCGGGCGACGGTGACCCCGTCGGCGGCGAGGCGGCGCAGGAGACTGCGCAGGAAGCTCAGCCGGGTCGGGAACATCGCCCCCAAGCGGGACAGGCGCATCACCTCGTCGGGCGGGCGCAGGTCGGCCCGCGGGATCGGGGCCGTGTCCTTCATGCCGGGCCGAACCCCTGCGCGTAGAAGCGGTGCCAGTTGCCGCCCATGATGCCGTCCACCTCGGCCACGTCGAACCCGGCGGACTGGAGCCCCCGGCGGATATTGCCGAAGTCCCGGTTGTCGGTGAACCAGTACGGCATCCTCGGAAAGCCCGCGTTGGCGGCGGACCCCTCGCCATAGTCGATCGTCCGGGTCCAGCGGCCCACGCGCATCCATTCGACCACGCTGTCGGGCTGGCCCTGGCAGAGGTCCGTGCCGATGCCGAGGTTCCCTGCCCCGTAGCGCGACGCGGCTTCGGCGATCATCCCGCAATAACTGTCGAGCGTGCAATCGGACCCGCCGCGCAGGTGATGCGGATACACCGAGAATCCCAGCATCCCCCCGGCGTCGGTAAGCGCCTTCAGCACGCGGTGCGACTTGTTGCGCAACGCGGGATGCCACCAGTGCGGATTGGCGTGGGTGATGGCGATGGGGCGTGCCGAATGTTCGATCGCGTCGAGCGTCGAGCGTTCGGCGGAATGGGACATGTCGATCACCATGCCCACGCGGTTCATCTCGGCCACCACTCCCCGGCCCATGCGGGTGAGCCCGCTGTCCTCGTCCTCGTAGCAGCCGGTGGCCAGAAGCGACTGGTTGTTGTAGCTCAGTTGCATGAAGCGGACGCCGAGTTGGTGACAGATCTCGACCAGGCCGATGTCGTCTTCGATCGGACTGGGGTTCTGGAAGCCGAAGAAGATCGCCGTCCGGCCGGTTTCCTGCGCGCGTGTCACGTCCTCGGCCGTGGTACCTCGCAGGATGAGGTCCGGATGGTCCTCGAACCAGCGGTTCCAGCGTTCGAGGTTCAGCACCATTTCGCGAAAGGTTTCATGGTAGGCGACGGTGACATGCACCGCATCCACCCCGCCTGCCCGCATCTGCTCGAAAATGGCGGGGGAATAGTTGGCGTATTGCAGGTTGTCGATCAGTGGCGTTCTCATGGCCGAAGCATGAAACGACCGCTGCTCTCGCTCAATGAAAATCTTGCGAACGTCAGCCGTGCGGTTCCCGCATCTCTGCCGCGGCGAGGCTGAGCAGGCCGCCCGCGATCGCCCAGTTCTTGACGAAGATCGACATCTGCCAGGGGTCATCCGGGAGGTAGTGGAAAATGCTGGTCGCCATGCAGTAGACCGCGAGGATCAGCGCCGTCGGCACCAGAAAGAAGCCGGTAACAAGCAAGAGCGCGCCCACGAGGTTCAGCACCACGGCGGGCCAGATCAGGGCCTCCGGCCAGCCATGGGCGGCCAGCATCCCTTCGACAACGCCCGGTGCATAGATTTTCTGGGCGGCGCCCGTCACGAAAAGAGCCGAGATGCAGAAACGCCCCATGAGAACGAGCGCGTCAGCCCCCAGGACACGGCGCTGAGAAGGGTGCGACGACGTGCTGTGCATGGCCACCTCCGCTAAAAAATCACGCCGGGTCGGTGGCACAGACCACCTTCCCGACGCTACTCGTTACAATGCGGGAACACCCGCGAACTCATAAAAAACCGAGGCCGGGCCGTCAGGTCGACAGCCCGGACCGAACCGGTCCGACACCGGGGTGGTGTTCCGGCCCCGGACAGGTTGCTTAAGCAGCCACGGTCGAAAGTTGCGGAAGTTTCAGGCAAGCCAAAAATTTTCGGCTTCAGCGGAAAAAATTTCATGGTCGGCATCGACCGGACGACCGCGGTATCGCGGCTGGGACCATTGCGACCTAGATTTCCCCGACGACGCCCGTCGCGCGGATCTGTCCGGTGGGCACGCCCTCCGGCGCGCCGCCCGGCGGTTCGTCCGAGATCGCCAGCGTCAATTGATCGATCTGAGCGGCGATTTCCGGCGGCAGCCGCAGGTGGCTCGTATCCTCGGGCACGAGGCCGAGGGACACCGGCGCCGCGTCCGGCAGAAGCGCCCAGAGCTCCAGCACGCGGCCCTCCGGAATGGGGCCGGCGGTGCGGGTCACCGCGATGCCGCCGCGCGACGGATCGAGGACGGCATAGACCTGCAGGTCGTCCACGTCGCCGGTCAGCTGCGTGCCATAGATCGGCCCCGCCACGGTGGGTGCATCGGGGCGCAGCATGGGCATGGCCAGAAACGCCACGACCGCCAGCGCGGCAAAGCTGATCCCTTTCCAGACCCAGAGCCGCTGCATGAACGGCACGCGCGCTTCGGGAAACAGTGTCTTGCGCAGGGACGTCCTGATCCGCGCGGGTGGTTCCACGGGGGCGATGGAATCGGTCATCGCCACAAACCGTTCGTGCCACGCAGAGACCATTGCGGCAAAGCCGGGATCACGGCGCGCGCGTTCGCGGGCCGTGGTCAGGTTTTCATCCTCCGACAGGCCCAGCGCGTATTCCGCGGCCAGGAACTCGTTTTCCTCTTCGGGTGTGGGGGGGCGCTGATCGGTCACTGGCTCATGCACTCCCTGAGCGCGATGAGGCCCCGCCGCAGCCATGTCCGCATCGTGTTCAGCGGCACGTTGAAACGCTCGGCCAGATCGGCATAGCTGTCACCGTCCAGATAGGCACCGCGGATCGCCGCCCCCCGGTCCGCCTCCAGCGCATCGAGGCAGCCGGTCAGCTTGCTTGCCTCCGACGCGGCGATGGCCGATTGTTCGGGCGAGGGACCGGGCGCAACCAGCTCCAGTCCCGGCGTATCGATGTCCTGATGTGCCTTCTTTCGCGCGCGCAACCGGTCGATCGACGTGTTCCGGGCGATCGTGATCAGCCAGGTCATCGGCGACAGACCGTTCGTCTGGTAACGATCGGCATTGTTCCAGATCTTGACAAAAGTGTCCTGCATTGCGTCCTCTGCTGCAGCGCGCTTGTTCAACACACGCAGGCAGACGCCGAAAAGTTTCGCACTGACCCGGTCATACAGTTCTTCGAACGCAGCGCGGTCCTTCAAGGCGACCCGCGCGATCAGACGTTCAATCTCTTCGCGGTCCATGATGACGAACGCTCTCCGGCTGGCGACACATGCTGCACTCTTACGACACGAAGGAGACCTTCGTGGTCCGCTCAATTTGAAGGTTTTGACGCATAAGTCAAATCCGCAGTCCGCCAGCCCGCAAGCGTGGCGCCGCAGCCGCCTCGGGCGCGTCCTGATCGATCACAGAAGTTGTCCCGGCTCCCCGTTTTGCGATACGCGGGAACAGGCAAAGTCAATCGAATCGGGAAGGTCGCGATGGGCACTTCGGAACGAAACTCTTACGACGTGATCATCATCGGCGGAGCGATGCACGGATCGGCCCTCGCCTGGTGGCTGACCCGGATGCCCGGCTTCGACGGGCGTATCCTGGTGGTGGAGCGTGACCCCAGCTATGCCTACGCCTCCACCAGTCACACGAATTCGTGCATACGCCAGCAGTTCTCCAACGAAGCCAACATCCGCGTGTCGCAGTTCGGCGCGGAATTCATCCGGAATTTCAGGGACTTCATGGGGGGCGATCCGGAGGTGCCGACGCTCGCCCTGCAAAGTTTCGGCTATCTCTACCTCGCGGACGACCCGGCCTTCGCGACGGCGCTGCAGCAGGCGCAGCAGGTGCAGGCCTCGCTCGGGGCCCAGACCCGTCACATGACCCGTGACGAGATCGCAGCCGCCTATCCCTTCTACAATCTCGATGACATCATCGCCGGCAATCACAACACCGTCGACGAAGGGTATTTCGACGGCGGTACGATGTTCGACTGGTTCAAGCGCATGGCCCGGCGGGCCGGGGTGACCTACGTTCACGACGAGGTCACCGGCATGCGCCTGAACCCCGCCGGAACGGCGGTGGAGGCCGTGACACTGAAATCCGGTGACAGCATCGCCTGCGGGACCGTCGTCAACGCCTCGGGGCCGCGCGCGCTGGCCACCGCGCAAATGGCGGGGCTGGAAATCCCGGTTTTCCCGCGCAAGCGCTACTCCTTCGTCTTCGATGCCGCCGATCCGCTGGACCGCGACTTGCCGCTGACCATCGACCCCTCGGGCGTGCACGTGCGGTCCGAAGGCCGCTACTACCTCGCTGGGTGCCCGCCGGACGAAGACCCCGATGTCGCCTATGACGATTTCGGCTTCGATCACGGGCTGTGGGAAAACAAGGTCTGGCCCGCCATCGCGACCCGCATCCCGGCTTTCGAAAAGGTCAAGGTGATCAACGAATGGGTCGGACACTACGCCTACAACACGTTCGATCAGAACGCGATCGTGGGGCCGCACCCTGAGGTGACGAACTTCATCTTCGTCAACGGCTTCTCGGGCCACGGTCTGCAACAGGCGCCGGCCATCGGACGCGGCGTGGCGGAATGGATCACCTACGGCGAATACCGTGCGATCGACCTGTCGCCGTTTTCCTTCACCCGTATCGCCGAAGAGAAATCGTTTCTCGAAAAGGCAATCATCTGAACCCCGGACAGGCAATAAACGAAAGGCCAAACCCATGAAATTCAAGAAACTCGTGCTGACAGGGGCCGCGGGGCGGCTGGGATCGTACCTGCGGGAACCTCTCTCGAAGATGTGCGACGAACTCCTGAGCACCGACATCGCGGACGACATCGGCACCCTCTACCCAGGCGAGCGTTACGCGCAGGCTGACCTGGCCAAATACGACGAGATCTTCCCGTTGCTGGAAGGCGCCGACATGGTCATCCACTTCGGCGCCATCGTGGACGAGAAGCCTTTCGAGGAACTCCTCGGCCCGAACTTCGTCGGCTCCTACAACATCTGGGAGGCCGGCTATCAGCACGGCGTGCGCCGCATCGTCTACGCCTCGTCGATCCACGCCGTCGGCATGCATAAGAAGCGCGACTTCATCGGCACCGACGCCCCCCACCGTCCCGACACCTTCTATGGTCTGGCCAAGTGCTTCACCGAGGATCTGGGATCGATGTACTGGGACAAGCGCCAGCTGGAAAGCGTGCACCTGCGCATCCTGTCCGCCGCGCAGGTCAACAACGCCCGGGCACTCGGGTCGTGGCTGTCCTACGACGACCTGATTCACCTGGTCACCCGCGCGATCGACACGCCGTCGGTGGGCTTCGCCGTGATCTACGGCGTGTCCAACAACGACCGCGCGCCGGTGGACAACACCAAGGCGTCCTTCCTCGGTTACCGGCCCAAGGACAACGCCGAGCAGTTCGCCGAAAAGGTCCTTGCCGAAACCCCGGCACCGGACCTCAACGATCCGGCGGAAATGCTGCAGGGCGGACCCTTCGCCAAAGTCGATCTGGGCCAGAGCGGGATTGCGCAGATGACCATCGTGGACGACCGGAAGAAGACCTGAAACCGGCGGCGGATGCGCGCCCCGCGCGTGCATCCGCCCCCCGGCCACGCCAGCCGGGGGAAACAATTCCTTAATTATTTCGGCATCTTTTCCTGAATCGCCAAAATTACGCCACAGTTCCCCGTAAGGTTGACACCAACCATGCGCGCAAGCCGCGCAGAAAACAATGTGGTGGAGAGACCGATGAAAATACTCGCGGTGGACGACGACCCCATCATCATGGAACTGCTGACCCAGTTCATCGAGGCCGTGGGCGGTCACGAGCTGACCACGGCGGAATCAGGCGCAGAGGCGCTGGACCTGCTGCGGACAGAAGCCACGGGCACCTTCGATTGCTTCATGCTGGATATCCAGATGCCGAGCATGGACGGGATCGAACTGACGCGGCGCATCCGGATGATGGCCCGCTACGCGGACACGCCGATCCTGATGCTGACCGCGATGGCGGACAAACGCTATATCGACGGCGCCTTTGCCGCCGGTGCGACCGACTACGTGACTAAGCCCTTCGAGGTGGCCGAGCTCAAGGCCCGTCTGGGCCTCGTGGCGGGCATGATCGAAGGGCGCCGTGCGCGGACCCGCAAGATCTTTGCCGCGACCGCCGTCGGCGCGCGCGCCGGATCGGACGCGGTGGAACTGCACGAGCCGATCTCCATCCACGACGTCGACAACGTGATCGAATACGTGGCGATGGAAAACTACGTGCAACAACTGACGCGCAGTTCGCTCTTTGGCTCGTCCACCTTTGCCTTCACGGTCCGCGAGATCGAACAGTACCACGCCACGATGACCCCGTTCGAGTTCTACAGCCTCGTATCGGATGTGGCCGAGGTGATCTCGGACACGCTGCACGGGCACCAGTTCCTGATGTCCTACGCGGGCAGCGGCACCTTCGTGTGCATCACCGAAAGCGGCTGGCGCCCCGACATGGGTCAGCTGGTGGATGCCGTGAACCTGTCGCTGGCACGTACCGAGCTTTACAACAACGCGGGTGAGCGTCTGCATCCGCGCGTTTCGGGTGGCGATGTCGTCCGCCTGATCTGGAAGAGCGGCGCCGCCGTCATGGATGCGCTCGCGACGGCACATGCGACGGCAGAGGCCGCCAGCGCACAGCACGGCAAATCGCAGACCGACTACTGGAACATGGGACAGATCGCATGAAGGACATGGTAGAAGAGCTGCCGGGACTGGCCAAGGTGCGCGCCAGATTCATCGAGATGCTGGCGGACCGTCAGGCACGGATCGCGGAACACGCGCTGAACGCCTGGGACGGCGAAACGCTGGAGGACATCAACGGCAACCTCGAAGCCGCAAAGGCCATCCTCCATCAGATCGCCGGCACCGCCGGCTCGCTCGGTTTCGCGGAACTGGGCTCGGCCGCCCGCGAATGCGAGGCCGAGGTGATCGCCCACCTTGAAGGTCCGGACGCCGATCTGGCCATCTGTCCGGGCGAGATCGTCCATCACATGGATCTTTTCGTGAAGCAGTGCGAGGAGACCCTGCGCGAGGCGGCCTGACCCCCGCCGCGCGGCAACGGCATTCCCGTCAAAAGACGACCCCTACCCCGTTGCCCAGGCAGCGGGGTTTTTGCTTGTGCGCCGAAATGTCCGGGTTACTTGCGGATCGCGTTCTTGATCTGGTCGGCCAGCGACATCGGATCGAAGGGTTTGCTGATGACGTCGGCGGCTCCGACGTTGCGCAGTTCCTCAATCTCCGCGTGCTGGGCGCGCGCGGTCATGAAGATCGCCGGTACATCCGCGAGATGAGGCAGCTTGCGCATTTCCTCGAGAGTTTGACGGCCCGTCATGCCCGGCATCATCATGTCGAGCAGAATGACGTCGGGCGTGTAATCCTGAACCTTTTCCAACGCGTCCTCTCCACAGTCGCACTGGACGACTTCGAAGTCACCGGCCAGATCGAGCGACATCTTCGCGATCTCGCGGATATCGGCGTCGTCTTCCACATGGATCAATTTCAGCATCGGCTACTCGTACTGTTGTTCAGGACGCGTTGCGCATCTTGACGATGTTGTCCGCAACGAGGCTTTCCCTCCAGGTTTCTCGTTTCGGAAGGACGAAGTAGAACGTCGTCCCCATGCCTTCCGTCGTCTCGAAACCTATAGTGCCTCCGAGGCCTTCCACAATAGCCTTGCATATGCTCAGGCCCAATCCGGTGCCACCTTTGACGGATCTGTTGGAATTTTGCATATCCGCAAAACGCTCGAAGATCTTGTGCTGGTCCTTGATCGGGATGCCTTCGCCCTGATCCTTGACGGCGACCCGCACCGAATCGCCGTGGTCCTCCAAGAGGATGCGCACGGTGCTGCCCGGACGGGAGAACTTGCAGGCGTTGGACAGGAAGTTGTTCAGAACCTGGATGATCCGGTTCGGATCGGTGTTGATCCAGACCGGGTCGGTCCCCGACGTGTTCTCGACCCTTACCGAAAATTGATGGTGCATGGTCGTGTTCGCGTTCTTCGTCTCTTCGACAAGGTCCGTGAGATTCACGTCGCGCCGGTCGAACTCCATGCGTCCGGCGGCGATTTTCTCGAGGTCGAGAATGTCGTTGATGATGAGCACGAGCCGGTCGGCGTTGCGGTGCGCGATCTCGAGCATGCTGACCGCCTTGTCGGGAAGCTGACCCGCGGCGCGCGACAGCAGCAGGCCCATGGCCCCCTTGATCGACGTCAGCGGCGACCGCAGTTCGTGGCTGACGGTCGAAATGAAGTCCGACTTGCGCTGTTCTTCGGCCACGCGCTTGGACATGTCGGACATCAGGACCATGAACCGGCCCTTCAGGGTGCCGACCTTCAGCCGGGTCACGCTGATGTGGAAGGGCTTGCCGCAGAATTCCGTCTCGAACTGGGCGTTGTCCGCCCCGGTTGCCCGCATGTCGCGGCAGGTCGTGATGATGCTGCCGACCCCGGCGACGCTGCGCAGGTTGCCCAGAGGCACAACTTCGCCTGTCGCCCGCCGGATGCCGAGCCGCCCGAGCGCGACCTTGTTCATGTAGGTGGCCGCCATGAGATCGCAGTCCACGATCCAAACGTCGTCCTTCATCTCGTCCATGACCTGCGCGATATCGCGCGACGCGAGGAGTTCGTGGGTCTCCGTCACGTCCGTCCGGGCCGAGATCGACCCGATCCAGGTACCGTCCAGGTCGTAGATGGGACGCACTGTGGTGTGAGTGTAGATCGCGGAGCCATCCTTGCGCCGGATGGGCGTCTCTCCGTTCCAACCCTTGCCGCTCTTCAGGTTCGCGTGGATTTCCTCGGCCAGGGTGCCCTCGTCATCCCGGTAAAGGTCGTGCATCGATGTGCCGATCAGTTCCTCCCGGCTGAAGCCCGTCGCCTCGACGAACCGGTCGTTCACCTCGACCAGCTTCGTATCGCGATCCACCACGTTGACGATGGCATGATCGTTCAGCACGTCGATGCGCTGTCCCAGCGCCAGCGACTGCCGGTCGTTGACGTAGCGCGCCCGCCGCGCGCCCAAATAGGTCGGAAGCAAGGCGGCGATGGCGATGCCGCCAATCGCCGGCACGATTGTGCCCGATTGTTCCGGCATCCAAGCGGCGCTGACGGCGTACCAGCTGATCGCAGCACCACCGCCGAGAGTTACATTCTTGAAAATATTCAATTTTGTCTCGGACGAACGCATGAATGGCCTCAAATTCTATCACGATCGCACCGGGCGATTTTCGGGTTGGTGCGGATCGTGCAGTAGAGATGCCGGATCAAACTGGCAGAAATATGGCGAATTAGAACAAGAATTGAGCCGAAGTGGCCCGGCCGTCAGGAAGCCTTGATCTGGCCGCCCAGAACGTGCTCCGCGATGGTCCGCATCTCGGCGCGCGATTTCACGAGGTTGGCGCTGACCCGGCCGTCCTGCCCCCGTTCGCCATCCGACGACAGGCCGACGACGCGCACCGGATGATCCAGCGCCGCGATCTCGTCCAGAAGGATTGCCGCGTCACCGTCGGGCAGCGCCCAGTCGAGGATGATCACGTCCAGCTTGTGGCGGGCGATCTCGATCCGCGCCTCGGCGATGCTGCGGACGTGGTGAATGCGGGCCACGTCCGACAGGCCGGATTGCAGGACTTCGGCAAAGTCGCTGTCGTCCTCCACGTGCAGCACGTCCAGTTTCCCGGTCCGGCTGACCCTGCGCGCCTCGGGCGGTGTGTCGTCCTGCACCGCCTGCTGATCCAGCGGATAGGTGAACCAGAACACCGTTACCCCTTGCCCGGTACTTTCGAAACCGATCTCCCCCTCGTGCCGGCGGACGATCCGCTTGGCGATGTTCAACCCCAGCCCGGTGCTGCCCTTGGTCCGGGTGTCGGACCCGTCTGCCTGCGTGAAGGCATCGAAGATCCGGTGGCGGAAGGATTCGGGGATGGCCGGGCCGGTGTTCTGCACATAGACGATGACCTGATCCGCGACCTCTTCGGCCTTGATCAGCACCTGCGTGTTCGGGTCGGAGTACTTGCAGGCGTTCGAGATGAGATTCGCCAGAACCTGCCGGGTCCGGCCCGGATCAGCCGACACCCGCAGCGGCGCGCGCGGCAGGTCCAGCGTCAGCGTGTTCCTGTGGGCGACGGCGTAGGGCCCCATCTCTTCCACCGCTTCCGAGATGATCTCGTTCATCGACGTGCGCTGGAAGTCGAAGGCGATCTCGCCCGACGAGATTTTTTCGAGGTCGAGGATGTCGTTGACGATATCGGCAAGGTTGTCGGCGTTGTTGCGCGCGATCTCCAGCAGTCGTTCGACCTTGGCGGGCACTTCGAAATCATCCATCGCGCCGATCAGCCCGAGAGCGCCCTTGATCGAGGTGAGCGGGGTGCGCAGTTCGTGGCTGACGGTGGCCACGAACTCGTTCTTCATCTGCTCCACCTTCTTGAGCTCGGTGATGTCGTTGACCTGCGCGATGAAGGCATTTCGCCCGGCGTTGCGGTCGAAGAACCACGAGATGTGCAGCAGGCACCACCGTTCCTCGCCGCTGCGGTGGATGAACCGGTGCTGCCCGCTGTAGACCTGCGACGCGCCGCTTCCGAGCATTTCCGCCAAGCGGGACGCGATGGCCTTGATCTCTTCCCTCGGCAGCACGTCCGACATCCGCAGATCGGCGACCAGCGTCGCCTCGTCATAGCCGCACAGCGCACAGAAGGCGGGGTTCACGCCGTGGAACTTGCCGCCCTCGTCCAGAAGGACCATGCCGATGGGCGCCGAGGTGAAAACCTGCCGGAACTGTTTCTCGCTGGCCTCGAGGGCGTTGCGTTCGTGACGCAGCTTGGTCACATCCGTCTGCGCCCCGATCATCCGCAGGGCGCGCCCGGCCTCGTCGCGCTCGACCACCACCGCATCGGACCGCATCCAGCGCCAGGTATCCTCGCCGACCTTCACGCGGTATTCGGCGATGGAGCGGGGCGTGCGCTGTTCGATGCAGTCGCGGTCGGCCTTTTCGAGGATGGGCAGATCATCGGGATGCACACGGCTCAGGAAGGTGGTCTGCGTATCCGCGTTGTCTTCCTCGGTGACAAAGCCCATGATCTGCCGCCAGGTGTCGCTGACCTCGGACTTGCCGGTGCGCAGGTCGATGTCGAACACGCCGATCCTGGCCCCCTGAAGCGCGCGGTCGTACCGGGTCTTCATTTCCGCCGTTTCCTCGATCGCCTCGTATTCGCCGGTCATGTCCCGGACGATCGCAGTGATTCTTTCCGCGCCTTCGTGGGTCACCCAGGCGTTGCGCTGCAGATCGAGGATCAGCCCCGTGCCATCGCGCCGGGTTCCCGTCGCGTTGAACATCTGGTCTTCGGACAGCGCGGACAGGTCCGTCACGAGGTCGTCGAAACGCAGATCGATCAGGCTCTGCGGCGGGTAGCCGAAACAATCGTGCGCGGCCTGGTTGGCAAAGAGGATCTGCTGCTCGGCGTTCAGGATGAAGACCGGGATCACCGCGTTGTGGACAACGGCGCGGTTCGCCTCTTCCTGCGCGCTGACCTGCCGCGCCCGCAGATCGGCCACCTGTGCCAGCGCCTCGCTCCGCGCGGCCAGCGACCGGATGAGGAACAGCAGCATCGCCGTCAGCAGGATCCCCGCAGCCATGACACCGAAGGCGGTGTTTCGCGGGAAATAGGAGTCGAACAGCGGCGTGCTGCGGAACTCCAGCGTCCAGGGGCGACCGTAGTTCATGATGGTATAGGTATTGGCGTAGATGCCGATCGAGCCTGCCTCGAGCTCGCCGGCGGCACTGTCGAATATGATGTTCTCCGGGTCGGCCTCCGGCCCGTCGTACACCCTGATGTGATAGCCCCGCCCCTGGTTCGGCGACAGGTCGGTGAGCAGCCGCTGACCGATAAAGGGCGCATAGACCCAACCGAGGAACTCGCCCTGTATCGTGCCCCCCTGCTCCGGCACGAAAAGCGTGTCCCAAACGGGCAGCAGCAGCAGAAAGCCGGGCTGCTTGGTCTCGTCCTGAACGAGAAGGATGCGCGGTGTCAGTTGCGGCTCGCCCGTCTGTCGCGCGCGGCGGGCCGCTTCTCGTCTGCCTTCCTCGAAGGTGATGTCCAGCCCCAGAGCCTCGATGTTTCGCGCCAGCGGGGCGATCCGCGTGATGATGAAATGATCCGGACCCGGCGTTTTCGGGTGCACATCGAAACTGGACCGCGTCTGCACGCGGGTATTCCCCAGGAACCTCTCAAGGTTTTCCGATTTTACCGGCTCGATCATGCCAACGCCGTTGATCCCGACAAGCAACTCGTCGAGGCTCAGTGTTTCGGCAAAGATCTCGAACTCGGCCTCGGTCACCTCTTCCGAGGCCCGCAGGTAGGCGGCCAGTCCCTTGAGGCTTTGCAGGTAGGTCTGCATGCGGTGCTGAAGGTTCTCGACACCTTCCTCGGTGAGATGCGCGAACTCCGTCTCGGCTTTCAGGCGGATCTGATTGAGGTTCAGGCCGAAAAGAGCGATCGTGACCACAAGGCACGCGGCTCCCAGCAGCAGCTCAAGTTTCCTCATCGGCGCTTCACCATGCCCACTTGCTACCCGCTCAATGACCGGACCCTTCAGATCCTTGTTTTCCGAAGTCTCTCGACGGAAACCTTGCGCTTCGGTTGCCTCTAGTTCTAGTAGTTTAATGGACTCTGTCAAACTTCAAACCTGAAAGATCGGAACGCGATGTGCCGATTCTGCACCACATCCATTGGATGTTGGCTCTCCTGTATCTCTACCATAGATTGATATTTTCGCGCCGGTCTGCACGGCAAAGGCGCAGCGCAGCCCCGATTTCCCTCGGGCAGGCCGCGCGGCGCCCGATTTGACTGCGACAGGTGCACAAAGCGCGGGCAGTCCCGGCCTGCCGCCTTGCACCGCCCTCGGGCGTGGGTGACTATGACGCAGGGGACCGTTTGCATGTCAGCCGATCACAAGAACAGGCAGAAACGCACCGTCACCGCGCCTTTTCCCGGGGCCTCCGAGGCAGCCGAATTCATGGACCGCGACCTCGAACTGGCGCAGATGGAGGACGTTTTCCAGCGTGCGCTCGCGGGGCAGGTCGCGATGGCCGAGGTCCGGGGCGTGCCGGGTATCGGCAAATCACGCCTGCTACGGGAATTTCTGCGAACCTTGCCGCGTGACCGGGTCCGACGGCTCGATGCTGCGTGCCGGGCCGAGGGTCGGGGCCAGCCCTTCCTCCCCTTCATCGAAATGTTCCGTGCCGCCCTTCACCTGCCTGCCGACGCGCCTCCCGCCCGGATCAGGCGCGGCGCGGATCGCCTGCTGGCAAGGTGCGGTCTCGCGCCGGGGCCCGCGCTGCGCGGTCTGTCGGTGCTGCTGAACGGAAGCGACGAGGCGAACGACGGCCCCGATGTGGCCGGCGCGCGCCTGCGTCAAGGCATCGTGGATCTGATCGCGGCGGCCTGTCGACAGCGCCCCGTCGTGCTCACGGTGGAGAACCTGCACCTCGCCGATGCCGGCACCCTCGACGTGATCGAGCGGCTTCTGACGCTGGACAAGGACATGCCCCTTCTCCTGCTGGTGACCTGCACGCCGGACTTCCAGCCCGCCTGGCTGTTGCATGCGCGGGCCACGCGCATCCTGCCCAAGCCCCTAGGGGACAGGGCGGTCGCGGCGGTGGTCAGCTCTGCGATGTCTGGCAGACCCCATGCACCCAACCTGGTCGACAGGGCCACGGCGGCGGCCGGTGGCAATCCGCTGCACGCGGAACAGATCGGGCGGCTTCTGGCGCGCACGGGCGGCGATGGGGAAGGCAGGGACGGCCCGGTGGTTCCACGGACCCTGAACGCCACGGTCGCCGCGCGGATCGATGCGCTGGGGCCCGACTGCCGGCGCCATGTGCAGGCCGCATCGGTGATGGGCATGTGGTACGATCCCGATGTCATCGCCGAGGTGACAAGGAAGGGCGGCCCGCCGGGACCGCCCCCCTGGCAGGAGGCGATCGACGAGGCGCTGATCCTGCCCCTGCCCGGCGGCCATCGCTTCACGCACCCAAGCGTGCAGCAGGCGATCTTCGAGACGCTGACCGACCGCCAGCGGCGAGCGCTTCACGGGCGCATTGCCCAAGCGCTTGGACACCACGGCAACGATCTTTCGGCGCCTTCGATACGCGCGCATCACTTCTATGCGGCCGGTATGGCCGACGACGCGGTACGCCATCTCGTCGTAGCCGGCCGGCACAACCTCCGCCTGTTCGCGCTGGAGAGCGCTGACGCCCTGTTCCAACGGGCCATGGACCTGATCGAGGACAACGCGCTCACCCCTCGCCGGCTGTCATGGGCCGCCTGTTTTCGGACTGGTTCGAGGTGCTGCACTGGCGCGGCGCGTCGGGGCGGATGATATCGCTGTCCGACCGCCACCGCGCGCGACTGGCACAGCTCGAGACCGTGCCCGAGGAGGCAAAGGTGCTGACGCTCCTCGGAACGGCCCATCGCCGCGCCGGGCGGTTTGACCGGGCAGCCGCGCTGTTCGAGCGGGCACAGGCCATCGGGGAGCGGAGCGGCGACAGGGAGGCGATCACCGACGCCGCGCTGGGTCTGATGGCACAGCATTGCACCGCCCCCGGCCCGGGGTTCCCGGACGACCTGCGCGACACGACACATCGGATCGTCCAACTCTGGGACGGCACGCCGCCAGCAGGCGACCGCCTCCGGCTCGACGTTCTCGACTGCTGGGGCAGCCTCCTGAGGGGCGACGTGGATCGCGCCCTCGAAAAGGGCCGCGCGTTGCAGGCACAGGGCAAGGCGAAAGTCTTGCCCGCCGCACAGACCCACGGGGCGCTCTACATGGCGATTGGCGAGGCGCTTGGCGGAAACTGGCAGTCTGGCCGATCACTGGCGGAACAGGGGGCACAGTCCGCTGTCAGTGAGCCGGACCGCCTGATGGCACTGTGCGTCGCGGCGCTGTGCAGCGCCATGACCGGGGACGCCGAAGGCGGCCTGCGTCGGCTTCGACACCTGAGGCAGGATATCCATGGCCTCGGCCTTGAAGGGCTTGCACCCCCGGTGGAGGCGGCCATCGGGTTCGCCCAAACGGTTCAGGGCGATCTCGCGGATGGGGTGCTGCGCATCGAGAACGCCATCGCCCGGGCGCGAAAGGCCGGTGCGGTTCAGGTCGCGGCACTGGGGCATGTCGCCCTCGGCACGATCTACCGCACTATCGGGCCGAGCGGCGGCCCGCAGGGCCTTGCCAGCGTGGCACGCAACGCCGGGTTCCTGATCCGCCGGGCACCTTTCGCCCGGTCCCAGTCGCTGTCACACTTCGACCGGGCGGCAGAGCTCGGCCGCGATGCGGAACTGCAGGGCGTGATCGCGCTGGCCCTGCACGGCAGGGCAATGACCCTGCTGTCACGGCGAAGGCCGCAAGCCGCGCGCGCGGCACTGGAGGCGGCGTTGACTGCCACCCGCACCATCCGGTGGTCAGGGCTTGCCCGGCGGATCGAAAAGGATCTGACCGCGCTGGACTGACAGGTCAGCCCCAGACGAGCCAGGCCCAGAGCATCGCGACATAGGTCAGCTGGTGCATCAGCTGGTCCACACCGAAGGCCCGCCAATAGCCTGCCTGGTCCGGCCCCTGCCCCGACCGCGCGCCGTGCCGCCCCTTGAGCCAGTCGATATGGAAATGGGCGACCCCCTCGGCCAGGCAGATCACGGCAGCCACCGCAGGCGCGGCACCGACCAGCAGAAACGCGACAAGGGACATCGCCGCGTGCAACCCCGCGTGCTGGGCACGCCCCACGTGGACATAGCGCGCCTTGTCCCGCAGCATCCTCTGCGTCTGAAGGAAGTAGTCGGCGAACAGGTGTTTCACCTGCAGAAGCGTCAGCAAGAGCAGCATCGCCTGCATTTCGGTCGTCACGCGGGAAACCCTCCTGAACTGCCCAAGCTTAACGCGCGAACGCGCCATCGCAAATCATTTGATCTGGCGGCGTGCAAGTTGCTAACCTCCGGAGTTGATCCCGCCTGAACCGGGCCGCCGCATTTCTTTGCCTTTTTTGGAAATTTCCGATAGAACGCTCTCTCTTTTCCTTCATATGGAAGCACTCCAGGCGGGACCAACTGGTTCTGCTGCTGGTCACTCTGTCGCTTTTTCCGCTGCTCTACCTCACGCTTGAACTGCCCAAGCGGATCATCAACGATGCCATCGGCGCCCAGAGCGACACGGTCGAGGTCTGGGGATACCAGGTCGGGCAGATCACGTTCCTCATGGCGCTGTGCGGATTGTTCCTGTTGTCGGTGCTTCTGCACGGCATGATGAAAATGCGCATCAACACCATGAAGGGGGTGCTGTCGGAACGCCTGCTGCGGCGTCTGCGGTTCACGCTGATCGCCCGCATCCTGCGGTTTCCCGCGCCCTATTTCGAACGGACGAGTCAGGGCGAACTGGTTTCCATGGTGACCTCCGAGGCAGAGCCGATGGGCGGGCTCATGGGCGATGCGCTCGCCCAGCCGGTGCTGCAGGCGGGCCAGATGGCGACGATCCTCGCGTTCCTGTTCCTGCAGAGTTTCGCGTTCGGGGTGGCGGCCTGCGCGCTGATCCCGCTTCAGGCGTGGCTGATCCCGCGCCTGCAAAGACACATCAACCAGCTGAACAAGCGCCGGGTGATCGAGGTGAGGGCCCTCGCCGCCGAGATCGGGGAAAGCGCCGCGGGCGCCTCCACCCTGCGCACCAATGGCGGCTGGCGCTACCGGTTGGCGTTGATCTCGGACCGGCTGGGGCGGCTTTACGCCATCCGGTTCGAGATCTTCCAGAAGAAGTTCTTCATGAAGTTCATCAACAACTTCATCGGACAGCTCACCCCCTTCTTCTTCTACAGCATCGGGGGTTACCTCGCGATCACCGGGGACATCACGGTGGGCGCGCTGGTGGCGGCGCTGGCGGCCTACAAGGATCTCGCCAGCCCCTGGAAGGAACTGCTCGACTATTACAACCAGACGCAGGACATGGCAGTCCGGTGGGAGACCATCACCGAGCGCTTCGCCCCTCCCGGCATGATCGACGACAGGTTGTTCGAGGGATATCCCGATACCCTGCCCTCCCTCGCCGGCGATATCGACCTGAACGGCGTGTCGGTCGAGGACGCGGACGGCAATGCGGTGCTGGACGGGATCACGGCGACCTTTCCGCGGGGCAGCACCGTGGGGATCAGCGCGCCCAGCGACGAGGATCGCCGCGCAATCGCGGCCCTGCTCACGCGCGAGGTCATGCCCGCCAGCGGCAGCGTCGTCGTGGCGGGCCACCCGCTGGACCAGTTGCACCAGGCCACCATCGCCGCCCGGATCGGGCATGCGTCCTCGAACCCGGTCCTTTTCCAGGGAAATCTGGGCGAAAACATCAACATGGCCCTTCGCCGCGCGCCGCGCGATGCGGCCCACGGGCCGGATGCCCATGAAAGCGCCCGCACGGGCAACAGCCCCGACCCCCTGAGCGCGGACTGGCTGGACATGTCGGCGGCAGGTGCCGCGAGCGTGGAAGAGCTTGGGACCTGGTGGATGAGCCTTGTGCGGGGCATGGGCATCGAGGACACGCTGCTGCGCCGGGCGACGGACCTGCGCCTTTATCCCGACGCGCACCCTCACCTTGCAGCCGCGCTGGTGGAGCTGCGCGGCCCGGTTGCCGAACGGATCGCGACCGCAGGGCTTTCGGCCCAGGTCGGGTTCTTCGACCCGCAGACCTACACGACGACCATGCCACTGGCCGAAAACCTGCTGTTCGCCACCCCCCGCGTCCCGGTCACCGCGACCCTGCTGGCCCAGCAAACCGACTTCATGGCCCTGCTGGACCAGTTGCAGCTGGAAGCGGACCTGCTCAACCTCGCGGCGGACCTTGTCGAACTGTTGCGCCAGATCTTCGGGCACGACGGCACCGACCATCCGCTGTTCCGCAAGCTGGGGCTCGACCCCAAAACCTATGGCGCGGCACTGGACCTGCTGCCGCGGCACCGGCGGAACGAGCCGTTGGACCCGGAACAGAAGGCCCGGCTGCTCGCCGTTCCCTTCGTGATCCCCGCCGAGAAGATCGGCACCGCCTTCCCGGACATCATCGACCGCGTGCTCGAGATGCGGGCGCAGCACGGCGCCGCGCTGCGGGACAGCATGGCAGGCGTTTTCCTGCCCCTCGATCGCGCCGCGCCGATCGAGGGGATGACAGTTCTCGAAAACGCCCTTTTCGGCAAGCTGCCGGAGGGGAGCGACAGCGACGCGGTACAGGGGCTGGTCATGGACCTGCTGAGGGAAGAAGGGCTGGACAGCGCCGTTCTGCGCCTGCTTTTCGACCTGCCGCTCACGCTGGGAGGCGCGAACCTGTCGGCGCAACTCAGCGAGCCGCTCGCGCTCAGCCGCGCGGCGATCAAGCGCCCCGACATCCTGATCCTCGACAATGTGCTGGCCAGCTACGGCGCCGACCAGCGCAGCGGGCTGCACGACCGGCTGCGCGCGCTGCTGCCCGAAACGACGATCGTCTGCCTCGCGTCCGGCTTTGACGAGGCGGAGGTCTTCGACCGGCGGTTCGTGGTGCAGCAGGGGCGGCTTTCGTCCCTCGCCACCGAGGTGGAAGAGACCGGGGACAGGACCGTCAGCACAGACCTCGCGCGCAAGCTGCGCGCGCTGGAACGAACAGACCTCTTTGCCGGACTGGCACGCAAGCAGTTGCGCCTGCTGGCCTTCGGGGCGCGCTGGTACGAGGCGCAGGCGGGCGAGGTGGTGTTCCGCAAGGGCGACGATCCGGACAGCGGCGCCTATCTCATCCTCTCGGGCGAGGCCGATCTGCTGCTGCCGCAGGAAGACGGCGAGGACCGGCTCATCACCACGTCGGGGCCCGGCGCGCTGGTGGGGGAACTCGGCCTGATCCGCAACGTCCCCCGCGCGCTCGACATGCGTGCCGCGACGGACCTGACGTGCCTGCGCATCGGCAAGGAGGAGTTTCTCGCCGTGGTCGAAAACGACGCCTCGACCGCCTACAAGATCCTGCAGGTTGTGGCAGGCTACGTCTGACGGCGGGCGCACGAGACGCGCGCCCGATGCTCAGAACAGCAGGTCGGGCAGGAACAGCGCAATGGCGGGAAAGGCCGTGAGAACCGCGATCGCCAGCAGGTGGATGATCCAGTAGGGCACCGTGGCGCGCGCCACCCGGCCCAGGCTGACCTCGTTCCCCGTCAGGCTGGCCAGCACCGACAGGTTGAGGCCGACCGGGGGCGTGACCTGTCCGATCTCGATCACGATGGTGATCATCACGCCGATCCAGATCGGATCGTACCCCAGCCCCACTAGCAGCGGAAAGACCACCGGCAAGGTCATGATCATCAGCGACAGACCGTCGAAGAAACATCCCAGCACGAGGTACACGAGCACCACCAGCATCAGGATGGTGTAGCGGTCCAGCCCGCTGTCCCCCACCATGCTGAGGATGCGCTGCGGCACGCCGAGGATGCTCACCGACTGCGCAAGGATCGTCGCCCCCATGACGACGAACCCGATCGCCGCAAAGAGCAGGGTGGCGTGAAACACCGACTCGCCAAGAGACCGGAGCGTCAGGTCGCCCCAGATGAAGGAGATCGCGGTGGCCAGCACGACCCCGAGCGCCGCGGCCTCTGTCGGCGTCGCCAGCCCACCGATGATGCTGCCGATCACGGCAACGATCAGAAGCAGCAGCGGCCAGACCTGCCCCAGCCCGAGGAGCGTTGCGCCAAGCGACTGGTGGCTCGTCTCGCGCGGGGCGACGTGGGGATGGCGGATCGCCTTGATGGCCACGTAGATCATGAACGCGGCCCCGATCATCAGGCCCGGCACCAGCCCCGCCATGAAAAGACGGCCGATCGAGGTCTCGGTCAGGGCGCCGAAGATGAGGAAGGACAGGCTCGGCGGGATCAGCAGGCCCAGCGTGCCGCCACCCGCAAGACTGCCGACGATGACGTCCTTGTCGTATCCGCGCCGCGTCATCTCCGGATAGGCGACGGAGCCGACCGCGGCGGCCGTGGACAGGCTCGAGCCGCTGACCGCGCCAAACATGGTGCAAACCGCGATGTTGGTGTGCAGCAGCCCGCCCGGAACCTTGCTGAAAACCGGTGCGAAGGCGGAATAGGCGCGGTTGCTGACCCCGCTGCGCAGCAGGATCTCTCCCAGCAGGATGAATACCGGCACCGCGCTCAGCGTGAAGGAGTTGAAGACGTTCCAGATCGCATCGACAGCCAGACCCGTGGCGCCATTGGAAAAGACCTGAAGCAATACCAGCCCGGTCAGGCCCAGCGCCGCGCCCAGCGCCACGCCGGAGGCGGCGGTAGTGACGAGAATTCCGATCAGGGAGGGCCAGAACACGCCTCAGTCCTCCTTGCGGAAGGTGTCGGAGGCGCCGTCCAGGGCGGAGGTCTCCTGCATGGAGGGATAGCGTTCGCGATCGAGCAGACCGAGCAGGCGCGCGGCAAAGATGATCCAGGTCAGCCCGACGGAAAGCGGCAAGGCCGCCATCCACGGATACAGCAACAGCCGCGCGGTCTCTGACCTGAGGTTGCGTTTCCAGGCGAATTCCAGCCAGGGCAGCGCCTTGATGAAGATCCACCCGAAGAAGACGATGCCGACCAGCATCGCCGCCACGTGAACGGCCCCGCCGAAACGCGGCGTAAGCGCATCCGCGACGATCGACACCCGCACGTGCTGTGCGCGCAGCGTCACCAGCGGAAGCGCCAGAAACAGCATGGCCGTGAGCAGCAGGCCCACCACGTCCTCGGTGATGTGCAGCGGCGTGCCCGCGAAGCGGCGCATGATGACACTGGTCGTGACCAGTCCCACGATGGCCGCCATGCACAGGCAGGCGCATAATGCCAGCGCGAGGGACAGACGATCCATCCCCCGCGCAAGGTGATCCCGAAATCCGGTCAAGGGCGGCTTACCGGCCCAGCGCCTCGAGCATGCGCGCGCGGTAATCCAGCGCTTCGCCGCCCGCTTCCTCCGCCAGCATCGCCCATGTCTCGGAAACCGCCTCGACGAACTGCTCCCGGTCCGCCTGCGGGAAATCCTCGCCCCAGACGATGCCCTGCTCGCTCAGTTTCTCGCGCGCTGCCATCTCGTTCTCGATGTCGGCGTCGTACTGGTTCGTGCGCTCCCACAGGTCGTCGGCAGCGGCCGTGATCGCATCCTTGATCGCGGGATCGGTCGACTCCCACAGCGCGTCCTGCACCCCGATCGTGTAGGGCGCAGAGGCCATCGGATAGAGGAACGAGGCGTATTTCGTCACCTCCTGCAGGGAAATCGTGCTGGCATAGAGCGCCGGGTACAGGGCACAATCGACCACGCCGGTCCGCAGGGCGACGTAGGTTTCCTCCTGCGGGATGATCTGCGCGGCCACGCCCAGCTTGGTGAAGGTCTCGACCTGCTCGCGCGCCCAGACCCGCAGCTTGACGTCGCGCAGCTGTTCGAGCGTATTCACGGGCTCGTTCCGGCAGAAGACCGAGACGGACAGCGTGGGAATGGCAACGAAACCGACCGTGGTGATGTCCCAGTCATCATACGCCTCGGTGTAGATCTCCTGCGCAACGGGCAGCACCGACTTCAGTTCGTCCACGGTGCTGATCGCCCCCTGCACGAAGACCGACCCGAGTTCGGGCGCGTCCCGCCCGAGGTAGTTCGACCACATCAGGCTCATTTCCACGGCACCCGTGGGCACCACGCGCAACAGATCGGTGTTCGGAATGCCGAGCGACCCGCCGTGATAGACCTCGATCGAGAAGTCCCTGTCGGCAAGCGCGGTATTCACGTCCTGCGCGAATTTGTCGATCTGCGCGGACTCCGGCCGTGTTTCGGGCAGGAAATTGTTGAAGCGCCATTCCTCTGCCAGCGCCGGTTGAGCCAGCATCGCGCCGGCAGCAAGGGTGAATACGCAGTTCTGCAATTTCGTCTTCAAGGTCTTTCTCCTTCTGGTTCACATGGCACGGGGCCCGTCGTGCGCCACTTGCCCATCTTTATTCTGGTTTGGCGGAACCGGGTCAAGCCACCGCCGCCTGTCGGTCTGCCCGTCGCGGGACGACGGGCCGCTTGTCAGCAGGCCACGAGCTCCCGTGGCAGGCTGTTCATCGAAACCGGACCGCCCTCCGTGATCTCGAACTGGTCCTCGATGATCATCCCGCCGATCCCGTTGACATAGATCGGGCATTCGAATGCCATCACCATGCCCGCCTCTAGGCTTGTGCCGGCGCCGGCCGAAATGAACGGCCATTCCTCGGTTCCCGGCCCGGTCCCGAGACTGTGGCCGAAGTGACCGCGGCAATAGCCCGTCAGGCCCCTGCCCCGGATCGCGGCCTGCGTGGCGCGGTGAACTTCCGACAGCGCTACCCCCGGGTGCAGCAGCGCGGCCCCCGCCTCGAACCCGGCCATCAGCGCGTCGTGCAGTTCGGTCTGGACGCGCCGGGGCGGACCCACCACGAACGTCCGGCCGCTGTCGGAGGTATAGCCCTGCATCAGGCAGCCCACGTCCACCTTGACCAGATCCCCCGTCGCCGCCACCGCCTCGCCGCCCCAGGGGTCGGTCCCGATCGAGATGTATTCCCAGTGTCCTGTCATCGGGGCGCCGGACCCGGCCGAAGCCACCGCCGCCGCCCAGGCCCCGGCAAGGTCGCCGCGCGAGACACCGGGGCCGATGGCATCCCGGACCGCGACGATCCCCGTTTCGGCCACGGACACGGCACGGCGCAGCAAGGCGATTTCGGCAGGGGATTTCACCGCCCGCAGGCGGCGGCAGATCCCCGTGCCATCGACCAACGCCGCGGGAGCCAGCGCATCGGCCAGCGCCGGGTATCCATTCGCGGACACGGCCGACATTTCCACCCCGATCCGACCCGACGCCATGCCCTTCTCCGCCAAAGCGTCGCGCAGATGACGATAGCAGACCGCGGGGTCGAACGTCTCGGGTCGGATGTTGCCGGGAGGGCGCTGCCGCCCGTCCCAGACGTCTCCGAACACGGACGCAAGGTCGCCGTCAGGGTCCAGCGCGGTCAGTGTCATGGCTTCCACCCAGATCGG
This sequence comes from Sulfitobacter alexandrii, assembly GCF_001886735.1. Classification (NCBI taxonomy): domain Bacteria; kingdom Pseudomonadati; phylum Pseudomonadota; class Alphaproteobacteria; order Rhodobacterales; family Roseobacteraceae; genus Sulfitobacter; species Sulfitobacter alexandrii. The sequence continues at coordinate 2,705,090 of NZ_CP018076.1, forward strand.
ACTTTCGCGAATGTCCCCGATATGGCTGCCGCGCCGCAACGCGGCCGCGAAGAGGTCGCTGACGACCACGGTTTCCGGCATGTCGGGATCCGCCGGCACCAGGACGGCGACCGCCCCCTCCTGCCGCCACATCGTCGCCACCCCCGGCGCGCCGCCGGTCGCGTGGACGAAAGCTTCGGGCGAGAAAAGCACCAGCGCGTCGATGCCCTGCGCACCCATCAATCGCTGCGCCAAAACGCGGTTCAAATGCGCCATCGGATGTTCCCTTTCTGCCGAGCCCCGACCAACAGGCGCAGGATCACCGGCGGTGTCAACCGGATCTCTCCAGCAGTCCCGGACAGGTCGTTGATACCCAAAGAAAAAGGCCCCGCAAGGGACCTGATCTGGCGCCAGCAATCCTGATGGTGGCGGAGACGAAGGGTGCGATACATTTCATTTATCAATATGATAACACTACATAAATATTTATAACAAATAACACATACCACATTTTGCACCACACCCGGAAGCGCGAAAGCCCATCAGGTAGAGCTGTGTCCACTTCGCGCTTCTTCAGCTGACACACGATCTCGTAGCGCTCGCAAAATAACTTCCTCGATCTCTCCAACGCGCAGGCCATGGTCGTATGCGAGCGCGTCAACCAGATTGGCGATCTCCGGGTCCTTGGGACCGTATATGGGCCAGTCGTGTAGCTCATGGCTGTCAGGGTGCAATCGCCGTTCCATCAACTTTCCTCCAAATCACGCTTAGGCTAAACGGGGGAGCGCCGTCCTAGCGAAGCACTCCTATGCACATGGGGCCCGCTAAGATTCTGAATTTCAACAACCTTTCCTAAATCCATGTCTTCATTGGATTTTATTGTCATTCGCCAACTCTAGATGCTACGATGAAGACTGCGGTCCAACCCCAGCGGCCGCGATGAGTGAGACCATGAGCAAGAACTACACGCTGTATATCAAAGCCTACACGCCCGAGACCATTCCGATGGCTCGGTTGGCTCAGTACATGCAAAACCTTGCCGCTATGCTAGGTCATGATACTGCCGTTCACTTCGATACGCTGAAGCCCGGCAGCACGCAACTTGTAACGAAAATCGACCATGAGGACGTGCCGAAGGTTGCGGCTCATATCGCCCAGGTTAAGAGGGGTGATGGGAGCCCGGAGGCAACAAGAGCAAAGACAGAGATCGACCGCTTACTTGCAGAAGACAACGCCACTGGCTTCGTCTATGAAGATGATGACGACAGCGCCGAAATCATTGCCTTTCCAGGCGTGAACCGCCCCAAACCCACAACGTATGGGCCGTTCAATCAGGAAGGCACGCTCGATGGAATACTGATCAGCGTCAGCGGCGCGGATCAGACCGTACACCTTCAGCTACAGAACGGTGAGATTAAGTATACCGGCATCGACACCAATCGCGATACTGCTCGCCGTCTTGCCAAGCATATGTACGAGCCTGTGCGTATTTTCGGCACAGGCCGATGGCTTCGTGATCAAGATGGCAATTGGATTCTGAAAAAGTTTCGTGTGGATAATTTCACCGTGCTCGCCCCCGACGATCTTAAAGACGCTATCGACCAGATGCGTGAGATCAAAGGCAGTGAATGGGCCAATATGGACGATCCGATTGGTGCGCTGAAAGCTCTGCGCGAGAAGGGCAACGGTCTGCACTAATGGTTGTTTTCGATAGTTCGATCTTGCTGCTTGTCCTCGACCCCAACGCCAAAGCACCAGTTGATCCTGCTACCGGCATTTCCGTAGAGAAGGCGGCCGAGCGGATCGAGTATCTGATCGCAAACCTCTCAGTCGACAAGGAGAAGATCGTTATCCCGACCCCTGTCCTGAGTGAGGTGCTGGTCCATGCCGGAGGTGCCATGCAGGCATACCTCGACACCCTCAACGGACAAGCAGCCTTCAGGATCGCACCGTTCGACCAGAAGGCAGCAATCGAAGCGGCCATTGCCATGAGTGATGCGATCAAGCGCGGTGGCCATCGTATCGACGCGGCAAATCCCGACGCGACCAAAACCAAGATTAAGTTTGACCGTCAGATCGTTGCGATTGCGAAGGCAGAAGGCGCGCACGCAATCTATTCGGACGACGCTGATGTGCACAGCTACGCAAAGCACGCTGGGTTGGACGCATACCGGACGGCCGAACTCGACCTTCCCCCCGAAGACCCGCAGCAGTCCTTGGATTTCGACGAAACCTGAACAGGTCGAATATCCAGGGCAGTGCGTGAAAACTTGAGAACTTCGCACGTCCAGCAGACGCATGACAATCAAAACGCGAATTCGTCCTGTCGGTCATCTCCTGCGCGGGTCGTGGCGGAGCTGTCGTCGTCAAAAACGCCCTCGGCACGTAGCAACTCGGCGTCAATAAGCGGGCCAGAACAGATACGCTCCAAGAGGTCGGCCTGGTCGAGCTCCAAGGCGGTCAACAGCGTCAAAACGTGAAGCAGGTTGATGAGATCTTCGGTATAGGACGCGGGCCAGCGGTCGGGCTGGATCTGTTCTAGCGGCGACGGCGGGCGGCGGTCGCCGATAATCGGACGGCTGCGGTCAAGGCGGCGGTAACTGAACCATTGGTCAATGATGTTCTTACCTGAGACCTCGTAGGCCCGGACCTCTGGTGATACATTGTCAATGAAACCTTCGCCGACATAGAGGCGTTGCGCGGCCTCGTCATAGCTCAATTCATTGGGGAACTTGTCGGGCTCCGCCGGGATGGCACCGCCCCGTGGGATGGTGGGCCCTCCTGTAGCCCTTGGTGGGCCTGCAGGACGGTTACTCGCGGGGTCAGTGAAGCGTTCGCCGTAGGTGTGGAGCCAGACCACACGCTTGCCGATTTCCACACCCTCTTGGAACAGATCGTAGCGGGCGGTCAGCGGTATGCGTAGACCGGGCTGGACAAGGTCGGATTGAAAGCGTGCGGTATAGGCTGGGTTGGCTGCCACAGCCGCGATGTAGGCCAACAGATCGGGGGCCGCTACCGGGTTGCTCAGGCTGCGCGTGAGCGCGGCAAGAAACGCGGGCCGAATGTTGGATTGGCTGGCGGCTCGATCGGCCCAGAGTGGGAACACACGGCCTCCGCGACCGTGGTAGTGGTCTTGGTCAGGTATAGCACCGCTGAAAGACAAGCCCGGCCCTCCGTTCGGAGATGTCTGCGACAAGCCAGTCAAATAGACCTGCGATATTGAGAACTGGGACCATAACTCTGGACGCGCTGACAGCAGTAGTCGATTGTCGGGAATAATCCACTGCCGGTCCAGCGTTCGGAACGAGTAGCGCACAGGGGTCACGGCCTCGTCCGTATCGGAGGCTACGGTATAGTTGCGGAACTCGTGACCCGGCAAACCATCGCGCACCACCTTGTTGGTGTGGCGATCTGCCAACTCACCTCCTCTGAGGGTTGGATGGAACAAGACTTCTTTGCGCTCAGGATTGGCCTCATCCCGCATACGCCGCCAGCGCTCTCGTAAGCTCTCGGCGTCGGGTGCGATGACCCAGGTGCGTCCCGGCAGGACTCCAGAACTGTCAGTCAAGAAGATATCGTCTATCGGCGCGGCGGTTCCCCAAACTCCCTGTGCGGCTGGCAGGAAAGGCGCTCGCGATTGGTTCGGGCAAACTTCCCAATCCGGATCATCGATTCCGATGGCAGCAAGTGCCTCAAACTTGACCTCTCGACGTTCTGCAGGCAATCGGCGAAAACGCACTGTGGCATGTTCGGGCGTTCCTTCGTCGCTATTCCGGGCAGCGATGACGATACAGACGGGTCGCTGAACGCCCTGAAAGATCCGGCTATTGACTGGGGGTTGAAGCCCCTCGGGCGTGGCGTCGATGACCCAGATTTCATCGGCGTCCCGGCGCAGGTCCGCCCGCATCTTCTGGAAGCCTGGCCCATTCAGGAACCCGGCCACGGTGATGAAGCACACAACTCCTTTACGGTCGGGCCTTGGGGCCTCGCCTTCGGCGGGCGGGTCGCCAAAGACTTTCCAAGTCGCCCATCGCCAGAAATAGACATAGAGATTTTTGAGGTGTTTGAGGTGCGCCCCGGCGCCCCATTCCGGTGGGGTTTTCCATTGGTCCAGCGGCGCGGCTTCCCCGTCCCGTCCTTTCTCTATCCAAGCCCCCCGGCCCTTGGCCTTTTCCTTGTAGGGCGGGTTGCCGATTACCACTGTTATAGGTTCCTCGCCCTTGATGCGGTTCGCCTCCTCGTAACTGGCCGTGAGAGGCGCAAAGAGGGACGGCAGACGGGCGCGGGATTCTTCGGGGTCGCTGAGCGTATCGGTGACGAACAGGCGGGGGTGAATAGACCCGGAGCCGGTCAGTTCCAACAGCTCACTCAGGAGGCGGAGTTGAGCCACCACGAAGGGGCCAAACTGTAACTCGAACCCGATGAGACGGCGGGCGATTGCTTCCATCACGCCGGGGACCGCTCCCGCCCCAAGGTCGGCCTCCACTTGCTCGGCGATATGGCGCAGGATGCCCAAGAGAAAGGTGCCAGTGCCAACGGCGGGGTCCACGACTGTCACTTCGTCGGCCCGATAGCCGCCGGTCAGGGCAAAGCGGGCGGGGTGGCGCAAGATATCGTCGGTCAGGCGCACCATCGCCCGCACCACTTCGGGCGGGGTGTAATAGGAGCCTGTCTGCTTGCGGAGTTTGTTGTCGTAGGTTTCGAGGAAGAACTCGTAGAAATAGAGCCATGCATCATCATCGCCCCGTGACACGGTGGGCCAGTCCACAGCGTCCAGAACGCGGGTGAGCGATTTGAGAGAGGTCGCCAGCGTGTCGGGATTGGAGGTCAGGAATCCAAGCGCGGTCCCGATGAGAGAATCCGTCGTTCGAAGGTCGCGCGCCGCATGGTCGATACCATCGGCCAGCGAGACGCCACGAGCACGAGCCATCAAGAGACCGAAAACGACCGCTTGAGCGTAACCGTCCGCGAACTGCTTGTCGTCAGCCTCCGGGAACAGGATTTGTCGCCAATCGGACCGCAGCGCGGCGACCTCGGAGTCGTCGGCTTCCAGTTTTTCGATGGTCTCATCCCTGAGCAGGCGGCACAGGCGGGCGGATATACGGGCCAGCTCGCGGGCGTTGCGTGGGCTGGTAGGTGTCCACGTGAGAAAGTTGTTGAAGATGGACACAAGGTCCGCAGACCCCGTCAGACCACCTCCAGCAGTCCGAATGTCCCCGCTGAGGCGTACTATGCCGGACCCACTCGACGCCTCCTGAAGTTCGCCGTCGTGCCAGACGGAGAACTCATTGCCGTCGGTGTAGATTAGGTTGGGGAGGGCTTTCAGCTTCTCCCACTGCTTCTTGTCGTGCGCGTCTGTGAACCTTCGAGGGTCCGCGCCCTTGCCGGGAGCTTTAATCTCCACGAAGCCTATGAGGTCCGACGCTGCCCCCCGCCGCCGCATAATGGCGAAGTCTGGACGGATGGCCAATTCCGGCATCGGCGTCTCGGGCACGAGGAAGATATCGGAGACAGCAAGGCCGCAGATCTGGGCGAGCCCAGGAAAGAGGGTTTCAAGCGGGCCTCTTAGCTGTTCCTCGGGGCGACCAGAAACTACAGACGAGAGGCGGCGTTGCGCTTCGATCCCGAAGCGGGAGATCAGGTCATCGAAATCGGGCACTGCTCAGCACTTTCCTTTTTAAAACGGAAACTAACTCTTGCCGCAGCAAAAAAGCAATAATTCGTTACCTTCCAGTCTTCTTCTATCTGTTGTCACCTGCTGGAACTACGGTCGACATGGCCCACTCAACGGCCGCTGCTCGGACACGAAAGGGTTGGGTGCGGGTTGCCAACGACAACCGCAAAGTGCTCGATCTCCGCCTTGCCGTTGGGAGTAGCCAACAGTCGAACGAATAGGCTATCGCCTAGAATCCTTCCCACGCTGGCAGGTGCCTATCGACAAAGAAAGGAGCACTAGCATGAGTTTCGGCAAAGAGCTGATCCAGAGCGCCAATGAGGCGCTGGAAATCGCACGGGGCAATGCGGAACCTGCCGCTGTCTATGTGCCCGAGACCGTTGACGTAGCAGCGATCCGCAGGCAGCAAGGGCTTACTCGGTCCGCTTTTGCTGAACGATATGGGCTGGCAGAAAGCACCATCAGGGATTGGGAGCAAAACCGGCGCAGCCCGGATCGGGCTGCGGTGTTGCTCCTGAAGGTGATCGAGCGCCACCCGGATATAGTGGCGCAAGCTGTTCGTGCATGACCAAGGGTTTCCGACCACTTGTCCTGCCATACGTCGAAAGACGCAACCACGCGCGCCTCGGGGCCTTACTCGTAAATGACATTCTCCCTGCGCCCGTCCTTCCAGCGCGGCAGTATCTCGCCGGTGTTCCATTCATAGAGCCACCCGACGACCTCGCGCGTCCTGGCATCGAGGATGCGCTTGATTGCCTTTGCTTCCAGTCTTTCCTGTCTCGGCATGGTTTCTCTCCGTTTTCATTGATCCACGGAGCGCCCCGTTCCCGCACCTTCGTCATCATCAAAGGGAGGGTAAGCGCCCGCTTACCCCTGCCGAGTGGCGAGCGTGAGAGGATGGGGGTGAAGCGAAATCGACAGGGGTGGTGCGGCCCGCAGGCATAGCCGAGGACACGGCCCTGTCTATTTCGCTTCAGGGGGAAGGAAGCCGAAACTCCTTCCCCCTTTTACGGATGGATGTGGCGCGGCTGGCCGCGCCCCTTCTGTCTTTCAGTGCGGATGCACGGGGTTGCTGCTTGCACGAGTGGCATCTGCTGGCCACAGTGTAATAGCCCATTGAAGCCAAGCGGATGGCAAGATGCCCGATTTGATCCTTAACCTGTCACACGACCTCTTTGGGCGGCTTTGTGAACTGGCGCGGGACGATGGGGTTTCCGCTGAAACGCTGGCCCGCCAGACCATCACCTTGAAGGTCGGCTGCAACCCGTCTTCGGGGGAGAACCCGATCTCCACCGGCTTTCTGAGGCGGCATGCCGACGATGTTCTGGCGATTGCAGATAGAGAGCCCGTTTATCTCAAAGATTCGGAAGATCGGAAGTTCGTCTTGGTTTCAAGTGATTACGACCCGAGGCTTCTGTCACCCGCATCTTCCGAGGGGTGACGCCCAGCTAGGGGGCTGTCTGCCCCCGTGCCTGGCGGCACTCCCCCGAGGATTATGCGTAAGACATTGCCCCCATTTTCGCGTCTGCGAAGATAGGGGCGGTCGGTTTCCTTGATGGCCATCTGGGAAGCTGGTGGCGGGCGGGCCTCCCCGAGGAATGACCCGATCTGCGGTCGCAAAGTATCTTGCCACCCGTCACGTCTGTCCGGCCATCCGAACGGTAGAAGGGCCTTCGCGGCCGAGCATAATCGAGGATAACGACAAAGATATGAGCAGTATTTCAAGCGAGGTAGATCGCACTAACATCATTGCCTTCGAAGTTTCCAAAGCCAGCCTGACGGTTCACAGCCTGCCTGATGATCGACAGGTCACGATCCCGAACACTGACACCGCGATCACGAAGTTGCTGAAGGCGAGGTCCAGGAACTGTCCGCCGCTTGTCATCTGCGAAGCTTCCGGCGGGTATGAACGGCATGTTCTGCATAGCTGCGTCGAACTGGACTTACCTGTTCACCGCGCCCACGGAACCCGGACCCGGAACTTTGCGAAATATCTCGGCCTTGCTGCCAAGACGGATGCAGTTGACGCACGGATGCTGGCTCTGTTTGCGGCAAAATCAGAAGACCTACGGCTGTGGCAGCCTCCGACACCGGAAACGGTGGAACTGCGCGGGTTGCGTCGGCGGCGAGATGACCTTTCTCAGATCATCCGCACCGAACAGAACCGGCTCGAACACCCACAAGTCAAAAGTGTGGAACGATCTCTCAAGCGCCATGTTCGTGCCATGACCAAGGAGATCAAGGAACTGGATGGGCAGATTGCCAAGTTGATCGCAGCGACGCCAGAGTTTCGGCGGAAGTCCGATCTGCTGACGTCGGTGATCGGTGTCGGACCCAAGACAGCGGCAGCTTGCCTCGCCTACGTGCCGGAACTCGGATCGCTGACCAAGGGGGAAGCCGCCGCCATCGTCGGCCTCGCACCCCATGCACAGGATTCAGGGACGTTGAAGGGCCACCGCCGCATTTCAGGCGGCAGGCGAGAGGTCAGAGCAAGCCTCTACATGGCGGCGATGACCGCCCTTCGCCTTGATTCAGCTATGCAAACCTTCGCACGTCGCCTGCGAGAACGCGGTAAGCCCGCGAAGGTCGCGATCACTGCTGTGATGCGCAAGCTGATCGTGATCCTTAACGCAGTGCTCAAGACAGGTGAACCAGCACGGCGTGGTTTGCCAGCCTAGCGTTTGCAGACCTTCGCCGCGACGGATGCGAACTGGAAAGATGCGGACAAAGCCACCTTTTGCAGGCTCGGCCATTGTTAACGCAGAAATCTTTCGCTCTGGCAGCATGCTGGTCGTAGCGATGCCACGCATGTCGTCGAAGCGGTCGTTTAGACCAATTTAGACGGAAAGGGCCAATTTGAGCTATGTAGTGTATGACTTAGCGCGGCACCCGGGAGGATAAGGTGCCGCGCATCGGTGGCAAACGTTCGGTTTGATCGGAAGCCTCTATCTGACTGCAACCACTTCGAACTTTCCATCCACCACTTCGAAGATGCGATAGGTCCCGGGAGCTTCCCCAAATTCGTCGAAGACAACACTGGTCGCGCCCTCGTAGTCGATTTCTCCACCCGAGCCCAGTATTTCGAGACCTTTCGCCAGTTCGCCGGGATAAATTTTTTCGCCCGGCGCGTTTGATACATTGCGGATGTTATTGCGGATCGCTTCTCGGTCTGCAGAACCTGCTGCCTGAAGAGCGAGCGCCAATACGGCAGCTGCGTCGTAAGACTCTGCTCTGAAGCCGCCATCGCCGTCGAAGCCAGCTTCAGATGCAAGTTGAATGAACCTATCTGCTGCCTCAGATGAACTTCCGGGCTGAGTCCCAAATGCGCCCTCAAGCCCAGGCCCTACGTTATCAAGGAGAACTTGGCTGATCATACCGTCTGCCAAGACAAAACTCTCGAAAGCGCCTACATCCAGTGAAGACTGAATGATTCCTCGGCCGCCTTGGTCAAATCGGCCAAATACGACCAACACCTCAGCGCCAGAGGCGGACAAAGCGCCAGCTTCCGCGGAGTAATCACCTCTCCCATCCTCGTGGGCGGCGTTCATGAGCACTTGGCCGCCGCGTTCGACAAAAGCAGTCTCGAAAGATGTGCTTAGGCCCTTTCCATAGTCATCGTTGACATATGAAACTGCGACGGTATCGACACCACTTTCCAGAGCATATTCGGCCAGGACGACACCCTGCCTAGCGTCCGATGGAACCGTGCGAAATGTGTAATCCCCGTCATCCAATTCGGTGATTGCCGGAGACGTTGCGGCCGGCGAAATCATCGTCACGCCGATGTTGCCGGTGACATTCTTGGTGACAGCCACGGTGATTCCGGAACACGTGGGTCCCATAATCCCGACAACACCTTCCGAATTTACAAGACGTTCGGCAGCTGTAACCGCTGTGCTTGAGTCCTGGCAGGTACTGTCTCCACGGACCGGGACAATTGTCGCTCCGCCCAACAAAAGGCCGGACTTGGACGCTTCCTGCCAGGCCAGTTCTGCGGATAGGGCCATATTCGTGGCCAAGGACTCGGCTGGCCCTGTAAATCCGAGCAGGATGCCCATCTTGATTTCTTCGCCAAAGGCCGGGCTGGACAATAGCATCGGGACCGCCGCGGATGCCAAAATGAAATTTCTGTACATTGGTCTCTCCATGTTGAAAGTTATTACTTGGCCCGGTTGTGCGGGCGCTCTGGTATCAATCCACTGGGATTGAATCGCAGGACCAAGAGAAGGATTGATCCCATGATGAGTAATCGGAGATGCTGGGATTGGGCCAAGAGTTGAGCACGTATGTCAGAGTCCTGAGTCATCCGGCTTGTCGCCATGTCGACAATCCAGAACCCGAGTGGCTCGGCCTGGATCCAGACAAGCCAGATCAGGAATGCCCCGAAGATTGACCCAGCGTTGTTTCCTGAACCGCCTACGATCACCATGACCCAGATCAGAAATGTGTAGCGGAGAGGGAGGTAGGAGTTCGGAGTGAACTGGCCTTCGTAAGTGACCAGCATTGCGCCTGCGATGCCCACAACTGAAGAACCGAGAACAAGAATCTGCATGTGGCGGGCACCGACATTCTTGCCCATTGCAGCCGCAGCCGTTTCATTGTCGCGAATTGCGCGGACCATGCGCCCCCAAGGTGACTTCAGGGACAGCTCGCTCAGAAGAACCAAGAAAAGGAGAACTACAGCGAACAGGCCTGCAAAACCGAGTTTCACAATAAGGGACGCGACTTCGGCAGAATGCAATTTCAGAGCTGCATTCATCTGGGCATCCGACATCTGCGCAAGTTTGTCGCCGTTCAACCATGCAGTGATGTCTTGCACCCACCCATTGTTCTGTAAGTTCTGGATTGGGGGAAAGGGGCTTGGCAGTCCTGTCGCGTTCTTCACCCCGCGCGTCAGCCAATCTTCATTCTTAAAGAAGGAAACGAGGATTTCAGAGATGCCTAGCGTCGCGATCGCGAGGTAGTCCGCACGAAGTCCAAGCGAAACTTTTCCGATGATATAGGCAACGGCCGCGGCGGCGGCCCCGCCGATCGGCCAAGACAATATTATCGGAAGGCCCAGCCCGCCTAGGAACCCAGAAGACGCAGGTTCAAAGGCCTCGATAGCCTCTTTCGCGCCAGAGAACGCGCGAACTGCGATCGGAACGCTTGCGAGAAGAACAATGAGAACGAGGGGCCTTCGGAGTTTGCGGGCCGCAAAGCGCCTAACTCCAACAACGATGGCAAATGCGGCAAGCAAAATCGCCAGAGCAGCAAGTATTCCACTGCCCCCCGCTGCGACCGCACCTTGAATGGGCGGGTGCGATATGAGCAAGGCAGCGGTTCCACCAACCGCGGCAAAGCCCATGATCCCGGCATTGAAGAGACCGGCATAACCCCACTGGATGTTGACTCCGAGGGCCATGACCGCAGAGATGAGGCACAGGTTCAGGATGGATAGAGTGACAGACCACGACTGTAGATACCCAGTCGCAATAAAGAGGAAAAACAAGGTTCCGAACAAGGCGATATTCCGGGTCACAGGCTCACCCCCGAAAGAGGCCGCTCGGGCGGAGCAGCAGAACCAGAACGAGAATGGTGAACGAGATCGAGAACTTGTAGTCCGTCGGAACCAGTTGGAGGATATACCCGTTCAGGTCGATATCCGGGTAGATGTATAGAACGACTTTCCTATAGGGATAGGTCAGCGCAATTTCGGAAAACGAGATGATGAACCCGCCGACCACCGCCCCGAGCGGGTTGCCGACACCGCCAACAATGGTTGCCGCGAAAATGGGAAGTAGAATCTGGAAGTAGGTGAATGGCTTGAAACTCTTGTCGAGGCCATAGAGAACCCCGGCAACAACAGCGAGCGAGGCCGCCAAAATCCACGTTATCCTGACAACGGCTTGTGAGTTGATTCCGGATAATGTTGCAAGCGTCCTGTTGTCAGAATAGGCTCGCATGGCTGTGCCTGCCCGTGTCTTCTGAAGGAATAAGTACAGCAGTACGAACAGGAGGATCGATATAAAGACCGTGATTGCCTGTGTGCTGCGAATGGAGACGCCCTCAGCCAAGCCGGTGTATGCCTTCACCTCCGAGGCGGTAACGATGAAGCGTTCACCGTCGAAGAATTGCCGGTCCCCAGGGCCGACAAACAGCCGTACGGCCCCATTCAGAACAAACATGATGCCCAATGACGCCATCATCAGGATAACGGGCTTGGCCTTGGCCTCTCGGTAGTAGGAATAGACAATCTTGTCCGCCGCCAAGGAGAAACAGACAGTGGCAAGTATGCCAATTGGCAGCGCCAAAAGGGCCGTTGGAAGCGGGTAGATCGATATGGAGGACTTCTGAAAGACCCAAGTCACCAGGATTGTGACCATCGTTCCAAAAGACATCATTTCGCCATGGGAGAAGTTAGAGAAACGAAGGACGCCAAAAATGAGAGTTACGCCTAGTGCACCCAAGGCCAACTGCGCGCCGTAGGTTATTGATGGCACCAGCACGTAGTTGGCGAAAATCAGGAATGCGTTTGCGAGTTCCAAACCGAGTTATCCTCCCAAGAATGTCTTTTTGACTTCGCGGTCTTTGAGAAGGTCAGGGCCGCTTCCCGTGAACTTGTTCTCGCCCATGACGAGCACGTAGCCGGTATCAGCGATCTCAAGTGCTTGCCGCGCGTTTTGTTCGACCATGATAATGGCCATGTCCCGCGTCTTCAGATTTGAGATTTCATACAGGAGCTGCGCGGAAACGTTGGGCGATACGCCCGCGGTGGGCTCATCGAGAAGGAGAACCTGTGGATTCGTCATCAGAGCTCTGCCGACTGCAAGCTGTTGGCGCTGTCCCCCTGAAAGCGTTCCCGCAAGCTGCTTGCGTCGATCACCGAGAACTGGGAAGAGTTTGAAAACCTCCTGTTTCGTATCGGCGACGCTATCCGCTCTAAGGTAGCCGCCCATCGACAGGTTTTCATCAACGGTAAGCCCCGGGAAGATGTTCTCGGTCTGCGGCACAAAGCCGATGCCGGCCATGACCCGTTGGCGCGTATTCAGGGCATCAATGGACTTCCCATCCAAGAAGACGTCGCCGGATGTCAGCTCCACCAAGCCAAGCAAGGCCTTCATTGCTGTTGATTTTCCGGCGCCATTCGGCCCCACAATGACCGAAACTTCTCCAGGTTCGACAGATATGGAACACCCGTTGAGAATTTTGATGGGGCCGTAGCCGCCATACATATTGGATCCACCGAAGAAACTCATGTGACCACCTCTGTTGCGGTGGCACCGAGGTAGGATTCGATCACCTCCGGGTCTTGCAGGATCTCATCTGCTCGCCCCGTGGTCAAAACACGGCCTTCGACCATGACAATCACGGGATCGCAGAGGCGGGAAATAAACTGCATGTCGTGTTCGATCATGCAAAACGTATAACCCCGCTCATCGTTCAGCCTTTTGATAGCGGTTCCGATTTCCCGGAGGAGGGACCGATTGACGCCGGCACCTACCTCATCGAGAAACACGATTTTCGCATCGACCATCATTGTTCGGCCGAGTTCCAAGAGCTTCTTTTGCCCGCCGGATAGGTTTCCCGCCGGTGTATGGGCGAGATGGTCCAAGTTCAGGAAATCAACGACACTTTCCGCTGTCTGTCGCAGCGCGGCCTCTTCCTGCTTTATCTTCTTTCGATTCAACCAAGTGTTTAAAATCCTCTCGCCAGATTGTTCTGCCGGAACCATCATCAGATTTTCCAGAACGCTCAATGTCGGGAATTCGTGGGCAAGCTGGAATGTCCGCAGGATGCCCCTTGCAAAAAGCTCGTGCGGCGGCAGACCGCTGATGTCTTCACCTTGGAAAACGATCTGCCCGCTATCTGCGCGATGATGACCTGCGATAGTGTTGAACATGGTCGTCTTGCCCGCACCATTGGGGCCGATGAGACCGGTTATTGAGCCGGCCTCTACATCGAATGACGCGTGATCGATCGCCCGAACGCCACCGAAACTCTTCACAATATTTCGCACCGAGATCACAGCGCTGCTCCGGTACTGCGGGCACCAATGAGGTGCAAGGCCAATGCACCCATCTCGTAAAAGGGTTCGCGGAACTTCTTGAGAACAGAATATCTGGTTTGAGATAGCTTGAGCGGGAGCATGTCTGGATCATCCGTATGGAGATAGTTGGCAATCGCCTGTCCAAACATCGTTCCGGGCGCGATACCCCTGCCACTGTACCCGTAGGAACCAATAGCCCTGGGTCCCAAATCGACAAGACGGGGAAGCTGGTCGGGCGTCATCCCCATGCTTCCATGCCATGAAAATTCTAGCGGGACTGGCCCTAATTCCGGAAAGAGTTCAATTGATCTCCGCTTCAACCAACGCAGGTGTATTCCTGACAATATCGAATCCAGCTTGCCGACGCTCCCGATTATGAAGCGGCCGTCGACGTCTCTGGTAAACGACGTCATTACACGGCCGGTATCCCAGCACCCCTGCCTTGAAGGCAGTATGTGGTCATAATCCTTACTGAGTGGGTCGGTTGCACAATTGAAATACCAGAGCCGCCACATCGGGTTGATTGATCCAAACCTCGTATCTCTATGGTACGCATCCGTTGCAACAACCAGGGCCTGTGCAGTCAGAGTGCCGCGCGGCGTGTGGACCAACCATTGAGTGCCGGAACGTTCGATTTTCGTGGCAGGGCTGTTCTCGAAAATACGGGCGCCGTGACGCGTTGCGGCCTGGGCCAAGCCACGCAGGTACGCCAATGGTTGAATTGACGCGGCATCTCTGTTCCACAGGCAACTTTGGAAATACTCTGTGCCGAGATGTCTCTTTGTCTCATCCGCCCCCAGGACCTGCACGTCCATGCCCTGAAGGCGTTGACTTTCAGCCCGGGCCCGAAGTTCCGACAGCCCCCGGCCATCTCGCGCGCAATGGAACGTGCCGCTAGCGTTGAACTCACAGTCGATATTGTGCTTCTCGACGAGCTTTCTGACTTCGGTCGGCCCGTTGCACAGTAGAGAGTTGAGTTTGTTGCCAGAATTCTCCCCCAAACGCGCGCATATTTCCTCTTTGGTGAGCCAAAGACCTGGATTCAGATTTCCGGAGTTTCTGCCGGAGCACCCTGCCCCAAGCGTGCTTGCCTCCAGCAGCGTCACATCGAGACCCAACTCCGCGCCATGAAGGGCCGTTGAACAGCCCGTGTAGCCGCCCCCGATCACCGCGACGTCGCAGTCCAAGTCGGCATTAAGGACATTCGCCGAAAATGAATTCCTAGCGGATGCTCTCCAAAGCTCTTTCACGCCATCGTACCCTTCCAGTTTCGAGGAAGAGTGTCGCAGTTATGGGGCGTATGTATTGTTCAAAATTAATTAGAAAATGAAATATTTTCATATAATATTCATCGTTAATGTAAAAATATTTCATTAAGACCGAATTGTGTGTCGCTCTTCGAAACACGCCTTGATCAACCCAAGGGTAGCCCCTTTTCATTCGGCTACCTTGTCTCGTCGAAATGCAAGAAGGGTTCAAACTTGATGGTCTTGATCGCAAAGTAACTGTTGATCGATGCTATTTCGGGAATGACCGCCAACGGTTCCGTTATCTTCTCTGCGAACTCGTCCATGTCCGACAACATGGCCACGAACATCAGGTCGCGGTCGCCAGTAACATTCAGGCAGAATATAACTTCTGGAATGCTCCTGATGTGCCTGATCGCGTTATCCCTGGCTTGGCGCTCGTGATTGTTGAGCTTAACTTCGGAGATGGAGATGAGGGTGCTGCCTACTTTCTCCGGATTCACCAAGGCAACCTCTCTTTCGATGTAGCCTTCCGTCCTGAGGCGCCTTGTGCGGCGCATGCACGAGGGTGCCGACGTGCCAACCTCGGCGGCCAGATCAGCATTCGTGATCCGACAATCGCGCTGCAATCGGTTCAGAATCTTGCGGTCAATCTGGTCCAAGCCAGCCGGTCTCCTTGACATTCTCAAACGCCTCCTCTGATGACTGTTATGAAATCTTTGATCGATAAGCTGAGCATGAATGATCGAATGTTTCAAGAAGGCGGTCTCAAAGTCCTACTCGGCAATAGGGGTTATGCTAACTTCAAGCGCAGGATCATGAGGGGATGGTGGCGCAAGTGCTGGATGCTTCAAACGAACAGATATTCGATTTTCGCAGTGACACGCTCACGTCGCCGAGCGACGCGATGCGCAAGCGCATGGCATCAGCGGAGGTCGGCGATGATTTTTATCGAGAAGACCCGTCAATTCGCGCGCTGGAGGATTTGACGGCGACGATACTCGGCAAGGAGGACGCCCTGTTTGTCCTCAGTGGCACGATGGGCAATTTGGTTTCCATCAGGTCGCAGGTTCCATCGGGTCATTCAGCAATTGTGAGCGCTACATCCCATTTGCATGTCAACGAAACTGGTCATCTGGCTTCGATTTGCGGGATTACATCACAAGCGTTTTCAACGCCCGGTGGAAAGTTCGATCTAGGCGAACTCATGAACTTCGCAAAGATCCCCTCACCGAATGCGCCTCGGTCGGTTCTTACGCCACCCTTGAAGCTGATTTGTGTGGAAAATACGCACAATGGAGAAGGAGGCCGTTGCCTCGACAAGCCCTATCTCAATCAGCTCAAAAGGTTCGCGGATGAACGCGATCTGATCTTCCATATGGACGGGGCTCGATTGTTTAACGCTGCGGTTGCGCTTTCAGTAGATCCTTCTGACTTGGTCGCTCCTGTTGATAGTGTGAGTTTCTGCCTCTCGAAGGGGTTGGGCGCCCCAGGCGGCGCGATGATCGCAGGTTCCAGGGACTTCATCGAGGAAGCGCGGCACTGGAGGCAGATGGTGGGTGGCGGCATGCGGCAGTCGGGAATTATGGCCGCTGCGGGACACTTTGCCCTGAAGGAAAACCTGAAAAGGCTACACGAAGACCATAGCAATGCGAAGGCGCTCGCTTTGGGCTTGGACGCGTTGGGTTTCGAAATTGCCGTCGAAACAGTGGAAACAAACATCGTTATGGCCTTTTTGCCGAAAGAACTCGGCGAGCCCGCGTCGCTCCATAAGAGACTGTATCAGTCTGGTGTCCGCGTGTTGCCTCCAAAAGGAAATCGTCTGCGCTTTGTCACCCATATGGGATTGAACTCCGATGACATTGAGGCGGCCCTGAAGGTAATTGGCAGGTTGGTTGAAGGAAGGAGCTGAAGAATGAACATCGACAAACCGACATGCGTTGTGAATGAGCGCAACACGCTGGGCGAAGGTCCCCTCTGGGACGAAGAACAGAAAGCTCTTTACTGGGTGGATGTCACTGAGAAAATTATCCATCGATACGATCCGAAAACACAGCAATTGGAAAAGTTCGCGGCACCGGATGAATTCAGTGCAATTGCCTTGTGTGAACAAGACGGCAAGTTAATCGCCGGGACTCGGGACGGATTTGCATTTTTTAACCTCGAATCCGGCGCGTTCGACCTATTCGCCGACCCTGAACGCCCGCACCCGCAGAACCGTATGAATGACGGCGCTTGTGATCCCCTGGGGCGGTTTTGGTGTGGCAGTATTCACGAGGTCTCAGATCCAGCGCTTCGCCAGCCGATTGCATCGGTTTACAGAGTAGACGGTGATCATTCCGTAGTTAAGGAACTCTCTGGCATCAAGACCAGCAATGGGTTCGCCTGGAGTCCGGATGGGCAAACGATGTACTTTACCGATACGCCAACGCTCAACATCATGGCCTATGATTACGATCTGAAGAACGGAACGATCTCCAACGGGCGAATTTTCGCGACGGTCCCTCCGAACCAGGGTCGACCTGATGGCGCCGCTGTCGATGAAACAGGATGCCTTTGGAGTGCGCATTTTGCCGGTTCGAGAGTCACGAGGTATTCTCCTGAAGGGGAGGTGCTCGACACAGTGCTGTTACCCGTTGAGAATGTGACCTCCTGTGCTTTTGGCGGTGAGGATATGTCGACCCTCTTCATCACGACAGCTACGGAAGACCTGACCGAACAGCAGCTCATCGAGCAACCGCTCGCGGGTGGATTGTTTGCGTACTGCCCCGGGGTGCGTGGGCTGCCAATGCACCGGTTTGCAGGGTAGCGCAACCGAACCAACAGACACCAACTCGAATGCTATGGGAAAGAATATGAAACGAATTTTGCTTGTCGGCGCGGCCGGGCGTATCGGGAAAGTCTTGCGGGCAGGCCTTGCGGGCCCGGACAGAATATTGCGCCTTGTTGATATTGCGCCGCTTGGAGGCGCTGCTGAGCGCGAGGAGATATGCAATATTGATGCGACCGATCTCGATGCGTTGATCCTGGCCATGAAGGACGTCGATGTCGTCGTCAATCTTGCCGCTTTTCCGGAAGAAGCCGACTGGGAAACGATTTTCCCGCTGAACTATGATCTCACACGGACAGCATTCGAAGCGGCCCGCCAAGCCAGGGTGACACGCTTTGTATATGCAAGTTCGGTGCAGGCGGTCGGGTTCCACCCTCTCGCCACAACGATTACCGATGATGTGCGCATAAAGCCGAGTGGCTTTTATGGCGTCTCAAAGGCGTTCGGTGAGGCTTTGGGAAGCCTCTATGCAGACAAATATGGGCTAAGCGTCGGCTGCTTGCGCATTGCATCCTTTGAAGAAAGACCGACTGACGAAAGGATGCTGTCCACTTGGTTGAGCTTTGACGATGGAATTCATCTGTTCAACTGCGCGATCGACGCCCCGGATCACCACTATTATCGGGTGTTTGGTGTTTCAAACAATACGCGCAGTCGCGTCGACAATTCACATGTCGCCTGGCTCGGGTATCGCCCTTCATCCGATGCCGAAGACTATCTCGACGAGGTAAGAGCCACGGGCAAGCAATTGGGACCACTCGGGGGTATCACTCAGGGAGGGGGAGCGTGTGATGTTGGTTTCTCCGGCGATTCAGATGCCGCCCTCAAAGCCTGCTGACCGCGGCAAGATACGAAAGTGGGACCAGTGAAACTCACAAACCTTTACATTGACGGAAAATGGGTCGAAAGCGCCTCTCGCGCGCGCTTCGACGTCGTCAACCCATCCAATGAACGTGTCATCGCCTCAGTGGCCTCAGCTGATTTATCCGATGCCGACAGGGCACTGGATGCAGCAGAGAGAGCGATGGCGCTTTGGCGTTCTGAAACTCCGCGGTATCGCTCAGAAGTCTTACGTCGGGCTTTCAATCTTATGAGTGAAAGGATCGAACATTTCGCACATCTAATTAGTCTGGAAAACGGAAAGGCTTCCGCTGACGCTGTTGGCGAAGCTAGTTATGCGGCGGAGTTCTTTCGCTGGTTTTCTGAAGAAGCGGTACGTGCTGAAGGAACCATCAGCCATGCCCCCTCTTCCGGGGCTCGGATCCTCGTCCAACAAAAGCCTGCCGGAATTGGGCTTTTGATCACGCCGTGGAACTACCCTGCCGCGATGGGGACGCGAAAAATCGCCCCCGCACTCGCAGCAGGCTGTGCGGTCATCATAAAGCCAGCGGCCGAGACACCGCTTACCATGCTCGCATTGATGCCCGTGTTGGAGGAGGCCGGTGTCCCAAACGGGCTCGTGAATGTGCTGCCAACAACGCACCCCGGAGCACTCGTTGATCACATAATGGACGACCCGCGTATTCGCGTTGTGAGCTTTACTGGCTCAACGAGTGTTGGGAAAGAATTGTTGCGCAACGCAGCGGGTCAAGTCCTCAAACCAGCCATGGAGCTTGGAGGGAATGCGCCGCTGATCGTTTTTGAAGATGCCGATCTCGATACTGCGGTTGAAGGTGCTTTCCAGGCCAAAATGCGCAATTTGGGTGAGGCGTGCACTGCCGCAAACAGAATCTATCTGCACGAAAACATCGCTGCTGAGTTTATTTCTGAGTTCGTGGCAAGGATGAGTAAGCTGAAACTAGGTGATGGCACGGATCAGCGTAGCGATGTTGGTCCATTGGTAAATGAGGAAACGAGAACAAAGGTCGCTAGACTAGTTGAAGATGCTGTCGCAAAGGGAGCAATAGTGGAGTTAGGCGGATACGCTCCTGAAGGACCCGGCTATTTTTATACCCCTACAGTACTATCGAATGTGCCCGATGATGCTGATTGTATTCACGATGAGATTTTTGGACCGGTCGCGGTCATCCAATCATTTACAGATCAAGACCAGGTCATTTGCCGAGCAAACGACACAGAATACGGCTTGGTAGCCTACGTTTTCTCGAAGAATATGAAACGGGCTTTGAACGTCTGCGAGCAGCTTGAATTTGGGATGGTTGGCTTAAACAGAGGTATCGTTTCCGATCCCGCAGCTCCATTCGGAGGTGTCAAGCAATCGGGACTTGGCCGCGAAGGTGGCAAAGACGGCATGCTCGAGTTCATGGAAACTCAATATATTTCAGCGGCTTGGTAGATATTTGATACAAGCTGATCTCGGGTGTCAGGAGTGAGGCGGTGCTGGATGCCGGTCACCACTGGGTTTAACGGCTGCTATTCGCTCTGTCATGCAGCATGGATGCCTTTGCAATTACGACAAAATTTGCGCTGCGAGCGCACGCAGCATGACTTTGCTATGTCCGAGTTGGGCTCGCTACCGACCTTCGCCGCGCCAAGCATGAACGGCAGCTCGGTATTATCCGCAAGGGCATCGAGCGTTCCGATATTTGGTGTCTCCACGCTCGATGCCCTTGCTAACGTTCGGCTAGGACGTTGACCAACACCACACGGTAGATACTTGGAGGAAGATGAAACCATGGCCCGGATGCAGCGCATTGAGAGCACATGAGGCGTCGCACCCATTCGCTGCGCATAGCGTGAGTCGTAAAGTTTCAGGACGAAGCCACCCTTTCTTGAAAGCATCTCACATCAAATAGTTCTTTATTTGTTCCCATCCGAACCTTAGAGTTTCGGACAGGGCCAAACAGGAAAGCACGATGAAGATCAGGGTTAGCCAGTTCGTCGATTTCGCGTACGGCGACAAGCGCAAAGATAAGGCGAAAGTCAGAAGCATAATTGACGCGCTCGATTTGCCATATGATCCGGTCAGGGATCGCTACAAGCAGTTTCGGGAAGCATTGATATCTTTCGAAGATCAAAAAATTTCGACCAAAGAGTTTCTATCACTGTATTCCAGCGTTTCCGCAAATAAGTCTGCTGGATACAAGGTTTTGTGCCAAAACTATCTGGATTTGAAAGAGGATCACGCGCTCATTTGGCAGGGCCGCAGCCCTATCGAAGCAGAGATTGTTGGCCTACACATCGCAACGGCTTGGTACTTACGTACTGAAGCAAACAATCAGAGACGCATCATTTTCCTACATTTTGGAAAAGAACAACTGCCACGGAAGAAGGAGCGGGGCCTGCTAACTATACTACGGTTGGCTAAACCGGATTCGGCAGGAGTCGGCATTCTGAACATCCAGCCGGGGACACTGATAACCGCAACACGGCTGGACCAAAGCGAGGCCGACTACCTACGTAAGCGCGCTGAAAAATTTGTAACTTTCGCTAAGGATATTAAAGCAGGCGACTAGCGGGATTGAACGCCGCTGAAATGCTCACCGCCCTGCGGCAAAGGATTGCATCCTTTGCCGCAGCCCAGTTGTCAGCCAATGAAGCATCACCGCTTCTTCTTTGCGTCTTCACTCAGGCGTTCCGCGCGGTCCATCATGCGTTGCATCTTGGCCCCTGTGCCAGTCGAAGGGCGGTGATCTGCTGCGGAGTTTGAGGAGCGGGTTGTGTCTGCTCCGGCATTCAACCTCCGGCTCGTATCGCTCGTTGCGTTCGAGGATGCGCGGTTCGATTGCTGCGGGCGGGATTGCGGCATCATTCTCCGCATGCTGCCGCCGACGGCCGCCGCGGCCCAGCCCGCCTGCAAATTGCCCGAGATCATCGGCACGATGAAGGGGATTGCGATGACCATCGCAAGCGAGAGGATGACCACCGCCAGAAACGGGATGGTCCCACCGACTTGTTCGACAGAATCCGCCGATCCAATCTGGCTGACCAATAGCCCCACCAGGCCGAAGACCATCGAGAAAATGCCAGCCATCACGACCGGGTAAAGGGCAAAGCTCGCCAGCGAGGACAGCCAGCGGTGGAAATAGTCCTTCGTTACCGGGAACATCGAGCAGAGGACCATGATGGGGGCGATGCCGATCAGGAACGTCATCATCATCTTTGCGAGGACGAGAACGGCACCCGCCGCGCCACCGACCACAGCCAGAAGAGCCATGAAGAACACCCCCATCACGGCCTTGCTGACCGCCCCCATATGCGATGTGGCCGAGTTGCCGTATTCGGCCAGCCTGTCGAGTTGAAGGTCGAAGCGCGCAGCGAAATACTCTGGCCCCGCACCGTCGTCTCCGGTAGCGGAGCCGATCAGCCTTCCCGCGAGTTCATCGAGGCCGTCGATGATGTGCCCGCTGACGAAGTTGAAGTTTGCCCAGTTGAACGCGAATGTGTTGATCAGGCCGATCTTGAGCGACAAGACCAACAGCTCCCTTCCATCCATCGGACGGATTTGCCAGGCCATGTTGATGAACAAGGCAATCATCGCCAGCGTCGCAGCTCCGACGACCACCGTG
The DNA here is from genome assembly GCF_001886735.1 of Sulfitobacter alexandrii. Classification (NCBI taxonomy): domain Bacteria; kingdom Pseudomonadati; phylum Pseudomonadota; class Alphaproteobacteria; order Rhodobacterales; family Roseobacteraceae; genus Sulfitobacter; species Sulfitobacter alexandrii. The sequence continues at coordinate 2,727,318 of NZ_CP018076.1, forward strand.
CCGGAAACCTCCGCGACCGCCGCAAACTGAGAGGTCGCCACGGTTTCGAGGCCCTGATCGGCCGCCTCAACGATAAAGGAAACGATACCCATCACTCCGCCTCCTGGCACTGAATGCGCAACCGATCACGAAGATCGGAAATGACAGGGAAATACTCTTCCGCAGACCATGCGATATGCAGACTGTCGGTGCCGGTCGGGGCGGCAAAGCCCAGCTCCTCGAACTCGCCCTCGATGATGGACCAGTCGGGCCACAGAGTCTCGCAATCGCAAGAACCGGCCTCCAGCGCCATCTGATGACGCCGAAGACTATAGAGATCGTCCGCTGCGACGGAGCGCCACGCATCGCGAAAAGAGCGGAAGGTCAGGCGGTCCGGGCGCGGGCGGATCGCGCAACCGTAGCGGTCGGTCTCTGCGGGTTGGATAGAATTGCTCAACTCGATCTGGTCCGCCATCGCCGGAGCGGCAATCAAAGCCAGAAATAGGATAGCTCGATAAATCATGCGGTTGCTCCCGTCGTTTGTTCAGTGTTCAGTGTTGCATGTTCGGTGTTGCGTGTTGCTTGTCGCTTGTCCGGTGTCGCCTGTTGCGTGTTGACTGTCCGGTGTTGAGTGGCCACGGTCGCGTGTCGCGTGTCGCGTGTCGCGTGTCGCGTGTCGCGTGTTCAGTGTCCGGTGTTGCCTGTCCCCTGTTCAGTGTCGCGTGTTGCTTGTTCAGTGTTGCGTGTCCGGCGGAGAGCCGGATTTGCCCATCAATGGCGTAGCCCATGCACGTCCTCCCCCATCTCGTCGTTCACCGCGTCCCGAGGCGCTTCTGCGCCTCCAGCGCGAGCGACAGGCTGTCCTTCAGCTTCGACGGGGCCTGCGTGGTGTCGGGGCCATCCTGCATCCAGCCGTTCAAGGCTTCGACCAATGAGAGCTGCGACCTGAGCAACGCGATCATGGAGCCGCGCAACCCATCCAGTTCCGTCCGCCTGTCCTGTCCGGAGGCGGCCAATTCCCGCGCGGATGCCTTCGAGGCTTCCGTCAACTGCTCGACGTAGCCCAGCAATTCGCGTTCGAGCGGCGTCAGACCATCCATCGCTCACTCCTTCGGGATCATGAGGCAGTCCACGGGTTCCCCCGCCAGCGAACAGCGGGCCAGCACCGCCCGGCCGCTGCGCGGGATCAGATAGGTCGCCTCCGGCCGCTCGATCACCCGGAGCCCCATCGTGTTCAGGTTGGGCATCAGCCAGGTCATCACCGTCCAGGTCGAGACCCCGGCGCTGATCATCAGGCAGCAGGCCACCAGCATCGGCCACATCAGGGCCTTCCATTCCGGCCGCGCTGCGTTCGCGCTCTGCCTCATGAGGTGCTTCCTCACGCGCAGCAGGTAGCCTTCCGTATCGGTCTTGATTGTAGCCAGCGCGTTTTCGGCAATGGTCTTCAAATCGGTCCTGAAGCTCTGCAACTGTGCGTCGATCGAGGCGGCGTTCTCTGCCCTGATCCGCTCCATGTCTGCGTTCAGCTTTTCGCTCAGCCGTTGCTTCGGCTCTCCAGTCTTCATGGAAAATCTCTCCTCTCAGGCGAAACCGTTCTTCGGTCTCGGGGTCTTTGACGGTCAGGTAATTCTTGCCCGCGCGGGGCACTTCGAAACCCGCATCGGTCAGCGCAGCGATCATTCCGGCACGGTCCTCGATCAGCCCCATGGAAATCTGGTCGCCGATCCAGGCATGGAGCCCGTCGCGCCCGGCGGCGCGGTCGGGCGCTTCGGACACCGGCTTGACCTCGGCCGCGCGTTCCACATCCATGGGATCGGCCCAGTCGTGGGTCTTGTTCATCAGGTCGCGCAGGCTGTCGAAGGCGCGTTCGTAGCCGGGGGGCGCGATGTTGAGGCTGCGTCCGCTGTGCAGCTCCATGCGCGGCGTGCAGAAATGCAGCTCGACGCGATCCTCGTGGGTGTGGCGCACCCAGAGGCAGGCGTAGCGGTCGGCGTCGAGGCCGGCGAAGGCGATCTCCTCGAAACGGTCGATCACCTCCTGCTGCTGGTCTTCGGTCGGGGCGTCCTCGCGGGCGAAGCTGACGACACCGGCGCGATAGGTCCATTTGTGCGGGCAAGCGTCGATCAGGTCGATCATGCCCTGAGGATCGCCGCGCAGGACCTCCGGCAGCGGTTCGCGGATCACGGTCATGGGCTGGCCGGATGCATCGCGGATCAAGTCGCGGTTGTCGTCATAGGCCAGCACGGTGCGGGCGGTCAGGTATTCGACAGGCCCCGCGCCGCCGCCCTTGCCGTTGGGGAAAAACTTGATCAGCATCCGGGCGGCCTCCGGTGCTGGGCGATGATCTCCGCCAACCGCCGCTCGATGCCGACCAGCGCCGCCGCCACGCGCAGGGCCTCGATCTCGCTGGCCCGGCCCGCGCGGGTCGCCGTGTTGAGCCACCGCGCGATCTGGTTGAGGTTCCCGCCATAGCGGGACACAGCCAGCACGAGTGCGGGATCGACACGGGGCGCAGGCTTGCGCCGCTTCGGAGCCGCACCCGTGGCGAGCTGCCGAAGCATGGCGGACATGGACAGTCCGCGATCCGCAGCCGCCTGCCGGATCAGCGCCTTTTCCTCGGAGGAGCAGTAGAAGAACACGGCTTCCTGCTTCTCCGAGGGGATCGCGCCCCGCGCGGTCCGGTTGGGGTTCGAAGGGGAGGCTTGCCGCCCCTCGCAAGGCCCCGGTTTGACGGTCGAAGACCTAGAACCGGGTCGCCTTGCTCTTTGCACTTCACCAGAACTCATGACCCCACCCGACATCAAGCCGAGGCGCGAAGTGCGCGAACTAACGGACTATTCAGGGTCGCGGCTAAAGGGCGAGCACTCTTCCCGGCCTGATTGCCGTCAATCTCGCCAGTGGCTGTGAAGTCATCCGGAAAGGCCATTTTTTCTTTTTTTGTATTTTTTGAATCTTCTCTTTTCTCTTGTGGCGGCAGGGTGTCCCCACCCTGATCGCACCCTGCCGCCACCCTGATGGCCTCCTGCATCTGAACTCTGTCAGCTGCTCGCTGCATCTTGGCTTCCGCTTCTACGAGACCAAGCATCACATCTTCGAACTCGCGAGCAACCGACGCGCCGTATTCCCGAAACTCTTCCTCTAGAAACGGTCGCAGGTTCCGAAACACGACCCCCGCGGTCGCCAGGAATACGCGAATTTCATCGACGATCTTCGGCCCGTGCTCGCTGCCCGCTTTGAAACGCTGCGCCCGAGCGAGGCACCCCAGGACGAACTCAGCGATAGAGCGGCGACAAATGTCAGTGGTCGGCAGTTCGCCGGACAGATAACCCTGCGCCAGGTTCTGGACGCGCGAGAGATTGTCAGGACAATTTATGGACCGAAACCAACCAGAGATTCTGAGCAGTTCGACCTCTGAATCATATTCAAGCAACTGCGCATCGTTCAGTCGCTGAACCGAGACTTGCAGCTGCTCCTCTGTAATCCCTGCCTCGGATGCAAAGAGAGAACGTGGATATCTGAACAAGCCGGAATAATCGGCCTGAGAACTCAGATGTGCGGTGAAGTAGACGTTTCTGTCTGTGCAACTTCGAAGGCCGCGAAAAGCAGCTGAGTTAAGCAGCGAGACATTGAGCATGGCAAATTTCTTGCGCGCCATAGGGCAAACCTTTCCCGTCAACCCAATTGCGGTTGGGCTGGCGATTGCCGGTGTTCGGCATCTGTCATGGGGTTGAAATCTGGGGCGCGTTTGTCCTAGGATTCCGGTGATTACGCGAATACGACAAGGCCCCGCCCCGTGCGGGGCTTTGTACTTTGGAGCCTATGCCGCATCACCAGGAGAGACGCGGTTCTCTTCGATGTAAGCGTTCAGATCGCGCCCGAGGTATTTCACCCGCCGACCGAACTTGACCCATGCCGGGCCCACCCGCCGGTGACGCCACTGCGCCCGTTTCGCGCGAGGGGCGATAAGATCAAGCTCTTTGTCACCATCATCGTAGACACGTTCGTTCTCAAAAATCTCCATTGTTCCGACATCGCCTTTCTTCGGTTGCGTTCGACTACATCCATATTGACCAGCCTGCCGCAAACGTCCTAGCGCAATCGAAAAAGCAACATCTTTCTACTTGAAAACAATGACTTGCATTCTTTTCTGTTTGATTGGTTTGGTATGCGTTGCCATGTTCAGGAGATCTCGGAACAGATACGGGAACTGAACAATGTGCGAATGGTCGAAACCAGGAACACGCGCCGCGAGTCGTTGCGCTTGAGCGTAGTCCAAATACACATATGCCAGCACCGGCTCGTAGAGCGCCCATAGCTTCTGTAGTGATCGAGGACTTCGTCCTAGGTAGTTCCGTGCGACTTCGATCCCTTCCGTATCGAGCACGCTCTTATATTCTTGCTGGGCAAACCCCTGTGCGTCAGCATATGCCGTTCCCTTGGATGACCCATGAATGACGATCCGGCGCAGCACATCTCCTAGGCGCATGACGTCCTGGCACATTTCATCCTGACCCAAGGCGCATTGTTTCACTGCATATCGAACAGCGCCTTCAAGCAACAATGGATCAGAGCCAGGGGTTGGCCACAGTGCGTCCCGCCTACCGGTCTTCAGGTACTGATCCCGAGCTCGAATCTCCAGCAGCCCGGTATGCAGCTTCAAAAAGTTGGCCTTCGTCTTAGTTGCTATTAGCAGCGCTCGTATGGCGAGCCACGCGGCGTCAAACTCCGAAATGAAAGACAGGTGGGAAATTCTTGCCGCGACATGTTCGATTTCAGTTGCCACAGATCAGCCCCCACGTTGCGAACAAGCGAAATGGTTCCAATCGCGCATCAGTTCGCGCCTTCTGGAAAGAAGATCAGATCGCGCATAGGCTCGCTCCACCTCCGACCCGACCTTGTGCCCCAAGCTCATTTCCGCCACCTCGCGTGGGTGATGACCCTCCTCGGCAGCCCAATCCCGAAATGCTGATCTGAAACCGTGCACGGTCACGCCGTCGATATTCATACGCCGGAGCAACATCAGCATCGACATGTTCGACAGCGGCTTGTGCCGGCGCTGGCCTTCAAAAACGCATTCAGAGCGCAGTGCCTTCAATGGCTCGATAATTGCCAACATCTGATCTGTAAGCGGGACGCGGTGTTCAGCACCCGTCTTGGTGCGTTCTTCTGGGATCGTCCAAATCAAGTCGTCAAAGTCAAACTCCTCCCAGACAGCTTGCAGAACCTCGCTGGTTCGGCACCCGGTCAGGCAGGTGAACATCAACGCTTTGGCCGCCATGCCGCTTTGTTGCGAGAGCTGCGCGTAGAATGCGGGCACATCCTGCCAGCGCATTGCGTTATGGTGCTTCACCTTCGCCTTCACGCGCGGCAGCACACGGGCGTCCATCACGACCGCCACGGGGTTTTCACCCTCGCGGTAGCCACGAGACCGGGCCACATCGAGGACCGCCTTCATCCGCTGCGCCACCCTGCGCGCGGTTTCGTGTTTCTCGGTCCAGATCGGCGACAACACCTGCAAGATTTCCGGCTGGTCGATATCCGAGACCGGCATCCGGCCGATCTTGGGAAAGGCATAGTCCGCAAGCGTGTTGATCCACTGTTGGCCGTGCTTCGGATTCTTCCAGGTCGGCAAGCGCTCGATGTGGACCTGCCGGGCGACCTCTTCGAAACAGGGCACGTCCTGATCCTTGTGGTATTTCGGGTTGAGGCCTTGCTTGGCGAGGCGGCGGTACTCCAGGGCGCGTTCACGAGCCACGTTGAGTGTCACGACGTCAGCACCGCCGAGGCCGAAATCGGTGCGAAGCGGCTTTCCCTGCCGATTCCGCTGTCCCTTCACCGTGACGCGGACGATCCAGCGCCGCGCGCCGGATGGATCGACCACCAGATACAGCCCGTGGCCGTCTCCATGTCGCCCAGGGCCGAGCGTTCGGACCAGATTCTTCGTCAGCTTTCCCGAGGTATAGGCCATATAAAATACCACAGTTCGTACCACCAAATGAACAGAACAGAGCGCAATCGAAACGAAGCCAATGAAATCAACGAACGCAGATGAGCGCATAAGTTCAGTAACTTATACGCTATCAAGCGGTCCCATGGGGTTCAATGAAAATGGTGGGTGGCGGAGACGAAGGGATTCGAACCCTCGAGACCCTTCCGGGCCTACTCCCTTAGCAGGGGAGCGCCTTCGACCACTCGGCCACGTCTCCGCCGACGTGTCTATGGGGCGCCTTCAGGGAAAACAAGCGGTTTTTGCCTCGATTCCGCAACGGGTTGAAATAACAGCGCGTTGCGGGGCGATGTGGGAGGCCGGCCCGTGGTCGCCGAACCATGTCGCACGGCCCCGTTCCGGCGCGCGCCCGATGCCCTGCCCCCGGTCAGGAGGCCGAAACCAGTTCACCGGCCGATGGAGCCGCCCGTTCCGGGCATCCGGTTCACACCGTCGGGGCGCAAAGACTCCGTCAGGTATTGAAGAGGAAGTGCAGGACGTCGCCGTCCTTGACCACGTATCCCTTGCCCTCCGCGCGCATCTTGCCCGCTTCCTTGGCCGGTCCCTCCCCGCCCAGCGAGACGAAGTCGTCGTAGGCGATGGTTTCGGCCCGGATGAACCCCTTCTCGAAGTCCCCGTGAATCACGCCCGCGGCTTTCGGGGCGGTGGTGCCGGACTTGATCGTCCACGCGCGCGCTTCCTTGGGGCCGACAGTGAAATAGGTCTCGAGATGCAGCAGCTCGTAGCCCGCCCGGATCAACCGGTCGAGCCCCGCTTCGGTCAGGCCCATCTCCTCGAGGAACATCTCCGCTTCTTCGCGGTCGAGCTGGCTGATCTCCTCCTCGATCTGGGCGGAGATGATGACATGGGCGTTCCCCTGCGCCGCGGCCATGTCGGCCACTTTCGCCGAAAGCGCGTTGCCATCCGCCGCGTCGCTTTCGCCCACGTTGCAGACGTAAAGCACGGGCTTGGTGGTCAGCAGTTGCAGCATGCGCCAGGCCTTCCGGTCCTCGTCGTCCACCTCGACCACGCGGGCGGGCTGGCCCGCTTCGAGCACCTCCAGCGCCGCGCGCATCAGCCGCTCCTGCTGGACCGCTTCCTTGTCACCGCCGCGCACCTTGCGGACGATGTTCTGAAGACGCTTCTCGATGCTTTCGATGTCCGCCAGCATCAGCTCGGTCTCGATGGTCTCGGCGTCCGCCACGGGATCGACCCGGCCCTCGACGTGGGTCACGTCCCCGTCCTCGAAACAGCGCAGGACATGGGCGATGGCGTCCACCTCGCGGATGTTGGCGAGAAACTGGTTGCCCAGCCCTTCGCCCTTGGACGCACCTTTGACCAGACCCGCGATATCGACAAAGGTCATGCGGGTCGGGATGATCGAATTGGATTTCGCGATATCGGCCAGCTTGTCCAGCCGGGCATCGGGCACGGCGACCTCGCCCACGTTCGGCTCGATCGTGCAGAAGGGAAAGTTCGCGGCCTGTGCCGCCGCCGTGCGGGTGAGCGCGTTGAAGAGCGTGGACTTGCCGACGTTCGGCAGCCCGACGATACCCATTTTGAAACCCATGATCCGGCCCCTTGTTCCTGCGTCTGCGCCCTCCTAGGGGGTCAGCGGCGCGCGCGCAAGTCCTCGGCGCGGGCGGCCTTTTCGCGCGAGGAAAAGATCAGGAACCACGCCAGCAGGATGAACATGGGGTGGGTCAGCCCACCGCTGAACAGCAGGGCGGGAATCCAGATCAGGAAGATCACGATCCCGAGGATCGGGTGCCCCGTCAGAAAGATCGAGAGCGGCGGCAGCAGGATGGCAAGCAGGTAATTCATATCCGGGATATAGGTGCGGTTTTTCCGGAGGGAAGAGCCGCGTTCAATCGAAACGGTCGAATTCCTGATAGCGGAACTTGCCGTCGCACATGTCCCTGGGCAGATTGCCATGCTTGGCAATCTGCAGGCGCCGGTCCGCACCTTGCGGATCGGAGGATCGGTCGATGTAGCGTGAGCGCAGCTTCCTCAGATCCCGGCGGGCAATCTCCAATGCGCGAAATTCGGTATCGTGGACTTTGACGTTCCGCTTGCGCTCCATGCGGTCGCGCCAACGCTTCAGCGCATCGGGCGTTCCGGCATAGCGCGCCACGCCCCAGGTGTTCACCGAACTCCAGCAGTCTTCGGGACCCAGCAGAAGCAGATGGAAGGTATCCAGTTCGACCGCCTCGAAGTGGTCGCTCCGCTCGACCCGTGCGTAACCAGGTCTGGAATAGTGGGGGGGCGGAGGTGAAAAAGGCGTCGTGCCCCGGCCTCAGCGTGGCCGCCTCGTAGCGGGTCTGCCCGCGCTGGCTGTCGACGCTGTGCCGCCGCCTGTTCTCACCGCTACGGATTATTCTGCGCGGCCGCGAGAGATTCGCCTTTCCCGGAAAGGGGTTTCGGTCGTAGAACTTGCCGTCTTTCACCCAGCCACGGCGCACCGCGCCGCTGGCGAAATACATGATCCCGCGCGCATCGCCGAACGCCCCCATGAAATTGCCCTTGAAGCGGTTGCCATTGCGGATGCGCGCTTCGCCGTCTCCCTTTGCTTTGCCATCCTCGAACGTTCCTTCGTAAACCGTTCCGGTCGTAAAGGTGAAGACACCCTGCCCGTGCCTTTGGCCATTCTGCCATTCGCCGACGTAGCGGTTGCCACTGGCGTAGTCATAGGTGCCCTGCCCATGCCGTTTGCCATCCTTGAAATGGCCGCGATAGACGCCGCCGCTGTCGTATGTGACCGTGTGGAACCCATTGCGCTTTTCTTGCATTGGCGCCGCCTGGCGCGCGTCTTGCGCCGCAGCGGCGGCGGCGCGCTCCTCGGCCTTGCGGGCGCGCGCGGCGGCTTCGGCCTGTTCGCGCTCCCGAGCCCGGCGCGGCGCGTCGAGCGCCGCCTGAAGTCGCGCGTCATCCTCTGCGTCCTTCCGGGCTTGCGCGGCCCGCTCCGCCGCGGTCTGAGAGGGCTTGGAAAAGGTGACCCGATCTTCGGTTCCGTTCACGGAATAGAGCCACGCACCCAGACCGCCGCCGACCGCAAAAACGAGGAAGGCGAACATCAGGACCATCCGATTGAACCGCTTTTCTTCAGCAACACTCCTGCGCCAGGACGCGGCCTGGCGTTCCGCCTTGGCCTCTTCCGCTGCCAGCCGCGCCTGTTCTTTCTGTTCCGCGGCCTGCCGCTCCGCCTCGGCCTTCTCGGCCTCGGCTTTCCGCGCCTCTTCGGCGGCCATCCTGTCGGCTTCGGCTTTCTTCGCCTCTTCGGCGGCCACCCTGTCGGCTTCGGCTTCCTTTGCCTCTTCGGCGGCAACCCTGTCGGCGTCGGCTTTCGCGCGTGCGGCAGCGGCCTTGTCCGCCTCCGCGCGCTCGCGCGCCGCGCCGTCGGCCTGCGCAGTCGCCGCTCCGGCATCCTCTGCCTGCTCATCCACTTGCCGGAACCGCGCCAGTATCGCGCCCGGTTCCGTCAGCATCTGGTTCACCCGGGCATCCGTCTGCTCGATCCGGCCGGTGAAGGGAACGGCCAGTTCGACCCGCTTGTCCGTACCCGCGCGCGCCAGCACGCAAAATACATCTCCCTTCTTCAGCAGTGTTCCCGCACGCCTGGCCGACATGACGATGTAGGGGTGGGAATCCGCATCGCGGGGTACTTTCAACGCAACAAGCCGGGACATGGACCTACTAAAGTCCAGGACTTTGCCCGAAAACAAGTGAAAAAGGCTTCTTCCCGCCATACGGGTGCGCCGCAAAATCCGCGCCGTCGCGATGCTGCCGATTGCGTTTTGCCGCGAGTTTGGGCATGCAGCGGTACCACCATACCGAAAGGCCCGTCCATGACCCGTATCGACGCCAAATTCGCCGCGCTGAAATCGCAGGGCCGCAAGGCTTTCGTATCCTACATCATGGCGGGCGACCCGGACTACGACCGATCGCTGGACGTGATGCGCGGCCTGCCGGGCGCAGGGGTGGACATCATCGAACTCGGCCTGCCGTTCACAGACCCCATGGCCGACGGCCCGACGATCCAGCTTGCCGGCCAGCGCGCGCTCGAAGGCGGGATGACCCTGCGCCGCACGCTCGACATGGCGCAGGCGTTCCGCGAGGAGGACGACGAGACTCCGATCGTGCTGATGGGATACTACAACCCGATCTACTCGATGGGGGTCGACGCGTTTCTCAAGGCGGCCGCCACCGCGGGCATCGACGGTCTCATCATCGTCGACCTGCCCCCCGAGGAGGACGAGGAGCTCTGCCTGCCCGCACAGGCCGCGGGGCTCAACTTCATCCGGCTCGCCACGCCCACGACAGATGACAAGCGCCTGCCCCGTGTCGCCAGCAACACCTCCGGTTTCGTCTACTACGTGTCGATCACCGGCATCACAGGTTCCGCCGAGGCGGAGGCGGCTGACGTCGCGCCCGAGGTGACCCGAATCCAGAAGGCGAGCGGCCTGCCGGTGATCGTGGGCTTCGGGGTCAACACCCCCGAGAAATCACGTGCCATCGCCGAAGTCGCGGACGGCGTCGTCGTCGGCTCCGCCATCGTGTCGCGCATCGCCAAGGGCGACAGCACCCAAGACGTGCTGGCCTTCGTCAAGAGCCTTGCAGACGGCGCTCACGCCGCCTGAGCCGGAAAGCAGACAGGGGTTCCGGGGCATCACCGGCTGGTCGATGACGCCGGGCGGTGCCGCCCGATCAGTCGCGCGCCGCGTCCATGACCTCGCGCAGGCGTACCAGCACCGGGAGGACCCCGGCCAGCGCGCCCACGTCCACCTGCCCCGCCAGCGCCTCCAACTCGGGCAAGAGCCTCTCGATCGTGCGGTCGCGCAGGGCCTGCCCCGCCGGGGTCAGCCAGACGGTCTTGGACCGCCCGTCCAGCGGGTTCGCCCGCAGTTCCACCAGCCCCTGTGCCGCAAGACCCTTGAGCGTATGGGTCATCGACGTCTTGGGCACCTGGAATGCACGGGCCATGTCGATCGGCACCGCCCCGTCGCCCCGCAGGACCAGATGGTTGAGCACCGCGAAGTGCGGCCCGATCAACCCATCGGGCAGCCGGGCTTCCAGCTGGTTGCGCGAAAGCTGTTCGATGATCCCGATCTCCTTGAAGACCTCGAACAGGACCTTCGGATCGACGGTTGCGGTGTCGGTGTCATGTGGCAATCAGCTTCGCCTCCAGTGGCCAGCGCGGCGTGCGCGGTGTCGCCGGACCATAGCCCAACCGCCCCAGCATTTGAACCGTGTGCCCCCCGGACGCCAGCAACGCATGTGCGCGGGCGCGGTGAACGGCCATCTCGGGGTATTCCTGCAACGTCTGGCTGACGGGGTGAAGCGACAGACCGAGGCGCGTCGCCGCGAGGTTGAGCCGAAGCCAGCGGCGCCCGGCCGCGATCTGGTCCAGACGGGTGTTGGAGGCGGTGGTCAGGACGGCGTAGGCCGGGGTCGCCGCCAGCATCCGTCGATAGATCTCGCCCCCCTGCCGGAAACCGGTGCTGTCGGGGTCGGCCTGGGCGGCCCGGTTGACGATCCCCAGCAGCATCAGGCTTTCCAGCATCGGCCCGCCAAGGTCGATCCCGTCGGGATCGGCGTTGATCTCGGCCTTGCCGAACCGCATCAGGTCGACGCTTTCCTGCATGGTTCTCGGGGTCAGGGCCTCCACCTCCCAGCCCGCCCAGGTCAGGCCACGCAGTGCGGCGACCATGGACGCCTCGGTGTGAATATCGGCCAGCGGTTCCAGCGCCTGCACCACGTCACGCGGAAGCGCACGGTCCTCGAACGGCTCCTTGCAGGAACGCCGGTCCAGAATATGCGCCGCAAGCGGATCCGGCGCGCCGCCCGGGTGGAACGTCGCCAGCGCGACAGGGCCGGTCTCCCCCTCAGGGAAGGGCGTCAGGTCCACCGCATGACCTGCCGCACCCGCCGCGAGGACCATCTGTTCGATGAAACATCCCAGACCGATGAAGATCTGCCGATCGAAAGGGTCCGTTTCGGGCAGCCGCCTCGCCGGGTCCCGGTGCAGCAGCAACCCCGCCTCCCCCTTCAGTTCGACCAGCCAGGGTTGCAGGTTGTGCGGGTTCGGCGCCAGCAGCGCGAAACTCACCGCGTTCAGGCGAGGGTCGTCGTAACTGCCCGCCAGCGCCCAGGGGCGGCGGGCGTCCGCAGGCTGGCGGGTGGTCAGGAATCCGGCGGCGGCGCCGGTGGCGGCGAGGATCGTGCCCCCACCGATGATCGAGATGGCCTTTCGGCGAGAGAGGGACATGGCAGGCTCCATTTGGTTCGATATTGCACCATATCCATATAGTTCAATATCGAACCAATCAAGCAAAACCTTTCGATTGCCTTCAAATCGGCCGATTGGTAAGGAAAGCAGACCAATATCGGAGCCTGCCCATGCCTGTCATCACGAACATCGAGGACCTCAAGCGCATCTACCAACGCCGGGTGCCGCGCATGTTCTACGACTACTGCGAATCGGGAAGCTGGACCGAACAGACCTTCCGCGAGAACAGCACGGACTTCGACAAGCTGCGCCTGCGCCAGCGCGTCGCGGTGGACATGTCGGGCCGCAGCACCGCCAGCCAGATGATCGGACAGGACGTCGCGATGCCCGTGGCGCTTGCCCCCGTGGGGCTGACGGGGATGCAGCGCGCGGATGGCGAGATCAAGGCCGCCCGCGCCGCGCGGGATTTCGGCGTGCCCTTCACCCTGTCCACCATGTCGATCAACTCGATCGAAGACGTGGCCGAAGCCACGCGCGCGCCCTTCTGGTTCCAGCTTTACACGATGCGGGACCAAGATTTCGTGCGCCGCCTGATCCAGCGGGCCAAGGACGCGAACTGCTCGGCGCTGGTCATCACGCTGGACCTGCAGATCATGGGGCAGCGGCACAAGGACATCAAGAACGGCCTGTCCGCCCCGCCCAAGCTGACCGCGCGCACCATCGCGGACCTTGCCACGAAATGGGGCTGGGGCATCGAGATGCTCAGCGCCAAGCGGCGAAACTTCGGCAACATCGTCGGCCACGTGCAGGGCATAAAGGACAATTCCAAGCTCGGCGCATGGAGCGCGGAACAGTTCGATCCGACGCTGGACTGGGACAAGATCGCCAAGATCAAGGAACAATGGGGCGGCAAGGTCATCCTGAAGGGGATCCTCGACGCCGAGGACGCAAGGATGGCGGTCAAGGTCGGCGCGGATGCCATCGTGGTGTCCAACCACGGCGGGCGGCAGCTTGACGGGGCGCTCAGTTCCATCGCGATGCTGCCGTCGATTTTGGACGCGGTCGGCGATCAGGTCGAAGTGCATCTCGATTCCGGCATCCGCTCGGGCCAGGACGTGCTCAAGGCCGTCGCGATGGGGGCGCAAGGCACCTTCATCGGTCGGGCCTTCATCTACGGGCTCGGCGCGATGGGACAGAAGGGCGTGACCGCCGCGCTCGAGGTCATCCAGAAGGAAATGGACGTGACCATGGCCCTCTGCGGCGTCACCAAGGTATCCGATCTCGGCCGCCACAACCTGCTGATCCCGCAGGACTTCGGCGGCGTATGGCAGCCATGATACAGGGAGGCAGGCCGGGGCCATGCTGATCTTCCTGCGCCACGGCCTCGCCTTTCTGGCCACGCCAAAGACCGGGACCACGGCCGTGGAAATGGCGCTGCGTCCCAAGGCCGAAATCGTCTTCGCCAAGAACCGCAAGCACGTCACCGCGCTGCGGTTCTCGCGCAAGATCGCCCCGTTCCTCGAAGATACCTTCGGCGTCCGTCCCGAGGCGGTCGCGATCATGCGCGACCCGACCGACCAGATCGCCAGCTGGTACCGCTACCGGGGGTCGGACAGGCTGTTGGGCACCGATCTCAGCACCCGCGACATCAGCTTCGACACCTACGTGCGCGAGGTCATCGGGGACGATCCGCCGCCGCGCGCGCAGATCGGCAGCCAGTTCAACTTTCTCACCGACGGCAAGGAAACGGTGATGGCGCAGCACATCTTCGCCTACACCCATCAGGCGGACTTCCGGCGGTTCATGTCCGACCGGCTGCGGACCGAGGTCACGCTGAAGCCGCGCAACGTGTCGCCGGGGGCGGACACCGGGTTGAGCGCCGAAACACTGGCCCGCCTGCGCGAAGCCCGCGCGCCCGAGTTCGCGCTGTACGACCGTGTCCTGGCCCAGGGCGGGCACCTGATCACCGCGCGGGACTAGGCCCCGCCTGCCCCGCCATGCTGCGCCGCGCCAGCGCGGGCATCACCGCCAGCGCGGTAAGGCACAGGATCGCCGCCACCACGACAAAGGCCGCCCTCAGGCCGAAACCCTCGGCCACGAGCCCCATCAGCGGCGGTCCGAAAAAGAACGCGCCGTACCCGAGGACCGACGCACGGCTGATCGCGGCCAGCCGGACGTCAGGCGTGACAAGCCGCCCCAGCAACCCCAGCGCAAGGGGCGCGACGACGGAAATCCCCAGCCCCCCGATGGCGAAACCCAGCAGCGCGACCGGCACGCTGGGGGCAACCCCCGCAAGCCCGATGCCCAGCGCGGACAGCAGGGTCGCCAGCAGCATCAGCCGGGTATCGCGGACAAGCCGCGACAGGCTGTGCCCGAACAGCCGCCCGATGCCCATCATCAAGCCAAGCGCCGCCGGCCCCAGCGCGCCCTCGCCCGCGGTGCCGCCAAGCGTGCGCTCCAGATGCAGCGCCGACCAGCCCTCGGCGGCCGCCTCGGCCAGAAAGGCGGTCAAGACGACCAGCCCCACCAGCAGGACGACGGCATGGGGGATCTCGCCCGGCATGTCGGACAGCGCGGGTTCCTCGACATCCGCCACCCGGTCACGGGCGGCCAGCGCCAGAATCATCAGCAGTCCGGCCAGCAGAAGGAACACCGTCACCGTCCCCACGCGCGCCTCGCGCAGGGCACCGGTGGCCAGCGCGGCCCCGGCATAGGCAAAACTGTAGAGCGCATGGTTGAGGTTCATCAGGCTGCGCCCGTGGCGCGCCTCTATGTCCGAGACGCGCGCGTTCACCAGCACGTCCACGACGCCCGACCCCATGGAGGCCAGCGCCATGCCCCCCACCAGCAGAACCAGCGTGGCCGACGTGCCCGAAGTCAGCATCCCCATGGCGACGATCACGATACCCACCGATACCGCGATCCGGCCGAACATCTGCTGGAACATCGGCGCCAGCCACATCGCCGCGATCGCCCCGAGCGACGCCAGCAGCACGGCACCGCCATAGGCCCCGTCACTGGCGCCCACCTGCGCCTTGATGACGGGCATCTGCGCAAAGTACGTGGACCACGAGACGCCGATGGCGACAAAGCCGGCGAGCGGTCGGCGCGACAGGTAAAGATCGTGTTTGAAGCCCATGCCACCCCCTGCCACGCTCCCACGGCGGAGCCAAGGGGCCGAACGCAGTTTTACCCTTTTCATGGCGGCATTTCGCGTCTATACGCGCGGCTTCATGCGGGTGCGCTCCTCGGGGCGGCCCGATCCGCAGGGACGACAGCCTTGGAGGCGTCCCGTAACATATTGGAGATTAAAATGGCCGGAGAGATTCCAGATCTTGAAGCCCAGGTACGGACGGGGACAGGCAAGGGCGCCGCTCGTCAGGCACGCCGTGACGGCATGGTACCGGGGATCGTTTTCGGAGGCGACGCAGACCCGCTTCCCATCAACATCCCGTTCAACAAGCTGCTGACCATGCTGCGCAAGGGCCGCTTCAAGGCGACCCTGTTCAATCTCAAGGTCGATGGTCATGACGACGTGCGCGTCATCTGCCGCGACGTTCAGCGCCACGTGGTCAAGGATCTGCCGACCCACGTCGACCTGATGCGCCTCAAGCGCTCGACCAAGATCAACCTGTTCATCGGCGTCGAAGTCGAAGGCGAGGAAGAATCCCCCGGCCTCAAGAAGGGCGGCGTGCTGACCCTGGTCCGGCCCGAGGTGGAACTGGTCGTGACCGCGGCCGACATCCCGGAAAGCATCACGGTCGATGTCTCCGGCCTCGAAATCGGCGACAGCGCGACGATCTCGAACGTCAAGCTGCCCGAAGGCGCCAAGCCTGTGATCGACCGCGACTTCGTGATCGCGCAGGTCTCCGCACCCTCCGGCCTTGCCTCGCAGGACGACGAGGACGAAGACGAGGATGTGGCAGCAGACGAAGTGCCGACATCCGAAATGGGCCCGCCCGACGGCGAGCAGGACAGCGACGAATAATCGCCTATCCATTGGAAAGTTCAGCGGGGTCGCCTTTGGCGGCCCCGTTTGCGTTCGGGGGGCGGCGCGGCCCCCGCTCCCGTCAGCTCAGCAGCCGCGCCAGTTGCGCGCAGGCGCGGGTCGCACGGTCGGTCCGGCCCTCTTCGATGAAACCCTGCAACCGCGCCAGCGCCGCCCCGAGGCAGAGGGAATCGAACACGGTGTCGTCCGACGGCTCCCGGCGGCGCGCCTCGAAGAACAGCACATCGACGTCCTGCGCCCCGTAGCCGTATTTGTAGGGCTCGTTGCCATGGCTGAAATCGTAGCAGCCAAAGCCCTGTTCGATCGCCCAGGCGATGGCGTGAAAATGCAGCGCCGCCCCGACAAAGGGTTCCTCCGCCGTCTGGTCCCGGCCCACCATGATGAAATGCACCATGCCACGGCGGCGGTCGATCACGTGGCCCAGCGCACCCAGCGGCCTGTCGCCCTGCCACAGCACCGGCAGGAACAGGCTGTCCGTGCGCGCGGCGGCTGTCAGCATCCTGCGGTATTGCGCCACGATCCCTTCGGTCTGACGGCCCTTCTTCTCGCCCCATGTGTCGGCCCAGAAGCGCATCAGCGTGTCGAGGTCAGCCTCTAACGTGTCGCCGGTGGCATGGGTGATGCGGTAATCGCCCGTATCGAGGTGCTTTCGGCGGAACCGGTTGTATTGCTGGCGCCTGTTGCGGCTGACGGATGCGGCGAGATAGGTGTCAAAGTCATCCGGCAGCGTCACCTGCGGGCATTTCAGGTTGTCGGTCTCGCCCCGGTTTATCATGTAGGGCTGGTACCGAACGGCGATGCCTGCCTGCTCCAGCGCGTCGGTAAAGATGCGGCACCGCCCGGCTTGCGCGACATACCGCATAGACAGGCTGATCCAAGGCATCGCCGCCAGGTGCCGCGCCGCTGCCTCCAGCCCCTCGCGCTGCAGCTCCGGCGCGCAGAGAAACCCGGTGTACTCGCTCCACAACAGGCGCCCCCCGGCCTGCAACTGGGTCTGGAACTCCTGCCTGCTGCCGCTCCAGTGAACGCGGTATTTCAGCGGCACCAGGCAGATCACATCACCCGCGCCATCCCGCACGACCAGCACGCTCCATCGGTAAAGCTGGTCGGCGAAGGCCTCGTTGAACCAAGCCCAGGACAGGAACACCGTGGTTTCCGGGTCGCGCGCTTCCAGCGCCTGCCATTCCTCCCGCAGCGCGGCAAAGCCCGCGGGCGTATCTATCACCTGGACGGCGAGGTCCGCATCGGCCGTGCTTCCGGTCGTGACGACATCGTGTTTCATAAACTACCCCGTGCTGTCGGCTGCCTGCATGCATGCGGCGTCCGAGTGGCCGGGATAGCCCCGGAATCTGGCGACAATGGGCGGGGAACAAGGAAAAGTTGCGCGGCCCTCCCCAAAGGGGTTCCCGTCGTGACGGCGGACCGGGCCATCTATCCCCACTGGGCCGTCGACACCGCGTTCCGTTTGCCCACGGCCTTTGCTAGGGTGTGTGCGACCCCAGCAGGAGACGCGCATGAAACTCATCGTCGGCCTCGGCAACCCCGGCGCCAAGTACGCCCGGAACCGCCACAACATCGGCTTCATGGCACTCGACCGCATCGCGGCCGAACACGGCTTTCCGGCATGGAAGGGCAAGCATCAGGGCGCCGTGAGCGAGGGGCGTTTCGGCAGCCTGCGCGCGGTGCTGCTCAAGCCCGAAACCTTCATGAACAACTCGGGCCAGTCGGTTCAGGCAGCGGCCAAGTTCTACAAGATCGAGCCGCAGGATGTCATTGTTCTGCATGATGAAATCGACCTCGCGCCCGGCAAGGTCAAGTGCAAGACCGGCGGCGGCCACGCGGGCCACAACGGCCTGCGGTCGCTGCACCAGCACATCGGACCGGACTATCATCGCGTTCGGCTGGGCGTCGGCCATCCGGGTCACAAGGACGCCGTGCCGGGCTACGTGCTGCGCGATTTCCCCAAGGCCGACGAGGCATGGCTGGACGACGTGTTGCGCGGGATCGGCGAGGGCGCCCCGGACCTTGCCGCCTGGGATACGGCCAAGTTTCTCAACACCGTCGCGATGCGGGTCAACCCGCCGCGGTCCGGCACGGGAACGAAGGGGCCGCAGCCCGCGAAGCCCGCGCAAGAAACAGGGCCCGAACCAACAACGCCCGAACCGGATCCCGACAAGTCGCCCCTGCAGAAACTGATGGAACGCTTTCGGTGAACCTGCGGGAAGCCTTCGAGTATCAGGCCGATACCTGCACCCGCCTCGGCTCTCCCTTCATGGGAAAACTGCTGACCATCCTCTCGGCAAACTGGCCCACCGACAGCGCATTGGGCCGCAAGTTCGCGGCCTTCGAGGGCGACATCGGCCCCGCGGGCCATTCCCTGCCCCTGCGCCTCGCGGGCGGTCTGCACGCGCTGGTGCTGAACCGTGCCTCCCCCGAACTGGCCGCGCTCTACCCGCCCCATGACGCCAGCGAGAGCGCCCTGCGCGATGCCGTGGTGGCGGCCCTGTCAAGGCACGAAGCCTTCCTTCTCGACTGGACCGACAGCGCGCCGCAAACCAACGAGGTCCGCCGTTCCGCCGCCCTGATCGCGGGCGCGCACGTGGCCGTTCAGCAGTTCGATCTGCCGATCCACCTCAGCGAGCTCGGCGCAAGCGGCGGTCTGAACCTGATGTGGGATCACTTCGCGCTGGAGATCGAAGGAACACGCTTCGGCGCGCAGACCCCGGTTCTCACCCTGACCCCGGAATGGGCGGGGCCGCTGCCGCCTTCCGCCCGGCCCCGCGTGGCCTCCCGCGCGGGCGTCGACCTGAACCCCCTCGATCCCGCGCAGGGCGAAGACCTCCTGCGGCTGACGGCCTATCTCTGGCCCGATCAGCCGCAGCGGCAGGTGCTGACCCGCGCCGCCGCCTCGGTGGCCACCGTGCCGGTCGTCCGCGGAGACGCCATAGACTGGCTCTCGCGCCGCCTGCCAAGCGCGCCCGAAAGACACCTCCACCTGATCCAGAATACCGTCGCGTGGCAGTATTTCCCCAAGTCCGCCCGCGACCGGGGCCGCGCCATGATCGAGGCCGCGGGCGCGCGCGCCACCGCGCACCGCCCGCTGGCGTGGCTGTCGATGGAAAGCGACGGTGACACAACGGGCAAGGCCGGGGCGGCCCTCGTTCTGCGGTTCTGGCCCGGCGACGTCACGCTCGACCTCGGACGCGCCGATTTTCATGGCCGCTGGATCAACTGGACCCACGGCTGACACTGGTGCCGCGCGCCCCGCTGTGATTGGATGCCCCCGATAGGCAAGGAAACGGACATGCGCAGCTTTCTGAAATGGACCTTCCGCGCCCTGCTGTTGCTCATCGTGATCGCGGTGGCCGCGGGCCTGTGGAAACGCGAGGAGATCACCCGGCTCATGGCCGTGAACTCGCTGTTCTCCGAGGAAAAGATCGTCGACAACTTCAGCCACATGGACCGTGCGTTCCTGACTACGGAGGTGCCGCGCGGCAACGGGCCGACCAGTCCGCTGCCCTACGGCCCGGATGCCGCCCTTCCTCCCGGCACCGATGACTGGGTGGAGGAACGCAGCCTGACGTCGTTGCTGGTGCTCAAGGACGGCGAGATCGTGCACGAAAGCTATTACCAGGGCACCTCTGCCGAGGACCGGCGGATCAGCTGGTCGGTGGCCAAGAGCTTCCTCTCGGCGCTCGTGGGCGTTCTGCTCGACGACGGCACCATCGAATCGATCGACGACCCGGTCACCAAGTACGCGTCCTTGCTGCAGGGCGGGGCCTACGACGGCGCCAGCCTGCGGCAGGTTCTCAACATGGCGAGCGGTGTGACCTTCGACGAGGATTACCTGGACTTCAATTCCGACATCAACCGCATGGGCCGGGTGCTGGCACTGGGCGGCCGGATGGACGACTTCGCCGCCCACCTGACAGAAACCTTCGCCGAACCGGGAGAGACATGGAAATACGTCTCCATCGACACGCATGTGATCGGCATGGTCGTGCGCGGGGCCGCGGGCAAGCCGGTGGCCGACCTGCTGAGCGAACACATCATCCAGCCGCTCGGGCTGGAATACGCCCCCTATTATGTCACCGACGGGGTGGGCACCGCCTTCGTGCTCGGCGGTCTGAACCTGACCACGCGGGACTACGCCCGCTTCGGCCAGATGTACGCCCAGCGCGGCGCGTGGCAGGGTCGGCAGATCGTCCCGGCCGACTGGGTCGACGCCTCGACCGAGCCGAGCGCGCCGGGCGGCGCCGGCTACGGCTACCAGTGGTGGATCCCCGACGGGTCCGCGCCGGGCGAATACATGGCGCGCGGCATCTACGGGCAGTACATCTACATCGACACCGCGCGGCAGGTCGTCATCGTCACCACCGCCGCCGACCGCCAGTTCCGCGCCCCCGGCGCGAACGACCAGAACGTGGACATGTTCCGCGCCATCGCCCGAAACCTGTGAGGACCGCATGGAACCCGAAGACAGCATCAACGTGACCGGCGGGCCGCTGGCGGTCTGCGGCACCGACCCCGTCACCGGGTTCTTCCGCGACGGTCACTGCAACACCTGCGCCGCCGATCAGGGCAGCCACACGGTCTGCGCTGTCATGACCGCCGAATTCCTTGCCTATTCCAAGTACGTCGGCAACGATCTGAGCACGCCGCGGCCCGAGTACGGCTTTGCCGGTCTGAAACCGGGCGACCCGTGGTGCCTCTGCGCCAGCCGCTTCCTGCAGGCCGCCGACGAGGGCTGCGCGCCACGGGTGCACCTGGCCGCGACCCACCGGCGCGCACTGGACATCGTGCCGCTCGACGTGCTGCAGGCGCATGCCGCCGGCGGCGACTGACCACCGCCCCATCCGTCTCCCTCTCCGCTGAAAGGACATGCCATGAAGCCCTGCCTCGGCCCCGCCCTCGCCCTGCTGCTGACAGCCACCGCCGCCCCCGCGCAAGTCGACCTGCGTGCCGCGGACGCCGCCCGGCTCGACGGGTTCGAAAGCGCCGCGGGCCGCGCGCTGCTGCAGGCGCTGGCCGGCGGCGCCGAGGGGGACGTGGCCGCGCTGGTTACGGCGCTCTCGGGCACGCCGCAGGTGGCCTTCGACGAAACGCTGGCGGGCGACTGGTCCTGCCGGACGATGAAACTGGGCGGCATCAGCGCGCTGGTGGTCTACACCGATTTCAGGTGCCGCTTCACCCTGCGCCCGGATGGCACCTTCGCCTTCGAGAAGCTCACGGGATCGCAACTGACACACGGCACGATCAGCTTCCGCGAGGGGCGCGCGGTCTACGTGGGGGTCGGCTACGTGGCCGACGAAACTCCCGCCGATTATGCCGACCTTCCCGCCGATTTCGTCTCGGACGGTCGCGTCCAGACCGACGTGGCCGTGTTCGAGCGGGTCAGCCCGCGGCGCGCACGGCTGATGTTCCCCGCCCCGGCGGTGGAAAGCGACTTCGACATCCTCGAACTGACGCGCTGATCTTCTTTATGCCCCAAATACCTCCGGGGGTCCGGGGGCAGAGCCCCCGGGACGTCCGTGTCAGGCGAAATCGCCCATCTCGAACCCCAGCGCCTTGGCGACGGTAAAGATGTCCTTGTCGCCGCGGCCGCACATGTTCATGCAGATGATGTGATCCTTCGGCAGTTCCGGGGCGATCTTCATCACGTGGGCCAGCGCATGGCTCGGCTCCAGCGCCGGGATGATTCCCTCCAGCGCACAGCACTTCTGGAAGGCGGCCAGCGCCTCCTTGTCCGTGATGGACACATATTCCGCCCGCCCGATGTCATGCAGCCAGGCATGTTCCGGCCCGATACCCGGATAGTCGAGACCCGCCGAGATGCTGAACCCTTCGAGGATCTGCCCGTCCTCGTCCTGCAGCAGGTAGGTGCGGTTGCCGTGCAGCACGCCCGGCCGCCCCCCGGTGAGCGAGGCGCAATGCTCCATCTTCTCGTTCACGCCCTTGCCGCCGGCCTCGACCCCGATGATCCGGACCTCCTTGTCGTCGAGGAAGGGATAGAACAGCCCCATGGCGTTGGAGCCGCCGCCGATGGCGGCGATCACCGTGTCGGGGAAACGCCCCTCGGCCTCGGTCATCTGCTCGCGCACCTCCTTGCCGATGATCGACTGGAAGTCGCGGACCATCGCCGGATAGGGGTGCGGGCCCGCCACGGTGCCGATGCAGTAGAAGGTATCGCGCACGTTCGTCACCCAGTCGCGCAGCGCGTCGTTCATGGCGTCCTTCAGGGTGCCCCGCCCCGAGGTCACGGGAATGACCTCGGCGCCCAGCAGCTTCATGCGGAACACGTTGGGGGCCTGCCGCTCCACGTCGTGCGCCCCCATGTAGACCACGCATTTCAACCCGAACTTGGCGCAGACCGTGGCGGTCGCGACCCCGTGCTGCCCCGCCCCGGTCTCGGCGATGATGCGCTTCTTGCCCATGCGCCGGGCAAGGATGATCTGGCCCAGGACGTTGTTGATCTTGTGCGCGCCGGTGTGGTTCAGCTCGTCACGCTTCATGTACACCTTGGCCCCGCCAAGGTCTTCGGTCAGCCGTTCGGCAAAGTAGAGCGGGCTGGGCCGGCCGACGTAATGCTTCCACAGGAAATCCATCTCGTCCCAGAAGCTCTGGTCGGTCTTCGCGATCTCGTACTGTTCTTCCAGTTCGAGGATCAGCGGCATCAGCGTCTCGGACACGAAACGCCCGCCGAATTCGCCGAACCGCCCCTTCTCATCGGGACCGGTCATGAAGCTGTTGAATAGATCGTTGGCCATGGGATGCTCCTGCGACTGCGCCGTGCAGATGTAACGCAGCAGCGCGGCGGGCGGAACCCCAAGACTGCGCCGCGCGGTCGACAGGACGATGCGCGCGGCCCGCGCTATTCGAGGATCTTCAGCAGGCGCTGTTTCAGCCGGTCCTCCACCTTGTCCTTCACCGCCTCCTCGATCGACCTGCCGTCCTGCGGATCGAGGTCCAGTTCCTCGGCCAGTTTCTGCTTTACCCGGTCCTCGATCTGCGCCTTCTCGGCGGCAAAGTTCAGGTCCACCGCCGCCTTGAGGTCGGGCCGGATCGACGGGTCGGCCCAGGGGCCGCTGATGCGGACCGGCACCGCCAGCCCCCGGTCCCCGTTGACCCGCAGCGCCTTGGGGGTCACGGTATAGTCCAGTGTCTGCGCGCCGAGGTTCACCTGCCCCGCGCCGGTCGCGTTGAAATTGGGCAGCAGCAGCAACAGGTCGTCGTTGCGCAGCACCCCCGCGTCCATGGTGAATTTCGCCCCGAGGGAATCGAAGATCGTCGTGCCCCCCTTCACGTCGAAGGATCCCAGCAGCGCATCCAGATCGATCCCCTCGATCGTGCCGCGCCCCACCTTGACCGCGCCCTTGCCCGACAGCGACCGCATGATCGCGTCCACGCTCTGCCCGACGCCGAGGAACGACACCTCCGCATCTCCCTGGCCGCTGAAGCGGGTGAGGTCCGCAAGGTCGGTCAGCAGCGGGTTCATCTGCACCCCCTGCGCCTGCACGGCCCCGCCCACCGACAGGCCGGAGCGGTTGTTCATCACGAACTGCCCGGTCAGCCGCCCGCCGTAGCCCGCGACCTCGCGCATCTCGAAGACCATCCTCGACCGGTCGTTGCTGAGCAGCGTGCGCGAGGCCCCCAGTTTCAGCGCGCCGAGGTCGATGCTGTCGGCGCTCAGGGCGATCTCCCCGTTGAAGGCGGCAAGGCCCGACGCGTCGATCGGCGCCGTCGACCAGCCGCCGCCACCGGCACCAGCCGTCGCGTCGGCCCCTTCCGCCGCGCCGCCGCCGGTCACCCCCGTCAGGTCCAGCGCCCCGGCGTTCAGCTGTGCGTTGACCTGCGGCGTGCCGTTCAGGCCGATGTCCGCCGCGCCGCGCAGCGTGTTGCCACCGAGGTCCGCCACCAGCTCGCGCAGCGACAGCCGGCGCTCCGGCGTCAGGGTGAGGTCCGTCGTCACGGCCAGCCGCTGCCCCAGCCCGCGCGGCAGGGCGACACCCGGCTGGCCCAACGCCGCAAGGAACGCGGCCGTGTCCGATGTATCGAACGCGACCCGTCCTGCCACGGCGCCGTTCAGCGCCGCCCGTCCGTCCAGCGTGACCTCGCCGGAGGGGGCCGTGACGGTGGCCTCGACCGGCTGCACCTCTCCGGCCAGAAACTGCGAGAACGCCCCGATCCGCGCGGCGACGGTCACCGGCGCGCCCGCAGGCCGCAACACCGCACGCAGATCGGCAGGGCCGCTGCCCTCGGGCCAGTCCAGCGACAGATCGACACCGCTATAGGTCAACAGGTCCGCCCCCTCGGCGTCGTAGATCAGCGTCGCGTCGGTGATGTTCAGCTTTTCGATCGCCACGGGCCGCGCCGTGCGTTCCGGCGCGGTCCCGGTCTCTATCTGCGCCGCGCCCGTGGCATCGGTGAACTGCCAGCTCGCCCGCCCGTCCCGGCGGCTTTCCAACCGGATCGTGGGGCTTTCCGCCGCGATGTTGGTGATCCTGATCTCCCCCCGCAGCAGCGCCATCGCATCCACGCCGATGGCGGCGTTGGAGGTGGACAGCATCGCCCCTTCCTTGGCCCAGTCGGCGTTCCCGACCTCGAGCCTGTCCGCGCTCACGCCCAGCACCGGCCAGAACGTCATGGAGACATCGCCGGTGATCGTCACGTCCCGCCCCGTGACCTTGCGCAACTGGTCCGCCGCGATGCCGGCGATCCGTTCCGCCGGCAGCATCAGCAACCCGACCACCACCAGAACCACGATCAGCATCAATGCGCCGATGATCCGAATGACCCACTTCATGCCCGCTCTCCTCGACCGACGAGGCTTTCCCAGCCCCCTTGCATCCTCTATAGCGCAGAACATGAGCACAAACCCACCAGATCTTCGCCCCGATCTCGCGCCCCGCGCGCGGCTGGGCGACACCGGCCGCCCCGGCCAGCCGTCCATAGGCATGGTCAGCCTCGGCTGCCCCAAGGCGCTGGTGGATTCCGAACGGATTCTCACCCGGCTCCGGGCCGAGGGATACGGCGTCTCGCCTGACTACGCCGGGGCCGACGCGGTGATCGTGAACACATGCGGCTTTCTCGATTCGGCCAAGGCCGAGAGCCTCGAAGCCATCGGCGAGGCGCTGGCCGAGAACGGTCGCGTGATCGTGACCGGCTGTCTCGGGGCCGAGCCCGACTACATCCGCGAACACCACCCCCGCATTCTCGCCGTGACCGGGCCGCACCAGTACGAACAGGTGCTCGACGCGGTGCACGCCGCGGTGCCGCCCGCGCCCGATCCCTTCATCGATCTGCTGCCCGCGCAGCAGGTCTCGCTGACGCCACGCCATTACAGCTACCTCAAGATTTCCGAGGGCTGCAATCACAAGTGCAAGTTCTGCATCATCCCCGACATGCGGGGACGGCTGCAGTCCCGCCCCGCCCATGCCGTGATCCGCGAGGCGGAAAAGCTGGTGGAGAACGGCGTGAAGGAGCTTCTGGTCATCAGCCAGGACACCTCCGCCTACGGCGTCGACATCAGGCACGCCGAAGACCGCGGCCACCGCGCCCATATCACCGACCTCGCCCGCGATCTGGGCAGTCTCGGCGCTTGGGTACGGCTGCACTACGTCTATCCCTACCCCCACGTGCGCAACCTCATCCCCCTGATGGCGGAAGGCCTGGTGCTGCCCTACCTCGACATCCCGTTCCAGCACGCCCACCCCGATGTGCTCAAACGCATGGCGCGGCCCGCGGCGGCGGCGAAAACGCTCGACGAGATCGCCGCGTGGCGCGCGCAGTGCCCGGACATCACGCTGCGCTCCACCTTCATCGTCGGCTACCCCGGCGAGACCGAGGCCGAGTTCCAGACCCTGCTGGACTGGCTGGACGAGGCGCAGCTCGACCGCGTCGGCTGCTTCCAGTACGAAAACGTCGCGGGCGCACGGTCCAACGACCTGCCGGATCACGTCCCGGCAGAGGTCAAGCAGGACCGCTGGGACCGCTTCATGGAAAAGGCGCAGGCCATTTCCGAAGCCAAGCTCGCCGCCAAGGTGGGCCGGCGGATGGACGTCATCATCGACGAGATCGACGAAGACGCCGCCACCTGCCGCACCAAGGCCGACGCCCCCGAGATCGACGGCAACCTCTTCATCGACGAGGATTTCTCCGATCTGACCGTCGGCGACATCGTCACGGTCGAAGTCGAGGAAGCGGGCGAATACGATCTCTGGGGTCGGGTCGTCCCTGCCTGATCCGCCCGGTTTTCCGCGCCGGAAAATTCACCCCGGTCGCCACGCCGGCCTCGCCTGACATTCCTTCCCGGCCATGCCGCCGCCCCGCCGCGTCCCGGCGTCGGGCGTGACAATGCTGCGCGCACCGACCCGCCGCCGCGCATTGCACATCTAGTTGAAATGCCGAGCCTGCACCCTACATCTTGAGCATGGAGACGAGGCGTTGTGAACCAATGCTTGAAAATGTTCTCTTTATGTTCTATATGTGAAGCCAAGCAGCCGCGAGGTACTTCAGATGACACCGGACCATGCCACGCCAGACCTTTTCGACCGTCGGGATGCGCAGCCCGACCTGCCGCTCGGCCCGCCCCTAGCCGCGACGGAAAAGCAGATGAGCTACGCGCGCATTCTCGCGTCCAAGACGGGCGACCCCCTGCCCAAGGGGATCGAACGCGACCGCGCGGCCCTCTCCGCCTGGATCGACGCCCACAGGGCCGCGCCGCCCGCGGGCAGGTTCGCCAACTACCCATCCTCCCGGCAGGTCGCCTTTGCCGAACGCATCGCCCGGCTGAAGCGGGGCAACGTCCCGCCGGAATGTTTTCAGGACAAGACGCTGATGTCGCGCTGGATCGACAGCAACAAGCCCCGCTAGGCCTGTACGGGTCGCCCCGCCGCCCTACTTTCGCGGTATGAACGACGACACCAAGGTTCTTTACAACGCATCCTGCCCCGTGTGCAGCCGGGAAGTAAACCACTACGCGCGGCTGAGCGACCGTCAGGCGCTGCCCATCACCTACGACGACCTGTCGGACAGCGACCGGCTGGCGGACTGGGGCATCAGCGCGGACGACGCCGCGAAACGCCTGCACGTGCGAAAGGACGGGCAGACCTACGCGGGCCTGCCGGCCTTCATCGTGCTCTGGCGCGAGATCCCCCAGACCCGGTGGCTTGCGCGGGTATTCTCGCTGCCCGGCCTGCACGGCACGGCGTCATGGCTCTATGACCGGGTTCTCGCGCCCCTGCTCTACCGGCTGCACCTGCGGCGGCAGTCCCGCGGCGGGTAACGACACCGTCAGTCAGGCTGACGAAGGGTCATCATGGAAACTTCATGCAGGCGTGTTAGCCTCGTTTCATGGCTTATCCATACTCCAGATCGGAAACGGTGGCGGACGGCGCGGTGCATGTCGCGGGCCTCGCGCTGGCCATTCCCGCCTCCATCCTCCTCCTGATCGAGGCGGCGGGCTCCGACCGGCTGACCACGGCGGCGGCGCTCTACGCCGGCTGCATGCTATTCGCCTTCATCGCCTCCGCGGTCTATCACCTGTCACCGGTGGACAAGACGCGCCCGCTTCTCAACCGGATCGACCACGCCGCGATCTACTTCAAGATAGCGGGCACCTACACGCCCTTCGTCGCGCTGATCGGCAGCGGATTCGCCTATGTCGTCCTCGCGATCGTCTGGGCGCTGGCGCTGGTGGGCGCGGTGGCCAAGCTCTGGTTCTGGGGCACCGACGGACGCGGCTCGCTCGCGCTCTACCTGCTGATGGGCTGGCTGGCGGTGCTGCTGTTCTGGCCGATGTGGCAGGTGCTGCCACCGGCGGCGCTGTTCCTCGTCGGCACCGGCGGCATCATCTATTCCGTCGGGGCATGGGTCTTTGCCAAGCCGGAGTTCCGGTTCCAGAACGCGATCTGGCACAGCTTCGTCCTCAGCGCCTCAACCTGCTTCTTCGCCGCCGTCGCCATCGCCCTCAAGGTAGGCTGAGACACAGGTCTGGACGTGGCGGAACCGATCGCCGCCAAGGTGCTTGCCGCCGTACCACCTTGTCACCACGATCACGTGGTCGAGGATCTCCGCCCGTTCCAGCATCCGCAGGATGACCATGCCGGCCCCGGCCTCTCCGTCGTCGCCCTTGAGCGGCCCGCCCTCCGACAGCTGCACGCCCCAGGTGTTATGCGTGGCCTTGGCATAGGCCTTGTCCCGCCTGAGATCCCTGAGCACCGCGTCCACGTCAGCCCGGTCCCGGACCGGCGCACCGGACACCGCGTATTTCGATCCCCGGTCGGTCAGCACGATACCCAGCTTGCGCAGCATGGCCGCCCCGGCGGTCAAAGCCCGGCGACGGTGCGCCGCACGACGTCCAGCCGCGCCGCGTTCGGTGGATGCGTGCCCAGGAACTTGTCGCCGGGATCGGGAATGCGGGTAAAGAACTCCGCCCCCCGCAGCGGGTTGTAGCCGGACCGTGCCGTGATGATGGTGCCCAGCGCGTCGGCCTCGAGCTCGAAATCCTTGGAATAGCGGCGCGCGCCCACTTCGGCTCCCAGCCGCTGCGCGTTCTGCACCGCCTCGGCATTGCCGCCGCTCAGCGTCGCGAGGCCCGCGAAGATCACCGCCCCCGCCACCGCGTTCTGCTGCTGGCGGTTGATGTGCCCGGCGATGTGGTGCGCCGCCTCGTGCCCCAGCACGAAGGCCAGCTCGTCCGAGTTGCGCGCATCCGCGATCAGGCCGAGCGTGAAGAAGATCACCGGCCGCCCCTGCTTGTCCAATGTCTGGTAGGCGTTGGCGGGCTGACCGGGGCGGTCGTCCACCGCGATGTTGAAATCGCAATTGACCCCCGTGGTCCGGTTCCGGCACTCGCGTTCCGCCACGGGCTCCACCGTCCTGACCACCTCGACGAAACTTCTCGCGGCCTGATCGCTGCTCAGCCGCGGCCCGGCGGACGGGGCGCTGCCGGTCGGGGCTGGCAAGGGCTGCACCGGCGCGACCTCGCAGGCCGCAAGCGTGACAATGGCCCCCAGAAGCAGGACGGTCTTCTTGAACATCGGCTGTGGATCCTCCGGGGGGTGGCGTTCGCTCCGGTTCTATCACAGCGCGCGACAGGGACCACCCCGATCACGTGACTTTGACGCGCCCTCTTGCAATGAACCGCCGAAAGGATCAGTTTCGCGCCATGTTTACGATCGAACACGAATTCGACGCCAGCGTGATCACCCTGGTCGATGAAGGCAGCGCCCCGCTGCGCGAGGACGTGACCGTTCAGGCCTTCGACTCAGAGATCACCTTCGAACAATGGGATCCGCGCACGGACCGGATTTCCCGGATCACGCTGTCGCCCGAGCAGCTGCGCGACCTCACCGCCGCGCTGAACCTGCCCGAAGGCATCTACCGCAGCGCCCCCAAAACCTAGGAAGACGACATGGCCACCGGCACCAATATCAAGACCTACTTCGACGGCCAGTGGCATGACGGGGACAAGATGATCATGAAGGCCGCAGACCACGGCGCATGGCTGGGCACCACGGTGTTCGACGGCGCGCGGCTGTTCGACGGTCTGGCCCCCGATCTCGACCGCCACTGCGCGCGCATCAACCGCTCCGCCGAGGCGCTTATGATCACGCCCACGGTGCAGGCCGACGCGATGGTCGAGCTGATCCGCGAAGGGCTGGAAAGCTACGGCAAGGGGCAGCCTGTCTACATCCGGCCCATGTACTGGGCGATTGAAGGCGACGAGCTGGGCATCGTCCCGCGCGAGAACGCCACCGGCTTCGCCGTCTCGCTCGAGGAAATCCCGATGGCCCCGCCCGAGGCCGCGACGACACTCACCCGCACCCGCTTCCGCCGTCCCGTGCTCGAAGACAACGTGGTCAACGCCAAGGCGGGCTGCCTCTATCCCAACAACGCCCGCATGCTGACCGAGGCGCGCGCCAAGGGCTTCGGCAACGCCCTCGTGGCCGACGCCATGGGCAACGTGGCGGAAACCGCCACCGCCAACATCTTCATGGTTCGCGACGGCGAAGTCTTCACTCCCATCCCCAACGGCACCTTCCTGGCGGGCATCACCCGCGCGCGCCACATCGCCAACATGAAGGCGGACGGGATGAAGGTGCATGAAACCGTTCTCTCCTTCGATGATTTCCACGCCGCCGACGAGGTATTCCTGTCCGGCAACATGATGAAGGTCACGCCGGTCAGCGCTTTCGACGACACGACCTACGAAACCGGCGCGAACGCGAACCCGGTCACCCGCCGCGTGCGCGAAATGTACTGGGACTGGGCGGCAAGCGGGCGCTAGGCCGGGGTCCGTTCTTTCAGATTGCGATTGCCTCGTACCGCGGCAGCGGCCATGATCGCGCCGCCAAGGGAGACCACAGATGCGCAAGTTCCTCGTGGTGCTGGACGACAGCACCGAATGCCTGAATGCGATGCGTTTCGCGGCGCTGCGTGCGGCGCGCACCGGCGGCGGCGTCACCGTTCTGGCGGTGATCCCCCCGGACGAGTTCAACCACTGGATCGGCGTGGGCGACATCATGCGTCAGGAAGCCCGCGAACGCATCGAGGTCCACTTCGAGGTGTTCGCGAAGTGGATGCGCGACAAGCAGAATGTCGACCCCGAGCTGGTCATCCGCGAGGGCGAACCCACGGACGAGATCATCGAGTACATCGCCGAGGACCCGGAAATCGGCGTGCTGGTGCTGGGCGCCTCGGCGGACAAGAAGAAGGGTCCGGGACCGCTGGTCACCCAGATGTCCCGCTCCGCCGGGTCATTGCCGGTGCCCGTGACCATTGTCCCCGGCGATATGAGCAAGGAGCGGCTCGAAGCGATCAGCTAGGCCGCCGCCCCTTTCACGCCGTCGCGACGGGTGCCGCCACCGCGCTGACGACGGTGGGGCGTGCCCCGCTTCGCGCCGGCCGGATCAGCACCGGCCCGAGGATCGCCGCCAGCGCCATCAGCGCCACCGCGACCAGTGCCGCTTCCCAGTTGAAGGTCTCGACCACCCGCGCCGGGGCCATTGCCGCCCGGACGAAAAGGCCGAGGCTCAGCGGCGCGAGCATCGTCAGCGCCACGCAGGTCAGCATGCTGGCGCCCGGCCAGAGGGTCCAGCCCGCCGGGACCGCCCGGCGATGCGCGCCGAACGCCCAGCAAAACATCAGGACCGTGACGCTTGCCGCGCACAGGCCCAGGATAATGTCCATTCCGTTCTCCATGAAAAGGGACAGTGCAGTGCGGCTCACCGCCGCGACTCATGTCCCGATACCCGTGAAATACGCCTGTTCCGCGCCGGCTCAAAATGGATTCTCAAGGCGCATCGGCGGCGCTTGGCCGAGCCCGCGGCGAGGGGCCGCCCCGATTTAGAATGATTCCAGACACCTTGACTCGCGCGGCGCCAGCCCGCATATCTAGGACAACCAGAGATAGGGAAAACCGATGTTTATCCAGACCGAATCCACGCCGAACCCCGCAACGCTGAAATTCCTGCCGGGCCAGTCCGTTCTCGAGATGGGGACCGCCGATTTTCCGTCCGCCGACGCGGCGCAGAACTCTCCGCTGGCGACCCGCCTGTTCGGTGTCAACGGCGTCACCGGCGTGTTCTTCGGCACCGATTTCGTGACCGTGACGAAAGATGACGCGGTGGAATGGGATCACGTGAAACCCGCGCTTCTGGGCGCCATCATGGAGCATTACCAGTCCGGGCAGAGCGTCATGGCCGAGGATCACAAGGCCACGTCCGGCCACGCCGAACATTCCGGCGAGGACGGCGAAATCGTTGGCCAGATCAAGGAGTTGCTGGACAGCCGCGTGCGCCCCGCCGTGGCGCAGGACGGTGGCGACATCACCTTCCACGGCTTCGAGCGCGGTGTGGTTTACCTGCACATGCAGGGCGCCTGCGCGGGCTGCCCCTCGTCCACGCTGACCCTCAAGATGGGGATCGAGAACCTGCTTCGCCACTACATCCCCGAAGTCACAGAGGTGCGTCCGGTTGCCTGACACGGGCCGTCACGGGCCGCTGATCCTGGCTTTCGACACATCGGCCGCGCATTGCGCGGCCGCTTTGCTGTCGAACGAAGACATCGTGGTCAGCCGCCACGAGGACATGGCCAAGGGGCAGGCTGAACGCCTGATGGGCCTCTGCGCCGAAGTGCTGGACGCAGCGGGCGTGACCTATGCCGACCTTAATGCCATCGGTGTCGGCATCGGGCCGGGCAATTTCACCGGCATCCGCATCGGCGTGTCCGCCGCGCGCGGCCTCGCGCTGGGGCTGGGTGTGCCCGCGGTGGGGGTTTCAGGCTTTGACGCGCTCCGGCTCGGGACGACCGGCCCCTGCGCCTGTGCCGTGGATGCGCGGCGCGGCCAGGTCTACGTTCAGGCCTTTGAAAACACGTCGCTTCCAGCGGACCCGCAGCAACTGGATGCCGACGCCCTGCCCCCCTTCGACGGCCCGCTGATCGGCGCGGGAGGCCAGCCGCCCCGGCATCCGGTGGCCGAGGCCATCGCGCGGATCACCGCCGCGCGTTACGCCACCGCCTCCGACCGGCCCGCGCCGCTTTATCTGCGTCCCGCGGATGCGGCACCGGCGCGCGACGCCCCGCCGACGATCCTGCCGTGACCCCCGAGGCGCTGGCCCGGTTGCACGCCGCCGCCTTTTCGACCGACCGGGCATGGTCCGCGGCGGAGATCGGCAGCCTTCTCGACAGCCCCCACGTCCGGCTGCACCGCGATCCGCACGGGTTTGCCCTGACGCGGCTGGTGCTCGACGAGGCGGAGCTGCTGACTCTCGCCGTCGATCCCGCCCACCAACGCCGGGGCATCGGCGCACGCCTGCTGACCGACTGGCTCGACAGCATCGCGGGCCGGGCCGCCACCGCCTTCCTCGAGGTGGCCGCCGACAATGCAGCCGCGCGCGCGCTCTACGACCGGCACGGCTTTGCCGTCATCGGCACCCGCCCGGCCTATTACCGCCGCACCGTCGGCCCCGATGCCGACGCCGTGATCATGCAGCGCCGCTTTCCGCGTGGTCACGCCCCGGATTCACCCCCGGCGAGCACAGAAAGCGGTTGACCCTCCCCCCTGCCTGCCCCCTAAATTGGTCCTGATCATCTGATCTCGGGCGGGTGCCGCGTGCGCCGTGCCCCAACATGAAAAACCGGGAGACTGACATGACCCTTATGACCAAATTCCTCGGCGCTGCCGCCGCCACCGCGCTCGGCGCAGGTGCCGCGCTGGCCGAACCCGCGCTGATCTTCGATCTCGGCGGCAAGTTCGACAAGAGCTTCAACGAAGCCGCCTTCACCGGCGCGCAGCGCTGGGCGGAAGAGACCGGCGAAAGCTTCCGCGAGATCGAGCTTCAGTCCGAAGCCCAGCGCGAGCAGGCGCTGCGCCGCTTCGCCGAGGCGGGCAACAACCCGATCGTGATGACCGGCTTCGCCTTCGGTGACGTCCTGAGCCAGGTCGCCCCCGACTACCCCGAAACCGATTTCGCGATCATCGACATGGTGGTCGACCAGCCCAACGTGCGCTCGGTCGTGTTCAACGAACACGAGGGCTCCTACCTTGTCGGCATGATGGCGGCGATGGCCTCCGAATCCGGCACCGTCGGCTTCATCGGCGGCATGGACATCCCGCTGATCCGCAAGTTCGCATGCGGCTACGCGCAGGGCGTCAAGGCGGCCAACCCGGACGCGACGGTTCTGGCCAACATGACCGGCACCACGCCCGCGGCGTGGAACGACCCCGTGAAGGGCTCTGAGCTGACCAAGGCGCAGATTTCACAGGGTGCCGACGTGGTCTATGCCGCCGCGGGCGGCACCGGCGTCGGCGTGCTGCAGACCGCCGCGGACGAGGATATCCTGTCCATCGGCGTGGACAGCAACCAGAACCACCTGCACCCGGGCCAGGTTCTGACCTCCATGCTCAAGCGCGTGGACAACGCCGTTTACCAGGCGTTCCAGGACGGCCCCGGCATGGAAAAGGGGTTCAACGTGATGGGCGTCGGCAACGGCGGTATCGGCTACGCGATGGACGAGAACAACGCGGACCTCGTGACCGAAGAGATGAAGACCGCCGTGGACGAGGCGGCCGCCAAGATCGCGGACGGCTCGCTTCAGGTGCATGACTACATGTCCGACGACAGCTGCCCGGCACTGGACTTCTGAGGACATGAACGCGGATGCGACAACGGGGCAGCCGGAAACGGCTGCCCCGGCCATCGAGCTGAAGGGCATTTCCAAGTCCTTCGGCCCGGTGCAGGCCAACAAGGACATCTCCATCCGCGTGATGCCGGGCACGATCCACGGGATCATAGGCGAGAACGGCGCGGGCAAATCGACGCTCATGTCGATCCTCTATGGCTTCTACAAGGCCGACCGGGGCGAGATCTTCGTCTCGGGCCGCAAGGCGAACATCACCGACAGCCAGGCGGCGATCGCCAGCGGCATCGGCATGGTATTCCAGCATTTCAAGCTGGTTGAAAACTTCACCGTTCTGGAAAACATCATCCTCGGGGCCGAGGACGGGCGGATGCTCACCCCCTCGCTGGCCAAGGCCCGCCGTACGCTGGTGGACCTCGCGGCGGACTACGGTCTGAACGTGGACCCCGACGCCAAGATCGAGGACATCGGCGTGGGCATGCAGCAGCGCGTCGAGATCCTCAAGGCGCTGTACCGGCAGGCGGACATCCTGATCCTTGACGAGCCGACCGGCGTGCTGACCCCGGCGGAGGCGGACCAACTGTTCCGGATCCTCGCGCGGCTGCGCGAAGAGGGCAAGACGATCATCCTGATCACTCACAAGCTGCGCGAGATCATGGAAATCACCGACACGGTCAGCGTCATGCGCCGGGGCGAGATGACCGCGACGGTCAGGACGGCAGACACCTCTCCGGCCGAACTGGCGGAACTGATGGTGGGCCGCAAGGTGCTGCTGCGCGTGGACAAGACCCCTGCCCAGCCCGGCGAGGTGGTGCTGGACGTGCAAGGCCTGCGCGTGATCGATTCCAGCGGCGTCGAAAGGCTGCGCGGCATCGACCTGAAGGTGCGCGCGGGCGAGATCGTGGGCATCGCAGGTGTCGCGGGCAACGGGCAATCCGAACTGCTCGAGGTGCTGGGCGGCATGAAGGCCGGTCAGGGCACAGCACTTCTCAACGGTCAGCCACTGGACGTCACGGGCAAGAAATCCGACGGCAAGACACGGCGCAAGAGCGGCGTCGCCCACGTGCCCGAGGACCGGCAACGCGAAGGGCTGATCATGGATTTCCAAGCCTGGGAAAACACCGCCTTCGGCTACCACGACGACCCGGCCTACAATACCGGGTTCCTGATGAACAACGCGGCGATCCGCGAGGACACGGCCCGCAAGATGGAACGCTTCGACGTGCGCCCGCCGAACCCGCGTCTCGCGGCCAAGAACTTTTCGGGCGGGAACCAGCAGAAGGTCGTGCTGGCCCGCGAGATCGAACGCAATCCCGATCTGCTGCTGATCGGGCAACCCACCCGCGGCGTCGACATCGGCGCGATCGAATTCATCCACGAACAGATCGTCGCCCTGCGCGACCAGGGCAAGGCGATCCTGCTGGTCTCGGTCGAACTGGAGGAAATCCTCGCCCTGTCGGACCGGATCGCCGTCATGTTCGACGGGCGCATCATGGGCGAACGCCTCCCCGCGGATACCAACGAGAAGGAGCTCGGCCTGCTGATGGCGGGGATCACCGACACCGCACACGAACATTCCGTGGAAGAGATCGAGGCCAACCTCGCCCACGTTCACGCCACGGACAAGGGAGCCTGAAATGGACGTGATGCCGAAATGGGCCGAGGTGGTCCTTGTCCCCCTGATCTCGCTTTTTCTGGCCGCTGTCATCTCGGCGCTGGTGATCCTCGCGATCGGGGAAGACCCGGTGGCCGCGACCAAGCTGATGGTCGAAGGCGCTGTGGGATCGGTGCGCGGCTGGGGGTACACGCTCTACTACGCGACGAACTTCATCTTTACCGGGCTCGCCGTGGCCGTCGCCTTTCACGCCCGGCTCTTCAACATCGGCGGCGAGGGACAGGCGATGCTGGGCGGGCTGGGTGTTGCGCTGGCGCTCCTGTTCATCCCCTGGCCGCACTGGACCCTGGGGCTGGTGGCCGCATCGCTGGGTGCCGCGATCTTCGGCGCCGCATGGGCGTTCATCCCCGCGTATCTGCAGGCCAAACGCGGCAGCCATATCGTGATCACCACGATCATGTTCAACTTCATCGCCTCCGCCCTGCTGATCTACTTGCTGAACGAATTCCTCAAGCCCGTGGGCCAGGCGGACCCGTCGAGCGCGCGGTTCGCCCCGCACCTCGACCTGCCGACCCTGAACTCCGTGCTGGGCAGCATGGGCTTCCGCGCGTCGAAGGACGACAGCGTCAACGTCACCTTCCTGATCGCGCTGGCCAGCGCCTTTGCCGTCTGGGTGCTGATGTGGCGCACCCGGCTGGGCTACGAGATCCGGGCCTTCGGCCATTCGGAATCGGCCGCGAAATATGCCGGGATCAACCCGGTCCGCATCACCGTCATCACCATGCTGATCTCGGGCGGTCTGGCCGGCCTGATGGGGGTCAACACCGTGATGGGAGAGGCGGAGAAACTTCTGCTGAACTCGACCGAGGGCGCGGGATTCATCGGCATCGCCGTGGCGCTCATGGGGCGCAGCCATCCGCTGGGCGTGGTCATCGCCGCGATCCTGTTCGGCTTTCTGTACCAGGGCGGCGCCGAGCTGGCGCTCTGGACGACGATCCCGCGGGAACTGATCGTGGTGATCCAGGCGCTGGTGATCCTGTTCACCGGGGCGCTGGACAACATGGTGCGGATGCCGCTGGAACGGCTGTTCCTGGCGCGCCGCCTGCGCCGCGCGCCCGGCCCCGATCGCAAACCGGCGGAGTGAGCGGACCCATGGATTACATCACCCTCATCCAGCTGCTCGATTCCACCGTGCGTTTCGCCACGCCACTGCTGCTGGCCTGCCTTGCCGGGCTGTTTTCGGAACGCGCCGGGATTTTCGACATCGGGCTGGAAGGCAAGATGCTGGCCGCCGCCTTCTTCACTGCCGCCGTCGCCTTCCTGACCGGATCGGCATGGGTGGGTCTGCTGGGAGGCATCGCGGCATCGCTGGTGCTGGCGGCGATCCACGGCGTCGCCTCGATCACCTTTCGGGGCAACCAGCTGATCTCGGGCGTGGCGATCAACCTGCTGGCTGCCGGGATGACCGTGCTGGTCGCGCAGGACTGGTTCCGCCAGGGCGGGCGCACACCGGGCCTGACCGGAGATGCGCGGTTCGAGGGCATCACCCTGCCCGGCGCCGCCGCCGTGGCGGATGTGCCGGTGATCGGCCCGCTTTATGCCGAGCTGATCTCGGGGCATTCGATCCTTGTCTACATCGCCTTTCTGGCCGTGCCCCTGACGTGGTGGGTGCTGTTCCGGACCCGCTTCGGCCTGCGCCTGCGGGCCGTTGGCGAAAACCCCGCCGCCGTGGACACCGCCGGGGTTTCCGTGGTGGGGCTGCGTTATGCCGCGGTGCTGATCGCGGGCGTGCTCTGCGGCCTCGCGGGGGCCTACCTGAGCACCGCCCTGCAGGCCGGTTTCGTCAAGGACATGTCGGCGGGCCGCGGCTTCATCGCGCTGGCCGCGCTCATCTTTGCCAAGTGGCGCCCGTGGTACGCGCTTTGGGCGACGCTGCTTTTCGGGCTTTTCGGGGCGCTGGAAACGCGTCCGGACGTGATCGAAGCAGTGATCGGGCTGAAGGTGCCCGGCCCGCTTCTGGGCGGCCTGCCCTACGTGATGACGGTGATCATCCTCGCCGGATTCGTGGGCAAGGCGATCCCGCCCCGCGCCGGGGGCGCGCCCTACGTCAAGGAACGCTGAAAACGCCTGTGCCCCCGCGTGCAGGCGCGGGGGGCGTTACCCATGGGTAACGCAACGTATTGTTAATCAAAGATAATAATTCGATCTGCGGGCGGGCGTTGCGCAGCCGGGCGCTGACAGGGGCCTTCGCTGGGTGAACACGGGCGGCCCATCGGGACGCCTCGGCAGGGTGGCGCAGATCGCGGCGGTCGGTGCCCTGCCGCACATATGGCCAGTTCATCGCAATTCATCGGTCCTCATTGCTGCACAGCAGCGGGCGCAGTTGATTTCGCGCCGGGACCTGCGCTAATGGAGCCCATGCAAATCTACCTGCCCATCGCCGAAGTCTCGGTCAACGCCTTCCTCGTGCTCGGGCTTGGCGGGCTGGTCGGGATTCTGTCGGGCATGTTCGGCGTGGGCGGCGGCTTTCTTCTGACGCCGCTCCTTTTCTTCATCGGCATTCCGCCCGCCGTCGCGGTCGCCACGGGCGCGACGCAGATCGTCGCCTCGTCCTTTTCGGGGGTGCTGGCGCATTTCAGGCGACGGACGGTCGATCTGCGCATGGGCACGGTGCTGCTGATCGGGGGCCTTGTCGGCGCGGCCTTCGGTATCCTTCTGTTCAATTACCTCAGATCGCTGGGCCAGGTGGACCTGCTCGTCCGGCTGTTCTACGTCGTCTTTCTGGGCATCATTGGGGCGCTGATGTTCGTGGAATCGCTGCGCGCCATCCGCAGCGTCAAATCCGGCAAGCCGCCGGCGCGAAAGAAGCACAGCCGCGTGCACGGTCTGCCGTTCAAGATGCGCTTTCGCGTCTCGGGCCTTTATATCTCGGTCATTCCGCCCCTGATGGTGGGTGTGCTGGTCGGTGTCCTCGCCGCGATCATGGGGGTCGGCGGCGGCTTCATCATGGTGCCCGCGATGATCTACCTTCTGGGGATGCCGACCAAGGTGGTGATCGGCACCTCGCTGTTCCAGATCATCTTCGTCACCGCCTTTACCACCATGCTGCACGCCACCACGAACTATACCGTGGACGTGGTTCTGGCCGTGCTGCTGCTGATCGGCGGCGTGCTGGGTGCGCAGCTGGGCACCCGGATCGGGGTCAAGATGAAGGCCGAGCAGTTGCGCATCCTGCTGGCGCTGCTGGTGCTGGGCGTGTGCGGCAAACTGGGGCTCGACCTCTTGCTGGAGCCTGCCGAGCTTTATTCCATCGGACCGGTGGGGGCGGTATGACGCGCCTGTTCCATGCCCTCGCCGCCCTGATCCTGCTGGCCGCGCACCCCGCGCGGGCGGAGGAGATCGTGCTGGGCCTCAGCCAGGCCGAAGTGTCCATCTCCACCAATTTCGACGGCTCCGAAATTCTGGTCTATGGCGCGGTGAAGCGGGACGCCCCCCCGCCCGAAGGCGGCAAGCTGGGCGTGATCGTCACCGTATCGGGGCCGTCCAAACCGGTTCTGGTGCGGCGCAAGGAGCGGCGTTTCGGCATCTGGATCAACACCGACGCGGTCGAGGTGGATCGTGCGCCCAGCTACTACGCCGTCGTGACCTCGGCCCCGCTGAACGAAGTGCTGACACGGGTGGAGGACCTGCGGCACAAGATCTCCATCCCCCGGGCGATCCGGTCCGTGGGGGCCCCGATGAACATCGCCAATGCCGCCCTGTTCACCGAGGCGCTGATCCGCATCCGCACCCGGACGGACCAGTACCAGGTCATCGAGGAAGGCGTAAAACTGGACGAGGACACGCTGTTCCGCGCGGCGGTGCGCCTGCCTGCCGCCCTCACCGAGGGCGACTATGCCACGCGCATCTTCCTGACACGCGGCGGAGAGGTCGTGGCAAAGTACGACACCGTCATCGACGTGCGCAAGGTCGGGCTGGAGCGCTGGCTGTTCAACCTGTCGCGCGAGAACGCCTTTCTCTACGGTGTGATGTCGCTGATCATCGCCATCGGCGCGGGCTGGGGCGCCTCGGCCATCTTCACCGCGCTGCGCCGCTAGCCCCGCCCGATAAAGGGCATCCGGGTCGCCATCACCGTCATGAACTGCACGTTGGCGTCCAGCGGCAGCCCTGCCATGTGCAGCACGGAGGCGGCCGCATGGGCGACATCCATCGTCTCCATCTGCGGCTCGCCCTTGCGGAGCATGGCGATCATGTCCGTTTCGGCGTTGCCGATGTCGATCTGGCCGCAGGCGATATTGTAGGGCCGCCCGTCCAGCGACAGGGATCGGGTCAGGCCGGTGATGGCGTGTTTCGTGGTCGTGTAGCTGACCGAGCCGGGGCGCGGCACATGCGCGGCGAGCGACCCGTTGTTGATGATCCGTCCGCCGCCCTGCGCGCGCATCGCGCCGAAGGCGAGCCGGGCGGCGATGAACATGCCATGCAGGTTCACTCCCACCACCTGCTGCCAGTCCTCCAGCGGGATCTCGTCGATCGAGCCGGCCTGTCCGAAGATGCCTGCGTTGTTGAACAGGACGTCCAGCGGCCCGAACGCGTCGAAGGCGCGGGCCATGGCGGCGGGATCGGTCACGTCGGCCGGCAGGGGAACGGCGTTCGGATGGCGCGCGGCGATCTCCGCCAGCGCGTCGGCGCGCCGCGCGATCAGGCCCACCCGCCAGCCGTTTTCCGCGAACAGTTCGGCCGTGGCACGGCCGATGCCCGAACTGGCGCCGGTCACGATGATGCGCTTCATGCGGGATCCTCCGTCGTCGCCGCAAGCGAGAGCGGCGCGACGGGCTGGCTGCGCAGATCGTCCACGACCAGCGGCCCGCCCGGCTTGGACAGGCGGTTGCGGACCACCCAGATCAGGCGTTCCTGCGCGCGGGTGATCGCCACGTAGGCCAGCCGTTTCCACAGCGGTTGTCCCGCCTCCATCCGGCCCATGCGCGCGGCGGCGTAGAGGTCGGGCGCAAAGACCTGCACCGTTTCCCACTGCGACCCCTGCGCCTTGTGGATCGTCACCGCCGCCCCGTGCAGAAAGGTCGCCCCCATGCGCGCGGCAAAGGGGATGAACGGTTCCTCCTCGTCCGGTTTCTCGATCTTGACGATGCTGGCGGCACTCACCTGCGGATCCTCGGCGCCCATCACGTGCAAACGGCTGAAACCGGGCTTGCGGCCTTCGCCGAGGTAGATCACCTGCGCCCCCTTGATCAGGCCCCGCGCCTCGAGATCAAGTCGTTTCTTGCGGTGCTTCAGGGGCAGCTCCAGCCCGTCGCAGATCAGCGGCTCCCCCTCGAGCAGCGCGTCGTCGGGGGCGCCGTGCACCTGCCGGAAGGCATTGATGAGGCGGATGCGCGTGGCGTTGCGCCAGACCAGCACGGGGCTGCGCGCCATCAGGTCCACCTCCACCCGCTGGCCCCAGACGACACGGTCGTCGCGGCGGGCGGTTTCCTCCACCAGCCGCTCGAACTGTTCGAAGCCCATGTCGGGGTCGGCCAGCGCATGGGCGAGGTCG
The DNA here is from genome assembly GCF_001886735.1 of Sulfitobacter alexandrii. Taxonomy (NCBI): domain Bacteria; kingdom Pseudomonadati; phylum Pseudomonadota; class Alphaproteobacteria; order Rhodobacterales; family Roseobacteraceae; genus Sulfitobacter; species Sulfitobacter alexandrii. The sequence goes on from NZ_CP018076.1 coordinate 2,768,828, forward strand.
AGGATCGGGTTGTCCGCGTCCTGCCGGAAGATGCGGTTCAGGTTCATCACCCGCTTCTCGGGCAGCCGTTCGAAGACCATGGTGCCGGACTGGTTCACCGGGGCAAGCTGCGCCGGATCGCCGAAGAGCAGAAGCGTCGGGAAAATCTCCTTGAGATCCTCGAACTGCTTGTCGTCCAGCATCGAGGCCTCGTCGACGAAACCGATGTCCAGCGGCTCTTCCCGCCGTTTCCACCCGGTGATGAAATCCGATCCCCGCAAACCGGCGGCCGCGAGCGCACCCGGGATCGACTTGTTGTTCGCGTAGAACGCCGCCGCGCGGTCCAGCGCCAGTTCGGTCAGCCCTTCCACGTCCACGGGCCGGTCGCCGTTGCCCGCCAGCCATTCCGCGATCCGCTCGTACTCGGGGTCGTAGACCGGGGTGTAGAGGATCCGGTGGATCGTCGTTGCGGGCACCCCGCGCAGGCGCAGCACGCTTGCGGCCTTGTTGGTGGGCGCGAGGATTGCCAGCGTGCGCTTGTCGCGGCGCTTGCGGCTTTCGTAGTCGCCCGACACGACCTCGACTCCGGCAGCCTCGAGCGCCTTGTAGAGCTCGGCGAGCAGAAGCGTCTTTCCCGATCCCGCCTTGCCGGTGACCGCCATCACGCGGTCGGCCCCGCCCGGCGGGGGCATCAGCAGGCTGTCGGCCAGATCGATCCCTGCCCCACGCAGCATCTCGGCCACGCCGTCGTAGGCGGTGGCCTGATCGTCAGAGTAGATAAGGGCGGTCTGGGTCATGGCCCGACATTAGGCGAGCGGGCCGGCGGGGGCCAGCCGGATCAGCCGGTTTGGAGTGAATCCCGCGCATGGCCGTGGGCGAATGCCCGGCGCCCTAGACCACGATCAGGCCCCGGCTGAGGGCGCGCGCCACGGCGTGCGTGGTGTTCAGCGCCCCCAGCTTGAACCGCGCGCTTTCGATGTAGACCCGCAGCGTGTGCTCCGAAATCTGCAGCTGCGCCGCGACCCGCGCGCGGCTGTGGCCCGCCGCCAGCAGCGTCATCGCATCAAGCTCCCGCGGCGACAGGGGCTGGATCGTTTCGGACAGGCGGGTGGGTTGCAGTTCGATCGCCTTGTCGTTCAGGAAGTACGCCATGAGGATCAGGGCGCGCCGATGATCGTCAATGAAGGCGGCCCACTCCTTGTCCGGGGAAGTATGGTTGACCGTGAACAGCGCGAACTGCCCGTTCGGTCCGCGCAGCGGGATCGACAGACCCTGGTTGCCGATGCCGTATTCGATCGCCTCGGCCATGAAGGCGCGGGAGGCCTTCGACGACCAGTCGAGCCGCTTCCAGTCGACCGGGTGGAAACGGTTGTAGCAGCCGATCACCACGGGATCGATGCGCAGGTAATTCTGTTCGAGGTATCGTTCCTGCCAGGCCCGGGAATAGGTGCCGCAGGCGTATTGCTCTCCGGTGGAATCCACCCAGTGATAGATCACGTGGTCGATGCCCATGAGATCGCGCAGCGCCTCTGTCGCGCTTTGCAGCCCGTCAAGGGTGTCAGCGCACTCCAGTGCCTCCAGAATGGAATCCATCTGTCTCGTCTTGACCATGCAGCCTTTCCTGCGCCCTCTCCTCCAGAGCGGAAATCTCGGCCAGGGCGAGGATCGCGGCATCGTCCAGCTGTTCCGCAAGGGCGGTCAGGTTGGAGGATGCTGCATACGCCTTGAGGTCGGCCAGAACGTCCAGAATCCAGTCACTTCGCATGCACAGACTCGCTTTCGAATGGTTAACACATCATTAACTCAACCTTAACATGAGTGAAAAATTGCTGTGTATTCGCGTCTTTCTTCTCCCCCGAAATGGTGGGTGGCCGCGACGCCAAGTGCCTGTACGGCAACGATGTTACCTGCACACAGCAAAACGCCCGCGAAATCGAAACGATTCGCGGGCGTCGTGGTCGGGGCTTAGGATCAGCCGCGCGCTTCCAGCGCGTCTTCCAAGGTACGCAGGCCGGTGGTCGGCGCCTGCACCAGCACCGACATGTTGCCGGGCTTGTGCTCGTTGCGCATCATCTTCATGTGCGCCTCGGGCAGGTCCGCCCATGTGAATACCTCGGACATGCAGGGGTCGAGACGCCGCTCGAGCATCAGCTTGTTCGCCGCCGCCGCCTGCTGGAGGTGGGCAAAGTGGCTGCCCTGCAGACGCTTCTGGTGCATCCACATATAGCGCACATCGAAGGTCAGGTTGAACCCGCTGGTGCCCGCGCAGATGACGACCATGCCGCCCTTCTTGACTACGAAGGTGGAGACCGGGAAGGTCGCCTCGCCGGGGTGTTCAAAGACCATGTCCACGTTGTTGCCCTTGCCGGTGATTTCCCAGATGGCCGCGCCGAACTTGCGCGCTTCCTTGAACCACGTGGCGTATTCGGGCGTGTTCACGGTGGGCAACTGGCCCCAGCAATTGAAATCCTTGCGGTTGATGACGCCCTTGGCGCCGAGGTCCATGACGAACTGGCGCTTGGATTCGTCCGAGATCACCCCGATGGCGTTGGCGCCCGCGGTATTGATCAGCTGGATCGCGTAGGAGCCGAGACCGCCCGACGCGCCCCAGACAAGCACGTTCTGGCCCGGTTTCAGATCATGCGGTTCATGGCCGAACAGCATCCGGTAGGCGGTGGCGAGCGTCAGCGTATAGCAGGCCGCCTCTTCCCACGTGAGATGCTTGGGTCGCGGCATGAGCTGCTGCGCCTGCACGTTGGTGAACTGGGCGAAGGAGCCGTCGGGAGTCTCGTAGCCCCAGATACGCTGGCTGGGCGAATACATCGGATCGCCGCCGTTGCAGAATTCGTCGTCGCCGTCGTCCTGGTTGCAGTGGATCACCACCTCGTCGCCGACCTTCCAGCGCTTTACCTTGTCGCCCACGGCCCAGACGATGCCCGAGGCGTCGGAGCCGGCGATGTGGTAGGGCTGCTTGTGGCCGTCGAAGGGGCTGATCGGGACGCCGCGCGCGGCCCAGACCCCGTTGTAGTTGATGCCCGCCGCCATCACGAGGACCAGCACCTCGTTGCTGTCGAGGGTCGGCACGTCGACGACCTCCTGCACCATCGCGGTGTCGGGGTCACCGTGGCGTTCGCGGCGAATGGCCCAGGCATACATCTGCTTGGGGACGTAACCCATCGGGGGCATCTCCCCCATCTCGTAGAGGTCCTTCTCGGGTGCGTCGTATTGCGCGATTGTCGTGTCGAGTGCCATGGCGGCCTCCTGTCGAAAAGTTGCTTGCGCCGCGATGCAGAATCGCCGGTTTGTCACATGGGAATATGACTGCCCGCGCAATATTGCAACCTCGCAGCGGCCCTTTTTGTAATTTTATGACCTTGCAGTCGCAGAAACGCCGAATGCAAGCGCAGCATCGCCCGGCACGAGGTGGGCGATCGAATTGGCATAGAAGCGCAGCACCGGCACCTCCTTGGGGTCCATGTGCCATTCGGCGCCCTGTTTCAGGACGATCCCCCGGTTGCCCAGACCTTCCAGTGCCTGCCGCAGTTCGGCTTCGAGTTCGCCGGCGTCCACCGCCCTGTTGCCCAGCGGCACCTGTTCCAGCATGTCGGTCGCCCGGTTCAGCAGCGCCGCCGTGTCCATCGGTCCGCCCTCCAGCAGCGCGGCGGCGATCAGCGGCACGCTCAGCACCGGCATGGCCCCGGCGATCCGCGCCATCAACTCGTCCGACAGTGCCTCAACCGTCGCCCCCGGCCCCGCGCCGCGCAGGGACAGTGGCGCGCCGAAGGCGACGGCAGCGGTGCCGAACCGTGTCTCCTGCCCTGTGATGCGCTGCCACAGCTTGCGCAGGATGAAGCCCAGCACGACGGTGATGCGCGCGCCGAAGCGGCGGTCGCCACGCTGGTCGGCGGCGATCAGCACGCGGTCCTCCAGCACCCGGTCGTAATTTATGGCGACGGGCATGAGCACGACGTCGCGCTCGCCCTCGGGGTCGAACCCCTCGATCACGTAGGACAGAAGCCCCAGCTTGGGGGGCTGCAGCGCGCCGGTCAGGCTCAGCCCGCCCTCGGGATACATGGCCTGGTTGACGCCGCCGGCTGTCGCCATCTGCACGTAGCGCGCAAGGATCTTGCGATAGAGCGCCCCGCGCGACCGGCGGCGGATGAAATACGCCCCCAGCGACTTGATCAGCCAGCTCAGTGGCCAGACCCGTGCCCATTCACCGACGGCATAGGCAAGCGCCGAATCCCGCGCGGCCAGATAGGTGACCAGCACGTAATCCATGTTCGACCGGTGGTTCATGATGAAAACCACCGTGGCATCCTTGGGGATCGCGTCGAAGGTGGCATCGTTGCTGTCGGCGGTCTTGATCCGGTAGACCCAGTTCGCCAGCAGCCGCGCCACCCGGATACCGAAGCTGAAATAGGCGAAGGCCGAGAAGCTGGGCACGATCTCGCGGGCGTATTCCTGCGCCTTCTGGAAGGCGACGTTCTCCGGCACGCCGTTCCTGCGGGCGTAGTTCACGATTTCCTCGGTCACGCCGGGATCGTAGATCAGCCGCTGGATCATGTCGTGGCGCCGCGCCAGCTTGAACGGTTCGATCGGGCGCTTCAGACGGGTATTCAGGCGCTTGACCGCGCGTTCCAGACGCAGGCGGAAGAACCAGCGTACCGACGGCAACAGCAGATGGCTCAATGCCGTGACCGCGGCAAAGAGCAATATCAGGACAAAGAGCCACAGTGGCAGTTCCACGATCTGCGTCATGCGCGCACAGTCGCAGGGCGGCGGGGCAAGGACAATAACTATATGAAACCGCAGGAGCCTTTGCGGGTTCGACCGCCGCGCGGGGCGCACGGCAAAAGCGGGGATGCCGCATTGCAGCGAATTGACAGAGGTATTAAATTTCCTCTAGACACGAACCAACGCAAGAATATTTCCAGCTTGATTCAAGGATGGACAGATGACCGAGACCCAGAAAGACCGCCCCTGGCTGATCCGGACCTATGCCGGTCACTCCACCGCTTCGGCGTCGAACGCGCTGTACCGCTCGAACCTCGAACGGGGTCAGACCGGCCTGTCCGTGGCCTTCGACCTGCCCACACAAACGGGTTACGACAGTGATCATGTCCTCGCGCGCGGCGAGGTCGGCAAGGTCGGTGTCCCGGTCAGCCACCTCGGCGACATGCGCGCGCTGTTCGACCAGATTCCGCTGGAACAGATGAACACCTCGATGACGATCAACGCGACCGCGCCGTGGCTTCTGGCGCTTTACATCGCGGTGGCCGAGGAACAGGGCGCGGACATCGCCAAGCTTCAGGGCACCGTCCAGAACGACCTCATCAAGGAATACCTCAGCCGTGGCACCTATATCTGCCCGCCTGCGCCGTCGCTCCGGATGATCGCCGACGTGGCCGAGTACTGCTATACCAACGTGCCGAAATGGAACCCGATGAACGTGTGTTCCTATCACCTGCAGGAAGCCGGTGCCACGCCCGAGCAGGAGCTCGCCTTTGCCCTTGCAACCGCGACCGCCGTGCTGGACGCCCTGCGCCCGCGCGTCGCCGAAGAGGATTTCCCGAAGCTGGTGGGCCGGATCTCGTTCTTCGTCAACGCGGGCATCCGTTTCGTCACCGAAATGTGCAAGATGCGGGCTTTCGTCGATTTGTGGGACGAAATCTGCGCCGAGCGGTATGGCGTCGAAGATCCGAAATACCGGCGTTTCCGTTACGGTGTGCAGGTCAATTCGCTGGGCCTGACCGAGCAGCAGCCCGAAAACAACGTCTACCGTATCCTGATCGAAATGCTTGCGGTGACCCTGTCGAAAAAGGCCCGCGCCCGCGCGGTGCAATTGCCCGCATGGAACGAGGCATTGGGCCTGCCGCGCCCGTGGGACCAGCAATGGTCCATGCGGATGCAGCAGATCCTTGCCTACGAGACCGACCTGCTGGAATTCGACGATCTGTTCGACGGCAATCCCGCGGTCGATGCCAAGGTCGAAATGCTGAAAGAAGGCGCGCGCGCGGAATTGGCCAATCTCGATGAAATGGGCGGCGCCATTTCGGCGATCGAATACATGAAGGGCCGGCTGGTGGATTCCAATTCCGACCGCTTGGGCCGGATCGAGGCGGGCGAGACGGTGGTCGTCGGCGTGAACAAGTGGCAGAATGGCGAACCGTCGCCCCTGATGTCCGAGGACGGCGGCTTTCTCGTGGTGGACCCGGCGACCGAGGCCGACCAGATCGACCGGCTGAACGCATGGCGCGCGGACCGGGACGAGGACGCGGTCAGGAAGGCGCTCGCCGATCTGCGGCAGGCGGCCGCGGACGGGCAGAACGTCATGCCCGCCTCCATCGCGGCGGCGAAGGCCGGGGTGACCACCGGGGAGTGGGCCGAGCAGATGCGCGCCGTCCACGGCGAATACCGGGGCCCCACCGGCGTGGGCAAGGGCCAGTCGAACCGCACCGAAGGGCTGGACGAGCTGCGCGCGGCGGTCGACGCGGTCAGCGACCGCCTTGGCCGGCGGCTGAAGTTCCTCGTCGGTAAGCCGGGCCTCGATGGCCATTCGAACGGGGCGGAGCAGATCGCGGTGCGCGCCCGCGACTGCGGCATGGACATCGCCTACGAGGGGATCCGGCTGACCCCCGCCGAGATCGTGGAGGCCGCGCGCAACGACGAGGCGCACGTGGTCGGCCTGTCGATCCTGTCGGGGTCGCATATTCCGCTGGTCGAGGACCTGATGAACAGGATGCGGGACGCGGGGCTGGGACATATTCCGGTAATTGTCGGCGGAATCATCCCCGAGGAAGATTCGAAAAGGCTGAAAGCGATGGGCGTGGCGCGCGTCTATACGCCGAAGGATTTCGAACTGAATACCATCATGACTGATATCGTGACCCTGGTTGATCCCGCACCGGTTGCAGCCGAATAGCCTGACACAAATTGAGGCTGGAATCATATTGCGTTTTGGTTAAAGCCTTTGGGCACTAGACAGTCCAAAGGAAGGATACCATTCAAATGGACCTCAAATCGAAAAGCACGAAAGAGTTGGAAAAGCTTCTTTCGGACGTGAAAAAGGCGCTGGCCGAGGCACAGGCCCGCGAACGGCGCGATGCCCGAAAGGCAGCCGAAAGGGCAGCGGCGGAATTCGGCTTTACGCTGGACGACCTGACCGGGGGCGGTGCCGACGGGCGCAAAGCCCGCAAATCGGGCGGGGCCCGGACCGTGTCGAGACCGAAATACGCCAATCCCGCCGATCCGTCGCAGACATGGACCGGCAAGGGCCGCCAGCCGAATTGGTACCGCGCCGAAATCGAAAAAGGCACGTCTGCCGACAGCATGGAAATCTGAGCCCGCCATTCCGCCCGGTGCGCATGGCCATTCGGATACCGCCGGCGGATAATTCCAGCCATGCCTCCCCGGACCGGGCCGCTTTTTTGCGACGGGATCCTCCCCTGCGGTCTGTTCGGGGCGCCACGGTTGGCGCTTGCCCCTGCGGGCGGCAGGCGTACCATTGAACCGGCCCAAAAAAGGAGTTCCCGATGACCATTCACATTGGCGCGCAACCCGGTGACATCGCGCAGACCGTTCTCATGCCCGGTGATCCCTATCGTGCGAAATGGGCCGCCGAGACCTTTCTGAAGGATGCCAGACTGGTCAACGAGGTGCGCGGGATGCTGGGCTTTACCGGTACGTGGCAAGGAAACCGGGTGACGATACAGGGGTCCGGCATGGGCATGCCCTCGCTGTCGATCTACGCCAACGAACTGATCCGCGATTACGACGCGCAGACCCTGATCCGCATCGGCTCCTGCGGGGGGATGCAGCCGCAGGTCGGCATCCGCGACGTGATCATCGCGATGACCGCCAGCACCGTCACGTCGCCTTCCTCGGGCATTTTCCGCGAATTGAATTTCGCCCCTGCCGCCGACTGGTCGCTGCTGCGGGCCGCCGTAGAGGCGGCGGAAAAGAAGGGCGCCAAGACCCATGTGGGCGGCATCTATTCCTCGGACGTGTTCTATGCCGAACGCCCCGATCTGGACAAACAGATGATGCGGCACGGCATCCTCGGCGTGGAGATGGAGGCGGCAGAGCTTTACACGCTCGCCGCGCGTCATGGCCGCCGGGCGCTGGCGGTGCTGACGGTATCGGATCACCTGCAGACCGGAGAGGCCCTGCCGGCGGAAGACCGCGAGCGCAGTTTCGGTGACATGGTGGAAATCGCGCTGGAAGCGGCGTTCGCCTGACGCGTCAGGCCCCGTGGCTGCGGTCGTACCCGTTGGGCCGGGGCGGCCCCCACGCGTCGAGCGCGCCCGCCGCCGGGGCAAAGACCTCGACCAGCAGCGGATGACAGGCAGCCACGTCGGATGAATGTTCCGACGAACAATCGCCCCCCGGACAGGCGCTGAGCGCGCCCAAGAGGTCGATCTCGGCCACGAATTCGAGGTAGTCGCCCGGCCGCACCGGGCTGGCCTTCATGAAATACTGGCCGGTGTCGCGGGTGAACCCCGTACACATGAAGACGTTGAGCACGTCATGCACGTGCGGCTCCGCCTGCGCGACGGGCACATCGAGGTGCCGCGCCAGCGCGCGGGTCAGGTTGGAATGGCAGCAGTAGTGATATTGCCCGCCCGCGAGCAGGTTGTGGGTGTAGGGGTCGCAGCGTGTGCCGATCACGTCGTGGACCGAGCCGCCGAAGGCATCCTTGCCATACCAGCCGAGGCTGTCGTGGGTGATCGTGGCCATCGGGCGCAGCCCCGGAAAGGAAGACCACATCCGCTGGCCCGTGGTGATATGGGAGCCGTGCAGCGCGCGGGTCTTGCCGCTGTAGAACCGTTCGGTGAGGTCGGCGGCGTGCCACAGGTTCAGGTCGCCCACCTGCGGCCCCTCGATGCTGGTGATGCGGAAGAAATGCCCGGCAGGCACGCTGAAGGTCGCCGCGTCGCGCGGCGGGACCGTGACCTCGTCCACCTTCGTCAGGGTTTGCCGCGCCGCGGTGTAAAGCGCCATGTCGGGCTGCGGCAGGCTTTCGACGGGGTAGCAGATCACCGGCGCGACGGCGCGGCGGGCATCGGCATCGGGCGGGGCAAGGGACATGGCGTATCTCCGGATCGGTTCTGCCCGACCCTGACCCGGCGCGCGACCCGAGTAAAGGTCAGGTCCCTTGCATTGCGGCATCCCCGGCGCAATCATGGCGGTGACGCATCCACGGGGGGAACGACATGCGGATCATCGGACCGTTGCTGGCGCTGCTGCTGGCCGCATCCGGCGCCGCCGCGCAGGACGGCTGGGGCAACCTTGACGCGCTGCTGCTGAGCAGCCTGTCGAACACGGGCAGCATGGAGGCGTCCTATTGGCTGCCCGACAGCGCGGATCCTGCGCAGGCGCAGGTGGCCATCGGGGTGGCCTATGTCCATATTCCCGGTTCGGCGGGCAGCGTTTCCATCGGTTCCGGCATTTTCCGCAGGGGCGCTGCGGGGTGGCAGATGGCCGCCCCGGTCACAGGTCTGTTCGGCCACGAACCACGTGCGCACCAGTTCCAGAACGGGCAGGTTCAACTGCTCACCACGATGCTTGGCCCCGGTGAGCCGCGGTGCTGCCCGACGCAGGAGGCGATGTGGCGGATCGACCTGACCACCGGTCAGGCCGAGCGGGTCTACTGACCCTCAGGCGGTCTGTCCCGCCATCCGGCCCGAATGCAGGCAACCGCCAAGGAAGGTGCCCTCGAGCGCGTTGTACCCGTGATAGCCGCCCCCGCCGAAACCGCAGACCTCGCCCGCCGCGAAAAGGCCCGGCAGCACCGTCCCGTCCGGGCGCAGCACGCGGCCCTGCCGATCGGTGTGCAGGCCGCCCAGCGACTTGCGGGTGATGACGTTCAGCCGCACGGCGATCAACGGGCCGTTCTTCGGATCAAGAATCTCGTGCGGCTTGGCGGTGCGGATCAGCCTGTCGCCCCGATAGGCCCGCGCGCCCCGGATCGCGGTGATCTGCGCGTCCTTGGAAAACGGGTTGGTCAGTTGCAGGTCGCGCGCCCTGATCTGCGCGCGAATATGCTCCAACGCCAGCGGATGCTCCGGCGTCAGCCGGTTCATGCCCGCCACGAGGGTTTCCAGATCGTCGGCCACCACGAAATCCGGGCCCTTCTGCTTGAACGCCTCCACCGCCGGGGTGGCACCCTTGCCCAGCCGCGCCTGCAACACCTCGCGCCAGCCGCCCTCGGTCAGGTCGGGGTTCTGTTCCGACCCCGACAGGGCGAATTCCTTTTCGATGATCTTTTGCGTCAGGATGAACCAGCTGTGCTCTCCGGCCTGCAGGATCCGCCGCAACGTCCCCAGCGTATCGAAGCCGGGCAGACAGGGCGCCTGCATCCGCGTTCCCTTGGCGTCGAACCACAGGGAGGACGGGCCGGGCAGGATGCGGATGCCGTGGTTGGGCCAGATCGGGTTCCAGTTCTCGACGCCCTCGCAGTAGTGCCACATGCGGTCGGTGTTGATCGTTCCGGCACCGGCCTCTACCGCGATGCCCTGCATCTTGCCATCCACGTAGTCCGGCACGCCCGCCACCATCCGCGCGGGGGGCGCGCCCAGCCGGTCGCGGGGCCAGTTGGCGCGCACGAGATCGTGGTCGCCGCCGATCCCGCCGGTGGTCAGCACAACCGCCTCCGACGCATGTTCGAAGGCCCCGGTGACGTTGCGCGAGGTGCTTTGGCCCCGCGCGGCGGTGCTGTCCTCCAGCACGTCGCCGCGCACCCCGGTCACATGGCCATCGGTCGTCACCAGCTCCGTCACGCGGTGGCGGAAGGCCAGCCTGATCTTTCCCGCGGCGGCGTAGTCGGTCATCAGCCGGACGAAGGGTCTGACCACACCGGTCCCGGTGCCCCATGTGATATGAAACCGCGGGACGGAATTGCCGTGCCCGCCCGCCAGTGCGCCGCCCCGTTCGGCCCAGCCCACGACGGGGAACCAGCGCATGCCCAGATCGTGACACCACTGGCGCATGCCCCCCGCCGCCCAGTCGATGAAATCCTCGGCGCAGGCGCGGGGATTCGCGTCTTCTTCGCGGTCGAATTGCGCGGACCCCATCCAGTCGCTCAGCGCCAGCTCGGCGCTGTCGCGGATGCCCAGCCTGCGCTGTTCGGGCGTGTCCACCATGAACAGACCGCCGAGCGACCAGAACGCCTGCCCGCCCAGCGACTGCGGCGCCTCCTGATCCAGCAGCAGCACCCGGCGCCCGCGCAGTACCGCCTCGTGCGTGGCGACCATGCCGGCCAGACCGGCCCCCACGATGATCACATCCGCCTTGAAATCATGTTCCGACATGCGCTTTCCCCCTTCGGGGACGATCCTGCCCGTTCTCACCCCGTGCTGTCGAGGGAAACGCGGCGGCAAGCTGTCAGAGGCCCGGTTTCTCCAACCCGGCCAGGCACTTGTCTGGCTTGCCGTTCGCGCGATAGGCCTCTGCCCCGCAGGTCACGCAATGGTATCTCATCAACGCGCCCTTGGCCCCGGCACGGTCCTCGCGCCAGCGGCACTTGCGGGTGTCGGCATGGCGGTGGGCATAGATCGCGACGGCGATCACCGCGATGACAAAGAAGATCGGTGCAAGCATGTGGCTGATATAAGATGCGCGGCGGGTCATGCCACCCGCCGCGCGCCCGACACCTTCAGATGATGATGATCAGACGGTCCGTTCGACCATCAGCTTCTTGATCTTGGCAATGGCCGCCGCCGGGTTCAGACCCTTGGGGCATGTCTTGGCGCAGTTCATGATCGTGTGGCAGCGGTACAGCTTGAAGGGGTCTTCAAGGTCGTCCAGACGCTCGCCCGTGGCCTCGTCCCGGCTGTCGATGATCCAGCGGTAGGCATGCAGCAGGGCTGCCGGCCCGAGGTAGCGGTCGCCGTTCCACCAGTAGCTGGGGCAGGACGTCGAACAGCAGGCGCACATGATGCATTCATAGAGGCCGTCCAGCTTCTCGCGGTCGTCGATGGACTGGCGCCATTCCTTGGCGGGGGCCGGGGTCTCCGTCTCCAGCCACGGCTGGATGCTGGCGTGCTGGGCGTAGAAGTGCGTCAGGTCCGGGATCAGGTCCTTGACCACCGGCATGTGCGGCAGCGGATAGATCTTCACCACGCCCTTCACCTCGGCCACGCCGTAGGTACAGGCCAGCGTGTTGATCCCGTCGATGTTCATCGCGCAGGATCCGCAGATGCCCTCGCGGCAGGACCGGCGGAAGGTCAGGGTCGGGTCGATCTCGTTCTTGATCTTGATCAGCGCGTCCAGGATCATCGGGCCGCAGGTGTCGAGGTCGACGAAATAGGTGTCCAGCGCCGGGTTCTTGTCGTCGTCGGGGCTCCACCGGTAGATGTGGAACTCCTTGAGGTTGCTGGCCCCTTCGGGCTTGGGCCATGTCTTGCCGCTGGTCATGCGGGAATTCTTGGGGAGCGTCAGCTGAACCATATCGCATCTCCTGTTCTGGCGTCGCCGCCGGTTTCAATCGGGCCCCTGCGCGGGGCGTTCATGCCTGCCTGTCCTCGCGGACAAACAGCGTGTTCTGTTCGGCCTGCAGGGTGATCCGGTAGCCGCGGCCGGTCAGTTCCCCCACAAGGTCGCGGTCCCAGTCGGCCGCGTGGTCGGTTTCGACGAGCATCACGTCGGGCAGCCAGCCCGCGGCGTCCAGCAGCGGCCCCAGCACGAGGGGCTCCGCCCCCTCGACGTCGATCTTGAGGACCGAAACGGCGTGCCCTTCGGCGTCGCCCACGAAATCGCGCAGCGGGCGCACCGGCACCAGGGTGCCCCCGTGGCGGGACCGCCGCTTGACCGGCATCAGCGAGGCCTGGCCGAAATTGTTGCCGTGAAAGTTCAACGTCGCCTCGCCGCGCTCCGCCCCCAGCGCACAGCCTTCGATCCGGACCACGTGGCCCAGCCCGTTCAACTGCACATTGTGGCCCAGCCGCCCGATCATCACCGGGTTCGGCTCGAACGCGATCACCCTGCTGCCTTGGCCCGCCGCCAGCGCCAGCGGCACGGCAAAGGCCCCGCAATTCGCCCCGATATCGAGGACGAAGGCATTCCGGCCCTCGACCACTTCGGTCAGGGCCATCAGCGACTTCATCTCGGGGGGCTGGCCATTCAACCAGATCATCCTGTCGGTGTAATTGTCGCGCGGATCGACATACATGCGGACGCCGGCGAACTGCACCTCCGCGGGCGGCAGGGCCGCCATCAGCTTTTGCCGCAGGGGCCGGTCCGCCGCACGGAATGCCGCGCGCATCGCCTCGACGGTCAGCGATTCCGCGACCGGCTCGAAGACAGGATGCGGCAGGGCGTTCATGGCTCAGCTCAGACCGGCTTCGAGCGTGCGGGCCTGCAGGCAGGTCCGCGTCTCGGGCCGCGCGAGGATGTTGCGCACCACCGAAACCGTGGTCTCGTCCACGCCGACCACCGCGGCGCGGGCGAATTCGCGCACCTCCATCGCATCGGCATAGTCGATGATGCAGTCGGTGAAGGGCGTGATCAGCTGCTTGGGCACCTGCGGGAAGCGGGTGGCGAGCGTTTCCGTCACCACCCCCTTGGCGCCCGCGCGGGCCGTGCTGTCGACCGCCTCGGTCACTTCGGTGCAGGCGGCAAGGCCGACCATGCACAGGGCAAGAGCCGCAAGGCGCATGTCAGTACACCCGCGCCTTGGGCGCGATCTTCTTGAGGTCGATGCCGCCCTCGTTGTGGCTGGTCAGCGGCTTGAGGTGCACGCCCCGGAAACCGAGCGAGGCCTCGTTGCCCTTGAACCAGATCAGGCTGTGCTTGCGCCAGTTCTCGTCGTCGCGGTCGGGATAATCCTCGTGCGCGTGGGCGCCCCGGCTTTCCTTGCGCGCGGCGGCCGCGGTGATCGTGGCGACCGCGTTGGGCATCAGGTTGGTCAGCTCGAGCGTTTCCATCAGGTCGGAGTTCCAGACCAGCGACTTGTCCGTCACGTGCAGGTCGTCCAGCTTGCTCGCCACGGTCTTCATCTTCTCCTCGCCCTCGGCCAGCGTCTTGTCGGTGCGGAAGACGGCGGCGTCCTGCTGCATGGTCTTCTGCATCTCGAGCCGCAGTTCCGCGGTCGGCACATGGCCGTTGGCATAGCGCAGCCCGTCGAACCGGCTGAACGCGGCCTCGACCGACCGCTTGTTCGGGGTCGGCACCGGGGCATTCGCGTCCACGACTTCCTTGGCGCGGATCGCGGCGGCCCGGCCAAAGACCACGAGGTCGATGAGCGAGTTGGAGCCGAGGCGGTTCGCCCCGTGCACGCTGGCGCAGCCCGCCTCGCCCACGGCCATCAGGCCGGGTGACACGTTGTCGGGGTTGTCCTTGGTCGGTGCCAGCACCTCGCCCCAGTAGTTCGTGGGGATGCCGCCCATGTTGTAGTGCACGGTCGGCAGCACCGGGATCGGCTCCTTGGTCAGGTCCACCCCGGCGAAGATGCGCGCGGATTCGCTGATGCCCGGCAGGCGCAGGTCCAGGGTTTCCGGCGGCAGGTGGTTGAGGTGCAGGTGGATGTGATCCTTGTTCTCGCCCACGCCGCGGCCCTCGCGGATTTCCATGGTCATGCAGCGCGACACCACGTCCCGCGAGGCGAGATCCTTGTAGGTCGGCGCGTAGCGTTCCATGAAGCGCTCGCCTTCGGAGTTGGTGAGATAGCCCCCTTCCCCGCGCGCGCCCTCCGTGATGAGGCAGCCTGCGCCATAGATCCCGGTGGGGTGGAACTGCACGAACTCCATATCCTGAAGCGGCAGACCGGCACGGGCCGTCATGCCGCCGCCGTCACCGGTGCAGGTGTGGGCGGACGTCGCGCTGAAATAGGCGCGGCCATAGCCGCCCGTCGCCAGCACGACCATCTTGGCCGCGAAGAGGTGCATCGTGCCGTCGTCAAGCTTCCAGCACAGCACGCCTTGGCAAACGCCGTCGTCGGACATGATGAGGTCGATGGCGAAATATTCGATGTAGAATTCCGCGTTGTTCTTCAGGCTCTGGCCGTAAAGCGTATGCAGGATCGCGTGTCCCGTCCGGTCGGCGGCGGCACAGGTGCGCTGCACGGGGGGGCCTTCACCGAATTCGGTGGTATGGCCACCGAAGGGGCGCTGGTAGATCTTGCCTTCCTCGGTCCGGCTGAACGGCACGCCGTAGTGTTCCAGTTCGTAGACCGCCTTGGGCGCCTCGCGGGCGAGATATTCCATCGCGTCCGTGTCGCCCAGCCAGTCGGAGCCCTTGACGGTGTCGTACATGTGCCACTGCCAGTTGTCGGGGCCCATGTTGGACAGCGACGCGGCGATGCCGCCCTGCGCGGCCACGGTGTGCGAGCGGGTCGGGAACACCTTGGAGATACAGGCCGTCCGCAGCCCCTGCTCCGCCATGCCCAGTGTCGCGCGCAGCCCCGCGCCGCCTGCCCCCACGACCACGACGTCGTATTCGTGGGTTTCGTAATCATATGCAGCCATTTTCGGTCTCCCCTCGGGAATGAATGGATCAGAGCGCCAGGCGCGCGATGGCGAAAACGCCAACCGCCGCCGCGCCGTAGCTGAGGCAGGTCATCAGGATGAGCGCGATCTTCTGTGCGATCCCGTGGACGTAATCCTCGATCATAACCTGCACGCCGTCGTTGAAGTGCTTGAAGCCGACCACCAGCGTCAGCGCCGCGATGATGGCGGGTGTCGGGCGGCTGTAGTAGGCGAGGATTTCCTCGTAGGTGCCGCCCAGCGCCGAGCCGAACGTGAAAACGAACAGCGGGATCAGGATCAGCAGGGCGACGGAACTCACCTTCATCGCCCAGAAATGCTTGGTGCCGGACTTGGCCGAGCCGAGGCCGACGGCGCGTTTGCGGTCTGTCATGTATGCCATCGGGGTCTCCTTAAACGATAATGACGGTCAGCACCGTCAGCAGGACCGAACCGCCCAGGCAGGCCCAGCCCAGCTTTTCGGCGGTGGGCACGTCCAGCGCATAGCCGTTGTCCCAGATCAGGTGCCGGATGCCGGCCAGCGTGTGATACCACAGGCCCAGAACGCTCAGAACCATGATCAGATCGCCGAACCAGCTGGTCACGAAACCGTTCACCGTGTCGAAATACTCAACGCTGGTTGCTGCCGCGAGAAACCACCAGACGATCAGCAGCGCCGCCACCAGCATGGCGTTGCCGGTGATGCGGGTCAGGATCGAGGTCATCGAGGTCAGTTGCGGGCGGTAGATCGTCAGATGCGGTGACAGCGGGCGGTTGCCCCGGTTTACATCGGCCATATGCTGGTCCTTTGATGTGGTTGGCTTTATTCGGTCGTTGGCTGCCCTAGTGATAGCGCTTTTTACAGGAGTGTCACGAGGGCACGCAGCGCCGGGGCGCGGTTTTATGTCCCGGTCTGCCCGAAAAATCCGAAATTTCAAGCAAAATTCATATTTGTGATCACACGAATTATTTGCGTGATCACAGCTTGCCGACTCGGGGCTGAAACCCGCGCAGCGCGAACGGCGGCACCGTCCTGCACAGGGCCAAGCAAAAGGGCGCGCCCGGCAAGGCGCGCCCTTTCAGTCCGTCTCCGGAAGGGTTCAGGCCAGGCTTTCGTCGATGCCCTTGCAGGCATCCACCAGCCCCTTCACGGCCTTGACCGAATTGTCGAACATGGACTGCTCGTCCTTGTTCATGGAAATCTCGACGATCCGCTCCACGCCGCCGGCACCGATCACGGTGGGCACACCGACATAGAACCCGTCGAGGCCATAGGCACCGTCCACGTAGGCCGCGCAGGGCAGCACACGCTTCTGGTCCTTGAGATAGCTTTCCGCCATCTCGATGGCGGAGGTCGCGGGCGCGTAGAAGGCCGAGCCGGTCTTGAGCAGGCCGACGATCTCGGCGCCGCCGTCACGGGTGCGCTGCACGATCGCGTCCAGCTTTTCCTGCGTGGTCCAGCCCATCTTGACCAGATCGGGCAGCGGGATGCCGGCAACGGTGGAATAGCGCACCAGCGGCACCATGGTGTCGCCGTGGCCACCCAGCACGAAGGCGGTGACGTCTTTCATGGACACGTTGAACTCGGTCGCGAGGAAGTGGCGGAAGCGGCCCGAATCGAGCACGCCGGCCATGCCGCAGACCTTTTCGTGGGGCAGGCCGGAGAATTCGCGCAGGGCCCAGACCATCGCGTCGAGCGGGTTGGTGATGCAGATGACGAAAGCGTCAGGTGCGTGCTGGGCGATGCCCTCGCCCACGGATTTCATGACCTTGAGGTTGATGCCCAGAAGGTCGTCGCGGCTCATGCCGGGCTTGCGCGGCACACCGGCCGTCACGATGCAGACGTCCGCGCCCGCGATGTCGGCGTAATCCTGCGTGCCCGACAGGGCCGCGTCGAACTTGCCCGCCGGGCCCGATTCCGCGATGTCCAGTGCCTTGCCTTCCGGCACGCCTTCGGAAATGTCGAAAAGGACGACGTCGCCCAGTTCCTTCAGCGCCGCAAGATGCGCAAGTGTACCGCCGATTTGCCCCGCGCCGATCAGCGCGATCTTGGGTCTGGCCATGGTAAGTTCTCCGTCTGGGTTGCGTTGCGGTGCGGCATAGCGAAATGCGGCGCACCCTGCAAGTTCGCGCTTGGGGCACCGTCACCCGGAGGGAGGTCAATCGCACCGGCCAGAACGATGAAAGGCCACCCCAGGGGGGCGGCCTTCCGAAAGCACATGACCGACCAGGCGGTCACGTTTCTGATGCTTAGTCTTCGTACTCGGGCAGTGCTTCGAGACGCTCTTCGGTGCTGTCAATGTAGAACCGGTAGTCGGAGCCATCGGCATTCTTCATCACTTGAATCTTGTCGAATTCAACCAGAACCGGCTTTTCGCCAATCCCGAGGAAGCCACCGACGTTGATCACGGCGCCGGTCAGCTTGCCGTCGTCGCCAACCATCAGGTTGTCGATTTCGCCGACGGTTTCGTCATTCGCACCGTAGACATAGGACCCGTTGATCTCTTCCGAGGTAAGTTGCTCCACTTCGGCCATCTCGGCGTTCTGGTAGCCTTCGACCTCGTAGTTCGGGCGGGTCATCTCGTTGGTCGCGTTGTCGGCCATCTGCTCGGTTTCCTGAGCGGCGTTCTCGGCGGCCTGTTCGGTTTCCGCGGCAGCGTTTTCAGCGGCCTGCTCGGTCTCTTCGGCAGCGTTTTCGGCCATCTGCTCGGTGTTCTCGGCAGCCTGCTCGGTCTCGGCAGCGGCGTTCTCTGCCATCTGCTCGGTCTCCTCAGCAGCGTTCTCGGCCATCTGCTCGGTGTTCTCGGCAGCATTTTCAGCGGTCTGCTCGGCGTTCTCGGCCGTGGCTTCCGCGTTCTGCTCCATCGTGTCGCCGTTCATCGCGTCATCGTTCATGTCGCGATCGAATTCGGGCAAGCTTTCCAGCGCTTCCTTGGTGGTGGAAACGACGAGGAAACGGTCACCCATGTCGCCGTCTTCGGACAGCACGGAGATGTCATCCATGGAAATCGCGACATCGCGTTCGCCGATGCCGAGGAAGCCACCGACACCGAGGATCACGGCGCGGACGCTACCGTCCTTGGCCACGATGATGTCGTTGATCTCGCCGATGTCGTCCCATTCGGTTTCCGCACCGTCGGCCACGGCCTGGGATGCGTCGACTTCGTTCTCGCTGTTGTAGACGCGCATGCCGATCAGGTCGCTGGCGTAAAAATCACCTTGCTGAAATTCGACTGCGTTCATGTCCATGTTCGCGGTATTCGACTGGGCATAGGCACCTGTGGAAAGGGCGACGACAACAGCCGTTGTGCTCAGAAAGCGTTTCATTAATAGTCCTCCTTCGTGTGTCTACGGTGGCTCGCACCGCTTGATGAACGAACACGGACCTGCTCAGCTTGTTCCACGAAAAAGTGATTATCTTCGACCGGTTATAATCTATGACACATGCATGCTGGATTTGACCTTCTTTCTGGTCGCCGGACCGGCCGTTTTCTTTGCCGGGGTTTCCAAGGCCGGGTTCGGGTCCGGGGCGGCATTTGCCGCGGCCAGCATCCTCGCACTGGTGGTGGAGCCGGGCCTCGCGCTCGGGGTGATGTTGCCGCTGCTCATGCTGATCGACGTCAGTTCGCTGCGCCCCTACTGGCGGAAATGGAGCGCGCCGGACGCCCGGCTGCTGATTCTGGGCGCGCTGCCCGGCATCGCGCTGGGTGCGGCGCTCTACCGGGTCGCGTCACCGGACCTGTTCCGCCTGCTGATCGGCGGCGTATCCGTCGCCTTCGTGGTCTGGCAGATCAGCCTTGCAAGGGGGTGGCTGCGGCTGCGCCGGCTGCGGCTGTCCGACCGCGCCGGCCTCGGCCTTGGGGGAGTCGTGGGGTTCACCACCTTCGTCAGCCATGCGGGAGGCCCGCCCGCGGCGGTGTTCCTGCTGACGCGCGGCCTGACCAAGACCCAGTTCCAGGCGACCACCGTGCTCGTCTTCTGGGCGCTCAACATCATCAAGTTCGTGCCTTACGCGGTTCTGGGCATGTTCACCGCGCAGACCTTTACCGCGAACCTCGCGCTTGCGCCCTTTGCGCTGCTGGGCACATGGGCCGGTGTGCGGGCGCATCACCTCGTGTCGGAAAGGGTGTTCTTCGGCCTGACCTACGTGCTGCTTTCGATCACGGGGGCCAAGCTGATCTGGGATGGCCTGACCTGAGAGGCGGCCATCCGGTTTCCCCCGCGGGAGCCAAGGGAAAGAAGGTCTCTCAGGCGTCCTCGCCCCGGGCGGGCAATGCTTCGACCACCGTTTCGAATGCCTGTCCCGACGCGACGAGACAGGTCAGGCCACCGGGCACCGTCACGGTGATCGTCCAGCTTCCGGTTTCGCCGGACGCGAAAACCTCGACCACCGCGTTGTTGGCCCCCAATCCGACGGACTGGCGGGTTTCGCCGTATCCCTCGGCCAGCCGCGCCACCACGATGTCGCGCGGGCCGCAATTCCGCGCGTTTTGCGCCGCCACGTCCGTCGCCGCCGCCAGATAGATGACGGCCCCTGCGGTCAGGGCCGCCATGTTGAAGAGTTTCATCCTGCGATCCATCGTCTGCCTTCCTTCCAGAGGCCGCGCCCGGCGTGATCCGGGTGAGCCGGGTTTGGGTGCTGAACGCCCGACGCTGCGGCCAAGGCGACGCGCAAAGGATGAAGACAAAGGACTGAAATACTGGTTAATACGCCGTGCGGCCCCGCGCGCGGCACTAATCGCTGCACTGCGGCAGGTTTTCCCTTGAACTATTCAAACAAAAATGGGCATCTGCACGCAACAATATGACTGCGCGACCCGACCTGCGCGCCAACCCATCGGAGGCCCCATGTCCAAGATCACCCGCCCGCTGCGTTCCGTTCTCTACATTCCCGGATCGAAACCCCGTGCATTGGACAAGGCGCGGGGCCTGCCCTGCGACGCGATCATCTTCGACCTTGAAGACGCGGTGAGCCCGGACGAGAAATCGGCCGCCCGCGACACCCTTGCCGCGGCGCTCGGCGAAGGGGGCTACGGCGCGCGGCTCAAGGTGATCCGCATCAACGCCCTGGACACCGAATGGGGCCGCGCTGATGCGGAGGCCGTCCGAAACATGGACGCGGACGCGATCCTGCTGCCCAAGGTCGGCAGCCCCGCCCATCTGGAGGCGCTGGCGGAGATCGTGGGCGACATCCCGCTGTGGGCCATGATGGAGACGCCCGGCGCGATGCTGAACGCCCCCGCCATCGCGGCGCACCGGTCGCTTCAGGCGATGGTCATGGGCACCAACGATCTGGCCAAGGATCTTCAGACCCGCTTCCGGCAGGACCGTCTGCCGCTGATGACCGGCCTCGGGCTGTGCGTCCTCGCCGCCAAGGCGCATGAATGCGCCATCATCGACGGGGTCTACAACGCCTTCAAGGACGACGACGGGCTGCGCGCCGAATGTGCACAGGGCCGCGACATGGGTTTCGACGGCAAGACGCTGATCCATCCCGCGCAGCTCGATGTCGCGAACGAGGCCTTCTCGCCGACCGAGGAAGAGGCCGATCTCGCCCGCCGCCAGATCGCGGCCTACGAAGAGGTCATCGCCTCGGGTCAGAGCGTCGCGGTCGTGGACGGCAAGATCGTCGAGAACCTGCATGTTGCAACTGCCCGCGAAACACTGGCAAAACTGGACGCAATCGCAGCCCTCAGCGCGGAGTAGCGCCATGTTCCTTCTGATCCTCGGCCTCATCCTCTGGGTGGGCGCACATTATTTCAAACGCCTCGCCCCCGACGCCCGCGCCCGGATGGGCAACGCGGGCAAGGGCCTCGTGGCCCTGCTGGTGGTCGCGGGCGTGATCCTGATGATCGTCGGCTACCGCGCTGCGGACTTCATCCCGGTCTGGGACCCGCCGGCCTTCCTGACGCATGTGAACAACCTGCTGATGGTGCTGGCCTTCTGGATCTACGGCTCTTCCGCCGCCAAGGGAGCCAAGGCCTGGCCCGCCAACAAGACCCGTCACCCCCAGCTTCTGGCGGTCAAGACATGGGCCGTGGCGCACCTGCTGGTGAACGGCGACCTCGCGTCGATCATCCTGTTCGGCGGGCTGCTGGCCTGGGCCGTGGTAAGCGTCATCCTGATCAACCGCGCCGAACCCGACTGGACACCGCCGCCCCACGCGGGGCGCGCGACCTACATCCGGCTCGTGGTCATCACCGCCGTGATCTTTGCCGTTGTCGTCGGCATCCACACATGGCTGGGCGTCTCGCCCTTCCCCGCCTGAACCCTGACGGAGCCTGCATGAAACTCTACCGCTTCCTGTCCGAAGAGGACACGTCCGCCTTCTGCCACAAGGTCACCGATGCCCTGAACAAGGGCTGGGAGCTTTACGGCTCGCCCACCCAGACATGGGATCACGCCGCCGGGGTCATGCGCTGCGGTCAGTCGGTGGTGAAGGAGGTCGAAGGCACCTATACGCCCGACACCAAGCTGGGGGACCACTGATGGCCAAGACCAACGCGGGCCGCTTCTTCGAGGATTACACCGTGGGCGAAACCATTCGCCACGCGGTGCCCCGAACCGTCAAGATGGGCGAACGGGCGCTCTACCACATGCTCTACCCGGCACGGCACGCGCTGTATTCCTCCGACCAGTTCGCCCAAGGCTGCGGCCTGCCGTTCAGCCCGCTCGACGACATGATCGCCTTTCACGTGGTCTTTGGGAAAACCGTGCCGGACGTGTCGCTGAACGCCGTGGCCAACCTCGGCTACGCGCAGGGCCGCTGGCTCGCCCCGGTCTGGCCCGGCGACACGCTGCGCAGCGAATCCGAGGTGATCGGGCTCAAGCAGAACTCCAACGGCAAGACCGGCGTGGTCTATGTGCGCACCACCGGGCTGAACCAGCATGACGAACCTGTGCTGGAATACGTGCGCTGGGTGATGGTGCGCAAGCATGACACCGATGCACCCGCCCCGGACACCGTGGTGCCCGAATTGCCCGAGGCGGTGGCGGCCTCCGACCTCGTGATTCCCCAAGGGCTCGACTTCACCGACTACGATTTCACGCTGGCGGGGGAGCCGTATCGCTGGGGCGACTACGAGGTCGGCGAACGGATCGACCACGTCGACGGCGTCACCGTCGAAGAAGCCGAACACATGATGGCCACCCGCCTGTGGCAAAACACCGCCAAGGTGCATTTCGACACCTCCGCCCGCCCGGACGGCAGCCGCCTGATCTATGGCGGCCACGTGATCTCCATGGCGCGGGCCTTGTCCTTCAACGGCCTTGCCAACGCGCAGATGGTCGTCGGCCTGAACGGCGGCGCACATGCCAACCCCTGCCTCGCCGGCGACACGATCCGCGCCTGGTCAGAGGTGCTGGACAAGGCCGAGACCTCCGCCCCCGGCGTCGGGGCGATCCGCCTGCGGCTGGTGGCGACCAAGGGGGGCGAGCCCTTCAGGCTGAAGGGCGAGGATGGCAAGTACCTGCCCGACGTCCTGCTCGACCTCGACTACTGGGCGCTGATGCCGATGTAACGGCGCAGGCCTTTTTCTGGAAAATGGAAGCTTCGAGGCCATGTTGCACGGTGCTGCAACAATTGGGAGACCCTTCCATGAGCAGAAGGCGATGTCTGAAATAATTCGGACACGTCATGTCGTGGCCATGTCCGGCCTGTAGTCAACTGAGAGGTCAGGATCCCCATGTGCCGCGTCTTTGCCTATATCGGGCCTGAAATACCGCTCGCGAGCCTGCTCCTCGAGCCCGAGAACAGTCTGATCAATCAGAGCCTCGACCCTGAGCTTCATCCGCACCTTCAGTTGGCGGGCTGGGGATTTGGCGCATGGAGCGAGCACCTTCTGAAACCGGAAGAGCCATTGCTCTATCGCAGGCCCAAGGCGGCCTTCTACGACGACAATGCCAAGGGCATCATTCCGAGCCTTCAGGGCAGTACGCTGCTAGCTCACGTGCGCGCGTCCAGCTACGATGCCGGCGTTGTTCAGGTTGATGAAAACTGTCACCCTTTTTCCTTTGACGGGACGCCCTGGATCATCGCCCAGAACGGTGCCTTGCCGAACTGGCGGCTGCTGCAAAGGGAACTGCTGGCGCATTGCGAGGATCGCTATCTCAAGCAGATGCGCGGCACGACCGACACGGAATTCCTGTATGTATTGCTGCTGTCCCTGCTCGAGGGTGACAGCGACGAAGACGTCAAACAGGCGTTCGAGAAACTGCTCGAGGTCATTCTTGAGGCAATGGAAAAGCTCGATCTTGCCGCGCTGACAAAGCTGAAGATCGCCCTGGTCTCGCAGGACCGGATCATTGGCGTCAATTACGGCTGCGGCCACAAGGGTGAGACGGACGTAACCGGCAACTGGAAGGAACTGCGCGACAAGGACATGTCCCTTTCGATGCTGCTGGAGCCGATGTACCTTCTCATCGGAAAGAACTTCCAGAATTACGAGAACTCCTACAGGGTCGATGTGTGCCCGGAAAACGAGGCGACCTCCGCCATTTTCGCATCCGAACCCCTGACCGAAGAGGGGGAGGACTGGCTGAATATCGAATTCGGTGAGATCGTGGCGATCGAGAAAAAGGGCGGACGCATCTCCAAGAAGGTGAGCAGGCTGAACACATGACCGCCGGCATCCGCCGCGACATATCAGCAGCCCTTTCCACGAGCAGGACAATGATGGATGGGTGATCGTTACAGAAATTTTGAAGAACTCGCTGCCGCGTCGGAGGAGGGAGTCGACTACTGCATCCGATCCGAGGATCGCGGCTCGTCCGTCGTGATCCTCGCACCGCACGGTGGCACGATAGAGCCTGGAACCGCAGAAATAGCGCAGGCAATCGCGGGCGCCGACTTTTCCCTGTACATCTTTGAAGCACTGCAAGCCGGCGCGCATGGCGACTTCCACATCACTTCTCACCGCTTTGATGAGCCGAAGGCCCTCGACCTTGTCGGCAGGTCTGACACGGCAATCGCGGTTCACGGACGCAAGGACGACGGGAGTGACACGATCTGGTTGGGCGGTCGCGCAATTGGTCTGCGCGATGCCATCGCGGTATCGCTGCGAAACGCCGGTTTCGAGGCCGAACCGAACAAGAGGCTGCCCGGCGTTCACGAAACCAATATCTGCAACCGGACGCGTTCCCACGAGGGCGTGCAACTGGAGCTGTCACGGTCGTTTCGCCGCCGGCTGAGCACGGAATCGACCCTCCTCGACGATTTCTGCACGGCCATCCGGAACGTCATCCGGCCGACGCTCACAGCGCCCTGAAACGGGCCGCGGGGCCAGCCAGGACCCGCGGCGCAGCGTTGCACGCAACACATTCCGCAACGACAGCCCGCCCATCGTGCCGGATGCCGCTGCCCGCCATTTTCTCATTGCAATTCGCCTGCACAGCACCTTCCCTGTGACGGATGCTGCAGGAGGCGCCGGACATGACTGGCCGACAACTCTATCTCGGGCCTTTGACCGACAACCGCCGCTGGGACATGGTACGCCTGCGCGGCGACGACGTGATCGTGGCCTCCCCGCCGAAATGCGGCACCACCTGGATGCAGACGATCGTCGCCCTGCTCTGCTCCGGCGATCCGGAACTGGAAACGCAACCGACGGTGCGCATGCCCTGGGTCGACATCCGCGTCCGCGAGATGGCCGAGGTCGCCGACAGGATCGAAGCGATGAACCACAGGCGCTGCCTGAAAAGCCACACGCCGATGGACGGGCTGCCACTGGATGACCGGGTGCAGTACATCTGCGTCTTTCGCCACCCGCTCGACGCGCATTTCTCCTATCGCACGCATCTGCGCAACATGCCGATGCCGTTCTTCACGCTCTGGTATCCGGAGGACGATCAGGACGGCACCACCTTCCGCCGCTTTCTCGATGGCGGTCCCGAAGGTTTTGACGGCGATGCCATGCCGCTCGCCCATATCGTCAGGCACTATTCCGCCGCCCTGGCGCTGGCCGACCGCCCGAACGTGACCCTGTTCCACTATGCCGACATGCGCCGTGATCCACCGGGCACCTTCGCACGCGTGGCGGAGGTGCTGGGCATCTCCCATCCGCCCGCGGTGATGGACCAACTGCTGCGCGCAGCCAGCTTTGACCACATGCGGGCCAACGCCGCGCGCTATGCGCCCGGGGGCGGCAGCGGGTTCATGAAATCGGACGCGGAGTTCTTTCACAGCGGCAGCAGCGGCAAATGGGTCGGCACCCTGACCGATGCCCAGCTTGCCGCCTATGACCGTGCCATGGATGCCGCGCTTTCACCGGATCAACGGGCCTGGCTGGAATACGGATCGCGCGGGCGGCGCTGACCCGGCGGCGCGGATCGCCACTCCCGATTCCTCAAGGAGTGGCGGCGGCCATCGGGCCATATTTCATTGACATTTGCATAATCCCGCCACTTTTGTGATCACAGCATTTCGGCGCGTGATCACAAAATGCACTTTGCCCTTTCAATATCCCGCCATCTGCTAAATCGTGTTTGGCGACAGATAAGACTCGCGCGCAGCGCGCCGATCTTGAAACAAGCAACGGGATCCATTTGCGATGAACATCCACGAATACCAGGCCAAAGCCCTCCTGCGCAGCTACGGCGCGCCCGTCTCCGATGGCCGTGTCGTCCTCAAGGCAGAGGACGCCAAGAATGCCGCCGGAGAGATGGATGGCCCGCTCTGGGTGGTGAAGGCGCAAATTCACGCGGGCGGCCGCGGCAAGGGCAAGTTCAAGGAAGCAGACGCCGGCGACGCAGGCGGCGTGCGCCTTGCCAAATCCGTGGAAGAGGCCGCCGAACAGGCCAAGAAGATGCTGGGCCGCACCCTCGTGACCCATCAGACCGGCCCGGCCGGCAAGCAGGTCAACCGGATCTACATCGAGGACGGCTCGGACATCGAGACCGAGCTCTACCTCGCGCTGCTGGTCGACCGTCAGACCCAGCGCGTGTCCTTCGTCTGCTCGACCGAAGGCGGCATGGACATCGAGGAAGTCGCGGCGAACACCCCCGACAAGATCCTCAGCTTCTCCGTCGATCCGGCGACCGGCTACCAGCCGTTCCACGGCCGCCGCATCGCCTTTGCCCTCGGTCTCGAAGGCAAGCAGGTCAAGCAGTGCGTCAACCTCATGGGCCTGCTCTACAAGGCGTTCCTTGAAAAGGACATGGAGATGCTGGAGATCAACCCGCTGATCGTCACCGACGGCGGCGATCTCAAGGTGCTGGATGCCAAGCTCAGCTTCGACGGCAACGCGATCTACCGTCACGCCGACATCGCCGAGCTGCGCGACACCACCGAGGAAGACCCCAAGGAACTCGAAGCCTCCAAGTACGACCTCAACTACATCGCGCTGGACGGCGAGATCGGCTGCATGGTGAACGGTGCGGGTCTGGCGATGGCGACGATGGACATCATCAAGCTCTACGGTGCCGAGCCCGCCAACTTCCTCGACGTGGGCGGTGGCGCAACCAAGGACAAGGTGACCGAGGCCTTCAAGATCATCACCTCCGATCCCAACGTCAAAGGCATCCTCGTGAACATCTTCGGTGGCATCATGCGCTGTGACGTGATCGCCGAGGGCGTGATCGCCGCGGTCAAAGAAGTCGGCCTCAAGGTGCCGCTGGTCGTCCGCCTCGAAGGGACCAACGTCGAGAAGGGCAAGGAGATCATCAACAACTCCGACGTCGACGTGATCGCCGCCGAGGATCTGAAGGACGGCGCGCAGAAAATCGTCAAGGCCGTCAAGGGGTGAGGACCTGTCCGGCCATAAGGCCGGCGAAACCTCCGATGGAGGTTTCGAGGTCCGAACGGGCGGAGCCCCGGCAAGGGACCTGTCCGGCCATAAGGCCGGCGAAACCTCCGGTGGGGGTTTCGGGGTTCCGGCAGGCGCCTTCCCGGCGCCGGAACCGGAACCTCCGGGCCGTTCGGCCATTTTCCTTGCAACGGAACATTCAGAAAGGTTGACCATGCAGGAAAAAATGCGCACCTCCCCCCTCGTCTCCGGCCTCGCCCTCCTCGGCGCGGGGCTGCTTATCCGGCGCTGGCAGCCCGATCTGCTGACCCTGCCCGACGACGACGACGATTCCCGTGGCCATGACCACGGCATCCGCCGCGCCGCGCGCAAGTCCCGTGACGGGCTGGCGGGCGCGCTGCCGGGGAATTTGACCGGCTCCATCGCCCGGTCGCTGATGATCATGGGCGCGGGGCTGATCCTGGTCCGCGCGCTGGACGAACTGGTCGAGGACGAGGACCGCCTGTTTTGATGCGAAACCTCCTCCATATCGCGCTCTTGGCGGGGCTTGCCGCGCCGGGGGCGATCGCGGGCACGTCGACGCCCGCGCGCATCGCGATCACCACGTTCAACGACTGGTGCTTCAAGGCGGGCCAGACTGTGGCCGATGCCCGGACGAACATGCAGGCCGATGGCGCGCCCTTCACCCTGACCTTCTGGGACGACAGCCTCGAGCCGC
This sequence comes from Sulfitobacter alexandrii, assembly GCF_001886735.1. NCBI lineage: Bacteria > Pseudomonadati > Pseudomonadota > Alphaproteobacteria > Rhodobacterales > Roseobacteraceae > Sulfitobacter > Sulfitobacter alexandrii. The sequence continues at coordinate 2,796,727 of NZ_CP018076.1, forward strand.
GCCCGGCCGATGCCCCCGAAGGGGTGGAACGCCGCTGCGAAGTGGCCTTTGACGGCGACCATACGGCCGAGGCCATGGAAGCGCTGCGCGCGCAGATGGCCACGGCGCCTGTCTTCGGCACGCCGATCCCCCTGCCCGACACGCACAGCCCCGCCAGCGGCACCACCCTGATCGAAGGGCGCGAACTGCTGCGCGGCCGCGTCGCCGTCGTGCATGTCGGAACCCGGAACGCCCCCGCCGCCCCCGTCACCTTCATGGCCGTGGACCGTCTTTACGCCGGGCTCGGTCTGCCGGGGGGATCATCACCGCAACCATCCCGACGGAGCCAGCCATGACAGCACGTCTGACCGCCGCCCTGATCGCCAGCGCGGCCCTTCTCGCGGCCTGCAACGACGTTGCCAACGACGGTGTGCGCGCCGGGCCGCAGGCTGTCCATCCCGGCACCTACGCGCCGGCGCGGGGCCCCGTTGCCGTCGCCCCGGTCACCACCGTCGGCTGTGGTGCCGCGGGCGAACCTGACTGTGCCGCCGCCGTGCCCTACACCCCTGTCCCCGGCGACGGATCACGACCCATCATCGACTGACGCCTGCGCGACGGTCTGAACCACGAACGAAAATAACTGAAGGAGACGCGGCACATGGCCGTACTTGTAGACGAAAACACCAAAGTCATCTGTCAGGGCCTTACCGGGTCGCAGGGGACCTTCCACACCGAACAGGCCATCGCCTACGGCACGAAGATGGTCGGCGGCGTCACCCCCGGCAAGGGCGGACAGACACACCTTGACCTGCCGGTGTTCAACTCCGTCCACGAGGCGATGCATGTGACCGAGGCGAACGCATCGGTGATCTACGTGCCGCCGCCCTTCGCCGCGGATTCGATCCTCGAGGCGATCGACGCCGAAATGCCGCTGATCGTCTGCATCACCGAAGGCATCCCGGTGCTCGACATGATGCGCGTCGCCCGCGCGCTCGAAGGGTCCAAGTCGCGCCTCATCGGGCCGAACTGCCCCGGCGTCATCACGCCGGACGCCTGCAAGATCGGCATCATGCCGGGCCATATCCACAAGCGCGGCACCTGCGGCGTCGTCAGCCGCTCGGGCACGCTGACCTACGAGGCGGTCAAGCAGACAACCGATCTGGGCTACGGCCAGTCCTCCGCCGTGGGCATCGGCGGCGACCCGATCAAGGGGACCGAACATATCGACGTGCTGGAAATGTTCCTGGCCGACGATGAGACCGAATCCATCATCATGATCGGCGAAATCGGCGGCTCCGCCGAGGAAGAGGCCGCGCAATTCCTCGCGGACGAGCGCAAGAAGGGCCGCTGGAAACCCACCGCGGGCTTCATCGCCGGGCGCACCGCCCCTCCGGGCCGCCGCATGGGCCACGCCGGCGCCATCGTCGCCGGTGGCAAGGGCGGCGCCGAGGACAAGATCGAGGCGATGAAATCGGCCGGTATCGTCGTCGCGGACAGCCCCGCCACCCTTGGCGAGGCCGTCAAGGCCGCGATCGAAAAGGGCTGATTGCCCGCTGCCGACGGAGACGCAGATGACCTTCGCACAGGCTGTCCGAACCTGCCTTCGGCGCTATGCCACATTCTCGGGCCGCGCGCCGCGGCCCGAGTACTGGTATTTCGCGCTGTTCGGGTTTCTGGGCAGCCTGCTGCTGGGGTTCGTGGACAGCGCGCTGTTCGGCGACCCCGTGCTGCTGACCGCGCCGGGCACCGTCACCGTGGACAACGGCGGCCCCATCGCCAGCGTTTTCGGCCTGGCCATCCTGATCCCGTCGCTGGCCGTGGGCTGGCGCCGGATGCATGACACGGGCCGCTCCGGACTGTACCTGCTCTACCCGCTGATCGTTCTGGTGGGGATCGGCATGTTCGCCAGCTTCGCGGGCGTGTTCGGGCACGTGATGGCTGGCGACCTCGGCGGGATCTTCGTCGGCGCCTTCGGCATCGTCCTGATGCTGGCGGCGATCGTCGCCCTCATCTCTCCGTTTCTCGTGATCTGGTGGCTTACCCGTCCCAGCCAACCCGGCCCCAATGTTTACGGCCCGAACCCTCGTGAGGTGTCCCAATGACCAGACAGCCCGGCCCGATCCTCGGCGCCGTTGCCCTCGTGGGCAGCACCCTGCTGATGGCCGCCGACGTCACCGCCGAAACGGCGCGGGAGAAACGCAACCGCAAGGCCGCCGAGAAATACGAGGAATACACCGGAATGTCGCAAGGCTCCGTTGTCAATCTCGTCCAGAAGGGTTTCGGGACCAAGCCGCCGGAATACACGATCTGGTATCTCGAGGATGTCGCGGACGCCCAGGAACTGGCAGCAGCACCCGAAACGCTGTGCCATCGCCAGCGTCAGGCGGATGTGGCCCTCGCCGAACCCCGCCCGACGTCCGCCGCGATGCAGGACGTCAGACCCAACGTGAAGATCCTTTTCGTCCGGTGTACGCGCTGAGGCGCTTCCAAGGAGTAAAACCCATGACTGAACAGCCAGCCAACGACCAGTTCCAGGCGTCGTCCTTCCTCGAAGGTCAGAATGCCGAGTACCTCGAACAGATGTACGCGCGATACGCCAACGACCCCGCCGCGGTGGACGAGGCATGGGCCGCGTTCTTCAAGGCGATGGGCGACGAAGACTCGGCCGTGAAGGCCGAGGCGGCGGGCCCGTCCTGGGCGCGCAGCGACTGGCCTCCGGCCCCGGCGGGAGACGACATCGGCGCGCTGACGGGCGTGTGGCCGGACCCGGTCGAAGCCCGCGCCGCGGGCGACAAGATCGCCGCCAAGGCCCAGGAGAAGGGGGTCGAGGTCTCGAACCAGCAGATCCGCGCCGCGGTGCTCGACTCCGTCCGCGCGCTCATGCTGATCCGCGCCTACCGGATCCGGGGCCATCTCGCGGCCGAGCTTGACCCGCTGGGCATGCGCGACACCGGCGAGCACGCGGAACTGGACCCGAAATCCTACGGGTTCACCGAGGCGGACATGGACCGCCCGATCTTTCTCGACAACGTGCTGGGGCTCGAAGTGGCGAGCATGCGCGAGATTGTCGATATCGTGAAGCGCACCTACTGCGGCACCTTCGCGTTGCAGTACATGCACATCTCCGACCCCGAACAGGCCGGGTGGCTCAAGGAACGCATCGAAGGCTACGGCAAGGAGATCGCCTTTACCAAGAACGGACGCAAGGCGATCCTGAACAAGCTGGTGGAGGCCGAGGGCTTCGAGAAGTTCCTGCACGTCAAGTACATGGGCACCAAGCGCTTCGGCCTCGACGGCGGCGAAAGCCTGATCCCCGCGATGGAGCAGATCATCAAGCGCGGCGGTGCCCTGGGCGTCAAGGAGATGGTCATCGGCATGCCCCACCGTGGCCGCCTGTCGGTGCTGGCCAACGTGATGCAGAAACCCTACCGGGCGATCTTCAACGAATTCCAGGGCGGCAGCTTCAAGCCCGAGGACGTGGACGGATCCGGCGACGTGAAATATCACCTCGGTGCCTCGTCCGACCGTGAATTCGACGGCAACACCGTGCACCTGAGCCTGACCGCGAACCCCAGCCACCTCGAGGCGGTCAATCCCGTGGTTCTGGGCAAGGCACGCGCCAAGCAGGACCAGCTGAACGACAGCGACCGCACCAAGGTCATGCCGATCCTGCTGCACGGCGATGCGGCCTTCGCGGGCCAGGGCGTGGTGGCGGAATGCTTCGCGCTGTCGGGGCTGCGCGGGCACAGGACCGGCGGGACCATGCACATCGTGGTGAACAACCAGATCGGCTTTACCACCGCGCCGCACTTCTCGCGCTCCTCGCCCTATCCCACCGACAACGCGCTGGTGGTCGAGGCGCCGATCTTCCACGTGAACGGCGACGATCCGGAGGCGGTCGTTCATGCCGCCAAGGTGGCGACGGAATTCCGCCAGAAATTCCACAAGGACGTGGTGATCGACATGATCTGCTACCGCCGCTTCGGTCACAACGAAGGCGACGAGCCGATGTTCACCAACCCGATCATGTACAAGAAGATCAAGGGCCAGAAGACCACGCTCAGCCTCTATGCCGACCGTCTGGTCAAGGACGGCCTCGTCCCCGAGGGCGAGATCGAGGACATGAAGGCCGACTTCCAGAAGAAGATGAACGAGGAATTCGAGGCCGGAAAGGACTACCGCCCGAACAAGGCCGACTGGCTGGACGGCAAGTGGTCGCACCTCGACAAGTCGAAGGAGAAGAAATACCAGCGCGGCAAGACCGCGATCTCCAAGGACACCCTTGCCGACGTCGGCAAGGCCCTGACAACGGTCCCCGACGACTTCCCGCTGCACAAGACGGTGGGCCGTCTGCTGGAGGCGAAGCAGGCGATGTTCCGCGACGGCGAAGGTTTCGACTGGGCCACGGCCGAGGCCATCGCCTTCGGGTCCCTCCTGACCGAGGGCTACAAGGTCCGCCTTGCCGGACAGGACAGCGCCCGCGGCACCTTCAGCCAGCGGCATTCGGCCCTGATCAACCAGGAGACCGAGGACCGCTACTATCCGCTGAACCACATCCGCGAGGGTCAGGCGGAATACGAAGTCATCGATTCCATGCTGTCCGAATACGCGGTGCTGGGTTTCGAATACGGCTATTCGCTGGCCGAACCCAACGCGCTGACCCTGTGGGAAGCCCAGTTCGGCGACTTCGCCAACGGCGCGCAGATCATGTTCGACCAGTTCATCAGCTCGGGCGAGAGCAAATGGCTGCGCATGTCCGGTCTCGTCTGCCTGATGCCGCACGGCTACGAAGGGCAAGGGCCCGAACACTCCTCCGCGCGGCTCGAACGGTTCCTGACGATGTGCGGCGGCGACAACTGGATCGTGGCGAACTGCACCACGCCGGCCAACTACTTCCACCTGCTGCGCCGCCAGCTGCACCGCAGCTACCGCAAGCCGCTCATGCTGATGACGCCGAAATCGCTCCTGCGCCACAAGCTGGCGATCAGCCGGGCCGAGGATTTTACCACCGGCAGCAGTTTCCACCGCGTCTTGTGGGACGACGCCGAAAAGGGGAACTCCGACACCCAGCTGGTGGCGGACGACAAGATCAAGCGGGTCGTGATGTGTTCGGGCAAGGTCTACTACGACCTGCTGGAAGAACGCGACAGCCGCGGCATCGACGACATCTACCTGCTGCGTTTCGAACAGTTCTATCCCTTCCCGGCGCAGTCTTCGGTCAAGGAACTGGAACGGTTCAAGAACGCCGAAATGGTCTGGTGTCAGGAAGAACCCAAGAACCAGGGCGGGTGGAGCTTCATCGAGCCGAACATCGAATGGGTTCTTGGCCGCATCGGCGCGAAACACGGCCGCCCCACCTACGTCGGCCGCGCGACATCCGCCTCGCCCGCGACGGGGCTGGCAAGCCAGCACAAAGCACAACAAGCCGCTCTCGTTGACGAAGCGCTGACCATCGAAGGAAAGTAACCCATGACCGAAGTACGTGTGCCCACCCTGGGCGAATCCGTCACCGAAGCGACCGTCGCGACCTGGTTCAAGAAGCCGGGCGACACCGTGGCGGTGGACGAAATGCTCTGCGAGCTGGAAACCGACAAGGTCACTGTCGAAGTGCCGAGCCCGGTGGCGGGCACCCTGTCCGAGATCGTCGCGGACGAAGGCGAAACCGTGGGCGTCGACGCCCTGCTCGCCAACATCTCGGAAGGCGACGAAGGGTCCAAGGACGCACCCAAGGGCAAGGAAGCCGCCAAGGACGATGACGCCGAGTCGGGCGCGGAGCGGACCCAGGACGCGCCGAAATCCATCGATGCGGGCGCCGAGGAGATGAAGCCCCGCGACGCCGCCGACGACATCGACGTCATGGTTCCCACCCTGGGCGAAAGCGTGACCGAAGCCACCGTCAGCACATGGTTCAAGCAGGTGGGCGACACCGTCGCACAGGACGAGATGCTCTGCGAGTTGGAAACCGACAAGGTCAGCGTGGAAGTGCCCGCGCCCGCCGCCGGCACCCTGACCCAGATCCTCGCCGAGGAAGGCAGCACCGTCGAGGCGAACGGCAAGCTGGCCGTGATCTCGGGCGGTGAAGGCGCCTCCGCCTCCGCCCCCGCACAGGAAAGCGCGCCGCCCCCCGCCGCCGCCGACGGCAAGAGCGGCAAGGATGTCGAGGACGCGCCATCGGCCAAGAAGGCGATGGCCGAGAACAACATCAGCCGCGATGCGGTCACGGGCACCGGGCGCGACGGTCGCGTGATGAAGGAAGACGTGGCCAAGGCGATCGCGGCGGGCAGTTCCGCCGCCTCGGCGCCGGAAGCCAAATCCGCCCCCCGCGCCCCCTCCAGCGCCGATGACGCGGCCCGCGAGGAACGGGTCAAGATGACCCGCCTGCGCCAGACCATCGCGCGCCGCCTGAAGGAAGCGCAGAACACCGCCGCGATGCTCACCACCTACAACGAGGTGGACATGACGGCGATCATGGAACTGCGCGACGAGTACAAGGCCCTGTTCGAGAAGAAGCACGGGGTGAAGCTGGGCTTCATGTCCTTCTTCACCAAGGCCTGCTGCCACGCGCTGAACGAGGTGCCCGACGTCAACGCCGAGATCGACGGGACCGACGTGGTCTACAAGAACTACGTCCACATGGGCATCGCGGTGGGCACGCCGACCGGCCTTGTCGTCCCGGTGGTCAAGAACGCCGACGCCATGTCCTTTGCCGAGATCGAAAAGACGATCAACAGCCTCGGCGCCAAGGCCCGCGACGGCAAGCTGTCGATGGCCGACATGCAGGGCGGCACCTTCACCATCTCAAACGGCGGCGTCTACGGCTCGCTCATGTCCTCGCCCATCCTGAACCCGCCGCAGTCGGGCATCCTGGGCATGCACAAGATCCAGGACCGCGCGATGGTGGTGAACGGCGAAATCGTCGTGCGCCCGATGATGTACCTCGCCCTCAGCTACGACCACCGCATCGTCGACGGCAAGGGCGCCGTGACGTTCCTCGTGCGGGTCAAGGAAGCGCTGGAAGACCCCCGGCGCCTGCTGATGGACCTGTAAACTCCCCCGCGGTGGCCCGCCACGGGCCGCCGCCCCCACGCTAGGATCTGGACGCCATGACCGAAATTACCATCCTCATCGCCTATGGCCTTCTGGTCATGATCACCATCCTGCTGCAGGTGCTGGGCGCGATGACCCAGCTTTCCATGGGTTACCTGATGTCCGCCCGCGACGACAATCGCGGCACCACGGGCATGGTCGCGCGCATCGAACGGGCGCTGAACAATTCCGTCGTCGCCATGACGCTCTTCGCGCCGGCCGTGCTGATCCTCGTGGTCACGGAACAGACCAACCCGACCACCCTGCTGGCCGCACAGGTCTTCATGATCGCGCGCATCATCTACCTGCCGGTCTACGCGCTCGGCGTGCCGGCGGTGCGCACCTTGGCCTGGCTGGCGGGCTTCCTCGCCACGGCCGTTCTCTATTTCCAGGCGCTTTGAAAGGGCCCCGCCATGCAGATGATCGTTCACCAGCACGTCACCGATTTCGCGGACTGGAAGGCCGCCTTCGACAATGACGCCGAGGCACGGCGCAACGCGGGCCTGACCGTGTTGCAGGTCTGGAAGGACGCCGACAGCGACACCCACGCCTTCTTCCTGCTCGATGTCAACGACCGCGACAAGGCTCAGCAGTGGATCGACCGGTCCAACGCGCTGGCGTCCGACGACGGCGGCACCGTGACCTCCAGTTCGGCCTACTTCCTGGAGACCCGATGACCCCGGAACTGACCGCGCTGACCCTTGCGGCGCTTCTGCAATACGTCCAGTTCGCGCTCTACGCCGTTCCCGCCAACCGCGAGCTCGGGCCGGGCTACACCATGTCCGCCCGCGACCGGGAACCGTCGAAGTCGCTGTCCGACCGGACCGCCCGGCTCGGCCGGGCCTTCGACAACCATTTCGAAGGGCTGATCCTGTTCGCCATCGCCGTGGGCGTGATCCAGATGTCGGGACAGAACAGCGCGCTGACGGCGCTCTGCGGCTGGGTCTACCTCGGCGCGCGGCTGGTCTACGTGCCCGCCTACGCGCTGGGCTGGCGGCCCTGGCGGTCGCTGATCTGGTTCGTCGGCTTTCTCGCAACCCTGCTGATGCTGCTGACAGCGCTCTTCTGAGTTCATTGTTCGCGCAAATACACCGGGGGGCGGCGCTTGCGCCGGGGGGCTGGCCCCCCTACCCTCGCTTCCGACACGCTCAACACCCAAGGCAAGGAGACTCCCATGTCCAGCTATGATGTCATCGTTATCGGCTCCGGCCCCGGCGGCTATGTCGCCGCGATCCGCTGCGCGCAACTGGGTCTCAAGACCGCCTGCGTCGAGGGGCGCGAGACACTGGGCGGCACCTGTCTCAACGTCGGCTGCATCCCGTCCAAGGCGTTGCTGCATGCCTCCCACATGCTGCACGAGGCCGAACACAACTTCGCCGAGATGGGGCTGAAGGGCAAGTCGCCCTCCGTCGACTGGAAACAGATGCTGACCTACAAGGACAGCACGATCGAGACCAACACCAAGGGCATCGAATTCCTGTTCAAGAAGAACAAGATCGACTGGCTCAAGGGCTGGGGCAGCATCCCCGAGGCCGGCAAGGTCAAGGTCGGCGACGAGGTGCACGAGGCCAGGAACATCATCATCGCCACCGGGTCCGAGCCGTCATCCCTGCCCGGCGTCGAGGTGGATGAAAAGGTCGTCGTGACCTCCACCGGCGCGCTGGAACTGGGCAAGGTGCCCAAGAAGATGGTGGTGATCGGCGCGGGCGTGATCGGCCTCGAACTGGGCAGCGTCTATTCCCGGCTGGGCTCGGAGGTCACGGTGGTCGAATTCCTCGACGCGATCACGCCGGGTATGGACCCCGAGGTGCAGAAGACCTTCCAGCGGATGCTGAAGAAGCAGGGGCTGGATTTCATCATGGGCGCTGCCGTGCAGAAGGTGGAAGCCACCAAGACGAAGGCCAAGGTGCATTACAAGCTGCGCAAGGATGACAGCGAGAATGCCATCGACGCCGACGTCGTGCTGGTCGCCACCGGGCGCAAACCCTACCACGAGGGCGTGGGGCTGGACGATCTCGGCATCCGGCTGACCAAGCGCGGCCAGATCGCCGTCACCAAGGAATGGGAAACCGACGTCAAGGGCATCTATGCCATCGGCGACGTGATCGAAGGCCCGATGCTGGCCCACAAGGCCGAAGACGAAGGCATGGCCGTCGCCGAGGTGATCGCGGGCAAGCATGGCCACGTCAACTACGGCGTGATCCCCGGCGTGATCTACACCCACCCCGAGGTCGCGTCGGTGGGCGAAACCGAGGCGACGCTCAAGGAAGCGGGCCGCGCCTACAAGGTCGGCAAGTTCTCCTTCATGGGCAACGCACGGGCCAAGGCCAACTTCTCGGGCGACGGTTTCGTCAAGATCATTGCCGACAAGGAAACCGACCGTATCCTCGGCGCGCATATCATCGGCCCGTCCGCGGGCGACCTGATCCACGAGATCTGCGTGGCGATGGAATTCGGCGCCTCGGCGCAGGATCTGGCCATGACCTGCCACGCGCATCCCACCTATTCCGAAGCGGTCCGCGAAGCGGCGCTGGCCTGCGGGGATGGCCCGATCCACATGTAGGCCGCGCTGCCGTCCGGTACGCGGTACAAGAGGGGGCGTGGTCCGGTCCACGCAGGGGGACGGCAGGCAGGGCCCGAGGGCCCGGTCGCCGTCGCTAGCGCTTCACGGCCCGTTGATGGGCGACGAGCGCGTTCGCATGACCGTGGCCCAAACCATGCTCCGACTTGAGCCAAGCAACGGTCTGCATGTGCTTCTCCTCGGGTCGCGACGCGATGAGATCGAGCCAATACTGGACCGGTTGCCCGTAGGTCTTCTCGATCGAGGGGAAGTACGAAGCGGGGCCCTTGACGCTGTCCGGCATGATCCGTCTCATTCGTTGCTGCGCGGCCTGACCCAAGCCTAGCGCAAGCCGGATCGCATCTCCAACGGCATCATGCGGAAAAGGCAGGCGGCCGGTGCAGCCCCGGATCTTGCCACCTACCTCCAAGCCGCGCTGGCCTGCGGGGATACCATGCGCCGCCTGATGGTCCCGCACATGGCCGAGCCGGACATTTCCAATTTCCAATCCCGGGCTATGTGTTGTCCATACCCAGAGCAGGAAGCCCCCGGATGCCCCCGACCGCCGAAACCGATCGTCAGATGCGCGCCGAGGTCGCCGAGCAGCCGCTCCTTCTCATTTTCCTCAGCCTGCTTGCCGTCTTTGGCTGCGCCACGCTGGCATGCTCCATCCTAGTCGCGGATTTCGTGGTTCCCGACCATGACTGGATCGCCGAAACCATCAGCGACCTCGGGGCGGGACGCTACGAGTTCATCGTCGATATCGGTCTCTACACCTTTTCCGCCGCCCTGATCGGTCTGGCCCTGTCGGCAGCCCATGTCCATCTTGGCGCATGGGACTGGAGCGTCGGGATCATCGCGCTCACGGTGTTCGGGCTCCTTGTGTTTCTCATCGGGGCGCGGAACGAATACGGCGACAACGACAATGAAGGCTGGGTAATCCACACCTACCTGGTCTATGGCCTGGGTGTCACGATGACCGTCGCCTGTTTCGCGCTGGCGCGCGGCGCGGCACGGGCCAGCCCCCGTTACCGCAGGATATTGATAGGTATCGGTATCGTCTGGGTTCTCTCGGCGCCCGTCTTCTTTCTATTGCCGACGGGGATCGACGGCATTTACGAACGCTACCTCGGTGGGGTGTCCTTCGTTCTGATCCTGTCGCTCGCACATCTTTTCTACCAACGCGCCAAGCACTAGAAAGCACACGCATGTTCACCGATATTACCGCTCTCGACGTCCTTCTGCGCGGCACCGTCCTTGCCCTCATCGGCCTTGCATGGGTCGTGATCTGCGTGCGCGTGATCGGCTTGCGCGCCTTCTCCAAGATGACATCCTTCGATTTCGTGACCACGGTTGCCATCGGGTCGCTTCTCGCAGGATCGGTGCAGGCCACGGACTGGAGCGGGTTGTCGCAGGCGCTGATCGCCATCGCCGCCCTGCTCGGGATCCAGTACGCGGTGTCTCGTCTGCGGTCCCGCCGAAACGACTTCGAGGGCGTAATCGGCAACAGGCCGGCCTTGTTGATGCGGGACGGTCAGTTTCTGGAAGACGCGCTCACCCGCACGCGCACGACCCGCAGTGACGTCATCGGCAAACTGCGCGAGGCAAATGTGCTGCACCTCGGCGAAGTTCGCGCCGTCGTGCTCGAATCCACCGGTGACATATCGGTGCTGCACGGTAAGGAACTCGACGAGGTTCTTCTTGAAGGGGTAAAATCCGGCGCCTGACGATCCGGCATGGTGCGATCCGGGCGCATCCCATCAGGGCGCAGACCTTACCACATCGTCTTGGCGGCCCGTGGGCCCCAAGCGTCGTCGTAGGGCGCGCCGCCCTCGGCTCCGCTTGTCATTTCCGCCAGGATATCGCCCGCGCTGGGAAGCCCGGCGCTGTCGTCGGCACCCGCCCATGTGCCCGCACGCATCAGGGCGCGGGCGCACTGGATGTAGACTTCGGCGATCGTCACCACGATCACCGTGGCGGGCTGGCGGCCCCCCTTGGCGAAGCGCGCGCGCAGGTCGGCGTCGTCGGTCAGGATGGCGGTGCCGTTCACCCGCACCACGTTGTTCGACCCCGGCACGAGAAACATCAGCGACACGCGGCCATCCACCACGATGTTGCGCAGCGAATCCAGCCGGTTGTTGCCGCGCCAGTCCGGCAGGGCCAGCGTCCGCTGGTCCAGTTCCAGCACGACCGGGCCCTCGTCGCCGCGCGGGCTGCCGTCGGTGCCGTCGGGGCCGACGGTGGACAGGATGCACAGCTTCGACGCCATGATCCAGTCGCGGTAGAGCGGCGTCAGCCGGTCGGCCACCTTGCGCAGCGCGGGCGCGCCGGGCGTGCCGTACAGCGCCTCGAGCGCGGCGATGTCGTCAATCCTGCGCATGCCAGCCCGCCTCCTGCAGGAGCGCGTCCGAGCGGCGCTCCACGACCTCTTCCAGCCGTTGCATGAATTCGGCCCGGCTCAGCCCCGGCGGGATCGGGTCGAGGAATTCGACCACCGCGACGCCGGGACGGCGGTACAGCCCCCGGCGCGGCCAGAAATAGCCCGCGTTGGTCGCCGCCGGCACACAGGTCTGCTGCAACTGCTCGTAAAGCGCGGCGCTGCCCACCTTGTAAGGGATGCGTTTGCCGGGGGGCACGCGGGTACCTTGCGAATAGATCACGATCTGGCCGGGCTCGATCTTGCCCGCCTCCACGTCCGCCAGCATCTTGGCGATGGCCTTGCCCCGCTTGCCCCTGTCCACGGCGATCATCTGCATGCGCTTGGTGTACTGGCCGATCACCGGGGTCCAGAGGATCTCGCGCTTCATGATGAACTTGGCGCGCGGCAGCGCGTGGAAGATCATGATGATGTCGAGGAACGACTGGTGCTTGGCCGCGATCAGCACCTCGTCGGTGGGCACCTCGCCCCGGACCTCGCAGCGCAGGCCGATCAGCCAACGCGCCGACCACATGCACCACGCGGCGTAGGTCTTGCAGGCGGTATAGGCGCCCCGCTTGGAAAACATCGCCCAAGGGGCAAAGGCCAGACCGATCACGGGCATCGCGACCGTGACCTGGACGATGTAGACGAGTGAGCGGATCCATTGCAGCATCAGGACAATCCCCCCAGGGTGCGCCGCGCCGCCGCCCGGGTCGCCACGAAGGCCACGGCGCCGGCCAGCGGCGGGATCAGGAAAGGCAGCAGCCAGTGCAGTCCCCGAAAGCCCAGCCCGGTCAGGAAACCGCCGGTTTCCGAGGCGGCGGGCAACAGCAGGACGGCGACCAGCCCCACCACGGTCCCGACCGCCGCGCCTGACAGGGCGCGCAGCGTGAACCGGCGGACAAAGGCCTGCGCGATGTAGTCGTCGGTGGCCCCCACGAGGCGCAGCACCGCGATGACCTGCGCATTGGCGGCCAGCGCCGCCTGGGCGGCCAGCGTGATCATGGCGGCGACGGCGGCGGCGATGAGCCCGATGGAGACCCAGCCGATCAGCCGCAGCCGCGTGGCCGCGCGCACCAGCGGTTCGCGCCAGCGTCCGTGGTCGTCCAGAACGGCGCCCGGCACCTCGGCGGCGAGCCGCAGCCGCAGGCCGGCGGCATCCATGCCGCCGCTGTCCTCGATCACCTCGATCAGGCGCGGCACCGGCAGCGCATCGAGCGCGAGGTCCGGGCCGAACCACGGCGCCAGCAGCGCCTGCTGCTCGGCATCCGTGAGCGCGCGGGCGGTTTCGACCCCCTTGGTGGTCTCGAGGATGCGCAGCGCCGCATCGGTCTGGGCGGCACGCTGGTCGAGCGGCGCGACGATGCGCACGGTGGCCGTCCGCGCCAGTTCCGATCCCCAGCGGTCCGCCAGCCGCCCCGCGGCAAGCGACAGCGCGAGGGCGAAGACGGCGAGAAAGGCCATCGCCCCCGCGGCAAAAAGGGTCAGTTGCGCGGTAAAGCCAGAGGGCGGGACCACGCGGTCCGCCTGCCGGTCACCGGAGGCAAGGGCGCGCAGGTTCGGACGGCCCAACTTCACAGGTCCGCTCCCGCCAGCTGGATCCGCCGGTTGGCGATGCGCAGGACACGGGCCTGAACATGCGCCTTGGTGGCCCGGATCAGGCCAAGGTCGTGGGTGGCGATCAGCACGGTCTTGCCCATCCTGTTCAGCTCGATCAGCAGGCGAAGCAGGCGCTGCGACATGTCCCAGTCGATGTTGCCGGTGGGTTCGTCCGCCAGCACCACGTCCGGCGACATGATGACCGCGCGGGCGAGCGCGGCACGCTGGCGTTCCCCGCCCGACAGTTCGGGAGGCAGGGCATCCGCCCGGTTCGTCAGCCCGACCCAGGACATCAGTTCCGCCAGATCCTCGCTGGCCGCGGCGGCGCTGCGACCCGACACGATCAGCGGCAGCCTGACGTTCTCCAACACGTCCAGATGGTCGAGAAACTGCACGTCCTGATGCACCACGCCCACCCGGCGCCGCACCATGGCGATGTCGTCGCGCCCCATGCCACGCACGTCGTTTCCGAAAAGATGCACGTGCCCCGCAGTGGGCATCAGCGCCCCGTAGCACAGCTTCATCAGCGTGGTCTTGCCCGCGCCGGAGGGCCCGGTCAGGAAATGGAAGGAACCGGGCGCCAGCTTCAGCGTGATGTCAGACAGCAATTCGCCCCCGCCGTAGCTGTAGGCCACATTTTCCAGCTCGATCACGCCTGTACCCCGGATTTCGTTGACCTGTTGTGCCTTAGCACCGCAGGGGATTCAATGCACCACATCCGGACTTCCCGTCGAGATAGCACTTTTCCTGCGCAAATCTTGCACTATGCTGGCCCGAAATGGTTAACGGCCCGCAAAAGGGGCCAGCGAGAGCAGCGGGAACATCAATGCGGCTGACCTGTCCGAACTGCGATGCACAGTACGAAGTGCCCGACGAAGTCATTCCGGACGCCGGACGTGATGTGCAGTGTTCCAATTGCGGTCAGACATGGTTCCAGCACCATCCCGATCATGCACCGACCGAAGAGGCGGAGGACGACGCGGCGGTGCCGCCGCCCGAGGCACCCGCCCCCGACGAGGAAACCGCCCCCCGCCACCGCCGTCCCGCCCGGCACCGGAACCCGCGCGGCGGCAGCTCGACCCCGCTGTCGCGGACATCCTGCGGCAGGAAGCAGAAGCCGAGCACGAGGCGCGCAAGCGCCGGCAGGAGCAGGCTCAGCCGCTCGAAAGCCAGCCCGATCTCGGGCTCGACGTGGCCCCCGAGGACGACCGGGAGCGTCGCGCCCTCGAGGCGCGTCGCCGCATGGCACGGATGCGCGGCGAACCCGAACCGCTGACCGAGGCGGAGGCGCGCGCCGCCGCCGTGACCTCGCGCCGGGAACTCCTGCCCGACATCGAGGAAATCAATTCGACCCTGCGCAGCGATGACGACCGCAGCGGTCCGCAGATCGCGCAGAGAGAAGACGACCTGCCCGTGGCGGCGCGTGGCGCCGGGTTCGGGCGCGGCTTCATGCTGGTGATCGTGCTCGCGGCCCTGCTGGCCTGTCTCTATGTCTTTGCCCCCCAGATCGCCCGCGCGGTGCCGCAGGTCGATCCGTACCTCAGCAGCTACGTCGGTGCGGTCGACCAGCTTCGGCTCTGGCTCGATGGCCAGATACAGGATCTCCTGATCTGGCTGGATACGCTGGCGGATCAATCCTCCGCTTGAGCGCAGCCGGACCTTCAATCTTAATCGACACAGGCGTGCCGCCGGCCGGGACGCTCAGAAGCGGTCCAGCAGGCGGTTGAGATAATCCCGCTCCGCCTCGGGCCGCTCGGTCTCGCCCGACCGGCGGCGGATCTCGTCCAGCAGGCGGCGGGCCTCGTCGCGGGCATCCGGACCCTCGCCGATGCGGCCGCCTTCCGACAGGCCCCCTTCGGCACTTTCCCCCTCGCGGCCCAGCGGGTCGCGGTTGGCGCGGCCGCCCTGTTCGGTGTTGCCCTGACCGGGTTGCTGCTGGCGCTCCTGCTGGGCCATCGCCTCGCCCAGCGACCGCATCCCCTCGCGCAGGGCCTCCATCGCCTGCGACTGGTTGTCGATCGCCTCGGCCAGGTCATTGTTGCGCAGCGCGTCCTCGGCGTTGTCCATCGCCTCGCCGGCCCGGTCCAACGCGTCACGGGCGGCGCGGCCCTCGGGCGTGCCCTGCCCCGGCAGGTTCTGCTGCTGGCGGCGCAGCTCATCGCGCAGGGCCTGCTGGCGTTGCGCCAGACCTTCCTGCTGGCCCTGCCCCGGCTGGGCCTGATCGCCCGGCTGACCGTTCTGACCCTGCTGCTGCTGATCCTGACCTTGGCCCTGTCCGTTCTGGCCCTCGTGGCTTTCGCCCCGGCCCTGACCGCCATTGCGGCCCTCGTTGCCCTGGCTCTCGCCCGCCTGTGCGCCCGGATTGAACTGCTCCTGCAGATCGCGGAAGGCCTGATCGCTCAGGCCCTGCTGTTCGCGCAAGGTCTCCGACAGGCCTTCCATCGCCTGCTCTCCCGGAGATTGACCGCCCTGACCCTGCTGGCCTTCGGTCACGCGCATGTTCTCCATCATCTCCTGAAGCTGGCGCAGCGCCTCCTCGGCCTCGGCCATGCGCCCCTGCTCCATCAGTTCCTGAATGCGGTCCATCATGCGCTGCAGGTCGTCCTGCGTCATCTGCATGGTCTCGCCCTGCTGGCCCTGTTGCTGCTGGTCGCCGTTCTGTTCGTTCTGCTGGGCCTGCTGGCGCTGCAACTGCTGCAGGTATTCCTCGGTCGCGCGCCGCAACTCGTCCATCAGTTCCGCGATTTCTTCTTTGCTGGCGCCGTTCTTGATCGCCTCGTTCAGCCGGTCCTGCGCGCGGCGCATCCGCTCCAGCGCGTCGGCCAGCACCCCTTCCTCCAGCTCGATCGCCAGATTCCACATGTCCTCCGCCAGGTCCTCCTGCACGTCGTCGCTCAGGCCGTAGCGGGCGTGGATTTCAAGCCGGTCGATCACGTCGCGCAGCCGCAACGCCGTCACTTCGGAGCGGAAGATCTCGTCGGGCCGGTACGCCACCGCCCGCAGCACCTGCGCCATGCGCGGCGCATTCGCCTTTGACCACAGCAGATCGCGCCGCATCTCGATCACCGCCGCGGCGGCGGGATCGAAAAACCGGCGGCCGGGCAGGATCATCTGGCTGGGGGCGGTCTGGCCGATCTGTTCGGCGGAATCGAGCACGCTGAGGCTGATCTCGATGGGCAGGTTGGCCCAGGGATGCTTGGAGAAATCCTCGATCAGGTTTTCCTCGAAGTCGGCCCTGTCGCCCGAGATCGGGGTCGGCAGCGGCACCACGACTTCGGGCCTCGGGTCGGGGTCCACCTTCAGGCCATAGCGCCGGTCGACCGAGGCGAGGTCCAGCGTGATGCGCGCCTCGCCCGCCTCGACGCCGTAGTCGTCCCGCGCGGCGAACGGCAGGCGCATCTCGCCCAGCGCCGACACCTCTGGATCGCCCAGCCGCTCCACCTCGGGCGCGGTATCGGGCAGCATGGTGACGTTCCACGCACGCCCCCCCGGCCCGTCAATGGCGATGTCGCCGTCCTGAACCACCGCGAAATCCTGCGCCGGGTCCGATGCCGCGGGCACGTCCGCGGTGCGGCCCGACACCGTTTCGGCCAGCGTCAGCGCGCCGACGTCGCCGTAGAACCGTAGGGTGATCAAAGTGCCGGCAGGAAGGCTCAGGGGGCCACCGTCAAGATCGTTGAGGTAGAGCGTCGGCTTGCCGGTATAGCGCGGCGGTTCCGCCCAGCCTTCCCAGACCGGGCCCTGCGCCAGCGCGCCGCCGCCCGGCGCCATGTCGGCGACGGACGCGACCCGCAGCACCGATCCGAACAGCAGCGCCATCCCGAAGGCCAGCACGGCCACGAACCGCAGGGCATAGGGATCGCGCCGGGCCACGCGCAGGTCGGCGGGAACCGGGCGGGCCGACGCCGCGCGTTCGGCCATGCGCGCCTTGTGCGCCTGCCAGACGGCCATGGACGCCACGTCGTTCTGGCCGATCACCGCATCGTCCAGCAGCGCCTGTATCGGTCGCCCCGGCAAGCTGCGGTCGAGCCGCGCCATCGCCGGGCCCCGGGGGGGCAGCCGGAACCGGCGCAGCGCGTAGCCGAGGGCAACCAGCCACGCGAGACCCGCCGCCACGGCAACGCCCCAGACGACTTCGACGCTCACCATGTCCTGAAGGCCCATCATCAGGGCGGCCAGCACCAGCAAGGTGACCGTCATCAGCGGCCAGAGAGCCTGGACCAGCCCCTCGGCCAGCATCCCCGCCCATGTCAGCCGCAACGGCCAGCGCAGCGCGGACAGCGCGTCTTTGCGGTCGGCTTCTGGGGATGTGCTCATAAGATCTGCCTCCGGCCCGGCCGGAGGCGGATCACCTCACAACCATTCGGGGATGGTATCGCGATTTATCAGTTCGTCAAAGGTCGGGCGTCGGCGGATAACCGCGAATTGATCCCCCTTGACCAGAATTTCCGGGATAAGGGGTCGCGAATTGTACTCGCTGCTCATTACCGCGCCATATGCGCCCGCCGAACGGAAGGCGACAAGGTCACCGGCGGCCAGCGGCGGCATCATGCGCTGCTTGGCAAAGGTGTCACCGGATTCGCAGACCGGTCCCACGATGTCGATCGGGGCGCGGTCGATGCCCGCCGCGGGCTCCGTCACCGGCACGATGTCGTGGTAGGCATCGTACATCGCGGGCCGGATCAGATCGTTCATCGCCCCGTCCAGAATGAGGAAATCGCGCCCTTCGCCCGACTTGACGTAGATCACCGCGCTGACCATCAGGCCCGCGTTGCCGGCGATCAGCCGCCCCGGTTCGATCTCGATCTCGCAACCGAGATGCCCAAGGGTCCGCTTGATCAGCGCGCCGTAGTCCGACGGCAGGGGCGGATCGGCATTGGTCCGTTCGTACGGGATGCCAAGCCCCCCGCCGAGGTCCAGCCGGCGGATGTCGTGGCCGTCGGCGCGCAGGGTTTCGGTCAGTTCCGCCACCTTGCGATAGGCCGCCTCGAACGGCGCGAGGTCGGTCAGCTGCGAGCCGATGTGCACGTCGATGCCCACGATCTCGAGCCCCGGCATGTCGGCGGCCATGCGATAGACCTCGCGGGCGCGGGCGATCGGAATCCCGAACTTGTTCTCGGACTTGCCGGTGGCGATCTTGGCGTGGGTCTTGGCATCCACGTCCGGGTTGACCCGGATCGTGATCGGCGCCGTCACGCCTAGGGCCCGCGCGCTGGCGTTCAGCACTGCCAGCTCGGGCTCCGATTCCACGTTGAATTGCCGGATGCCGCCTTGCAGCGCGGTGCGGATTTCCTCTTCGGTCTTGCCGACGCCGGAGAACACGATGCGGTCCCCCGGCACCCCCGCCGCCCTGGCCCTGCGGTACTCGCCGCCGGAGACGACATCCATGCCCGCCCCCGCCTGCGCCAGCGTGCGCAGCACCGCCTGGTTCGAATTGGCCTTCATCGCGTAGCAGACGAGGTGGTCCATGCCCTCCAGCGCCTCGTCGAACAGGTGGAAATGGCGCAGCAGCGTCGCGGTGGAGTAGACGTAGAACGGCGTGCCCACCTCCGCCGCGATGTCGGCCACGGCGACGTCCTCGGCGTAGAGCGCGCCGTCACGGTAGAGAAAATGGTCCATAGGTATCCGAACCCCAAATTGCCGGACGCGCCCTAGCGGACGGGCGCCGTCCTCAGGAACAGGTAGAGCGGCAGCCCGCAGGACACGCCGATGCAGAAGGTGGCCGGGATCGCGAGCAGGCCGAGCCAGTTGCGCCGCACCGCGACCTCGGCGAGGATCCAGACGGTGAGCGTGACCGCGGCGATGGTCAGATCCCACACGAGACCGCTGGATGCCGCGTTGGCGTGCCAGGCATCCACCATCGCCATCAGGTCCCAGCCATTCGCCCGGAACCACGTGACGAAATAGTACATCGGGTGGACCGCGCCCCAGATGGCGAGCGCGAGGTAGGTGATCCGCAAGGCCGTCATGTCAGAAACTCTTTCGCACGCCGATGTTCGCATAGCCCGAGATGCTGACGCCGGGGGTCAGCGTGGTGGGCTGCTGGCGCGTGTCGCCGCGCCATGCCGGGTCTTCCTGCGGGTCGACCGGGCCACAGGCCCCAAGCCCCACGAGAACGCAGATCAGCGCGGCGGCCCTCACAGCCCCAGCCCGAGCGAGGCGGCGAAAGACCCCTTGCGGATGCCGACGCTGGTGCCGCCGTACATGCCGCTGGTCGACAACGTGACGGTCGAATTCATCGTGGGCTGGACGGGCTCTCCGTCCGCGCCGCAGGCTACCAGTGTCACGGCCCCCAGCAGGGCCAGAATGATCCTCATGCCAGTTTCTCCTTCCAGCGGTCGATCTGGTCGCGCACCTGCGCCGGTGCCGTCCCGCCGTAAGACATACGCGAATTGACGGAATTTTCCACGCCCAGAACGTCGAACACGCCCTGCGTGATGCCGGGGTGAACGGCCTGCATCTGCGCCAGCGTGAGGTCGGGCAGATCACAGCCTGCCTTTTCCGCAATGCCCACCAGCGTGCCGGTCACGTGATGCGCGTCACGGAACGGCAGGCCCAGCACCCGCACCAGCCAGTCGGCAAGATCGGTCGCGGTGGAAAACCCGCTGCCCGCCGCCGCGGACAGGTTGTCGCGCTGCGCGGTCATGTCGCGCACCATGCCCTCCATCGCGGCCAGCGCCAGCATCAGGTTGTCGGCGGCGTCAAAGACCTGTTCTTTGTCCTCCTGCATGTCCTTGGAATAGGCCAGCGGCAGCCCCTTCATCACCATCATCAGCGCGGTATTGGCGCCGAAGATCCGCCCCACCTTGGCGCGGATCAGTTCGGCCGCGTCGGGGTTCTTCTTCTGCGGCATGATCGACGACCCGGTGGAAAACCGGTCGCTGAGCGCGACGAAGCGGAACTGCGCCGAGGACCAGATCACCAGTTCTTCGGCAAAGCGGCTGAGGTGCATGGCACAGATGCTCGCGCAGGAGAGGAACTCGAGCGCGAAGTCGCGGTCGCTGACCGCGTCGAGGCTGTTGGCGGCGGGCCGGTCGAAACCCAGCGCCTGCGCCGTCATCTCGCGGTCGATCGGAAAGGACGTGCCGGCCAGCGCCGCAGCCCCCAGCGGGCTTTCGTTCATCCGCGCCCGCGCGTCGCGCACGCGGCTCAGGTCGCGGCCGAACATCTCGACATAGGCCATCATGTGATGACCCCAGGTGACCGGCTGGGCGGTCTGCAGGTGGGTGAAACCGGGCATGACCCAGTCGGCCCCCGCCTCCGCCTGCCCCAGCAGCGCGTGGATCAGCGCCACCAGCCCCGCGTCGAAGGCATCGAGCTGGTCGCGGGTCCAGAGCTTGAAATCCGTTGCGACCTGGTCGTTGCGGCTGCGCCCGGTGTGCAGGCGGCCCGCGGGTTCCCCGATCACCTCCTTGAGCCGCGCCTCGACGTTCATGTGGATATCCTCCAGCGCGGCGGAGAATTCGAAACGCCCTTCCTCGATCTCTGACAAGATCGTGAGCAAGCCTTCCCGGATCGCCTGCGCGTCGTTATCACTGATGATGCCCGTGGCGGCCAGCATGGCGGCATGGGCGCGCGACCCCGCGATGTCCTGTGCGGCCATCCGCTTGTCAAACGAGATCGAGGCGTTAATTGCCTCCATGATCGCGTCGGGACCGGCGGCAAAACGGCCACCCCACATCTTGTTTGAGGTCGTGTCGGTCATGTCAAACCCTCGGAGGGACAGATGAGAAAATTCGTGCTCGGACTCGTGTATACGGCCCTGTTGGCAGGTGCAAACCCCGCTTTGGCGGCTGGGGCCGACATTCTGGGCCTGCGCGATGGCGACATGAAGAAACTGGTGGTGCATGACGCGCCGGTCGCCACCTCCGACGCGGCCTTCGACCTCGCCGACGAGGCGGGCAAGGGCACGCTGGCCGACTACCGGGGCAAATACGTCCTGGTGAATTTCTGGGCCACCTGGTGTGCGCCCTGCCGCAAGGAGATGCCGCAACTCGATGCGCTGCAAAAAGAATTCGGCGGCGCGGAGTTCGAGGTGCTGACCATCGCCACCGGGCGCAACTCGCCGGACGGCATCAAGCGGTTCTTCGAGGAGGCGGGCGTGACCAGCCTGCCCCGCCATCAGGACCCGAAACAGGCGCTGGCCAGCCAGATGGGCATCTTCGGCCTGCCGATCACCGTGCTGCTGGACCCCGAAGGCCGCGAGATCGCGCGCCTGCGCGGCGATGCGGACTGGTCGAGCGACAGCGCGAAATCCATCGTCAAGGCGCTGATCGAGACGCGGCAGGACAGCTGATCGCGCCCGGGGGCGCTGACAGCCGCCTCAGGCCGCGTGGTTCAGGATCGCCGCCTCGGACGCCGACAGGTTGCGCCGCGCAAAACTGCCGTAGGTATGGGGGTCGTATTCCAGCTCGGGATGGCTGGCCAGCAACCGCCGGCGGTCCGCGTCGTCCAGCGTCGACAGCGCGGCCGAGGCGGGATGAAAGCTCTCGGTCTCGACGCTGTTGGCCCAGATCACCTGATGCGAGTCGAAGAGCATGTGGATGTAGGTGACCTCCCGCAGTTTCAGGTCCACGGTGATCGTCTCTCCGTTGATCAGGTCGCGGGCCGTCACCAGCACCTCGGGCGTGTTGAACAGCTCTCGCGCCGCCGCGCCCTTGACGAGGATGCGGTGCTGCGGCGAGACGATGAGATCCGCGTCGGGCTGTCCGGGATTGAGCACCCCCGCGGCGATACGCACCGGCCGCAGGCGCGGCATCGCAAAGAGCCGCGCACCGGTCATCCGTCTGCTGCCGACCCAGCGGATTGGCTGCGCGCCGTCGTCCTTGGTCTGAACGAGGTCGCCCTCCCGCAGATCCTCGATCAGGGCGAGGCCGCCCGGGGTGCGAATGCGCGTGCCCGGCGTGAAACAGATCACGCCGCCGTCGGAGGCCGAAGCCGCGTCGCCCGTGGCGCTGCCAAGGGTGTGGTGTACGATCCAGAGGTCGCAGTTGCGGGGAGGCATTTCGTCAAGGAACATCAGCAGTGGCTGGCTGCCGCCGCCCACCTCGATCAACGTCACGGTATAGCTGCGACCGCCGTCGGTCACGACGAAGCTGTTGTCCATCAGAGGCCCGCTGTCCACGGGATCGGCGGTCCGGGGATCCCGTCGCGGGCTGCCGCCCTCTTCCAGCGCCGCGCCCACCAGTCGGCGCACCATGCGCGCCGCCCGCTTGCGCAGGTTCTCTGCTTCGTCTGCCTGGTCCAGCCGCAATACGTCGTTCGGGCCATCGACCCGGATCGCGTCCCCCCGCCATGCCCATGCCGCTCCCACGGAAAGGGATTGCACCGGCGCGGCTTCGAGGCCGTCTATTTCTGTTTGCGACCAGCTGATGACAAACGTGCCCTTAAAGCCCGTTTTCATTGCTCGTTCTGCCTGCCTCAGTCTTTTTATTAACGGATTGGTAGCAAACGAACCCCGACCTGCAAAGGCAAAATCATGTCAAATTCCAGCGTGTTGCAATTTGATCTTGATGCGTTGCCCAACGGCGTCACCCCGTGCCCGCGGCGACGTTGCGGCCTCAAGCCGGAAAACCGTTGTAAAACGTTGGCGATTTGCTAGCGTTGTCGCGACCAAAACCGCTCAGGAGTGTCCATGTCCCTGCCGCCCAAGGCCCTGCCAGCCCGCCGCATCGTCTCGTCCCGTCACCTTGCCGAGGGCGAAGGCTGGGAAGCCTCCGAACTGGAATACGGCCTGATCATCGCCTTCAACGCCTTCACCCGCTGGATGTCGCGCTGCATGGCGGCGGCGGGCAACGCGGACCTGACGCCGCTGGAAATACTGGTGCTGCACAATACCAACCACCGCAGCCGCGAGAAGCGCCTGACCGACATCTGCTTCCTGCTGAACATCGAGGACACCCACACCGTCAACTACGCGCTCAAGAAACTGCTGAAATCCGAGCTGCTGGTGGCGGAGAAACGCGGCAAGGAGGTGTTCTATCGCACCTCCGACACCGGTGCGGCGCTGTGCGAGGCCTACCGCGCCATCCGCGAAACCTGCTTCCTCGACGGGCTCAACCGCATCAATCTGGGCGGCGACGACCTGCGCAAGGTCGCCGCCAGCCTGCGCACGATGTCGGGGCAGTACGACCAGGCGAGCCGCGCGGCCGCGTCGCTCTGACCCCGGGGATCAGAGCAGGGCGGCCATCGCGCGGGCGGTGTCGTTCATCCGGTTGGAGAAACCCCATTCGTTGTCGTACCAGCTGACCACGCGGATCATGCCGCCCTGCGTCACGCTGGTCTGCGCGGCTGCAAAGCACGACGAATGCGGGTCGTGGTTGAAATCGACGGACACCAGCGGATCGACTTCGTAGGCCAGCACGCCCTTCAGTGGACCGTTCGCGGCTTCTTTCATCGCGGCGTTGACGTCTTCCACGGTGGCGTTGCGACCGGGCAGGATGCGCAGGTCGACCATCGACACGTTGGCCACCGGCACCCGCACCGCGGACCCTTCCAGCTTGCCCTTGAGCGCCGGCAGAACCTCCGAGATCGCGGCGGCGGCACCCGTCGAGGTCGGGACCATGGACACCGCAGCCGCGCGGCCACGGTAGAGATCCTTGTGCGGCGCATCATGCGTCGGCTGGTCGCCGGTATAGGCGTGGATCGTCGTCATGTAGCCGGTCTCGATGCCGAAGGCCCGGTCGAGCACCATCGCGACAGGCGCAAGACAGTTCGTCGTGCAGGACGCGTTCGACACGATCACGTCCTCTGCCGTCAGGTCCGCGTGGTTGACCCCGTAGACCACGGTCCGGTCCACCCCCTTGCCGGGGGCGGAGATCAGAACCCGCTTCGATCCGTTCTCGAGGTGCGCCGCGGCCTTGTCGCGGGTGGTGAAGATGCCGGTGCATTCGTAGACGATGTCCACATCGTCCCAGGGCAGCCGTGCCGGGTCGCGTTCCGCCGTGAGGCGGATGGTGTGGTCGCCGACGGTCAGCCTGTCGCCGTCGAGCCGCGCCGCTTCGGTCAGGCGGCCATGCACGGAATCGTACTTGAGCAGGTGCAGCAAGGTCTCTGCCGGGGCGAGGTCATTGACCGCCACGACCTCGATGCCATCGGCACCGTTTTCCAACAGCGCGCGCAACACGTTGCGCCCGATCCGGCCGAAACCGTTGATTGCGATCTTCGTGGTCATCTTCGACTCTCCCCTTCGCGATCGTCCGCGTCGCGCGCCCGTGGCGCCGCGTCTTTGCGATCCAGTTAGCGCTAACAGCCGAAAATTACAACCGCCAATCGCCGGCGCGCCAGTTCTGCGGGTGTGGCGGCCGTGTCCGGCCTCTCAATCAGGTCGCGCCCCCTGGGGCGGTTCGGGGGTCAAAGATCGCGCTCAGGGCGCAATTGCACCTGAACCGGGGGCAAAGGTCGCATTTTCACGCTGCACTGGGCGCGCAGGTGCCTTATAGAAACCGGCATGACGCAGTTGCACGATAAGATCCTGATCGCGGTGGACGCCGGTGGCACCGGGTGCCGCGCTGCTGCGGGCACCGTGACGCGCGGCATTCTGGCCGATGCGCGGGGCGGCCCGGCCAATGTCGAGAACAGCTTTGACGGGGCCATCGCCAACATCGTCGCCGCGGTGGCCGAGGCGCTGGCCAACGCCGGGCTGGATGACACGCCCGCCGGGCGGATCACCGGCCATGTGGGCGCCGCCGGGGCGAATAGCGCCGAGACCATGACGCAGGTCGCCGCCGCCCTGCCCTATGGCCGCACGCTGGTGTCGGGCGACAAGGAAACGACCGTGGCCGGCGCGCTTGGCGAACACGACGGCTACGTGCTGGGCATCGGCACGGGCACCTTCATCTCGCGCCAGCGTGACGGCAAGGTCAGCACCGTGTCGGGCTGGGGTTTCCAGATCTCGGACCAGGCCTCCGGCGCATGGCTCGGGCATCGGCTGCTGGAACGGACATTGATGGCCTATGACGGGATCGAGCCGCACACCGGCCTCACCCGCAGGACGCTTGACGGCATGGGGGGCCTGCACGCGATGCGGGGCTTCTGCCTGACCGCGACACCCGCTGATTACGCGACCCTCGCGCCCGAAGTCCTCTCGGCAGCGCAAGACGGTGACGCCGCCGCGCTGGACCTGATCGCGCGCGCGGTGGCCTTTCTGGAAAAGGGGCTGGCGGCGCTGGACTTCACGCCCGGCGACAGGCTGTGCCTGACCGGCGGGGTCGGGCCGCACTACCGCGATTACCTGTCAGGGGAAACGATCCGCAACGTGGTCGCCCCGCAGGGCAATGCCATGCAGGGGGCGTTCGCGCTGGCCCGTCAGGCCGCGCAGCAGGACGCCTAGCGCCCGCCGTTTGCGAGCCTCGTCCGGGTCTGTGGATCTGTGGGGACCGTTGAAATGGCGGCGCCGCCGGATCGGATGGTATGAGACAGGGCAGGCCCTGCACGTTGAACGGTTCAATGTGGCCCGTTGTCGGCGGGCCTCTGTTTCTCCGAATGCGCCCGGTGTGTCAGGCCGGGTGCGGGTGTCGCGACAGGCGGGGTTCTAGCGGAGTGTGGTTAACACTGCCCTGACGTGCCGTCCGTTGCGCCGGTATGCGCGGCGTGCCTGCGCCGCACCGACGCGGGTCGCCCCGGCAGCGACAGCCGGGCATCGTTGCGGCTCTGGCGCGAGATCACCTTGCCTTTCGACACCACGCACAGCCGGTCGGGCCGCAGGCGCAGCGCCTCGATCGGGTTGCCCGCGTCCAGCACGACGAGCGAGGCCTGTGCGCCGACCCTCAGGCCATAGTCGCGAAGCCCCATGATCCGCGCGTTCACCTCCGTCACCATGTCGAAACAACGGCGCATCTCTTCGGGGCTGCTCATCTGCGCCACGTGCAGCCCCATAAACGCGACGTCGAGCATGTCGCCCGTTCCCATCGAATACCACGGGTCCATCACGCAATCCTGCCCCCAGCCCACCGTGATGCCGTGGGCCTGCATTTCCTTGACCCGCGTCAGGCCGCGCCGTTTGGGAAAGGTGTCGTGGCGGCCCTGAAGCATGATGTTGATCAAGGGGTTCGGGATGGCCGCGACCTCTGCCTCGGCGATCAGGGGCAGCAGCTTGGAGACATAGTAGTTGTCCATCGAATGCATCGAGGTCAGATGCGAGCCCGCCACGCGCCCCTGCAGGCCCAGTCGCCGGGTCTCGAACGCTAGCGTCTCGATGTGGCGCGAATGGGGATCGTCGGTTTCGTCGCAATGCAGGTCGACCATCAGCCCCCGCTCGGCGGCCAGTTCGCAAAGCACGGTGACCGACCGCGCGCCATCCGCCATGGTGCGTTCGAAATGCGGGATGCCGCCGACCACGTCCACGCCCATGTCCAGCGCGCGGATCGTGTTCGCATGGGCGGTGGGATCGCGGAAGAGGCCGTCCTGCGGGAAGGCCACCAGTTGCAGGTCGATGTAGCCGCTGACCGCCTTGCGGACCTCCAGCAGTGCCTCGACCCCCAGCAGGCGGTCGTCGCAGGTATCCACGTGGCTGCGGATCGCCAGCAGGCCCAGCGACGCCGCCCAGTCGCAATATTCAAGTGCGCGGTCGAAGACGTCCTGCTGCGTCATCACGTCCTTGAGCTCCCCCCAGAGCCCGATCCCTTCGAGCAGCGTGCCCGACGCGTTGATGCGCGGGATGCCGTAGCTGAGTGTCGCGTCCATGTGGAAATGCGGATCGACGAAGGGGGGCGCGACGAGATCCCCGGTGGCGTCGATCACTTCGCCCGCTTGCGCGTCGAGCGTGCCGATGGCGGTGATCCGGTCGCCCGCGATGCCGATGTCGGCGGTGGTGCCGTCCGGCATAGTGCCGCCCTTGATGATGATGTCGAACATGGAAATCTTTCTACTTTACCGGTCTCGAGTTAGCGCGAAGGACGGCCCCCGGCCGCGGGTGGGGGTGAAGCCCCCGCCCATGGGGGCGGTCGGGGGCTGTCCGGCCTGCGGCCGGACGGAAGATCACTACCGCTCCCCCTTGTTGAAGGGCACCATCAGCGCCGCAGGCACCTGCGCGCGGCGCGACATCACGACCAGCGCAAGGATCGACAGGATATAGGGCGCCATCAGGAAGTACTGGTAGGGGAACCCCGCCCCCAGCGGTGTCTGCTGCAACCGCACCTGCAGCGCGTCGAAAGCCGCGAACAGGATCGCGCCCAGCAGGGTCTTGCCCGGTTTCCACGACCCGAACACCACCAGCGCAATGCAGATCCAGCCGCGCCCGTTGACCATTTCGAAGAAGAAGGAGTTGAAGGCGCTCATGGTCAGGAACGCCCCGCCCACGGCCATCAGACCACTGCCCACCATGACCGCCCCGATGCGGATGGCCGACACGCTCAGCCCCTGCGCCTCGACCGCCGCGGGGTTCTCGCCCGCCGCCCGCAGTGCGAGGCCAAGGGGCGTGCGGTAGAGCGTGACCGACACCACCGCCGCCAGCACGAAGGCCAGATAGGTCAGCGGTGTCTGGTTGAACAGCGCCTGCCCGAGCACGGGAATGTCGGACAGCAGCGGGATCTCGAACGGCTGGAAGGCGTCGATCTTGGGCGGTGACGTGACCTCCGGCAGCGCGAGGCGATAGCAGTAATAGGTCAGCGAGGTCGCCAGCAGCGTGATGCCAAGGCCGACCACATGCTGCGACAGGCCGAACGGCACCGTCAGCACGCCGTGCAACAGGCCGAACGCCATGCCCGACAACATCGCCACGCAGACGCCGAACCACAGCCCTCCGCCCAGATAGACCGTCAGCCAGCCCGCAAAGGCACCGACGACCATGATCCCTTCGATCCCGAGGTTCAGCACCCCTGCCCGTTCGCAGATCAGTTCGCCCAGCGCGGCAAAGATCAGTGGCGAGGCGATGCGGATCGCGGCGGTCCAGAAGCTGGCGGAGATGAGGATATCGAGGATGTCCATCAGCCGCGCCTCACCCTGAATTTCGTCAGCATGATCGCCAGCACCATCAACAGAAGCGCCACCGCCAGCATGATGTCGGCCAGGTAGGTCGGCACCCCCGCCGCGCGGCTCATGCTGTCGGCGCCCACGAAGATGCCCGCGACGAAAAGCGCGGCGACCACCACGCCCAGCGGATTGAGCAACGCCAGCATCGCCACGATGATGCCGGTGTAGCCGAAGCCGGGCGAGATATCCAAGGTCAGGCTGCCTTTCAGTCCCGCGACCTCGGAAAACCCGGCAAGCGCCGCGAGGCCGCCCGACAGCAGCGCCGTCTTGATCAGGGTGACGTTCACAGGGATACCGGCGAACCGGGCCGCTTCGGCGTTCAGGCCCACGGCTCGCATTTCATAACCCAGCGTGGTGCGGCGCTGGATCACCCAGACGATCCCGGCGGAGATCAGCGCAAGGCCGAAGCCCCAGTGCAGGCGAAGGCCCTCGATCATGCGGGGCAGCCGCGCTTCGTCGATCAGGCGGGCCGACTTGGGCCAGCCGAGACCCATCGGATCCTTCAGCGGTCCCTCCAGCAGCATGGAGACCCAGAGCAGCACGACGAAGTTCAGGAGCAGCGTCGTCACCACCTCGTCCACGCCGAACCGTGTCTTGAGAAAGGTCGGCACCAGCAGCACCAGCGCCCCGCCCAGCATCGCCGCAACCGCCATCGCGGGCAGCAGCGCACCGGCGGGCCACGACAGCGCGCCGGTGCCCAGCACCACGGTGACCACGGCGCCCACGTAGAGCTGCGCCTCGGCCCCGATGTTCCACAGCCGCGCGCGGAAAGCGACGGCGACCGCCAGCCCGGTAAAGATCAGCGGTGTCGCGCGGTTCAGCGTTTCCAGCAGGGCGAACTTCGACCCGAAAGCGCCCTTGAGGATCAGGCCCAGCACCGAGAAGGGTTGCGCGCCCGCGATCATCGCCAGAAGCGAGGCAATCACGACCGTGCCGGCCACCGCCATGGCGGGCAGGCCGACGCGCCGGGTCAGCGGGGGGTTCGCGATGGGTTCAAGCCGCATGGTCAAACCCCTCGCCCGCCATCCAGACCCCCAGTTCCGCGAGGCTCAGCGCGCCCCGCTCGAACGGGGGCGACAGCCGCCCTTCGGAGATCACGTGGATCACGTCGGACAGGGCCGTGACCTCGTCCAGGTCCTCGGAGATCAGCAGCACCGCCGCGCCCCGGTCCCGCGCGGCCAGCAGTTGTTCATGCACGTAGGTCAGCGCCCCGATGTCGAGACCCCGCACCGGCTGGTTCGCCAGCACGACGTCGGGGCCAGTTTCCAGCACCCGGCCCAGGATCAGCTTTTGCATGTTGCCCCCCGACAGCAGGCGGATGCGGGTTTCGGGGCCGGGACAGCGCACGTCATAGCCTGCGATGATCTTCTGCGCGAAATCGCGGGCGGCGCGCCAGTTCATCCAGCCCCGCTGCGAAAAGGGGGCCTTCGCGTAAAGTTCGAGCACCGCGTTCTCGGTCAGGTCGAAATCCGCGATGGTCCCGGTCCTGTGCCGGTCTTCCGGGATGCGGGCGATACGTTCGGCCAGCGCGCGGCGCGGGCTCCATCCCGCAACGGGTGCACCGGCGATGCGGAGCTCACCCGACGCGGGCGCGATCAATCCGCCCAGCAGGTCCGCCAGCGCCGCCTGCCCGTTGCCGGACACCCCGGCGAGCCCGGTGATCTGGCCCGCCCGCAACTCGAGCCGCGCGGATTTCAGCCCCGGCGCGCTGCCGCGGTCGGGGGTGGAGACATCGCGCAGCGCCACGCGCACCTCGCCCGGCGTGGCCGCGGCGACCTTGGGCGGGGCGACTTCGGCCCCCACCATCATCTGCGCCAGCCGTGCCGCGTCGGTATCGGCGGTCCGCGCCTCGGCCACCAGCTTGCCGTGGCGCAGCACCACCACGCGCGACGAGATCGCCGTGACCTCGTGCAGCTTGTGGCTGATGAAGATCACCGACAGCCCCCGCGCCACCGCCTTGCGCATGGTGGCGAACAGGTCGTCGGTTTCCTGCGGGGTCAGCACGGCGGTGGGTTCATCGAGAATGAGAATCCGCGCGTCGCGGTAGAGCGCCTTGAGGATCTCGACCCGCTGGCGTTCGCCGACGCTGAGCGCGCCGACCTGCGCCCCCGTGTCCACGCGCAGCCCGTAATCCTGCATCAGGGTTTCGATCCGGCGGCGCGCGGCGGCGCGGCCGAACCCCGGCCGCCAGAGCGATGCGGTGCCCAGCACGATGTTTTCCAGCACGGTCATGTTGTCGGCCAGCGTGAAATGCTGATGCACCATGCCCACCCCGGCCTCCAGCGCCGCACGCGGGTTGCCGGGGGGCAATGGCCGGCCGAAGACCTCGACGCTGCCCTCGTCCGGCGTGTAATGGCCGAAAAGGATGTTCATCAGCGTGGTCTTGCCCGCGCCGTTTTCACCCAGAAGGGCGATCACCTCGCCCTCGTGCAGGTCGAAGCCGATGGAATCGTTCGCGGTCAGCGCGCCGAAACGCTTGGTGATGCGGTCGAGGCGCAGGACGACGGGGGCGGTGGTATCGTTCATTCAGAAGCAGTCAGCGGTTTGTGGAAGGTGCAAAGGGCAGCGCCGACCCGAGGGGTGCCGCAAATCGCCGCCCCATGGGGGCAGGCAGGCGCTGCCCGGCCTCCCGGCCGGGCGGGACCATTTGCAGGGGTCGCACTCAGCTGGACTTCGGTTCTTCGTCGTTGATCTCGACGGTGAATTCGCCCGCCTCGATGGCCTTGGTGCGTTCTTCGATCAGGTCCAGCGCCTCCTGCGGGATCTTGCCCTCGAAGGTGCCGAAGGGCGCCAGAGATGCGCCGCCTTCCTTCATGAAGGAATAGACCCCGTAGTCCGCGGCGGTGAATTCGCCCGCCTTCACCGCGGCGATCGCGGCATCCAGCGTCGGCTCGAAGTGCCAGATGGCCGAGGCGACGACCGTTTCGGGATAGTCGGCCTGCGTGTCGATCACGTTGCCGATGGCGAGGATGCCTTTCTCCTGCGCCGCGTCCGACACGCCGAAGCGTTCCGCGTAGAGGATGTCCGCCCCGTTCTCGATCATGGCAAAGGCGGTTTCCTTGGCCTTGGGCGGATCGAACCACGACCCGATGAAGCTGACCTGGAAGGTGATGTCCGGCTTCATCTCGGCGGCACCGGCCATGAAGGCGTGCATCAGGCGGTTCACCTCGGGGATCGGAAAGCCGCCGACCATGCCGATGTTGCCGCTTTCCGTCATCGCGCCCGCGACGATGCCCGACAGGTACGCGGCATCCTGGATGTAGTTGTCGAAGACGGCGAAATTGGGCAGGCTCGCGTCCTCCTTGAAGGACGAGCCCATCAGGAACGCCACCTCCGGATAATCGGCCGCCACCTCGCGCGCCTCCTGCTCCGCGCCGAAGACCTCGCCGATGATCAGGGCGCTGCCGCTTTCGGCGTATTCGCGCATCACGCGGGCATAGTCCGTGTTGCTGACATTCTCGGTGTAGACGTACTCGATGTCTCCGCGGGCCTGTGCGGCCTCGGCCGCCTTGTGGATCCGGCTGACCCATTGCTGTTCGACGGGCACGGTGTAGACGCCGGCCACCTTGATCGGATCGGCGGCAAGGGCCGTGCGGGGCGCGAGCGCGAAGGCGCCCGCGACGGCGGCGGCGGTGCCGAGAAGTTGGCGACGAGTGAAGCGGCGTGTAGTCATGGTGGTCCCCCGTTGGTATGCATTGACGCAGATCGTTCGTCAGCGGCTGCGTCGTGTCAATACAACGCCGCGCAATCGGGCGATAGTTCTGCCGCAAGACAGGCGATCCGCCCAGCTTGCGGGCGCCGACTCACAACTGGGGGAAACCGCATGAGCCACGTATTACGCCGCAGCCTGACCGCGGAACAGCCGGTCATCGTCAGGGGCGAAGGCGCCTACCTGATCGACAGCGACGGCACGCGCTATCTCGATGCCTGCGGCGGGGCCGCCGTGTCGAGTCTCGGTCACGACAACGCGGCCGTGCGTGCCGCCGTCACCCGGCAGATGGAGACCATCAGCTATGCCCACACCGGCCTGTTCACCAATGAACCCGCCGAAGCGCTGGCCGACTACCTGATCGCCCATGCCCCCGACGGCACGGGCGACGGGCGGGTGATGTACCTCGGATCGGGGTCCGAGGCGATGGAAGCGGCGCTCAAGCTCGCGCGGCAGTACCACCTCGAGAACGGGCAGCCCGAACGCACCCGCCTGATCGCCCGCGCGCCCAGCTATCACGGCAACACGCTGGGGGCGCTGGCGGTGGGCGGCCATGCGGGCCGCCGCGCCCCGTTCCAGCCCATGCTGATCGGGGTGGACCACATCGACGCCGCCTATCCTTACCGTCTGCGCCACGAGAACGAGAGCGAGACGGCATTCGCCCTGCGCATGGCGAACCAGCTGGAGGACCGGATCAAGGCCCTCGGCCCCGAGACCGTCGCCGCCTTCATCGCGGAACCGGTGGTGGGTGCCTCGCTCGGGTCGCAGCCCGCCCCGGCGGGATATTTCAAGCGAATCCGCGAGATCTGCGACACCTACGGCGTGCTCTATATCGCGGACGAGGTGATGTGCGGCATGGGCCGGACCGGCAGTCTTTTCGCGCTCGAACAGGAAGGGATCGCGGCGGATATCACCACGATGGCAAAGGGCCTCGGCGCGGGCTACATGCCCATCGCGGCGGTCATGGCATCGCAAACGGTGGTGGATGCGATCCTGTCGGGCAGCGGCAGGCTGTGGAACGGTCACACCTACATGTCCCACGCGGTCGCCTGCGCGGGGGCGCTTGCGGTCATGCACGAAATAGACGACCGCGACCTGCTGAAACAGGTCCGGACCCTTGGCAAGCGGCTCGAGAGCGGTCTGCGCGACGCCTTGGGCCAGCATCCGCACGTGGGCGACATCCGCGGGCGCGGTCTTTTCTGGACGGCGGAAGTGGTCGAGGACAGGGCATCGAAAGCGCCCTTCGACGCCAAGCGCAATCTGGCCGGGCGCCTGCAGACCGCCGCGATGGAACGCGGCGTGATCACCTATCCCTCGCAGGGCTGCGCCGACGGGGTGCAGGGCGATCACGTCCTGATCGCGCCCTGTTTCACATCGACCGGGGCCGAGATCGACCGCATCGTCGAGGTGGTGGCGGAAAGCATCACGGCGGAGACCTCCTGACGCGGCAGACAACCCGCGCCTAGTCCTGCCGGGTCAGCGTGACGTCGAAGCCGCCTGCGCTAAGCGTGATGCGCTGCAGCCCGCCGCCGCCGTAGTCCAGCCGCATGCCCAGTGACTTGAACCGGAACGGCGACAGATGCCCCGGACCCGCCACCACGCGGTAGGACATGATGCAGGCGATGCCCTCCGCCGTTTCGGCCCGCTGCGCGGTGGCAATGCGCACCACGCGGCGGCCGTCGTGCACCGCCATGGGTTTCGGGCAGTCGACGCCCAGCGCGATGGCCGCGAAGGCCTCGGTCAGGGAAATCGCGCCGCGCGGCACCCGCGCGGGATCGCTCAGCGCCGTCGCCTCGTCCGCCGGGGTCACGGTGACCGCCGTCACCCGTCCGGCGGCCCGCGTCACCGCGATGTCGCGCTGCTTGCTGCCCCGGCTGCGGCTTTCGTAGCTGACGGTGCCGGCGTCCGCGCGGGTGACCGCCTCGAAACTGCCGTCGGCGACCCCCAGCGGGGTGTTGTCCATCACCGCCAGCAGCCGGCCGGCGCGACGGCCGCCGTCGTAGCTCACGGTCCCGAGCTGCCGCGCGCCCAGGGACATGCCGAAGCTCAGCGTTCCGGCCAGTGCCGGTTGCGTCGTGACGGCCAGCACGAGGGCCGCGACAGTCGCGAGACGGGTCATTCGGGAGCGCTCCTGCGGTTCAACCCGCCCTGCATAGCCCATCGCCCGCGCCGAGGCGAGAGACCGCCGGCGCGCCCCGATACCGCTTGCCCGTGACAGGGCTTGCGGCCTACTGTCCCGCCCGACGGAAAACAGGCCGACGACCGGCAGAAAGGGACGGAATGCCACGACCCGCAACGAAACGCCTCCTGCCCGCCGCCATGGCGCTGCTGATCCCGCTCGCCGCCTGCGGCGGTCGCGACAGCGATGCGCCACCGCCGGTGGAAGACATCGAATGTCTGGCCCGTGCGATGTACTTCGAGTCGAACCGGTCCAGCCGGGACGGCATGGTCGCGGTGGGCAGCGTGGTGATGAACCGGGTCCGTTCCGACGATTTTCCCTCCACGATCTGCGGGGTGGTCGGGCAGCACAACCAGTTTGCCCCCGGTGTCATGACACGGCCGATGAACGAGGCGGGCGCAACGCTTGCCCGGCAGACGGCGGTGGCTGTCTACCGGGGCGAACGCCACCCCGATGTCAGCGTCGCGAAGTTCTTTCACGCGGCGTGGTACAAGGCGAACTTCAACAACATCCACTATGTCCTGACCGCCGGCGGGAACGCCTTCTACGAAAAGCGCCGCCCCGAGCAGGTGCTGGTCCGCGTTCCGCTGCCGCCGACGGAAGGCATGACACCGCTGTAGCGACACGCTCCGGAGCCTGCCGGCCCGCAGGTGACACGTGATCGGCAGTCAGGGGGAGAGACCCTCCCGGCAGCCCCGGACTAGCCGCACTTGGAGTGGCCGCAGGACGCGCAGGTCATGCAGCCTTCGACCATGCGCATGTCGTACTGGCCGCAGGACGGGCACGCGGGGCCGCGGGGGGCGTCGAGGCCGACGACGCGCGCCTGGGGGTCGGTCTTGAGCCCCAGCCCCTCGCCCGCGATGAAACCGGTGGCGATCATGTGCTGTTCGATCACCCCGCCGATGGCCGCGAGGATCGAGGGAATGTACTTGCCCTTCATCCAGGCGCCGCCGCGCGGATCGAAGACCGCCTTCAGTTCCTCCACCACGAAGGACACGTCGCCCCCGCGCCGGAACACGGCCGAGATCATCCGGGTGAGCGCCACTGTCCAGGCGAAATGCTCCATGTTCTTGGAATTGATGAACACCTCGAAGGGCCGCCGGTGCCCGTTCAGCACGATGTCGTTGATCGTGATGTAGAGCGCGTGTTCGCTGTCGGGCCACTTGACCTTGTAGGTGTTGCCTTCGAGCTCGCTCGGCCGGTCGAGCGGTTCGGACATGTAGACCACCTCGCCGCCTTCGGCAACGAGCACCGGCTTCTCCTCGGACTTGGTGTCGCTGACCGACAGCACGCTGCCTGTCACCTCGTTCGGGCGGTAGGTCGTGCATCCCTTGCAGCCCTGATCCCAGGCCGCCATGTAGACGTCCTTGAAGGCGTCGAAGCTGATGTCCTCGGGGCAGTTGATCGTCTTGGAGATCGACGAATCCACCCATTTCTGGGCGGCCGCCTGCATCTTGACGTGATCCAGCGGCGCGAGGGTCTGGGCATTGACGAAATAGTCCGGCAGCGGCGCGTCGCCTTTCAGCTCGCGCCACATCTGCACGGCGTAGTCCACCACCTCTTCCTCGGTCCGCGACCCGTCCTTCTGCAACACCTTGCGGGTGTAGGCATAGGCGAAGACCGGTTCGATCCCGGAACTGACGTTCCCGGCATAGAGGCTGATGGTGCCGGTGGGCGCGACGGAGGTCAGCAGCGCGTTGCGGATGCCGTGTTCGCGGATCGCGTCGCGCACGTCCTCGTCCATCGACTGCATGGTGCCGGAGGCAAGGTAGGCCTCTGCATCGAAGAGCGGAAACGGTCCCTTTTCCCTGGCCAGCTCGACACTGGCAAGATAGGCGGCGCGGGCGATCTGCTTCATCCATGTCTCGGTCTGGGCCGCGGCCTCGTCGGAGCCGTAGCGCAGGCCGGTCATCAGCAGCGCGTCGGCAAGGCCGGTGACCCCCAGCCCGATGCGCCGCTTGGCCTGCGCCTCGCGCGCCTGCGCCTCCAGCGGGAATTTCGATGCGTCCACGACGTTGTCCATCATCCGCACCGCTGTCGCCACGAGGTCGGACAGCGCGTCGAGGTCCAGACCGGCATCATCGCCGAACGGGTCGCTCACCAGCCGCGCAAGGTTGATGGACCCCAGCAGGCAGGCCCCGTAGGGCGGCAGGGGCTGTTCACCGCAGGGGTTGGTCGCCGCGATGGTTTCGCAGTAGCTGAGATTGTTGGCCGCGTTGATCCGGTCGATGAAGATCACCCCCGGCTCGGCGTAGTCGTAGGTGGCGCGCATGATGCGGTTCCACAGGTCGCGGGCCTGCAAGGTGCGATAGACCTTGTCGCCGAACGTCAGTTCCCACGGGCCGTCGGCCTTGACCGCCTCCATGAAGGCATCGGTGACGAGCACCGACATGTTGAACATGCGCAGCCGCGCGGGGTCGGACTTGGCGGCGATGAAATCCTCCACGTCCGGGTGGTCGCAGCGCATCGTGGCCATCATCGCGCCCCGGCGCGACCCGGCGGACATGATGGTGCGGCACATCGCATCCCAGACGTCCATGAAGGACAGCGGGCCAGAGGCATCCGCAGAAACCCCCTTCACATCCGCGCCCTTGGGCCGGATGGTCGAGAAATCGTAGCCGATTCCGCCCCCCTGCTGCATGGTCAGCGCGGCCTCCTTGAGCATGTCGAAGATGCCGGCCATGCTGTCGGGCACGGTGCCCATGACGAAGCAGTTGAACAGCGTCACGCGCCGGGCGGTGCCCGCGCCGGCGATGATCCGGCCCGCGGGCAGATACTTGAAATCCTCCAGCGCGGCGTAGAATCGTTTCTCCCAGTCTTCCGGCGATTTTTCCACCCGCGCGAGATCGCGGGCGATGCGCAGCCAGGTATCCTCGACCGTCGCGTCGCGCGCGGTGCCGTCCGCATCCTTGAAGCGGTACTTCATGTCCCAGATCTGTTCGGCGATGGGGGCGGCGAAACGGGACATGTGCGATTCCTGTGATCGGTGGGAGAAGGTTCTCAACCTACCAAGAAACCTGCTGCCTGACCACCCGCTTTCCTGCGCCAAAGCACCACACTTTGAATGCCCCGGGCGATGGACTACCTTATCTCGTGGCTCAGGGGTGAGTCTGGGGAAAAGCCTGTGGATAAATACGTCAACCTGATCAAGCTGAGCGTCGGCACCGAGAGCGTCGAGGATCTGCAGGCCTGGCAGCGCCAGCGGTCCAAGCAGATCAAGGATGGAAAATACTACCACATCACCCGGATGTGGCCCAAGCGCGAGGCCGAGGTGCTGAATGGCGGCTCGATCTACTGGGTCATCAAGGGCGAAGTGCTGGCGCGGCAGCGTGTCCTTGGATTCGACGAAAAGATCGGCAGCGACGGCATCCGCCGCTGTGGGATCGTACTGGACCCCGAGATCGTCCGCGTGTCCCCGGCGCTGCGCCGCCCCTTCCAGGGCTGGCGCTACCTCGATCCCGCGGACGCGCCGCGCGACCTGCGCAAGGGCGAAAAGGGCGACAGCGCCCTGCCCAGCGAGCTGGACCGCGCCCTGTCGGAGATCGGCGTGATCTGAGGGAGTTCAGCCGCCCCGTTGCTATTCGGCATCGCCGCGGTGAGGGCCTGAAGGCAAGCGAAATCCAGCGCTGCTACGTTCCCGGCCAATCCTCCGGAAAGCGTTCGCAATCAATTCCCCGCGCGCGTTCTGCTTTTCTGCGAACGTTCCTCGAACTGTTTCCAGACATGCATGCGCCCTTTCTGACGTGCATCGGCGAGCCAAAATTTTTTGCGCGCATCGGGTGTTTCCATGTGCGAGTAAACACCGCCTGAATACTTTGGCCAGTCGATGGCCATACCCCTTTTCACCATTTCTGCCGACAGGTCTCTGCCATCCGGAAGAAAGCATTTCGCCACCGTCCGGCCATAGGTATCCCGTTCCAGAATTTCCGCCCTTACCGATTTTCCCCTGCATAGTCCGATCAGCGTCCATTTAGACTTTTGCCCCCAGGGATGATCGATTTCGGGTGCGTCGACCCCGAATAGCCTGATCTGAGTTCTTTTGATAACTATGGTATCCCCATCGACAATGCGGGCTGTGCCATTCAGAACCTCTGGCTTCTGAACAAGCTTGGCAGTCTCTTCGTTGAAACTGCTGTCCGGCGACCTTCCGCCGCCAGCAATCAATACCAATGGATTACTATCTGACCGAGTTCGCTTGCCCCGCCGTGAGCGAAACCAAATAGAAAGTGCTACTATCGCAAAGACCGCTGAAAAGAGCGCATATTCCAATAGCCTACACCCGTGATGCCTACTAGATCCGACCTTTGAATATCATGAATGTCGAAAAACTAGATCATAATTTGGCTTTGAAATTCGTTTTTCTGCCTGCGGCTGTCAATGCCTGTGTTCGGTTTCCCTGAGACAGGGTGTTTACCGAAGTCACATCCAGTTCCACATATACTTACCGACTCTGTGCTGCTCAGAAGTCTATTGGAGATCGGAAATGCGGACAGTATTGCAGGTTCGACAGGGAAAGCTATCGCGGCCGCCCTACCCCAGCCGCGCTTCCAGATCCTTCAGCGTCTTGCGCATCTCGTCGTCCAACGGCGCGGTCCGGCTGCGCCACAGGGTCGCCTGCGAGCGCAGCACAAGCCCGTCGCAGAGCACCTTGAGATGGTTGGCGCGCAGGGTCTCGCCGCTGGAGGTGATGTCGGCGATGGCCTCGGCGGTCTCGTTCGCCACGGTACCTTCGGTCGCGCCCTGGCTGTCGACCAGCGCGTAATCCGCCACGCCGCTGTCGCGCAGGAAATTGCGGACGAGCCGGTGATACTTGGTCGCGATGCGCAGGCGAAAGCCGTGGGACGCGCGAAAGGCGGCTGCGGCGGCGTCGAGATCGTCGAGGGTGTCCACGTCGATCCAGGCGCGCGGTACCGCGATGATGAGGTCCGCGTGCCCGAAGCCCAGTTCCTCCACCGGCTCGACCAGTTGTTCCCAGAGTGCCAGCTTCTCGTGGATCAGGTCCGTCCCGGTCACCCCGAGGTGGATGCGCCCGGCCGCCAGTTCGCGCGGGATTTCGCCCGCCGACAGCAGGATCAGGCTGACCCCCTCGATGCCGCCCACGGCCCCGGCGTATTCCCTTTCCGATCCCGTCCGCTGCAGGGTGATCCCATGCTGCGCGAACCACTGGAAGGTCTTTTCCATCAGCCGCCCCTTGGACGGCACGCCAAGCTTGAGCGTCATGCCGCGCCCTCCAGGATCAGCATCAGGCCGGGCCGCATCACGCCGCCCACGGCCGGAATCTCGCGGCCCTGGCCCAGCCGGCGGGTCAGCGCGTCGTAGCGTCCGCCACTGGCCACGGTGGGCAGGTCTGCCCGCGCTTCCGCCCGGAACCCGAAGACGAAGCCGTCGTAGTATTCCATCGACGCCCGCCCGTAGCTGGCCTCGAACATCAGGCTGTCGGTCTGGACCCCGCGGGCGCGCAGCGCGGCTTCGCGGGCCGCGACGCGCCCCACGGCGGGCGCGATGTCGGGCATGTCCACCGCGAGGTCGTGCAGCCGGCTGAGCGCGTGGGGCATCGTCTCGCGGATGTCGAGCAGCGCCTCGATCTGGCCGACCTCGCGCGCCGACAGGGGCGGTGTGGCCGCGTCCTCGTGCAGGGCGGCGATGCGCTCCTCGATGTCGGCGCGGCTCCGCAGGCCGATCAGCGGCGCGTCCGTTTCGGCCTGTCCCGCCAGCAGTGCGGTCCGGCTGGGCGGCACCGGCACCCGCCCGGCAAAACGCTCCAGCAGGGCGCGGAACCTGCGGGGCCGCCAGATGTGACGCATCAGCGCGTGCTTGCGCCGGGCGCTGGTCTGCAACCCGCCGACCGCCGCCATCAGCACGCCGATATCGCCGGTCACGGCCCGCAGGGGCAGGCCCGCGAGCGCTTCGGCGATCAGGGCAAAGACCTCGGCGTCCGCCGCCGCCGGATCGCTGCGGTCGAAGACCTCGTATCCGACCTGGATGTATTCGTTGGCGCGGTCCGGATCCTCCTCCTGCCGGCGGAAGACTTCGCCGGAGTAGGTATAGCGCGCGGGTTCGGCCCCTTGCGCCATGTGCATCTGCACCACCGGCACCGTGAAATCGGGGCGCAGCATCTGTTCGCCGCGCAACGCGTCGGAAGTGACATAGGCGCGCGCGCGCATGTCCTCGCCGTAGAGTTCCAGCAGGGTCGTTGCCGGCTGCAGGATCGGCGGCTCCACCAGCGCCGCGCCCCGCGCCTCGAAAACCGCGCGCAGGCTGGCCGCGCGGGCGAGTGTGTCCGAGCGTGAGGGCATCAGCGGGCGTCCAGGATCTCGCGGACCTTCGCGACCAGCTGATCGCGCGGCACCTCGACCTGGCTTGGCCGGTCCTTCCATTCCTCGTGGGTGGCGTTTTCGGCGATCTTCGCGCCCAGGATCAGGTCCTTGATCTGCACCACGCCGCGCGCCTGCTCGTCGCCGCCTTCGATCACGGCGATGGGGCTGCCCCGCTTGTCGGCGTACTTCATCTGGTTGCCGAAGTTCTTGGGGTTGCCGAGGTAGACCTCCGCCCGGATGCCCGCCTGCCGCAGTTCGGCCACCATCGCCTGATAATCGGCCATGCGGTCGCGGTCCATCACGGTGACGACGACCGGGCCGGGATCGGGGGCCGCGCCTTGGG
This sequence comes from Sulfitobacter alexandrii, assembly GCF_001886735.1. NCBI lineage: Bacteria > Pseudomonadati > Pseudomonadota > Alphaproteobacteria > Rhodobacterales > Roseobacteraceae > Sulfitobacter > Sulfitobacter alexandrii. The sequence continues at coordinate 2,837,888 of NZ_CP018076.1, forward strand.
TCTTCATCGCCAGTGCGGCCAGCAGCCGGTCAACGCCGATCGACACGCCGGTGGCCGGCACTTCCTGCCCGGTGAAGCGTTTGACCAGGTCGTCATACCGCCCGCCGCCCGCGACGGAGCCGAAGTTGCGGGTGCGGCCCTTTTCGTCCTGGATTTCAAAGGTGAGTTCGGCCTCGAAAACCGGGCCGGTGTAGTAGCCGAGGCCGCGCACGACGGAGGGGTCGATCTCTACCCGGTCCGGCCCGTAGCCGCCCGCTTTCAGCAGGTCGGAGATCAGGTTCAGTTCATCCACACCCTGCATCCCGACGTCGGATCCGGTGACAAGGCCGCGAAGACGATCGACCGTCTCGGCGCCCGAGGCGCCTTTGGCCTGCATGAAGCCCATCACGACATCGGCTTGCGGGCCGTCCAACCCCGCGCCCTTGGTAAAGTCCCCGCTCTCGTCCTTGCGGCCTTCGCCCAACAGGGCGCGCACGCCTTCCGGCCCCAGCCGGTCCAGCTTGTCGATGGCCCGCAGCACGATCCCGCGCTCGGCCTCCTTGTCGTCGCCAGACAGGCCCGCCACCTCCAGCACGCCGTTCAGGACCTTGCGGTTGTTCACCCGCACGATGTAGTCGCCCCGCGCGATTCCGACCTCTTCGAGGCAATCGGCCAGCATCGCGCAGATCTCGGCGTCCGCCGCCACGCTCGGCGCGCCGACGGTATCCGCATCGCATTGATAGAACTGACGAAACCGCCCCGGCCCCGGTTTTTCATTGCGCCAGACCGGGCCCATCGCATAACGCCGGTAGGGCGTCGGCAGGTCGTTGCGGTGCTGGGCATAGACCCGCGCCAACGGGGCGGTCAGGTCATAGCGCAGCGCCAGCCAGTCGCCGGGCTTGTCCCCCTCGGCATCCTCCTGCCAGGCAAAGACGCCCTCGTTCGGTCGGTCGACATCGGGCAGGAACTTGCCCAGCGCCTCGACCGTCTCGACCCCGGAGCTTTCCAGCGCGTCGAACCCGTAGCGGTGATAGACGGCGGCGATCTTGCGCAGCATCTCGGCCCGATGCGTGACCTCGGCGCCGAAGTAGTCGCGGAACCCTTTCGGGGTTTCGGCCTTGGGGCGGGGAGTCTTCTTGGGCTTCGCCATGAGTCCTGATCCTGTCAGCGCTGTCTTCGGCCCTGCCTCTACCCCAGCCCCCCTGCAAGGGCAAGCGGAGCGGGGCGGCGTGCCCCTGCTCATTTCCGCGGCGGATATCGATGCACGACGGCCATTTCAGGCGTCCCTTCTCCGTGCTAGGAACGGGTCATGGAAAGACTCGAAGAACAGATTGCCCACCTCAGCCGCATGGTCGACGACCTGTCGGATGTCGTCGCGCGGCAGGAGGGTGAAATCGCTACGCTGACCCGGCGCGTGCACATGCTGATGCAGCGCGAAGGCGAGCGGGAGGCGAGCCAGGGCGAAGGCATCGTGCTGGGAGACGAGCGCCCGCCGCATTATTGAACCGACGCCGCCACCGGGCGCCAAAATTCTTAAAAGAATTTTGCCCGGAATTTTCGAAAATTCCGGCGGCTCAGCCGCTGGTCTTGATGGCGCTGGCGATCACGTCGCCATCATGGATCAGGAATTCGGTCCAGCGGCTGGAATTGCCGAAACTGTCGTAGGCGCTGACGAAAAAGGTGGTCCTGTCCATCCGGCCGATCCGGGATCCGCAGGGTTTGCCCTGCCCCGCGCCGCAGACGTCGCGCTTAACTTCTTCATAAGCCCGGTCGGTCGCGCCCACCGGCAGGTTCTCGCCCCCCGGCCCGTAGTGCAGTTGCTCGTACAGCGATGGCGCGCCCAGCAGCACGTTGGCCGCGGTGAACTGCCGCGGGCAGCCGTCGGAAAACCCGGTGACATAGAACGTCCGGGCCACGGCCGAACCGGGCGCGGAATCGTGCAGCGCGTAGCCGCGCGCGGGGGCGTTCTCGATCCTTGGGCCCAGCGGATTCCCCTTGGCATCGCAGACGCGGGCGATCACGCCATAGGGCAGCACCGTGCCATAGGCGACCTCGCGCGTGTCGGTCCCGCCCCGGGGCGCATCGCCGCCCCCGAAAAGACCGAACAGGCCACCGCCGCCGTTGCGTTCGGGTTCGGGTTCGGTTTCGGGGGCCAGTGCGGCCTGCGCGGTGTCCTCCTCCGACGGCGCATCGGACGCACCGCGCCGGAACAGGCCGAGGAACCCGCCGCGCCTTTCGGGTGTGCCCCTGTCCTCGGCGGTCTCATCGGCGGGGACAACCGCCCCCTCGCCGCCCGCGGCGGCGCCGGTCCCGAAGAATCCTTCGCGCGCGATTTCGGCATCGGTCGGCAGGGCCCGCGCCGCGGGATCCTCGTTCGCCAGGTCGACGTCCGAAATCCGGTCGAGCCCGTCCAGCGGGTCGGCGCAGGCTGCCAGCGTCAGGATCGCGCCGATCAGGAATGTGAAACGCAACATGAAGTGTCCCCCCGACTGTCGCCGCTTTCTACCGCAGCGCGATGGGGAGGTCCACCTGAGCGGCGGGTCCGCGCCGCAGGCGGCATGTTCCGGCTCAGATCTCCTGCACTTCCAGCACCCCGCCCAGCGACCGGATCGCCCCCTTGATCTGCGGTGTGACCGGGTATTCGAAGCCGAGATCGACCTCCACCTCGCCGGGCAGGCCGGGGTCCATCAGGCACAGCTGGATCGGCCCCTTGCCCCCCGCCCGCGCGGCGGAACGCGCCCCTTCGAGCACCTGCGCCACGGCGGGGATCGCGTCCGCCGCGTCGACGAAGACGCGCAGCCCGATGCTGCCCGCGTCGGCCACCGCCATGTCGACAGGCGCGACAGACCGCCCGAGCAGCTTCAGCTGGTCGCTTTCCATCGTCGCCTCGACCGTGACCACCACCTTCGATCCGGTCTCGAGGTGGTCCCGCGCCAGTTCGAGCGTGTCCGAGAAGAGCGTCACCTCGTATCCGCCCGTCGGGTCCGAAAGCTGGGCAAAGGCGAACCGGTTGCCGCGCGCGGACTTGCGCTCCTGCCGGCCGGCCACGACGCCCGCCAGCCGCGCGTTCATCGCGCCGCGCTCCGTCACCTTGGCGGTCAGTTCGTCCAGCGTGAGGAACGGCACGCCCCGGTCGTTGCCCCATTTCCGCTTGAGCGGCGTCATGTAGTCGTCCAGCGGATGGCCCGAGAGGTAGAAGCCGACGGCCTTGAATTCCTCGGTCAGCCGTTCCGCGGGCAGCCAGTCGTCGCAGGGCAGCATCCTCGGCTCGGGCAGGTCGTCGCCCGCCTCGCCGAACAGCGACACCTGGTTCGACGCCTTCTGCTCGTGAACCGCTGCCGAATAGGCTACCAGCGCATCCAGCGCCTGGAACACCCGGCGGCGGTTCGGATCCAGTTCGTCGAAGGCGCCCGACCGCGCCAGCATCTCCAGCGGGCGCTTGCCCACGCGTTTCAGGTCCACCCGCCGCGCGAGATCGAAGAGCGTCGCGAAGGGCCGGTCGCGGCCGTCCACCTTCCGGCCTTCGGTGATGAGCTTCATCGCCTCCAGCCCGACGTTCTTGAGCGCCCCCAGCGCATAGACAAGGGCACCGTCGACCACCTTGAACGTGGCATCCGACCGGTTCACGCAGGGCGGCACCCAGGGCAGTTCCAGCCGCTTGCGCACTTCCTCGAAATACACGGCGAGCTTGTCGGTCAGGTGGATGTCGCAGTTCATGACGCCAGCCATGAATTCGACCGGGTGGTTCGCCTTGAGCCATGCCGTCTGGTAGCTGACCACGGCATAGGCGGCGGCGTGGGACTTGTTGAAACCGTAGTTGGCGAATTTCTCCAGCAAGTCGAAGACTTCCGTGGCCTTCTTCTTGTCCACGCCGTTTTCCATCGCGCCCTTCTCGAACTTGGGGCGTTCCTTGGCCATCTCCTCTGCGATCTTCTTGCCCATGGCACGGCGCAGCAGGTCGGCCCCGCCGAGGCTGTAGCCCGCCATGACCTGGGCGATCTGCATCACCTGTTCCTGGTAGACGATGATGCCCTGGGTCTCTTCGAGAATGTCGTCGATCAGCGGGTGGATCGATTCCAGCTCGCGCTTGCCGTTCTTGACGTCGCAATAGGTCGGGATGTTCTCCATCGGGCCGGGGCGGTACAGGGCGACCAGCGCGACGATATCCTCGATGCACGTGGGTTTCATGCGCTTGAGCGCGTCCATCATCCCGCTCGATTCCACCTGGAAGACCGCCACCGTCCTGGCCGAGGCGTAAAGCCTGTAGGAAGCCTCGTCATCTAGCGGGATCGTCGAGATGTCGTCGAGCAACCCCTCCGGCGGGGTGAACAGCTCCGTCCCGTCGGCGGCGATGTGCAGGTGGCGGCCGCTGGCCTTGATCTGATCCACCGCGTTCTGGATCACCGTCAGCGTCTTGAGGCCGAGGAAGTCGAACTTCACCAGCCCCGCCTGTTCGACCCACTTCATGTTGAACTGCGTCGCCGGCATGTCGGAGCGGGGATCCTGGTAGAGCGGCACCAGCGCATCCAGCGGGCGATCCCCGATCACCACCCCCGCCGCGTGGGTTGAGGCATTCCTGAGCAGCCCCTCGACCTGCTGGCCGTAGTCGAGCAGCCGCGCCACCACCTCCTCGTTCTTGGCTTCCTCGCGCAGGCGCGGCTCATCGGCCAGCGCCTTCTCGATGGAGACGGGCTTGACCCCCTCGACCGGGATCATCTTGGACAGCCGGTCGACCTGGCCGTAGGGCATCTGCAGGACGCGCCCGATGTCGCGCACGGCGGCCTTGGACAGCAGCGCGCCGAAGGTGATGATCTGCCCGACCTTGTCGCGCCCGTACTTGCGCTGCACGTACTGGATCACCTCCTCGCGGCGGTCCATGCAGAAGTCGATGTCGAAGTCGGGCATGGAGACCCGTTCGGGATTGAGGAACCGCTCGAACAGCAGCGAATAGCGCAGCGGATCGAGGTCGGTGATCAGAAGGGCATAGGCCACCAGCGACCCCGCGCCCGATCCGCGTCCGGGACCGACCGGGATGTCATGCGCCTTGGCCCACTTGATGAAATCGGCCACGATCAGGAAGTAGCCGGGGAACCCCATGCCCTCGATGATGCCCAGCTCGAACTCGAGCCGCTTCTCGTAGTCCTCCACGGGGGCCGCATGCGGGATGATCGCGAGCCGGGCGCGCAGCCCCTCCTGTGCCTGGCGGCGCAGTTCGGCGACCTCGTCGTCCGCGAATTTCGGCAGGATCGGCGCCCGACGGTAGGCCATGAAGGCACAGCGGCGCGCGATTTCCACCGTGTTTTCCAGCGCCTCCGGCAGGTCGGCGAAAAGCGCGACCATCTCCGCCTCGGTCTTGAAATAGTGTTGCGCGGTCAGACGCCGGCGCGGCTGCTGCTGGTCGACGTAGGCACCTTCGGCGATGCAAATCAACGCGTCATGGGCCTCGTACATGTCGGCCTTGGGAAAGTAGACATCGTTCGTGGCGACCAGCGGCAGGTCCATGGCATAGGCCATTTCCACGAGGCCCCGCTCGGTCAGCCGCTCCGCCTCGGGCTGACCGTCCTCGCCGGGGTGTCTTTGCAACTCGACGTAGAGCCTGTCCCCGAAGGCCGCCGCGAGCCGTGCCATCAGGGCCTCCGCCGCCGGCCGCTGGCCATTGCGCAGCAGCATCCCCACGGGTCCGTCCGGCCCGCCGGTCAGGCAGATGACATCGCCGCTCAGCGCCTCCAGCTCCTCCAGCGTGACTTCGGGCCGCGCCCCGCCCTTGTCGATGTAAAGGCAGGAATTGAGCTTCATCAGGTTCTCGTATCCCGTTTCGGTCTGCGCGAGCAGCACGACGGGCGCGGGGTCGCGCGGCTTCTCGCCGGGCTGGACCTGAATGTAGGCCAAATCGACCTGGCAGCCGAGGATGGGCTGGATACCGGCCCCCGCCATCCCGACAGAGAACTCCAGCGCCGCGAACATGTTGTTGGTATCGGTCAGCGCCAGCGCCGGCATGCCCGCGTCGCGGCACATCTGCGGCAGCTTCTTCAGCCGCAACGCCCCTTCCAGCAGGGAGTATTCGGAATGGGTGCGCAGGTGAATGAATCGGGGGGCGTTTGTCATGGCCAGACCGTACCGGCACCGGGGCAGAGGGGCAATCGGCGGGGGGCCGCCGGGCCCCGCAAAAATACTTAGCATGTTTGCTAAGTATTTGTTGACGGCGCCCGTGGACCGCGCATAGTGGCGCCCATGAGCCAGCGCCGCCTCGACCTCGTCTTCGCCACCCTGGCGGACTCCACGCGCCGGGCCGTGGTGGAACGCCTCGCCAGCGGTCCCGCCTCGGTCTCGGAACTGGCCGGGCCGCATGACATGGCCCTGCCGACCTTCATGCGCCACCTCAAGGTGCTGGAGGACGCGGGGCTGGTGCGGTCGGTCAAGAAAGGCCGGGTGCGGACCTGCCATATCGAGGCCGCGCCGCTGATGGAGGTCCAGGGCTGGCTCGCCTGGCAGCGCCAGGTCTGGGAACAACGGCTCGACAGGCTCGACGCGCTGGCCCTGTCACTTGAAAAGGACATCGAATGACCGATCACGACCGGGAACGCGACCTTGAACTGACCCGCATCATCGCGGCCTCTCCCCGCGCGCTGTGGCGCTGCTGGACGGAGCCGGACCTGCTTCGCCAGTGGTTCTGCCCGGCGCCCTACAAGGTCACCCGGGCCGAGATCGACCCACGGCCGGGCGGCATCTTCCTGACGGCGATGCAGGCGCCCGACGGCACCGACTTCGACGCCGAGGCCGGGTGCGTGCTCGAAGCCGAGCCCGACCGGCGGTTCACCTTCACCGACGCCCTCGGGCCGAGTTTTCGCCCGACCGGCGGCGGCTTCATGACCGGCGTCATCACGATGGAAGCGGTCGAAGGCGGCACCCGCTACACCGCCCGCGTCAGGCACGCGACCGAGGCGGACCGGCAAAAGCACATCGACATGGGTTTCCACGAGGGCTGGGGCACGGCGGCGGATCAGCTGGCGGCACTGGCGGCGACCCTGGGCGACTGAGCGATCCGGCGGTGCCGCCCCGGCGGGCACCCTCTTTGGCCGGGCGTGTTTTGCCGCGGGATCCGCGCGCTTTTGCTTGCCAGGCCGACGGGAAATTCCCTAGTCTGTCAAACGTCAACGGGCCGCCCCCCTTCTACGTCGCATCGAAGGGGGCAGACACAGCCCCAATCCGGGTAACGCGACAGGTTCCACAATGGACATCACGTTTCTTCTCAACGGAGAACCCGTGTCGCTGACCGACGTGTCCCCCACCACCACGCTTCTGGACTGGCTGCGCGAGGTGCGCGGCCTGACCGGCACCAAGGAAGGGTGCAACGAAGGCGACTGCGGGGCCTGCACGGTCATGATCTCCGACGCCGGCGGCGCGCGCGCGCTCAATGGCTGCATCCTGTTCCTGCCGCAGGTGCAGGGCAAGCATGTCACCACGGTCGAAGGGCTGGCAGCCCCGGACGGCAGCCTGCACCCGGTCCAGCAGGCCCTGGTGGATCATCACGGCAGCCAGTGCGGTTTCTGCACGCCGGGCTTCGCGGTCTCCATGGCCTGCGCGCATCTCAACGGGCGCACCGATCACGACACGCAGCTGGCGGGGAACCTCTGTCGCTGCACGGGCTATGCCCCGATCATCCGCGCCGCCCTGGACGCGGCATCGGCCCCGGTGCCCGGGCATCTGGAAAACCTGTCCCTTCATTGTTCCGAAAATACCACCGGGGGGTCCGGGGGGCTGGCCCCCCGGGTCGTGCAACCCGCGCATTCCGACGATCTGGCGCGCTGGTACGCCGACCACCCGGATGCCACCCTGATCGCCGGCGCCACCGACGTGGGGCTCTGGGTCACGAAGCAGTTCAGGGATCTTGGCGATGTCGCCTTTCTGGGCCGCTGCGCCGATCTGCGCGGCATCACCGACGCGGGCGATCACTGGCGCATCGGGGCGATGACCAGCCTCACCGCGCTCGAGGCGCATTTCGCCCCCCACCATCCGAGCCTCGCCGCCATGCTGCGGCGCTACGGCTCGGTCCAGGTCCGCAACGCGGCCACCATCGGCGGGAACATCGCCAACGGCTCTCCCATCGGCGACGGCCCGCCCGCGCTGATCGCCCTGGGTGCCACGCTGCACCTGCGCCGCGGCGACGACCGTCGCAGCCTGCCGCTGGAGGCGTTCTTTCTCGACTACGGCAAGCAGGACCGCGCGCCCGGCGAATTCGTCGAGGCCGTCACGGTCCCGAAACAGCCCGACACCCTGCGCTGCTACAAGCTGTCGAAGCGGTTCGACCAGGATATTTCCGCCGTCTGCGGCTGCATCAACATCGTGCGCACCGACGGCGGGATCGGCAGCGCGCGGATCGCCTTCGGCGGCATGGCCGGTGTCCCGAAACGCGCGGCGGCGGCCGAAGCGGCCTTGACCGGCGCCCCCTTCACCGCCGACAGCTTCCGCGCGGCGATGGCGGCGCTGAAGGAGGACTTCCAACCCATGTCCGACATGCGCGCCTCGGCCGGCTACCGGATGGAGACGGCACAGAACATGCTGCTGCGGTGCTTTCACGACCTTTCCGGGACGATGACGGATGTCAGGGGGGTGAGCGCATGAGCGTATCGCGCCCCCTGCCCCATGACGCGGCCCGCCTGCACGTGACCGGGGCGGCCCGCTATGTCGACGACATCCCGGTCCCGCAGGGCACGCTGCACCTTGCCTTCGGCCTGAGCACGGTTGCGCGGGGCCGCATCACGGCAATGGACCTCGATCCGGTAAGGCAGGCACCCGGCGTCGTGGCGGTGCTCACGTCGGAAGACCTGCCGTTCGAGGCCGACTGCTCGCCGTCGAACCATGACGAACCCCTGCTGGCACAGGGGGCGGTGCACTACCTTGGGCAGCCCGTGTTCCTCGTGATCGCGACGTCGCACCTCGCGGCGCGGCGCGCGGCGCGGCTTGGCCAAGTGGAGATCGAGGCGGAGCCCCCGGTGCTGACGATCGAGGACGCGCTTGCCGCCGGTGCTCGGTTCGAGGACGGGCCGCGCGTCTATGCCAAGGGCGACCCGTCGGCGGGCCTCGCGCGTGCGCCGCACCGTCTGTCGGGTTGCATCCACATCGGCGGACAGGAACATTTCTACCTCGAAGGCCAGGCCGCGCTGGCCCTGCCGCAGGACGACGGCGCCATGGCCGTGCATTCCTCGACCCAGCACCCGACCGAGATCCAGCACAAGGTCGCCCATGCCATCGGGCGGCCGATGCATGCCGTGCGGGTGGAAACCCGGCGCATGGGCGGCGGTTTCGGCGGCAAGGAAAGCCAGGGCAACGCGCTGGCCATCGCCTGCGCCGTCGCGGCCCGGCACACAGGCCGGCCCTGCAAGATGCGCTACGACCGGGACGACGACATGATCGTGACCGGCAAGCGGCACGATTTCCGCATCGATTACGACGTGGGCTTCGACGACGCGGGACGCATCGCGGCGCTGACCTTCACCCAATATGCCCGATGCGGCTGGTCCATGGACCTCAGCCTGCCGGTGGCGGACAGGGCCATGCTGCACGCCGACAACGCCTATCATCTGGAACATGTGTCGATCACCTCGCACCGTCTGCGGACCAGCACCCAGTCGGCCACCGCCTTTCGCGGCTTCGGCGGGCCACAGGGAATGATGGGCATCGAAAAGGTGATGGACCACATCGCCCATGCGCGGGGCCTCGATCCGCTGGCGGTGCGGCGGGCGAACTACTATGCCGACCACCGCAGCGCCCCCGCCGAAACCGGCAACGACAGCGCCCCCGTCACCGCCACCCCGGCAGAGGACAACGCCTCGCGCGGGGGGCCCGTCGCCCCGGCCAAGGCCCCGCCGGCGCCCCCCGACGGCGTCCAGACCACGCCCTACCACCAGGCGGTGACGGATTGCGTCATCAACGCACTGACCGACCGGCTGGCGGCAGGCTGCGATTACACGGCGCGGCGGGCAGCGATCGCGGACTGGAACGCGGGCCAGCCAGTGCTGAAACGCGGGATCGCCCTGACCCCGGTAAAGTTCGGCATTTCGTTCACGCTCACGCACCTCAACCAGGCGGGCGCGCTGGTGCATATCTACCAGGACGGGTCGATCCACCTGAACCACGGCGGGACCGAGATGGGACAGGGCCTGTTCCAGAAGGTCGCGCAGGTGGCCGCCAGCCGCTTCGGCGTCCCGCTGGAGGCGGTCAAGATCACCGCGACGGACACCGGCAAGGTGCCCAACACCTCGGCCACCGCGGCCTCCTCCGGGTCGGACCTGAACGGCATGGCGGTGCAGAACGCCTGCGACGAGCTTCGCGAACGCATCCGGGCGCATCTGGCGGAACGCTTCCAGACCACGGACATCACCTTTGCCGGGGGCAAGGTGCGCGCGGGCGGCGAGGAGATCACCTTCGCCGAGGCCGCGGCCTCGGCCTATCAGGCGCGGATCAGCCTGTCGGCGACCGGGTTCTACAAGACCCCGGACATCGAGTGGGACCGGATCCGGGGTCAGGGGCGGCCCTTCTTCTATTTCGCCTACGGCGCGGCCTGTACCGAAGTCGTGATCGACACGCTGACCGGCGAAAACCGCATCCTGCGCACCGATATCCTGCATGACGCGGGGGCGTCGCTGAACCCGGCGATCGACATCGGCCAGATCGAGGGCGGTTACGTCCAGGGCGCGGGCTGGCTGACGACCGAGGAACTGGTCTGGGACGACAAGGGCGCGCTGAAGACCCACGCGCCCTCGACCTACAAGATCCCCGCCTGTTCCGACCGTCCCCCGGTGTTCAACGTGGCACTTTGGGACCAGCCGAACCCGGCGCAGACGATCTACCGGTCCAAGGCGGTGGGCGAGCCGCCCCTGATGCTGGGCATCTCCGCCTTCATGGCGCTGTCCGACGCCGTGGCCGCCTGCGGCCCGGCCTATGGCGATCTGCAGGCCCCCGCCACCGCCGAAGCGGTGCTGGCGGCGGTCAGGAGGGCGCGGGCATGAGCGGCGCGCTTTGGGTGGAGATCCTTTCGGTGCGCGGATCGGCCCCGCGCGAGGCCGGCACCGCGATGAAGGTGACCGCGGACACGACAGAGGGCACCATCGGCGGCGGCGCGCTGGAGCTGCGCGCGATCCGGACCGCCCGGCGGATGCTGGCCACGGGTGCCGCGGACCGCGACGAAACGCTTCCGCTGGGGCCCGGCCTCGGCCAGTGCTGCGGCGGATCGGTGACCCTGCGTTTCGGCCGGGCGCCGCGCCCGGTAGACAAGCCGGACACCGCGCCCCCCGCCCCGATGAACCTTGGCCGGCGCCAACCGCTCTGGCTGTGGGGGGCGGGTCACGTGGGCCGCGCGGTCGTACGGGCGTGCCCGCCCGGCGCCTTCGACATCACCTGGATCGACAGCGGCCAGGACCGGTTTCCGGCAGAGGTGCCTGTGGGCGTCTCGGTGCTGCCCGCCGCGGACATGGTCCGCGTCGTCACCGCCGCGCCCCGCGAGGCGCACCACCTGATCTTTACCTATTCCCATGACATCGACCTCGCGCTGTGTGCGGCGCTGCTGAAACACGGCTTCGCCTCCTGCGGGCTGATCGGATCGGAGACGAAGTGGCGCCGGTTCCGCACCCGGCTCGAGGCGCTGGCGCTTGATCCGGCGGCAATCACCTGTCCCATCGGGGACAAATCGCTTGGCCGGACCCCCGATGCTATTGCAAAAGGCTGTGTAAACGGGCTTGTTTCCCGGACGTTTCAAGGGGAGACCGCATGACCGACACCGCGCTGCTGGAGCTGACCGGCCTGACAAAGGCCTATCCGGGCGTGGTCGCCAACGATGACGTGTCGCTGCGCATCGCGGCCGGAGAGGTCCAGGCGTTGCTGGGCGAGAACGGCGCGGGCAAGTCGACGCTGGTCAAGATGATCTATGGCCTGGTCAAGCCCGACGCCGGCCAGATGCAGATGCACGGCGCGCCCTTTGCCCCCAACGATCCGCACGCGGCGCGGGCGGCGGGTGTGGGGATGGTGTTCCAGCACTTTTCACTTTTCGATGCGCTGACGGTGGCGGAAAACATCGCCTTGGGGATGGAGGACGCGCCACGGCTGCGGACGCTCAGCCAGCGCATTCGCGAGGTGTCCGACACCTACGGCCTGCCGCTGTCGCCCGACCGGATGGTCGGCGACCTGTCCGCGGGCGAACGCCAGCGGGTGGAGATCATCCGCTGCCTGTTGCAGGAGCCGCGGCTGCTCATCATGGACGAGCCGACCAGCGTGCTGACCCCGCAGGAGGTCGAAATCCTGTTCAAGACGCTGCGCAAGCTCAGCGCGGAAGGCACCGCGATCCTCTACATCTCGCACAAGCTGGAAGAGATCCGCGCGCTGTGCGACAGCGCCACGATCCTGCGGCTGGGCAAGGTGGTGGGCCACTGCAACCCCTCCGAGACATCGGCCCGCGACATGGCCGAGATGATGGTGGGAACGGTCCTGAAGACACCCACGCGGGCCGGAAAGACGCCGGGCGACGTGGTGCTGACCCTCGACGGGTTGTCGGCGAAGTCGCCCAGCGCCTTCGGCATGCCCCTGCGCGGGATCAGCCTGCAGGTGCGCGCGGGCGAAGTGCTGGGCATCGGCGGCGTCGCGGGCAACGGACAGGACGAACTGCTGGCGGCGCTATCGGGCGAAACCCTGAGCGCGCCGGGCAAGATCGCCTTCCGGGACCGCGACATCGGCGTCCTCGGGCCGACCCAGCGTCGCGCCCTGGGGATCCTGACCGCGCCGGAGGAACGGCTGGGCCACGCCGCCGTGCCGGACATGTCGCTGACCGAGAATGCCATGCTGACCGGCGCGGCGCGCGAGAACCTCGACCGCAACGGGCTTCTGGACTGGCGCGCCGCGCGCGGCTTTGCGGAGCGGATCATCAGCGCCTTCGACGTGCGGACGCCGGGGCCGGACAACGCGGCCCGGTCGCTGTCGGGCGGCAACCTGCAGAAATTCGTGATCGGGCGCGAAGTTCTCCAACGCCCCGAGGTCCTGATCGTGAACCAGCCGACATGGGGTGTCGATGCCTCCGCCGCCGCCGCGATCCGGCAGGCGCTGCTGGATCTTGCCGAGAACGGAACGGCGGTGATCGTGATCTCGCAGGATCTGGACGAGCTGATGGAGATCTCGGATCGTTTCGCGGCGCTGAACGAAGGGCGCCTGTCCGATCCGCGTCCGGCGGAAGGCCTGACGGTGCACGAGATCGGGCTGATGATGGGTGGTGCCCACGGAATGGAGGTGGCGCATGTCTGAGGCGTTGCTTTCGTGTATTTTTGGAACAATGAAGCCGGGGGACGGCGCATGATCCGCCTGGAAAAGCGGCCCCAGCCCAGCCGGGGCATTTCACTGGCCACTCCCGTTCTGGCGGTGCTGGCGACCATGTTCTTCGGCGGCCTGCTGTTCATGGCGCTGGGCAAGGATCCGATCGCGTCGATCCGGACCATTTTCTGGGAGCCGCTTTTCGGGGATTTCGCGTTTTACTACCGCCCGCAGCTGCTGATCAAGGGCGCGCCGCTGGTGCTGATCGCCATCGGGCTGAGCCTGGGGTTCAAGGCCGGCATCTGGAACATCGGCGCCGAGGGGCAGTACATCATGGGCGCGCTGTTCGGCGCGGGGGTCGGCCTGGCTTTCTACCCGCTTGAAAGCTTCATCGTGTTTCCGCTCATGGTGCTGGCGGGTGCCTTCGGCGGGTGGATCTGGGCCATGATCCCCGCCCTGCTGAAGGTCAGGTTCGGGACGAACGAGATCCTCGTGTCGCTCATGCTGGTCTACGTGGCCGAGCAGCTGCTTGCCTCGATGTCGCTGGGGCTGATGAAGAACCCGGAGGGGTTCGGCTTTCCGGGGTCGCGCAACCTGCAGCAGTACGAAAGCGCCTTCAACGCCGACCTGATCGAGGGCAGCGGCATGCACTGGGGCGTGGTCGCGGCGCTGATCGCCGTGATCTTCGCCTACGTGCTGATGAGCCGGCACCGGCTGGGCTTTGCCATCCGCGTGACCGGCGAGGCGCCGAGGGCCGCGCGGTTCTCGGGCGTGAACCCGGCGCGGCTGGTGCTGTTCTGCCTTGGCACGTCGGGGCTGCTGGCGGGGCTCGCGGGGATGTTCGAGGTGGCGGGGCCGGCGGGGCAGGTCACGATCGATTTCAACGTGGGCTATGGCTTTACCGCGATCATCGTCGCCTTCCTGGGCCGGTTGCACCCCGTCGGCATCCTGCTGGCGGGCGGGCTGATGGCGCTGACCTATATCGGCGGTGACATCGCCCAGTCGCAGCTGGGCCTGCCCGCGGCGGCCATCCAGGTATTCCAGGGCATGCTGCTGTTCTTCCTGCTCGCCCTCGACATGTTCACGAACTACCGGCTGCGGTTCGGCAAGACAGAGGTGGCCTAATGGACCTATCCGCGATCAACCCGATGCTTTTCGTCGCGGGGTTCCTCGTCGCCGCGACGCCGCTGATCTTCGCCGCCATCGGCGAACTGGTGGCGGAAAAATCCGGCACCCTCAACCTCGGCGTCGAAGGCATGATGATCACCGGCGCGATCTGCGGTTTCGCCGTGGCGGTCGAGAGCGGCTCGCCACTTCTCGGGTTTGCCGCCGCCGCGCTGGGTGGCGCCGCGCTGTCGCTGCTGTTCGCCTTTCTCACGCAGGTGACGCTGGCGAACCAGGTCGCGTCCGGCCTTGCGCTCACGCTGTTCGGCCTCGGCCTGTCATCCCTGCTGGGACAGTCCTACGTGGGCATCAAGCCGCCGCGCCTGCCCGACATCGACTTCGGCCCGCTCAGGGAGATCCCGGTGATCGGACCGATCCTCTTTACCCACGACATCATCCTGTACCTCGGGTTGGTGCTGGTGGCCGCCGTCTGGGCGATGCTGAAATTCACCCGCGCCGGGCTGGTGCTGCGCGCGGTGGGCGAAAGCCACGATGCCGCCCATGCGCTCGGCTACCCGGTCAAGCGGATCCGCACGATGGCCATCCTGTTCGGCGGTGCCTGCGCGGGCGTCGGCGGGGCCTACATCAGCCTGATCCGCGTGCCCCAATGGACCGAAGGCATGACCGCCGGCATCGGCTGGATCGCCCTTGCGCTGGTGGTCTTTGCCAGCTGGAAGCCGTGGCGGCTTCTGCTCGGTGCCTATCTTTTCGGCGGCATCACCCAGTTGCAGCTCAATCTGCAGGGCGCAGGCGTTGCCATTCCGGTGGAGTATTTGGCAATGTCGCCATACGTTATCACGATCGTGGTTCTGGTGATTCTGAGCCGCGACAAATCTGCCGCGCCCGCCTCGCTCGGGCGTATCTTCCACGCCTCTTCCTAGGGGCCAACAAACGTCAAGAATGGGGATGACCATGAATCGCAGAACTCTTCTCGCAGGTGCCGCAGTGGCACTCGCCCTGGCCACGGGGGCTTACGCGCAGGACAAGACCAAGGTAGGCTTCGTCTACGTCGGGCCCATCGGCGACGGCGGATGGACCTACGAGCACGACCAGGCGCGCCTCGCCGTCGAGGAAGAGTTCGGCGACGCGGTTGAAACCGTCTACGTCGAAAGCGTGGCCGAAGGCCCCGACAGCGAACGCGTCATGACCCAGATGGCGCTGGACGGCGCGGACCTGATCTTCACCACGTCCTTCGGCTACATGGACCCCACCATCAACGTCGCCAAGAAATTCCCGGACGTGAAGTTCGAGCACGCCACCGGCTACAAGCGCGCCGACAACGTGTCGACCTATTCGGCCCGCTTCTATGAAGGCCGGGCGATCCAGGGCCATATCGCGGGCAAGATGACCGAGAGCAACATCATCGGCTACATCGGCTCCTACCCCATTCCGGAAGTGATCCGCGGCATCAACTCGGCCTTCATCCACGCCAAGAAGGCCAACCCGGACGTGCAGTTCAAGATCGTCTGGGCCTACACGTGGTTCGACCCCGCCAAGGAGGCCGACGCCGCGCGCACGCTGATCGACCAGGGCGCCGACGTGATTCTGCAGCACACCGATTCCACCGCGCCGCAGGCCGCGGCGCAGGAAGCGGGCAACGTCATCACCTTCGGGCAGGCCTCGGACATGGCGCAGTACGCACCGAAGCCGCGTGTCTCCTCGATCATCGACAACTGGGCGCCTTACTACATCGACCGCGTGAAGGCGGTGATGGACGGCACGTGGGAATCCACCGACACATGGGACGGCATCGGGCCGGGCATGGTCGGGATCGGCGAGATCACGGATGCCGTGCCCGCCGAGGTGAAGGAAGAGGCGCTCGCGCTGAAGGAGCAGATCGCGTCTGGCGACTATCACCCCTTTACCGGGCCGATCAACAAGCAGGATGGCAGCGCGTGGCTGGCCGACGGCGAGACCGCCGATGACGGTACGCTGGCGGGCATGAATTTCTATGTCGAAGGCATCGAGGGCGACATCCCGCAATAAGCGGCGTCTGTCCGCGCGCAAGACCGATGGGCGGCCCGTGGGCCGCCCGTTTCTTTGGCGGGGCTGAATTGTGAATGGCGGCTCTACGCCAGCGCCATGACCGGACCGTCGAGAAGATCCATCAGCGTGCCGAAGTAGCCCTCCGACCGGGCGGGCAGGCCCGGATCGGAGGTGATGGCGACGGCAAGACCCCGGTCGGCATGGGCCGCGATGATCTGGCCACCGTAGCCGCGCCCCAGCATGTAGCCCGAGCGTGTCAGGAACCAGCCGTAGCCATAGCCCATCCCGGACCAGGGCGACCGCCCGCGGGGACGGGCCGAGGCTTCGATCCAGTCCTGCGGCACCACCTGCGTGCCCTCGTAGCTGCCGCCGTTGCGGACCATCGTGGCAAGGGCCAGCATCGCCGTCGGGCGCAGCGCCATCTCGTTGCCGCCCAGATAGTACCCCTGCGGGTCGCGGGTCCATGGCGGTATCTCGATCCCCATCGGGCCACCCAGCCGGTCGCGGGCCAGCGCCAGCAGGCTTTGCCCCGTCGCCTCGGCCAGTGCCGCGCCGAGGATGTGCGTCGAACCGGTGGAATACAGCATCCGCTGCCCCGGCTCGGCCACCATCGGGCGGCTCAATGCGTCGGCCAGCCAGTTGCGGCTGCCGACCCATGCGCCGTAGTTCGGCCCCGAGGTCCGTTCCAGCCCCGCGCGCAGGGTCACGAGGTCTTCCATCGTGATGTCCCCGGCGCCCGGCGTGGCATCGGCGGGCAGGATGCCGGGGGCGACTTCGGCCAGGGTCGCGCCGACCGACGCGATCTCGCCCCGCGCGATGGCGGTCCCCAAGAGCAGCGCCACGATGCTCTTGGAACAGGATTTGATGTTCGCCAGCCGGTCCAGCCCCGGCCCGCGCGGGGCCTTAGCAAAGATCACGGTGTCCCCGCGCCGCACCTGAAGCGAATGCAGTTGCGTCAGATCGGCGATGGCCGCGTCCAGATCGGCCTCCGGCCCGGACTGGGCGCGCAGGACGGCGGGCATGGCAAAGGCGGCGGCGGTCGAGGCAAGGAAGGTGCGGCGTGTGGTCATGCCCACATAGTTGGATCATTCGCCCCGGTTGCCCAGCCCCCTGCGTTCACAGTCCCGTGCGAAGCGCGGGCGCGGCCCCTTTCCATCGCAGGGCGGTCAGGTAGAGTGGCCCCGAATTCAAAGGAAGGCTGCCATGATCCATGTCCACCACCTGAACCGGTCCCGCTCGCACCGCATCCTCTGGCTGCTGGAGGAGATCGGCGAACCCTATACGATCGCGCATTACAAGCGGGACGCCAAAACCAACCTCGCCCCGCCGGAACTGCGCAGCGTGCATCCGCTGGGCAAATCGCCGATGGTGGAACTCGACGGCAAGCTGATCACCGAAAGCGCCGCGATCACCGAGGTGCTTTGCACCCGGTTCGCGCCCGAGATGATCCCGGACCGCAACGACGACGCCTACCTGCGGCACCTCGAGTTGATGCATTTCGCCGAAGGGTCGGCGATGACGCCGATCCTGCTGAACCTCTACGTCGGCCGCCTGGGCGAAGCGGGTGCGCCGCTGCATCCGCGCATCTCGGACGAGCTCACCAGCCATTTCAGCTACATGAACAGCCTCGTGCGTTCCTCGGGGCATTTCGTGCTCGACCGGTTGTCGGCGGCGGATATCATGCTGAGCTTTCCGGCGGAAATCGCGATGCGCATGGAGCGCGGCGCGGAGTTTCCGGCGCTGAGAGGCTTTGTCGAGATGATCCATGCCCGCCCCGCCTACCAGCGGGCGACGGAAAAGGGCGGAGAGTGAGCAGGTGAAACAGACGCTCACAACCCCCGACGGCACCCCCGCAAGCCGCCTCGCCTTTGGCACCATGCAGTTCGGCGGGCGCGCGGACGAAGCCGCCTCGGCCGCGATGTTCGAGGCCTGCATCGCGGCGGGCATCACGCATTTCGACACCGCCCATGTCTATACCGACGGCGCATCGGAAACACTGCTGGGCAAGTTTCTGGGCCACCGCCGGGACAGCCTGATCGTCGCGACCAAGGCCGCCTATACCGGCGGCGCGGGGCGCGCGAACATCCTCGCTTCGGCGGAAACCTCGCGCCAGCGGATGCAGATCGACACGCTCGACGTGCTCTACCTGCACCGGTTCGATCCCGACACGCCCCTGACGGAAAGCTTTGGCGCACTGGCGGAGCTGAAGGAAAAAGGCCACATCCGGCACATCGGCCTGTCCAACTTCGCCGCCTGGCAGGTGGTCAAGGCGACGGGGGTCGCGGCGGATCATGGCCTCGGGATCGCGGTGATCCAGCCGATGTACAATCTGGTCAAACGACAGGCGGAGGTCGAGATCCTGCCCATGGCGGATGACCTCGGGATCCTCGTGGCGCCCTATTCACCGCTGGGCGGTGGCTTGCTCACGGGCAAATACGGTGACGGTGGCAGCGGGCGGCTGAGCGAAGACGACCGCTATGCCGCGCGATACGGTCAGGCACAGATGCACGAGACCGCCGCGGGACTGCGAGACGTGGCGCAGGAGATGGGGGTGCATCCCGCCACGCTGGCGGTGGCATGGGCCGCGCGGCATCCGACGGGGCCAAGCCCGATCATCTCCGCCCGGTCGGTCGCGCAGTTGCAGCCCTCGCTCGATGCGTTGGACTTCGACATGTCGGATGCGCTCTATGCACGGCTCAGCGCGCTGAGCGTGACACCGCCGCCGGCGACAGATCGGCTGGAGGAACAGGCATGAGCGATATCGTCGTCATCGGCGCCGGCATCGCGGGGCTTTCCGCAGGCGCGCGCCTGTCGGCGGACGCCCGCGTGACCGTGCTGGAGACCGAGACCGCCATGGGGTTTCACGCTTCCGGTCGCTCCGCCGCGCTGTTCGAGCAGAACTACGGACTGCCCAGCACGGTCGCGCTGAACAAGGCCAGCGCGGATTATCACTGGCACGCGAATGGCGGCTACCTCAGCCCGCGCGGCCTGATGCTGACGGCCAGCGCCGACGAACGTGCCGCCTACGAGACGGACGCGGAGACACTGGGCACCGACCCGATCAGCCCCGACCGCGCGCTGGAACTCGTGCCGATCCTCGACCCCGCCAGGCTGGCCTTCGCCGGGTACCACGAGGCGGCCTACGACATTGACACGGACCGGATGCTTCAGGATTTCGCCCGCGAGATCCGCCGCAACGGCGGCGAGATCGTCACCGGCGCGCCGGTCAGCGCCATCGCGCGGCACGGCGCGGCATGGCAGGTGACGACCCCAAAGGGAACCCACAGCGCGGCGCGGCTGGTGAACGCGGCCGGGGCCTGGGCGGACCAGGTGTCGGAAATGGCCGGGATCGCGCCCATCGGCATCGTGCCGCATCGCCGGTCCATGGCGCGGCTGCCCGCGCCGGGCGGTCATGACGTCAGCCGCTGGCCCATGTTCTTTGGCGTGGGCGAGGCATGGTACGCCAAGCCTGACGCGGGCGCGCTGCTGGTCTCCCCGGCGGAGGAAGACCCGGTGGAGCCGCACGACGCATGGGCCGACGACATGGTACTGGCCGAGGGGCTGGCCCGTTACGAGGCGATGGTGACCGAGCCGGTCACCCGGCTGCTGGCGTCCTGGGCCGGATTGCGCAGCTTTGCCCCCGACCGGGCGCTGGTGCTGGGGCCGGATCGGGACGAGCCCACGTTCA
This sequence comes from Sulfitobacter alexandrii, assembly GCF_001886735.1. Taxonomy (NCBI): domain Bacteria; kingdom Pseudomonadati; phylum Pseudomonadota; class Alphaproteobacteria; order Rhodobacterales; family Roseobacteraceae; genus Sulfitobacter; species Sulfitobacter alexandrii. The sequence continues at coordinate 2,857,998 of NZ_CP018076.1, forward strand.
TCTGGTGCGCGGCGCAGGGCGGCTACGGTTTCCAGACCGCGCCTGCCGCGTCCCAGCTGGTGGCCGACCTTGTGATGGGGCGCACGCCCGCCCTGCCCCCCGCGGTCGTGGCCAGCCTGACACCGGACAGGTTCCGATCATGAGCCGCAGACTGCCCCCCACCGCCAGCGTGGCGGACCAGCGGGAGGACGGCAAGCTGCATGCCCCTGCCGCGGCACGCAACGCGGATGCGATCTGTGCCGTGCTGACCGATCATGCGCCCGCCACGGGCCGCGCGCTGGAAATCGCCAGTGGCACCGGTCAGCACGTCGTGGCATTCGCCCGCGCCCTGCCCGGCCTGCATTGGCACCCGACGGAGATCGACCCGGCCCGCCGCGCCAGCATCGACGCGCATGTGACCGAGGCGGCGCTGCCCAACATCGCGCCCGCGCAGCCCCTCGACGCGACCGAACCGGACTGGGCTGCCAAGTGGGCGCCCGTCGATATGGTGGTCCTCGTAAATCTGCTGCACCTCGTCTCAGCGCCCGAGGCGCGGCAGATCCTGAACGGCGTCGCCTCTGCCTTGGCGCCGGGCGGTGTCTTTGTCCTTTATGGCCCGTTCAGGCGGAACGGGGCGCTGACCAGCGACGGCGACCGCCGGTTCGACGCGGAGCTGCGGGGCGCCGATCCGCTGATCGGGTACAAGGACGACCTTGCAGTCGCGGGCTGGCTGCGCAACTCTGGGTTGGAGCACGGCGGCCAAATCGAAATGCCCGCCAACAATCTTGCCCTTGTCGCGCGAAAGCCTGTCTGATGTTCCTGTTCCGTCGCCTGTCCCTGCTGTGCCTGCTTGCCCTCGCCGCCTGCGGGGGCGCGCATGATACCGGGGTGCCGCCCGCCCCGCCCGGCGTGCTTTTCGCGCCCGATTTCGGCGACAGCGATCCGGCCAGCTTCAACGCGCCCCGTCCCGATTCCTTTGCCGTGCACGGGATCGACGCCGCGCGCTTTCAGAAGAGCATCGCATGGGGCGAGGCACGGGCGAGCGGCGTCAACTTCGCCTTCATCAAGGCGACCGAAGGGGGCGACCTGCTCGACACCGCCTTTCAGGAACACTGGCGCGCGGCCGGCAGCGCGGGTGTCGTGCGCGGGGCCTATCATTTCTATTACTTCTGCACCCCGCCCGAGGATCAGGCGCGCTGGTTCATCCGCAACGTGCCGCGCACGCCCGGCATGATGCCCCCGGTGCTGGACATGGAATGGAACCCGTTTTCGCCCACCTGCGCGACCGTGCGCCCGCCCGGAGCCGAGGTGCGCGACCAGATGCGGCGCTGGCTGCGGATCGTCGAGGCGCATTACGGCCAGCGCCCGATCATCTACACCACGCCGGAATTCTACCGGCAGAACGGGCTGGGCCAGTTCGACGGCTATGAATTCTGGCTGCGCTCGACGGCCAAGACGCTGGGCGAGGTCTATCCCGGACAGCCGTGGAAATTCTGGCAGTACACCGCCACGGGCATCGTGCCCGGCATCGCGGGCGGCGTGGATCTGAACGCGTTCAACGGCAGCCGGTCGGACTGGCAGAACTGGATCGCGCGGCGGGCGGTACGCTAGGACAAAGATTTTGCGCCGGACCATGCAACTTCCAGACGGCACTCCTCGTAGCTAGGGCGTATCGGGGCGCAGAAAGCGCGCCATAGCCACAGGAGTTTTTATGTTTCGCGTTTCACTGGTTTCTTCAGTTCTCGCACTCGGTGCCACTGGCGCCCTTGCCGATGCCCATGCCGGCACGATGGGGTATGCGCTGGCGGGTGACGGTGCCCAGCTTGTCATGATGCAGGACATTGCCGAACCCGGCAACGTGACCTCGGTTGATCTGTCCACGCCGGTCTGGGCCATCGCCTATCGCCCCGTGACAGGCGACCTGCTGGGTTTTGGTGACGGCGCGATCTTTACCATCGACCCCGCGTCGGGCGAGATGACCGATCTGGGTGCCAGCTTCATGGACGACGCCACCATTGCCGACGGCGCGATGGTCGCTCTCGACTTCAACAACGCCATCGACGCGGTGCGCGCCGTGTCCACCGGAGGGGACAACCTTGTCTATTTCCCCGACGGGTTCGGCGACGGTGACGAACGCGCGGGATCGGTTCGCCGCTTTACCCATCTGGCCTATGCCCAAGGCGATGCAATGGCGGGCACAACGCCGATGGTCTACGCCAACGCCTACACCAACGCCGTTCCCGGCGCCAAGGCAAGCGAGACCTTCCAGTACGCGCTCGACGCGGAAACCGATGCACTGATCAGCCTCGCGAACAACGACGGGACGCTGGCTACCATCGGCAAGGTCACCGTGGATGGCGAAGAGGTCGATCTGGCCCCGATGGGCGGCTTCGACATCGTCTCAGCCTCCGAAGGCGACAACATGGCCTATGCCATCCTGCAGATGGAAGGGGCCGAGAACGCGGGCCTTTACACCATCGACCTGGAAACCGGCGCAGCCACGATGCTGGCCGATCTGGGCATGGGCGGCATCACGGGCTTTGCCGCTGCCAAGGGCATGTGATCCCGCTCCTCCCGGCGCGCCAGCCGCGCCGGGAGGATACCTGCGGATCGCGCCGGCTCAGCCGCGCGCGTAATGCCGCGCGACGACGAAAAGACCGCCGACCAGCATGACCGGCAGCAGGAAGATGCGAAAGACATGCACCCCCAGCACCGCCAGCAGCGCGCCGATCAGCTCGTCCGCACGGCTCCAGAGGTTGTTCGCCAACTGGCGGTACTCGCTCAGCCCCGGCTCATCCTCGCCCAGCGCGGCGCTGCCCCCGACCCGCGCCGTGATGTCCTCCACCAGGGCCATGTTGCGCTGATAGGTCGCCTCGGTCAGCGACAGCGCGAGCGGCTCGGAGACGACCAGCGCCAGCGGCAGGGCCAGTCCCAGGAACCCGCCGTACCACGCCAGACGCCGCGGCAACCCGGCGTGGCCCCGCCCGCTGATCGCCCAGACCGCCAGCGCCGCCGCCAGAAGCGCCAGTCCGATGGCGCTGACCGGCCCGAGGGCGACGGCGATCACCCCCGTCACCACCATCACGCCAAAGACGAGGCCCGCGATCCGCTCGACCGTGTCGTCGATCGGCTCCAGCACCTTCAGGGGCTGGGCCGAGCCGGACGCGATGAAGGACAGGCCCACCTCGATCTCCTGCGCCGTCGACAGGAACGCGTTCAGCGTGCGCAGGGTGACATAGCTTGCCGCCGCCGTCGTCGCCACGCTGCGGGCATAGTCCTGCCCCCCGGCGACCAGCGGGTTGTCCCGCAAGAGCGCCGCGGCCAGCGCTGCCGCGCAGAGCAGCGCCAGCAGCAGCCTGCGGCTCAACCGTCGACCCTGATGCGTTCGTTCTTCGGATCGTAGGGGCAGTCCTCCACCACCTCGGCGTCCCAGAGCTTGTCGAACATCTTGACCTTCAGCTTCGTGCCCACTTCGGCATGTTCCGGCTTCACGTATCCCATGCCGATGCTCTTGCCGAAAGCGACCGAATAGCCGCCCGAGGTCAGCCGCCCGGTGCGGCCGTCCGCGTGATACAGCGCCTCGCGACCCCATGGGTCCGCATCCTCGGGCCCGTCGATCAGCAGCGTGACGCATTTTGCGCGGATGCCGTGATCGGCCATCGCCTGCTTGCCGTGGAAGTCCTTGTTCAGGTCGACGAAGCGCGGCAGATCGGCCTCGAGCGGGGTCGCGTCGCGGCCCAGTTCGTTGCCGAAGGCGCGGTAGCTCTTCTCCTGCCGCAGCCAGTTCTGCGCCCGTGCGCCCACCAGCTTCATCCCGTGCTTTTCGCCCGCCTTTTCCAACTGGTCGAAGAGATAGTTCTGCATCTCGATCGGGTGGTGCAGCTCCCAGCCCAGCTCACCGGTATAGGCCACGCGGATGGCGCGCACCGGGCACATGCCCAGTTCGATGTTGCGCATTGTCAGCCAGGGGAACCGCTTGTTGGACAGCACCGTGTCGGGATCCGCGTCCTTGACGATCTCGCGCAGCACGTCGCGGGATTTCGGCCCTGCGATGGCGAAGACCCCCCACTGCGTGGTCACGTCGTGGCATTCGATATAGCCGAACTCCGGCGCCTTGTCCTCGATCGCCTTGCGCAGGTAGTCGCTGTCGTAGGCCGTCCATGCCCCGGCGCTGACGAGATAATACTCGTGCTCCGCCAGCCGCACGATGGTGTATTCCGTCCGCGTCGTGCCGTGACCCGTCAGCGCGTAGGTCAGGTTGATCCGGCCGACGGAGGGCAGCTTGTTGCAGGTGAACCAGTCGAGGAACTGCGTCGCGCCCGGCCCCTTGACCAGGTGCTTGGTGAAGGCCGTGGCGTCGATCAGGCCGACACCCTCGCGGATCGCCTTGGCCTCCTCGACCGCGTACTGCCACCAGCCGCCGCGCCGGAAGCTGCGGCTGTCGTGATCGTTGAATCCCTCGGGCGCGTAGTAGTTGGGCCGCTCCCAGCCGTTCACATGGCCGAACTGCGCCCCGCGCGCCGCCTGGCGGTCGTAGGCGGGCGAGGTCCGCAGGGGGCGGCAGGCGGGCCGCTCCTCGTCGGGGTGGTGCAGGATGTAGACGTGTTCGTAGGCTTCCTCGTTCTTGCGCGCGGCGTATTCCGTCGTCATCCAGTCGCCGTAGCGCTTGGGGTCGAGGCTCGCCATGTCGATCTCGGCCTCGCCATCCACCATCAGTTGCGCGAGGTAGTAGCCGGTCCCGCCTGCCGCGGTGATCCCGAAAGAGAACCCTTCCGCCAGCCACATGTTGCGCAGGCCCGGCGCGGGGCCGACCAGCGGGTTGCCGTCGGGGGTATAGCAGATCGGGCCGTTGAAATCGTCCTTCAGCCCGCAGTTCTCGGCGCTCGGGATGCGGTGGTTCATCGCCATGTACTGATCCTCGATCCGGTCGAGATCGAGCTGGAACAGGTCCGCGCGGAAGCTGTCGGGCACGCCGTACTCGAACCGGGCCGGGGCGTTCTTCTCGTAGACGCCGAGGATCCAGCCGCCGCGTTCCTCGCGGACGTAGGACTGCGCGTCGGCATCGCGGATCACCGGATGTTCGACGTTGCCTTCATCCTTGCGGAACTTCACCAGCTCGGGGTCCTGATCCATCACGATGAACTGGTGCTCGACCGGGATCGCCGGCATCTTGATGCCCAGCATCTTCGCCGTGCGCTGCGCGTGGTTGCCGGATGCGGTGACGACATGCTCGGCGGTGATGACGATCTGCTCTTCCGAGGGGACGAGATTGCCGCCCCGCTCGACCATCTTCGTCGCGGTCACTTCCCAGTGGGTGCCGTTCCAGTGGAACGCGTCCGCCTGCCACTTGCGTTCGATCATCACGCCGCGCTGCCGTGCGCCCTTGGCCATCGCCATGGTCACGTCGGCCGGGTTGATGTAGCCGTCGGTCTGGTGATAGAGCGCCCCCTTCAGGTCCTCGGTACGGATCAGCGGCCACTTCGCCTTGATCTCGTCCGGGGTGAGCCACTGGTAGGGCACGCCGCAGGTTTCGGCGGTGGACGCATAAAGCATGTATTCGTCCATGCGCTCGTCCGTCTGGGCCATGCGCAGGTTGCCGACGACGGCAAAGCCGGCGTTCAGCCCCGTCTCTTCCTCGAGCGTTTTGTAGAAGCGGATCGAATAATCGTGGATGTGCGTGGTGGCAAAGGACATGTTGAAATACGGCAGCAGCCCCGCCGCGTGCCAGGTCGAGCCGGAGGTCAGCTCGTCCCGCTCCAGCAGCATGACGTCCTCCCAGCCCGCGCGCGCCAGGTGGTAGGCGATCGAGGTTCCGACGGCGCCACCGCCCACGACCAATGCTTTGACTTGCGTTTTCATGTCCCGGGCTCCCCTGCTGGATCTGCCCCCCTTTTAGTCAGGACGCGGGAAATCCACCATTCCGCGCCGACGCAAGACAGCGCAAAACCGACCTGCCCGACCCGTTTTGAACCGCTGCCGATCCCCCTGCCGCCCCGGACCGCGAATCCCGAAAGGCCGGTGCGGGACCACGCGCTTCATTGTTCCACAAATACACGAAAACCCCGGTGCCGCATCCGCAACGCCGGGGTTCGGGGCTCAGCCCGCCGCACGCGCCAGGAATGGCGTGCGGCGCAGCCGCGCCTCGGGATCAGGCGGGCAGGATCTTGCCCGGATTCAGGATGTTATCGGGGTCCAGCGCCACCTTGATCGCCCCCATGACGCCGACCGCCTCGGGCCCCAGTTCGCGCAGAAGGTAGGGCCGCTTGCCCTGCCCCACGCCGTGTTCCCCGGTGCAGGTGCCGTCCATGCCGATCGCCATGTCATTCAGCCAGCCGATGAAGGTTTCGGCGCGTTCCACCTCGTCCGCGTCGGCCATGTCCAGCAGCAGCGAGGCATGGAAGTTGCCGTCACCCGCATGGCCGACGACCGGCGCGATCAGCCCCAGTTCGCGGGCCTTGGCGTCGGATGCGGCGACCGCTTCGGCCAGGCGCGAGATCGGCACGCAGACATCCGTTGCCACCGCTTTGCAGCCGGGGCGCAGCGCCACCATCGCCCAATAGGCGTCGTGCCGCGCCTGCCAGAGCTTGTTGCGTTCCTCGAGCGATCCGGTGGCCTCGTATCCGGTGCCGCCTTCCTCTTCTGCCAGCATGCCGAAGGTTTCCGCCTGTTCGGCCACCCCGGCCTCGGACCCGTGGAATTCCAGCAGCAGCAGCGGGGTCTCCGGCAGGCTCAGGCCCGAATAGGCGTTCACCGCCTTCACGACCAGCGCGTCCAGAAGTTCGATCCGCGCCACCGGGAGACCGTACTGGATGGTTGCCATCACCGCGCGCGAGGCGGCCTCGAGCGTCGGAAAGGAACACCGGGCGGCCGAGATCGCTTCGGGAATGCCCTGCAGGCGCAGGGTGATCTCGGTGATCAGGCCCAGCGTGCCCTCTGAGCCGACCATCAGCCGGGTGAGGTCGTATCCGGCGGAAGACTTCCGCGCCCGGCTCGCCGTCCGCATCACCCGGCCGTCGGCAAGCACCACCTCGAGGCTGAGCACGTTGTCCTTCATGGTGCCGTAGCGGACCGCGTTGGTCCCCGACGCGCGGGTCGCCGTCATCCCGCCGAGCGAGGCATTGGCGCCCGGGTCGATGGGAAAGAACAGGCCCTGGTCGCGCAGGTAGGTGTTCAGCGCTTCGCGGGTGACGCCGGGCTGCACCCGGCAGTCGAGATCGCCGGCGTTGACCGCCAGCACCTTGTCCATCTGGCTGAGATCCACCGAGATGCCGCCGGCGGGGGCGTTGACATGCCCCTCCAGCGATGTCCCCGTGCCGTAGGGGATGACCGGCACCTTGTGGGCCGCGCAGAGCTTGACGACCTCGGACACTTCCTCGGTCGAGCGCGCAAAGACCACGCCGTCCGGCATCTGGTTCTCGATCCAGGTGGTGGTATGGCCGTGCTGTTCGCGGATCGACTGTCCGGTCTGGAACCGTTCGCCGAAGCTCTGCTTGAGCACGCCAAGCACCGTGCCGATACCGTCTTCGTTGCGCGTCAACGTGGTGATCTGTGTCATGTATCTCGTCCTCCGCCGCAGCGCGGCTCCTCATTCTCCGTAGGCGATGCCTTCGCGGCGCGGATCGGCCCCGCCCTGCAAGCCGTCGCCGATGGCGATCAGGTGCAGGCCCGAGGTCAGCGCGCGGGTTCCCACCTCGTATCCCATACCCGACAGGGCGTCCATCAGGTCCGCGGCGGGCGTGCCTTCTTCGAGGTCGTAGGCGCCGAAGCGGTTGACAGCGTGCGGGATGCTGGCCGCCTGCTGCACGTCGAGACCCCAGTCGATCACGCCGATGATCGCCTCGGTGACGTAGCCGATGATCCGGCTGCCGCCCGGGCTGCCCACCGCCAGCACGGGGGCGCCATCCTTCATCACGATGGTCGGCGACATGGAGGAACGCGGCCGCTTGCCCGGCTCCACCCGGTTCGCGATCGGCACGCCGTCGGCGTGGGAGCTGAAGGAAAAGTCCGTCAGCTCGTTGTTGAGCAGAAAGCCGTTCACCATGATCCGGCTGCCAAAGCCGTTTTCGATGGTGGTTGTCAGGCTTGCCACGTTGCCGGCGGCATCGACGATGCTGACGTGCGAGGTCGAGGGCAGTTCGAGCGAGACATCGTCGGCCCAGAGCAGCGCGTGGTCGAATTCGGGCTCGCCCGGCGCAACCTCCGTCAGCGCGGAGTCGCCGGCCAGCAGGGTCGCCCGGCGGGCAAGGTAATCGGGATCGAGCAGCCCCGTGACCGGCACCGGCACATAGTCGCTGTCGGCGAGGTAGCGGCCCCGGTCGGCAAAGGCGAGCCGCGCCGCGTCACCCATCAGGCGGCGCACCCCGGCGTCCATCGGACCGGCGCTGAGGTCGTAGCCCTCGAGCAGGCCGAGGATCTGCCCGACCGCCACCGCGCCGGAGGACGGCGGCCCCATGCCGCAGACCTCGTGGCCCCGGTACGGCGCACAGACCGCCGGCCGCTCCTTGACCCGGTAGATGCTCAGGTCGGTCGCGGACAGCATCCCCGCCCCATCCATGGCGCCGTTGACCGCGTCGACGATGGCCTCTGCGTTGTCGCCGGTATAGAACTTCGCGGCCCCGCCGTTCAGCAGGCGCAAGGTCTCGGCGTAGGCCGGATTCTTCCGCAGGTCGCCTGCCGCCAGCGGCGTGCCGCCGGGCATGAAGTAGTCGGCCGTCGCCTCGAAACGGCCCAGCCGTTCGGTGTCTTCCGCGATCAGCCCTGCAAGGCGGGGAGATACGGTGAACCCCTCCTCCGCCATGGCGATGGCGGGGGCGGTCAGATCGGCAAAGGGCAGTTTGCCCCAGCGCGCGTGGACAGCTTCCATCAGCGCGGGCGTTCCCGGCACGCCGACGGACCGGCCCCCCACGACCGCGTCGAAAAAGCTCAGCGGCTTGCCTTCGGCATCTTGGAACCGACGCGGGGTGGCGGCGAGCGGCGCGGTTTCGCGGCCGTCGAGCGTGGTCACCTCGCCCGTTGCGGCATCGTACCAGACCAGAAAGGCCCCGCCCCCGAGGCCAGAGCTTTGCGGCTCCACCAGCCCCAGCATCGCCTGCACCGCCACCAGCGCGTCGGCTGCCGTGCCGCCCGCCGCCAGCGCATCCGCGCCGGCCTTGACCGCGTGGGGATTGGCCGCGGCGACCATCCAGTTCTGCGCCATGACCGGCTTGCCCTGCACCTTGGCCGCCATCGCGCCCGCGTAGCCGGGACCGAGATCCTCGAACACGCCGGCGCCAGCAGCTTCAGGGGCCACCGCATCAGCGGCCTGCTGGGCAGAGACAGCCCCGGCCCACAGGACCGTCAGTATCGAAATGGCTTTCCACATGGCGCAAGTTCTCCTTCTATCCCGTTCAGGTATTCCCGGAGCGTTCGAGCGATTGCATCGCTCACTCCGGATGACTCGTGTGCGGCGCAGCCCGGTCGCGGATCGCGCCCCGACGCGTCACAGCATGGATGGCACCACCTGGTCGGGCGGGCGGTGGCCATCGTCGAAGGTCTTGATGTTGATGATGACCTTCTCGCCCATCTCGATCCGCCCTTCCATCGTGGCAGACCCCATGTGCGGCAGCAGCACCACGTTATCCAGTTCGCGCAGACGCGGGTTGATGTCGGTGCCGTGCTCGTAGACATCGAGGCCCGCGCCCTTGATGTCGCCCGCGCGCAGCATCCGGGTGAGCGCGTTCTCGTCGATCACCTCTCCGCGCGAGGTGTTCACGATGACCGCGTCGGGTTTCATCAGCTTGAGCCGCCGGGCGTTCATCAGGTGGAACGTCGAGGGCGTGTGCGGGCAGTTGATCGAGATCACGTCCATACGCGCCACCATCTGGTCCAGACTTTCCCAGTAGGTCGCGTCGAAACTGCGCTCGGTCTCGGCGTGCAGCCTGCGCCGGTTGTGATAGTGGATCTGCATCCCGAAGGCGCGGGCACGCCGGGCCACCGCCTGGCCGATGCGTCCCATCCCCAGAATGCCCAGCCGCCGCCCGCTGATGCGCCCCCCCAGCAGCGCGGTCGGGGCCCATCCGGCCCAGTCGCCCTTCTGCATCATCGCCATGCCTTCGGGCATCCGCCGGGTCACCGCGAGGATCAGCGCCATGGTCATGTCGGCGGTGTCGTCGGTCAGCGCGCCGGGGGTGTTGGACACCAGAATGCCACGCTGCCGCGCGGTCGCCACGTCGATGTTGTCGACACCGGCGCCATAGTTCGCGATCAGCTTGAGCCGCTCGCCGGCCTGCCCGATCAGCGCCGCGTCGACCGTATCGGTGATCGTGGGCACCAGCACGTCGGCGTCCTTGATCGCTTCCGACAGCTCCGCGCGGCTCATCGGTGTGTCGTCCTCGCGCAGCCGGACGTCGAAGAGTTCGGACAGTCGCGTTTCCACCGGATCGGGCAACCGTCGCGTGACTACAACACTCAACCGTTTCTTTGACATTTCGTCCTCCCCAGTCTTGGCGACATCCGCTTTTCCCCGCATGGTGTCCCAAGCAGCGACGAGGCACAAGAACCTCGCGGTGCAAAAGAGCAAACAAAACCAAACAGAAGACAGTGCAGGCAGCACCCATGAACTTCCGACTCAAAGGCGCCCTCGTGGCGCTGTTGGTAATGACGAGTCTGACGGCGCCCGTGCTCTGCCCCCCGGCCATGGCCGACGGGGTCGGGCCCGTCACCAATCTTCCGCTTCCCCGTTTCGTGTCGATGAAGGCGTCCGAGGGCAACGTGCGGCGCGGGCCGTCGCTGTCACACCGGATCGACTGGGTCTTCAAGCGGCGCGACATGCCGCTGAGGATCACCGCGGAACATGGCCACTGGCGCCGGGTCGAAGACCGCGACGGCATGGGCGGCTGGGTACACTATTCCCTCCTGTCCGGCACCCGGACGGTGCTTGTCGAACAGGACATGCTGGCGCTGCACGTGCGGCCCGACCCGAACGCCCCCGTGACCGCGGCACTTGAACTGGGCGTCGTCGCCCGGCTCGGCGAGTGCATCCCGGAATGGTGCGAACTGCGCACCGGAGGCTATTCCGGCTGGGCGCCCAAGTCGCGGATCTGGGGCGTCGCGCCGGAAGAAATCCACGACTGACGCGCGCCGCGGCGCTTGCCGGACCCCGGATTGCCCGCGACCGGCATTTGTCCCACACTGCGCGAAACGACAGAAGGGGACAGGCGATGCAAGCCATCACGTATGACAGATTCGGACCCGCGCGCGAGGTCTTGGAGATCCGGGAAACCGACAACCCCGCCCCCGGGCCCGGCGAAGTCCGCGTGAGGCTGGCGCTGTCGGGGGTCAATCCCTCGGACGTGAAGGCGCGGGCCGGCACACGGCCGGGCGTCACCAAACCCGCGTTTCCGCTGATCGTTCCGCACAGCGACGGCGCCGGGGAGATCGAGGCGGTGGGCGCGGGGGTGGACCCCGCCCGGATCGGTCAGCGGGTCTGGATCTGGAATGGCCAGTGGCAGCGGAGCCACGGCACCGCGGCGACCCACATCACCCTGCCCGCGCAACAGGCGGTGCCCTTGCCCAACGGTGTCGGGTTCGACGTCGGCGCGAATCTGGGGATACCGGGGCTGACAGCCTGCCATGCCGTCTTTGGTGGCGGCGACGTGGCTGGAGAAACGGTGCTGGTACAGGGCGGCGCGGGGACCGTCGGCCTGCTGGCGGTTCAACTGGCCAGATGGGGCGGTGCGCGGGTCATCGCGACCTGCAGCGCGGCGGACAGCGACCGCGTCAGGGAGGCGGGCGCGGATGCCGTGATCGACTATCGCGCCGACGACCTCGCCGACCAGGTGATCGCCGCGAATGACGGCAAACCCGTCGAAACCGTGGTCGAGGTGGAGTTCGGCCTCAACATCGCGGCGGACACGGGGCTGATCGCGCCGAACGGACGGCTGGCCGCCTATGGTTCCGCCAAGGAGATGGAGCCCGCCCTGTCCTTCGGGCCGCTGCTGTTCAAGGCGGTGACGATCGACATCATCCTGATCTACCTGCTGCCGGCCGCCCCGCGCGCGCTGGCCATCGACCGGCTGCACCACGCGCTGGCCGACGGGGCGCTGCACTGTCCGACCGAACGGATCTTTCCGCTGGCCGAGACTGCCGCGGCGCACGAGGCGGTGGAAAAGGGCGCACGCAACGGCGCGATCCTGGTGGACTGCCAGGGCTGAGCGCCCCCTCTACGCATGATTGCCAGGGCCGCGGCCGCGGCCTAGGGTGTCCGGATTGCACCACGACGGATTTCAACACATGCGCATTCTCGCCCTTCTGTTCTGCCTCGCCCTGCCGTTTGCCGCCCTGCCGCAGGCGGTCACGGCGCAGACCAGCGACCAGCCCACCGGCACCATCGCGATCCAGGACGACGCCGCGTCGGACGCGGCGATCGCCAACCGTATCCGCGACATCCTGCGCGAGCTGGAAGGTTTCGAGGATGTCTCCGTCACCGTGTCGTCGGGCATCGTCACCCTGCGCGGCTCCACGCTGGACATGACCGCCGCAACCCGCCTGTCGGAGCTCGTCGGCCGGGTCGAAGGCGTCGTGGCGATCAAGAACGAGGTGTTCGAGACGACCGACGTGGCCCGCCGCCTGAACCCGGCGGTGGAACGCTTCAAGGCGCGCGGATACCAGTTCCTCGCATTCCTGCCGCTGGCGCTCATCGCGCTCGCGGTCTTCTTTGCCGTCGTGTTTTTGGGCTTCTTCATCGCCCGCCGCAAGCAGCCGTGGGACCGCCTGTCGCCCAATGCCTTCATTGCCGACATCTACCGCCAGATCGTGCGGCTGTTCTTCATCATCGGTGGCCTCGTCATCGCACTCGACATCGTGGGCGCCACCGCGCTGCTGTCGGGCATCCTGGGCGCGGCGGGCATCGTCGGCCTGGCCATCGGTTTCGCGGTGCGCGACACGGTCGAGAACTTCATCGCATCGATCATGCTGTCGATCCGCCAGCCCTTCCGCCCCAATGACACGGTGGAGATCGAGGGCGATACCGGCAAGGTGATCCGCCTGACCAGCCGGGCCACCATCCTGCTGAGCTTTGACGGCAATCACATCCGGATCCCCAACGCGACGGTGTTCAAGAGCCGTATCGTCAACTACTCGCGCAACGCCGAGCGCAGGTTCACCTTTGCCCTGTCGGTGGCACCCGACGCGGACCTCGACCAGGCACGCCACCTGGCACTGGATACCCTGAACGCCCTGCCCTTCGTCCTGGACAGCCCCGAGGTGTCGGTCTGGATAGAATCGGTCGACGATTTCTGGGTCACGCTGAACATGGCCGCATGGATCGACCAGAACGATACCTCCATCGTGCTGGCGCGGTCCGAGGCGATCCGCCTGACCCAGGCGGCCTTCGACGCGGCAGGCATGGCCGCCCCCTTCCCTAGCTACCGGATCGAGAATCTGTCGGCGCTCGCGGGCAAGGCCGACGTCTCGACCGCCGCACCCCCAAGGCAGGACGCGTCGGCGCCCGCCCCTGTGCAGGACGTGGAGGCAACCGCCGAAAAGGAACTGGAAAAGATCGTCGATCAGGAACGCGCCGAACTCTCCCGCCGCGACCTGCTCAACGTGAACGCGACGACGGAATAGGAATTTTGGCAAAACGCACTTGCACTGACCGCGCAAGGCTTCTAATTAGCGGCTCACGTTGGGGTGTAGCCAAGCGGTAAGGCAGCGGTTTTTGGTACCGTGTACCGTAGGTTCGAATCCTACCACCCCAGCCACACACTTTCCCTAGTCTAGACGGTGCTAGGTGCGCGTGAAATAGCCCCGTGCTTTCCGTGGCTTAGCGGATAGCGGCGCTTGCTCAGACCGTATGTTGGGTCGGAATATGTCTCGATATCCGCAAAAGTCTGGGCGCGGCATTTTCGCGATACGAGTTTGGTGGATTAGGGCTTAGAGCGTAGCGAGGAGTGCGCGCTGCTCTTCCCAAGCCATAGGAAGGTCGTGCCTCAGATACCAATCAGAGGTGAACCCGATCGGCTGTCTGCCGTCCAGAACATCACGCACGATGTCTGGGGCCAAGAATGCCAGTCCGATCATCTGCTGGATGCGGCGCTTTGAAGTGCCGTCGGTCTTGGCGATGGCGGCGAAGGTCTCGCCTGATTTGATCCGCTCGTACCAGGCATGTGCCCTTACGACGTTGCGGATCAGCACCACGTCTCGCGAGCCGGACTGATCGGCGAGGATGATCTTCGTTTCCACGCCGCGCTTGCGGAGCTGGAACGTGACTCTGATGGAAAGGCAGTCAGGATCGACGTTGTCTGTCTCTGACCCGATGCAGCTTGCGATTTCATCCGGGGATATCTGGACCAGCATTTCGCCCGGTGACACAACGACCCTCTCGACAAGCTTCAGAAGCTGTGGCTCGCTCACGGTCTCCAAGGCCCCTGATAGCGCGGCATCAACACGACGAACCTGGTCTGCGGTTGCCGCGCGGAGCAGGTCGGCTGCGAAGCGCTGTTCGGACATAGTCAGACGCAGAACGTCAGCCACCCGGCCCTCCAGTTCTTCTGCAGGCAGACGCCAGCCATCCTGATGGCCGTCGCCGCTCCGGGCCACCAGCCGATGGGACACGTAATACCGCAGGCGCACCCCTTTGCGGGTCTTGGCATGAGACGGCGTCAGCCGGTCACCTGTTTCATCAAAGAGCTTGCCGCAGAGGTGGGAGCGTCTTTTGGCGGTCTTGTGGCCTCTGCTCTTCGCGGCCCCTTGCTGCAGAACGTGCTGAACCCGATCCCAGCGCTCTGGATCGATGATCGGATCATGCTGTCCTTCATGGACCTTGTCCTTGTGCCGGATGCGCCCGGCGTAGATCGGGTTGGTCAGGATGTGATGGATGTGACCCCGGTCGAAAGCGCCGCCACCGGAGACCGTCCCATCTGCGGCAACGCGTTTGCGCGTGCGCAAGCCGAGCTTCTCTGCATCAGTCTTCACCGCAAGTACTGTGCCATGCACTTCATAGAGATCGTAGAGGGTGCGGATGATCTGGGCCTCGTCGTCCCTGATCTTCAGAGTCCGGCCATCCGCATCATAACCCAAGGGCACCTGTCCCCCCATCCAAAGCCCCTTGCGCTTGGACGCGGCGATCTTGTCCCGGATGCGCTCGGCCGTGACCTCCCGCTCGAACTGCGCAAAGGAGAGCAGCATGTTCAGCGTCAGACGCCCCATGCTGGTTGCCGTGTTGAATGACTGTGTGACAGATACGAAAGAGGCTTCTGCCGCATCCAGGATATCGACGATCTTCGAGAAATCGGAGAGCGACCGCGTCAATCTGTCGATCTTGTAAACGATGATCTGGTCCACCCGTCCGCTGGCGACATCGTCGAGCAGTTGTTGCAAGGCAGGACGTTCCAGACTGCCACCTGATAGGCCACCGTCATCGTATGGGTCAGGCAGAAGTACCCAGCCTTCGTGCTTCTGACTGGCGACATAGGCCGCACAGGCCTCTCTTTGGGCATGCAGGGAGTTGAACTCCTGTTCCAGACCATCCTCGGAGGACTTTCGGGTGTAGATGGCGCAGCGGATCTTCTTCATGTGCTGCCCCTGCCCGTAAGACCGAAAAAGCGCGGCCCCGACCAGGCCGTGCCTGTGATATGTTTGGCGATGGCGGAGAGCGATGGCCAGATGCGGCCATCCATCAGGAAACCGCCCTCGAGAACATCGACATGATAGCTGCGCCCGTTCCATTCGCGCACCAACCGTGCACCGCTGTTGAGCCTTTCCGGACCGGCAGCGGCGACGTCTTCTCCCTCCGCGATCTTCAGTAAGGCCCGCCGCGTCGCTGCGGGCAAACCGCCTGCCCGCTTGCACTGCCGTTCATACCCGACCGCCTTCTGCATAAAGGCAACCGACAGGTACGCTGGCGGAGGCGATCCGAAGATCGCCTCCCAGTCCGTCAGCGCCGCTGCGCGATCCGGGTCCCGCTTACCCGGCATGATTTGTCTCAGCGACCAAATTGGCCTGCACACGGGCGGGCGCAGATACAATTCGGTACTTCGGCACGCCGCCAGTGGCCGGCTTCTCCCAAGCAATCTCATAGCCCGCCTTGCGCAGCCCGGTCAGCGCCGCCCGCGTCGTGTGCTGTTGCCAGCCAAGCTTGTCACTCAGGGCCTTGATGTCCGCACCTGCCTTGGCGCTCAGCAGCTTGATCAATTGGTCTTTCTTGGTCACCCGGCCCTGTTTCTTGGGCTTCGCACCTGGCTTCTTCATGGTCGATGTTGTAGTCATGTCGGTCTCCTCAGATCATCAGCGGAGACATTCCGCTGCTACTGAGCAAAGCCCGGACTCTTCGGGCAGCGCACGCAAATGCGGTCGAGCGCAACGACAGTACCGCTCGAAAGGCAAAGCAAGTCCAGTGGGTTCTCGGACGAAATCGAGAACCGTTCGCAGGCGCAGCAAAAAGCACCATAGGCGGGAACCGGACTTTCGCTGCGATGGCGAACCGGATCAGTCTTAGTGAAAAAGCCGACATCCAACACGTTTGATTTAGCATCATGAAACCATCTTGTTTCGGGGACCAAGTTTCCTTGATTGATGGCGCTTCGAATGCGGGTGCTTTATCATAAGAGCAGCTCGCCCATTCGAACGAACTAAAAAGGCTACAGTAAATGCCTGCGACCACACGTCAAACTGCCGGACCGGGGTACAACTTTGAAGATCTGACTTCTGCTTGGCTAATCTCAAAGATGTTGATAGGGCAAAGGTTGCAAGGCGTCGGAACGGAAGGCGCAATCTTGCAGTCTCAGACTAAGTCCATCGGCTGGATAATCGATGACCTTTTAGTTTCGACCCAAAACGGGGCCAGCCACCTTGCGGTGTCATGCAAGGCTAACTTTCAAGTTTCAAGCAATGGATTGCCGAGGGATTTTGTCGACCTCGCCTGGAAGCAATGGAAGACTGACGGCGGTTCAATGCAAAACAATGCGGACTGCTTAGGCCTCGTAACAAGGGGGAGGCATCCCGCATTCGATCCTGTTTGGGCTGATATTGTAAACTGGGCAAAAAGCTCCGATGAAGAACTCGCGCTGACTAGAATAAGAGCCACTAGCAAACACTCAAGAATTTTTGACAGTATCAAAAGCCCGGCCGGTTCAGCTGTGCCAACAGATCTTGAAACGCTTCGACTAGTACAGCGGCTTATAGTCGTCCCGCTGGATTTCCAGCTGGATCAGTCAACATCTGAGGCCGAAGCCATTAGCCGTTGCAGGCAGTTGATTCAAAGCGGTTCGCAACATGACGCAGAGAATGTCTGGAAAGAATTAGTCCAGATTTCTGAGGAGACTCGGTTAGGCTCTGGAACAATTGCAATCAGTGCGGTTTGGGACAGACTTCGACCCAAGTATGAGCTCAAAGACCGCCCCAATTTTGAGAGTTCTTGGGAGTCGTTGAGAGCCTTATCCCGAGACAGCCAAGCCGGGATTCAAAGTGAGTTACCCTCCGGCTTTTCCTTACCTCGTTCGAAAGCAAAGGACGCTCTTAGAGACCTAGTAGAAGCCCATCAAGTGACCGTGGTTGTTGGTGAGTCAGGAACGGGAAAATCAGCCCTTGTAAAAAATACGCTTGATGAGAAATTCCCCACCCCCAGTCAGATATGGCTTGGTCCTGAGCATGCCAAAGCACTCACTTCGGAACTGGGACGCAGAAAAATGGGCGTCGTCCACGATCTGGCCAGTGTACTTATGACGGCACCAAGCCAAACCAATGTATTGGTTTTGGATGCAATCGAAAAACTTGATCTGGATGCATTGTCTCGCATGAAGACGCTCACCGATGAGCTCTTGAACCGAGCAAAACCTGAATCTGTGGACTTCTGGCGCATTGTGGTTGTCTGTCAGACAGAAGCTTGGCGCGAGCGGGTTCAAATGGAGTTGAAAAAGTACTCTAAAGCCACGCTTCCCTTAGCAACGATTCAACCAGCTGAAGTCAAGGAAGCTCTTCGTTCTAGCGCGGAACTAAGATGGCTCTCGTTCCGAGAGGAAGCAGTTTCTGCTCTCACCAACCTAAAGACATTAAGCTGGGTAATGAGAGCGGCTGGGGTGTTTGATGAGGGTAATGACGAGCTAACTACACCCACTGCGTTCGTCGACGGTATCTGGCAATTTTGGACAGAAGGTCAAGTTGGTCCACAGAACCTCTTAGTCCGACTTGCAGAGCGAGAGGCCAATTTCGAGCGTAGCTTTGCGATAAGTGAATTAGATGCCACCGATGCGCAAATATTCCAGGAGAAGACTCAGTATCTACCCTTAAGAAAGAACCACCGAAACCGAATAGAGTTCGAACATGATCTTGCCGCTGAATGGGTAAGATTTCAGAGGCTTAAGGAGATTTCGCACGATATCGAAAGCTGGTCACCGCTGGCGGAGAACCCGCTTTGGACTGGATCTTTAAGGCTGCTGGGTCAGTTCTTGCTACGACAGCGAACAGAAGCGTCAAATGAATGGATCGAAGCTTTCACCCAACTAGAACGCCAAGGCGCTACTTTGCCAGCGGACATTCTCTTAGATTCGGTATTCCTTGACCCACAAGCCACTAAGTTCCTGTTTGAAAACAAAACATTTCTATTCGAGAAGAACGGCAAATACCTGCGAAGACTACTTCAAAGGTTCCTGCAGGTAGCTACTGTTCCAGATGTACCCTCAGGAATAGCTGAAATTGATCAAGACCTCGAGCTCTACATGGAAGCGCAGCATCGCTTCCCTATACTCGCATACTGGCCACCGATGGCATACTTTCTGCATCAGAATATCGAACTTGTAGCAGACCTAGTGTCTCCAATCGTGGCACAGATATGCGGCACATGGTGCTCGAAGATGCCAAGGGAACTATCTGACGGCTCAGCCATGCCTTGGCGAAGAGAGTTTGCAGAGATTGCATTGGCGACAGCTCGATCACTTCAAGTCGATCAGGGCAAGGCGTCAAAATATCTTGGCGACGGTGAGCGACCTATCTACAAAGCCGCGTTCGCCAGCGTATCTGACCTTCCGGATCAAGTCGCCTCTTGGGCACTGGAAGTTAGCCAACGACGGGCAGAAGACCCTGATGTCGTCCTTAGGATTGAAAGAGCAAAGTCTGAATTGGCTCGAGAACACGCGGAAAAAATAAAGTCTGATCCGGAGTATCGAAAGCGTGAAGCGGATCGGAGATCTCGTCGGGCTTCACTTCCCTCGTTCATAGACAGCTCGGAACCATTGCCACCGTGGCCGTTGGGTCCACAAGATCGAATTGAAAACGACTTTCAGCACGTCGTGCTACATGATGATGTGTTGTTGCCGATGATGTCTCAGTTGCCGGAAATTGCTTCAGAGGTCTTGTTGGCTAACTTAATCGAAGCAATTCCACGGCGAGATTTTTCAAGATCGACATACCGTGACAACGTTGGGCTGAACTTTGATCACACCTATCCGACAATTTTCTGGAAAAGCCCATTCTGGCGTTTTTTTCAGGTCCAACCGGCAGAAGCATTGTCCACGTTGATCGAGCTCATAAATTTTGCAACCGATCGTTGGTCTTACGCCTCGACTCTCGATGGAGATCGCGCGCCACCAAGCACCTCGCTAACCATGAAAGACGGTTCTACTAAAGCGTTTATCGGAAACTGCGACTTATACGATTGGTCGCAAAAAAGCTCAACTTCGAACGGTCAGTTGCACTGTGCTTTGAATGCGCTTGAAAAATGGCTCGTTTCTCAACTTGAGGGCGACGCTGACATCCAAAAACAGATCGAGGAAATCTTCGAAACAAGCCATTCGCTTGCGCTCATTGGAGTACTTGTGAACGTGGGTAAACACACGCCTGAGCTCTTCTGCGGGCCGCTTCTCCCATTGGCTGGATGCGAGCGCGTGTTTCTGTTTGATGAAGGAAGATTGAAGAACTCCAGCTTCTTCGATGCGTTCACTTGGTCGAGGGCCGGCGAAGTCGCGTTTAATATGGCCCGAGACTGGGCTGCTGCGGCTTACAGGCAGAGAAACCTTGTCGAAGTTGTAGTGACCCAGATGGCAAGGAACAGCCGGTTTGCCTCTTCCGTAAAGGCTACAACAGATAAATGGGTTGCTCCACGTGATCAAAAGGCCAGCCTGGAACACCGAATACTGAAAGCTCAATTAGACCCAGCGAACTATACTTTCACGACAGAGACTGATGAAATCCATTTTGCTTTGCCAAGCGAACTGCTCGCAGACGTTGAGTCATTTCAGCGGAATGGCAGTCTTCAGCTGGCCAAGTTAATGCTCGCGGACAACTGTCGGCGGGCTCTCGCTCAGAAGGCAGATCTACCCGATGCTGAAGCTTCTTATCTGTGGGACATTCTGTGTGCTCCTGAAGTAAGCACGGAACAAGAAGATGAAGGGAGGCAGAACCTCAACAAAGCGTCTGCCGCTGCAGTGCTAACGGTATTAGGCTCATCTTGGTTGCGGCGAGATCCTGGTAGGGAAGTATTTGTCAAAGACTATTTGCGGAAGCAGATCGAAGCTATCGAAAACGTTCCCCATTTCGGTCGGGATGGTTTTTATCACATTGATCAACGGCTTGAGTTTTTAGCACATTCGGTTTTTCACCTTTGGTGCGAAAGCACCGACGAACTTGCAGAATGGGAAACGGCCCTCCTTCAGGTCCTAACTTCAGGTGACAATAAGGCTGCCGGAGTGATCGGGGCGCTTGCGTACCGAGATCGCCGTAAACTCGGTCAGTCGTGGTTTCGCATCATCCAAATTGGGGTCTTCTGGTCCGCACTAACAATGCTTGAACCCGAGAGAGACGACTCCGATGCAGTGAAGACACGTTGGAACCGCTGGCGTGTTTGGCTCTGTCAAAAAAAGATTTCAGAGGTTGATAGTCAAATATCTGGCATTGATTTTTTGGGCGTTTGGAACCTGCAAAAGAAGCTCGAGAAAGAAAGATGGCGCAGAGCTTACGAGGCTAGAGACAAGCTCTGTATCAGAAGCCCTGAAGAGCGATTGTCTTTTGGTCTTGATACTCAGTTTCTGTCGAGTTTTCTTCATTGGCTGACGCAAACGGACACTGAACACGATGCAGAAACGTCCGAGATAGCCTCTGAAATACTTCTGTCTTCGTTTCAATATCAGGCTGCCTACTGCAAGGAGCATATGGATGAGCGCGGAGAGTTTGGACTTCCGCCGCAGTTTGGCTACGACGTTATTCAAAGACTTGCGTTTGAATGCGCGCGAACTTCAGACGACAATGCAATGAGTATCTACAATGCCGTCTTGAGTCTGGGGCCTGCGGCTGATCACATTATCGACCATTTCTTAGGATCTTGGTTTATCCAGTTGCATAAACTGCTGGATACCGACGCGTTCTGCGATCGCTGGAAGTCGATGATTCAGTTTGGCGTGGAAAGGCGGTGGTCCGAAGGTGGGAGCTGGTACGATGAGCAGAAGCTCCTTCGAAAATTGCTCGGTTTTGAATATTCCTCTTCATTGCAGAACGTTCCCGATCTGGATGCCAAGCTCGAGAACATGTCCAAACTTTATGAGTATTGGGCTACGAATAACCTCAGAAAGGACGAGGAGAACGTTTCTTGGTTTGCTTGCTTCCTTAAGTCAGGTTCAGGTAGAGCCCTTCGAATTAATGGGCTCAAATGGCTTGCGGCAAGCCTAACGAATGGCGAAAAGAAGCAGTACTGGCGCGACAGTAGGGACACAGGTTCCAGCCTTGTTGATCTCATCGACAAGGCTTTTCGAGATCAAAAAACTACCTTCCAAACGGATCCGTTGGCGCGGCATGCGATCGTGAAGTTGAGCGCTCTACTAGTCTCAAAGCAGATACCGGGTGCAATGTCTCTGCAACAGAAGATATCAACGCTTCGCTAGCTTTGCGTTTAATCGTATTGCCCGCGAATGTAGCCATGATCAGGAACGGGCATTGACACAACGATGCCATCGTCACACCGAGATTTAATGGCTTCCGCGAATACGATAGTGTCAACCAAATAGAATATCGCGGAGCGAGCGAGCTTCAGCGAGTCGAGCGTCAGACGCTCAAATTCGGTGATATCCTGATGGTCCACTGCGAGGGAAGGCGACTTGCGTTCTAGTTTGCCAAAATCATGAAGGACTGTGAACCGGTGCGTGGATGCATTGCGGTAACTTTTGTGCGCCTCCAAGATTCCTAGCCCTCGGCTGTCGTCGTTGGACATGTCATGAAAAATGTTGTGCAGCGCAACCAAGCCGAAATTGCCTGTGGCAAGACACTGAGCGATTTCATTGTGGAGTCGAAACGCCCCCCCTTTTTCTTGCCTACCCCACAAGCCGGCAAAACTCACCTTATGTGCTTTGGGCATTTTCAAATAGCAAGCGATAGCCACGGCAATCTTGTCCAGTATGTCAAAGGCAATACGCTGTGCGCTGGTTAGCGCTGAATAGCGAACTCCGTAGAGCGAGTAGTCCAGTGTATCGGCGTGAGTTGTTGTCTCTAGATACGGTGTATCGATGTCAAATTCGTGGGTTTCGAAGAAGACCTGGCGTGCGAAAGCAAAGTCCGCCTTCATTACGTTCAGCATGGCGTAGATTTCAGGCACTCCATCTTCGTCCTCAAAGGATCTTGTGATTCTTGGGATTGTTAGGACGTCAAAGAGTCCCGACGCATAACCCGCCGAGCTACAGTACAGGTACAGGGCGAGATCGTTTTCTGAGATGAACCGAAGGTACGGTTGTTCGATAGTTTCTTGCGGATTGGGCGGGATCGAACCTGCCATCTCGATTTGTTTTCGCAGATATGGGACCCCAGTGTTGCCGGAGAAGGCGACAAAAGTCTCAAAGTTCTGTTCCGCGTACCCACCCAATGCACGAAACCTCTCTGTGAGCGTTGGCAGGTGCGCGTAGGTCTGATAGGTGTCCGGCTCGCTCTGGAAAAGCTGTGCGAGTTGCTGAAGCAAGGTCATTTCCTTGAGCATGGCGACGGCATTCTTTGGGTATATTCGCTGTGCAGCGCGAAAGTAGTCCAATGCTTCGATCCACCGCGAGGTATCTTGTAAGAGTGTCCCCATGTTAGTCAGCGCCTGTGAGGCTAAGTCTATCGGGGAGTTCTTCGATCTAGCTGCTTGACCAAAGAGAATTCTAGCCTGGAAATGGTCTTCGAACGATTGACCACAAAATGGTGAAGATGGCCCGTAGGTTAATCTCGCACGAGACTGCAGACCATTCGCGAGATTATAGGTTAAGCTTGGGTCAGGATTGGCATTTTTGCGCAATGCCTCCAGCGTTTTCACTCCCTTGTCGACCGTAGCAAGATTTTCTAAGCGCCCGCCGCAATCGATGAGAATAGCGGCTGCGGCAAAGGCTTCCGCCGGACTTTCTCCGAGTTCGGAAACCCGAGCCAACGCAGCAGATGGGTTTTTATCTGCGAGAGTAGTTAGCTCTTCAATCATTTGGGCATTCTTAGACATTCTTGGGTTTCATACTTCACTATTTTTGGGGTCTTGGACCACACTACGCGGCCGTGCCTAGCCAATGTTCTGGCTATTGTGGGCATTGTTAGAATCTGCTTTTGGGGGGCGCTGCAATGCAGAGCACCTAGTCCGAGTCAATGTTGGCTCTGAGCTGAGCGTACATCAGTAGGCTCCGCAAAAGCTGGTGTGAAGGACATCATCCTCCTTAAGCACTTGATCAACCAAATAGAGCGCTGCCCGGATTAGATCTGCGTTGCGATTGCTATCAGGATCGCCGCTCTTTCCTCCATGTAAGAGGTTGTTCCGGACCCCGTTTAGTGCGGCGATCAGCTCCTGAACGGATACAACCTCGCCACGGTCCTGCCAGCTCAGGTGACCACTGTCATCGACAATTTGCTTCTTGGGCGGGGCGTGTATGAGCACCTGAACTTCGTCTGCACGTTTGATCCTATGCCAGAAATCGGCACCTAGTTGATCGTTAGCGAAACGAACCCAATCCACTTCTGCTACCGCCCTTCGACCTGGAACAAAGAAACCCACGTCTTTGAGGGCGAATTCTAGACGCATCATAATATTAAACAGGCGACTGGCCTCGTCCGAGACATCATCTATTTTGGAGTAGTCCACTTCTGGGACTGCCATTCCACACATCCTTGTACAACATCTGCCTTGGATCGGAGTTTGAAGCGGGTTCAGGCTTTCAAACACTGATTGGATCACGAATGACCGCTTTGCGAAAGCTGCAATGCGGCAATAGCAAGTTTAGCGGACGTCTGTTTTGGGCCGATTTCAGACACGTTCGCCTGCGTGTTTCGACGTGTTGATTGCGGCAGCCTCGGCCTCGAACGCGCGTGAAACATCAGCTGCTGCAGACTGACTGGCCCGGATCCGTCGACCGTAGCGAGCCGGCATCTCGGGGGAGGTCCACCTGCCAGCCACCATGATTGATGACAGATCGCAACCTAGCTTGAATGCATCATGGACGCCGCCTACGCGCGTGCTGTGCGCAGATACATCCCTGCGACCGGTACAGCGTTTGATGATGTTCGAGATCGTGGTCGTGTGGAGCGGAATTCTCTTTCCACCCGCTTGGGATTTCATAAGCAGGGGCTCGTCGAGCTGCAGCTTCGCCAGCTCTATCCAGTCCAAGACAGCGCGTGTCCCGCGGCCCGATAGAAACGCATAGGCGCCTTCACCGAACTGATCCGTCTTTGAACGGCGGACATAAAGGAGGCTGGAATCGTCATCTTGCCGGATCAGGTCCTGGACCTTGAACGCTGAAATCTCGGATGCGCGGCACCAGCTATCGGTGGCGATCCACAGAAGTGCTTTATCCCGTATGTGGCGCCGGGAATTCCCAAGCCTCTCGATTGCCTGCACCACCTCCCGTTTCGTCAAAGGCGGGGCCTGCCTGACGTGAGCACCGTATTTTCGCTTCACGCCTTTCAGGGCTAGGTCGACCAAGCGGTGCCTGGTTGGCGACGGAAGAAAGTGGGACCGATGCAGCTCTGCGATCGCCCAGAGCCGGGTTTCGATGGAATTGGCCGCCAGCTTGCCCCCCATCTCGTCGACCCATTGCGCGAGGATCCTTGGATCGATCGGAGGTACAGCAGAGTACTCTCTCTCCTCACACCATTGCCGGAACAGCCGAATGACCATCCGATAGTTTCTCAGCGTCTCAGGGGCGAAGGCTGCTTCGGATCTCTGACGATACTCGGCGATGAGATCTTCTCGACGATCGGCAGCTGTGTTGGCCAAGGTCGTGAGCATTTCTGCACGCTCGGATTGGCGATCGAAAACAAGCTTCATCGAGGCCTCCGCCCAGTGAACCGTTAACCACTTCTTAACCAGATTCGGCTTTTGTCAAAATGGAGATTTTGCCGCTGCCTTTCCGCTAAGCACACAACCGGCAAACCGACAGATCAGAGTGCGAAGGACGACGAATGAATGCTCACCCATGCAATGAGGATACCCAATGGGTCGCAATCGAACTCACGAGATGTGGCGCGGCGGACAGATGGCTACTCGAGATCACAGATGGCAACGGCAAGTCCATCACATGGCCGGACTACTTCTCAACTTCCGAGGCCGCTCTGAAAGCGGCCGAGCAAATCATTGACCGCTGGGACGCTGTTCACTTGGCTGAAGTTCGATCAGGGACCAGTCCCCTAGTTCACTTGGTTCGGACAGATGTAAATATGAAGCTGCGTTAGTCAGCTATACTGGCTGAGACCGCCGCATCTTGAAGGGCGGCCCATGTCCAGTTTGGGACATTCGCTACGTCAGGCATCAAGCGCGGAAAGCGGACCATCGCTGCACCCGCAAATAGCTAATACGCGCCACAATCAGCCGACTGCCTTGGTCACCTGATCCTTCGTCCGTGCGTCTTTGAAAAAACGGTTCGAAGAGAAATTTGCGTCCGACTTCTGCGCTTCAGAATATAACTTCGAGACCAGGGTGACGGCCTCGCCGAGTTTGTCTCTCGCAAGATCATAGTCCCACATGTCGATTTCATCCCGATTGCAGATTTGTCGGATCGCGAACAACACATGGAAAGACCCGTCGATCAATGACATTTCTCCGGCTTCAAGGCTATCGCCCTCTCTGATCTTCTTCCGAACTTCCCTTTTCTTTTGATTCACGATTTGAACCAGTTTGAATGACGTCAGCAAGTTATTAGCCCTGAGATCCTCGGCAAAAACAGTGTCGTAAAGATCTCCGAATAAGGGCCGTTCGCTACCTCAGACATCAAGGGCGGGAAGCCGACCATCGCTGCGGCTGCAGCGAGCTTATGCGGAGATCGAGCAAGCGGACCTTGGTCACGAAAATCTCTGAAGGATCCTTCTACCAGACAGTTCTACTTGGTTTGCTTTCGAGCGTCTCACTCAGAGTCGCTATCCTTCTTGAGCAGCTCTTCCAGGGCCGCAAGATCATCTTCGTTAATATCTGTGAAGAGCGATACCGCCATAGCGCTTGATACCTTTGCTGCGACAGCGTCCCAATCGTCAGAAGGATCAGCGCGTCATTGTAAGCCGAACAGTTTGTGGTCTTGTACTTCGTAGGGGCCCAACGGCTCATACCTCCAGCTATCATACTGGATTCAAACAGTGAATCCCTCAGACCATTTGTGCAACAAAGTCGCGCGAAGCGGTCTTTCGTTGCGCCTGATAGGTGCGTCTTCAGACAATTGATTATGAATCCTGACCCTAACTTGAATTGTATAGTCTTTATCGCGAGAGCTCTGCAGACTGAACGTCCGCCATTATCTCCATTGCGAACCAGTGACAGCGCAATGGCCCCTCATACCGCGCCCACGCGGCATTCACATTTCTTGCAAGAGCAATCTCGCCGGCCATCCCCGGCCTTCAGCCTGCAAAACTGCCGTAGGCTTGGGGCTCCGCCAGCGCCTCGTTTAGCAGGCCTTTCAGTGTGCCGTCCGTGACCGCTGGCAGCGCGACGTGATGCGTGTTGATGCCGTCGAGAATGATCGCCCGGGCGTTCTGTATGTCGTCGATAGCGCGTATGCGGGACATGTCGGGCGCATAGTTACTGCCGACAACTATTGTCAGTTGAAGTTTGGGATTCGACCTAAGCTGTGGGCGTAGATCAAAGGCGTCCAGATCGGCCCCGAATACCTCTGCCATGCCGCGTCGGGCATGGTCCGCGTCATGCGCGTCGGCGGCACCAGGCGTGACAAAACCAGCCAGCGAGATAACGGCATCAGCATCAATTGCAAGGCCGGCGCGCAATGCGGCATATCCGGCGGCTGAACCCCCGATTGCAACCACTCTTCCTGCGCCAAGGTCTTTTATCAGGGAGGCAAGTGCTGTTTGCATTGTTTTTTCATCTGCACCAAGTTCAGGAACGCCCTTGAGGAATATCTGCCCGTAGGGATCGCGCAGATAAATGGTATGGACCGGAAGATCCGCCAAGATCGTATCCAGATACCGGCTGCTGATATAGCTCAGCCCTCCGATCAGGCCTTCAAACACCACAACAGTGTCCTGTGCGCCTCTTTTCCTGACAACCCTGACATCGCTGTCACAAAGCAGCGCTTTGCGGGGGCGCGATTTTCCAAGGGCTTCAAGTGCACCCAGCATGCTGCGTGCGGTTGGGCCTAGGACCTGCGTATTGGCAAGGCCGGTCAAGGTTTCGTGGCCTTCGCTCTTGTATCCGGCGCGCAGGGCGAAAAGCGCATATTGCAGCAACCAGGACGGTTCCGGATCAAAGGTCGTCGCCACCTGTTTGAGGGTCGCAAATATCTTCTTGTCCTCAGCCCGTGTCAGGAAAACGCGATTGAGCCTGTAAACTGTTCGCCATTCCAACGGGTGTATTTCCAGCGCTTGCCGCAGGGCCGACACGGAAAGGTCGAAACGCCCCGCTGCCGCGGCCAGCCTGCAAAGACGGCATAGGGTGACAACATCGTCTTTCCCGGCGCCAACGACGCCTTGCAGATGGTCCACTGCTTGCTCCAATGGCAGTTCCATCGAACTTAACTGATTTCGCACCTTGGCCGCATAGTCAGGCAAAGGCCCGTACCGTTCAGCTTTCTTGAACAGGTCAAGTGCGAGCAGGAAGTCGCCGCCCGCGTCTGCCCGCATCGCGAGGCGCAGCATCAAATGCGTGCTTTGGGGGCGTCTTTCGAGTGCCGCCTTGAGGAACGCGATCTGTGTCTGCAAGGGCACCAAGGCCAACACAACCCCGGTCGCAGCTTTTAGCATGGCTTCGTCAATCTCTGGCTGGCCAAGACCGGCGAGGAAAGATGCCATGGCGGCTTCGGATTGGCCCGCGTTTGCCAGGCTTTTCAGATTTATGTTCCAGACCCAGGGGTTGGCCGGCCAATCCACGGCCAGGTTCGCGGCCAAATCGACGGCCTTTTGGGTTTCATCCTGTGCCATTGCCAACCGCACCTCGGCCAGGCGCGCGGGCAGATGCGAAGGGTTCTGCGCAAGCTGGCTGGTGATCTGGTTCTCTGCCGCATCATAGGCCTTATCGGCGATCATCCCATCCAAGGCCTTGGCGTCCCATTGCATCGAGACACCGGGGGCCGCGCCAATGTCGGCTCGGTTTGCCGACTTGACAGGGTTGGGCGGGGTGGCAGCTAGGGCACCTTGCCGCATGTCTGCGACGGCGTCAGCGAGTGCCGTGTCAATGTCGGCACCTGGAAATATGTCGCCATGCGCCGCCCCTTGCGGCGTTGTGGTAAAGAGCTTCGTTACCACCTTCCAATGGGCGTCAAGCTGCGATGCAATTAAGGCCGGGAGAGGCTGTTTTTCCTGTTTGAGAACGCCGGGCAGGTCCAGCAGCGCGGTTTCCCAGCTTCCGACGACATCATCGCCGCGGTTCATCTGGATAGCCTGGCCTTCGAACTTGTGCAGGTTCGGCACAGCGACCAGCCGCGCTGGTACGCCATAGGCGGCAGCGGTGATCTGGCCGTGCAGTGACGCCCCAAGATAGGCATCCGATCCGGCGATAACGGCGGCAATGTCTTGCAAGGTATCGGCATCTTCGAAAGGGATGGTATGGCGGGGCGCTTCGCGGTTGATTGCCCGGGCCAGTTCATGGTCGCCGTGGCAACGCCCGATAGCGATCAGAACCGCGGTTGCGTTAGAGGCCTCCAGTGCGGCATCCAATTGCTGTGCGAATTCGGCAACAGAGGTCCTGCGCAAGCTGCGCTCCTTGACATGTAATGCGATCACAGGCTGCTTTCTTGGGATTTTCAGTATCTTTCTGACCTTGGCAAAGCGATCCTCCAGGGTCGCTTCGGACCACAGGAGAGGCAGATCGGTTGCAGTGTCAGGCATGACCTCTGGGCGGCGACCTGTCCAGAGGTCCATGGCGTTGGCGCTTTGTGCGTCCCGCACCGCAAAACGGTCGGCGGCCGCTACGACACGCTGCAGCCAGTCAGGGCTGCGCGCCGCGCCCACCGGGGCCAGTACACCCGGCGCATTCCAGGCCACTGGCAAGCCATGGCGCACAGCATGGGCAGTAGCGCCTGCCCACAGCGATGGATACGCGACATCGCTGTAACCGGGCAGGTCAAAGTCGCGGATGTGCACGATGTTTCCGCCGCCGATCAGGATGCCGTCAAAGCTGTCCGCCGTTTTGACAAATTCCGCCAGCGAAATGACCGGAACCGTATCGCGGTAGCGGGTTACCCCGGCGGTCGGTGAGACGGCGACAACATCCATGCCTTCGGACGCAAGCCGTTGTTGTGCCAGCAGTGGAAACAGAAGGTCGCCGTAGTTTTCAACGTCGAAAGTGCCGAAAATCGCGATACGGCGCTGTTTGGAAGCAGGCATGGGATTCTCCGGACCGCAACGGGGGGGGGGTGAAGCGTGAAAAATGAACCAGAACAGACAAGATACGTACCACTGATGGTATGATACTTTGCATCTAATCGCTATGGTTGCAATGATCTGAAATTCAAAGGTTTACCCCATCAGGTGGCGGCAAAACGCAGCCGACAGCTCTCGTAGCCCCGTATTATCGACCATCGGGAGAACTTCCGGTCATTCTGCTGTCCGGTGAACGGTGCTGCAAGGCGAACGGTTGCCAGAGTGGCATCCAATAGGGTGCTAAGGAACAGGCGACTCAACTGGCTGCCGGTGCAGGCAAGAGAGCCGAAGGAAAACGTGGCTGTCTGAAGGCGCGGCCGGTCGAAACGGAAAGCCTCGGGGTCATCCCAAAGCTCGGGATCGCGGTTGGCCGCAGCCAGATCGCTGGATACAAGGGAATGGGGCGGCAAACGTATCTCGCCCAGATCCAGACCAGCGGGTCCGATCTGGCGCGCGACATAGCGCACCGCGCCCAGCAGGCGCTCCACCTCCTGCAGATAGGCCGTGCGAAGTTCCGCGCGATTCCGCAGCCGCTCCTGAAGGTCCGGATTGTCTGCCAGATGCGCAAGCATCAGCCCAGCGGTCTTGGACAGCGGCTCAATTGCCAGAAAGGCGGGGGAAATCAAATGCATCAGCGGAATCGTCTGCCCGGCGGGCCAGGTGACATTCATCGCCGAGAGATTGCCCGTGATGCGGGCTGCCTTCGGCTCCAGCTTGATGAAATCGGGGATTGCCGTCCGGTCGAGGCTGGCCAATATGTCAATGCTGTCGATCTCGATCTCCTGCCCCAGGGCCGCGTTGATCCCAAGTGCTGCGGCGCGCCATTCCATGATCGGCTTTTGCACCACCGTTACCATGGCGTCAGCCTCGGTTTCGCCCGAAGAAACCAGCGCGGCGAGGGGAGACCGGAAATCCTGCGCGGGCAGGCATTCCATAAGCCGTTTAGTGACGGTGATGGCGTCCATGCGCTCCGCGTCGTTTGGGGTGCGGTGCGCGCGGCTGATCTGGCGGGATAGGTGGAAAATACTGTCGAGACCACCGCGCCTTTCACGGAACCGGGAAAACACCCTGAAAGCAAGATCGTCGGTTGTGGTGCCCGGATGCGCCAACACGGCGCGCACATCCCGCATGCGCGAAACCTGCCAATGACCATAGCCGCGCCGCCAGGGCGTCCCGACCAGAATGGGATCGCGATTGGCATCTGCAGCCTCGCGGATCGTTGACGGGCCGAAGGCTTGAGAATTGATTTCCGATGTGCGCATATGCGGGCCTGTCTTTAAAAGAATGGTGCCATCGTGCAGATTAAGCCCAGTGTCTCGCAAACGGAAGGCGCTGAGATGGCGACACCCGATATTTCGATCGCGATCACATGCTGGCGGATGGACCGCGAGTTGCCGCGCACGCTCTGGTCACTGTCGCGCGCTTTTCAGCAGGACGCCGAAGGGCTGAGCTGGGAAATCATCGTGGTCGACAACGGCTCCGAACATCTGCCCATCGCACCAGAGATGATACCGGTCCCGCAAATCATCGCGGCAGGCAACCCCGGCCCCTCGCCGGTCCATGCGATGAACCAGGCGCTGTCACTGGCGCGGGGCAGGATCGTCGGCGCATGGATTGATGGCGCGCGCATGGCCTCATCCGGCCTGCTGGCTGCGGTGGCGCGCGCAGCCGAGGCGCATCCGGCCCCGGTGATTGCAGTTCCCAATCGGCAGTTCGGGTTCGATCGGCAGGCCAGCGCAACGCAACATGGATATGAAAGGTCGACCGAGGACGCGTTGCTGGCGCAGGCCGGCTGGCCTGATCCGGCAGCGGACCTTTTTGCCGTGTCATGGCCCGAAGAGGCCCAGGTCACCGGGCCGATACTGGAATCGAATGCCCTGTTTCTGCATCGCGACACCTGGTCAGCCCTCGGCGGCTTTGATCCCATCTTTACGGAGCCGGGCGGTGGCATGTGCAACCCCGACATGCTGGACCGGGCGCTGAACCACCCCGGTACGCAGTTTATCCGCATGGCCGGGGTGGCGACATTTCATCAGATCCACGGCGGCACATCGACGTCCGACGCTGCACAAGCGATACGAATCGTAAAGGAAGCAACGCGGAACTATCTTCGCTTGCGCGGCAAACCACCGCGCAAGCAGCGCGCGCCCGGCTGGCTGTATGATGCAAGGACAGGCGTGATGACCCGCAGCTAGCCGCCTCGGATATTCGAAATTATCCGGTTACAGCGTTCCGCTTTTGAATTTAGGTAAACGACATCGTCACTTTCCCGAGAGCGCGTAACTTGGGACGGTATTGGCGTTTCAAATTCTACGCGAAGTGCGATAGCGGCCCCAGTGCTTTTGCTCGCCCCGTCCTCCGGTCCTTTGCATATGAAGACATGTCATTCTTGATATGTTTTCGTGTGCAAATCAGAGCCGAGAGCATTTGCCGATAGAGCTTTTCGTTCAGAGTGGGAACCGGTTTGGAACTCCTCGGATATGCGACATAAACAAGTAAGAGTTCGTCGTGTGAATTCGAATGAACGCGACACGCTCTAGCGCGGCTGCTGTACAAGCCCGGCTGCTTCGCGCTGTACCAGAGTGGCTGAATGCCTCAGGATGTCGCGGTAGCGCCGCAAGGCTGCTGGTTCAAGATCGGTTTGGGGCCGCTCTTCCAGAAGATAGGTGGCGTGGTCACGCCCCCGAACTAGCGTGGCATAGCCCTTTTGATCGCCCAGTTGTCTGACATCACCAGCGATATAGCGGATCGCAAATCCGATGCGCCTGCCGGAGGTTGCCTGATTGGGGGCCGACCCATGGACCAGCGTGACATGGTGGAGCGACATTTCACCCGGCTCAAGCGGGCACATCACGGCGCTTGCCTCATCAACGTCGCCCGCGACCTCTTCGCCCAAGGGCAACATTGATGACGGTGCGTTCCTGACCGCGTGTGGGAGCGCGCTCAGGTGGCTGCGCGGCAACACGCGTAGGCACCCGCTCTGGGGTGTGCTTGGGGTCAGGGCAAGCCATGCGGTTAGCCCTTTGGGCGCATCCAGACCCCAGCAGGTGCCATCCTGATGCCAAGGCACCACGCTGGATGATCCGGCATCCTTGGAAAAGAAACTTGATCCCCAGCATAGAATATCTGGCCCGAGAATTTTCTCGACGTGGTCAAGAATACGGTCGTCGTGCACAAGGTCCCAAAGGAACGGATATAGCAGGTGACCTTTCGCATTGAGCCGGGCAAACCCGTCTTGGCCAAGCCGGCGTTCGGCCCGTTCAAGACGGCTCGTAAGGTCAGCCGCCGCCTCTTGCGGCATGACCCTGACGGGGCTGGCAAAACCTTCTCGCGCGAAATCCTGTGCAAAGGTGACTGTCATTGCGGATGATCCACCTGTCCGTTCACTTCGGCAAAATGGCGGTTTTTGGCGTTCCGGATTACCTTTCCTCCCTGGCGAATGATATCGGCGTGCCGCGCCAATGCAGGGGCGGCCATTTCAGCCTCTGGCCGGATTTCAAGAGGAACCTGCGCCAGGTTTTCGCCGCGCACCAGCGTCGCGGTGCCACCTTCCTGGCGGACCCGCGCGGATGTATAGCGGATGGCAAACCCCAAGCGACGGTCATCTGAGGTATTTGGCCCGGACCCATGCAGCACCTGTGGGTGGTGCAGCGACATTTGCCCCGCTTTCAACGTCATCCAGACTGCTTGGCTCAGATCAAGCTGGGCGTCGACCGCCTCTCTGGCGCCCAACATGTTCTTGGCATCACCTGTGTCCAGATGGCGAAGCTGCCGCGCATGTGTGCCGGGAATCGCCTGCATGGCACCAGAATCGGTTGTGGCGTCACTTAGGGCAAGCCAGGCGGTTGCGCCATTGTTTTCATCCAATCCCCAGAATGTGGCATCCTGATGCCAGGCGACATAGCCGTCCGAGTGTGCTGGTTTGTCGATCACGCTGGAGCCGATGCACAGAATGTCCTCTCCCAAAAGGCTGCTGACCCGGTCAACGATACGGGGGTCATGGATCACGTCCCAAAGGTAGGGCATCAGCAGATGAGGCTTAGCGCGCACAAGGCCGGACAAGCGCCCGTGTTTTCGGGCCTCCAACGCCTCGATCTGCGCTCTGAGGGCTTTGGCCTCGTGTTCGGTCATCACGTCAATCGGGTGCAGAACCCCGTCGCGGTGAAAGCTCTCGCATTGGATCGCGTCTAGTCCGGAAGAACGAGTAGGGGACAGCGGCTTCATGCTTCAGAAAGGCTCCATCTCACGCACGTCCGCACCATCCAGTGCGGCCGCGCGCTCTTTTGCAGTGGTGAAAGGCGCTATCGCCCAATTTGGCCCGTCGCGCTCCAGCCCGGTGTTGAAGGCAAGCGCTGCGAAACGCAGTCTTGCTGGCCGATTTGGGGTCGGTCCGGCGGCAAAGGCTGCCGCGATGTTGTCCCAATGGTACCGAAGCTGTTCAGAGGTGGCTTTCGGCAAGGCAGGCGATGGTGCGGCAAGTGCCCGGGGAAGTGCGGCCAGTGCCGCGTCCCAGTTGTTTAAAAGGTCCTGGGGGCGCTCTAGGTGGGCAACCAGACCATCGAATTTCCGATAGGCAGGCCTTGCAACCAAAAGCCCCGGCACGCCATATGCCGTCGCGGCGATGTAGCCATGCAGGGAAGAACCTACATAGGCCCTTGCGTGAGCAAGCAGGGCCGCGACGTCGCGCAACCCCTCGGGCCGGTCAAGCGCAACAGCCCAGACGCCGCGATCGCGGAGTGTCGCCGCAAGCTCGCGGGCGATGCGGTCATCGGCGTGGGCTGTGCCCAACCCGATCAGGACAGGCGTCAGGTCCAGCGACCGGCAAGCTGCCGCCAGTCCGTTTACAAAGGACGGGATCGGTTCACCGCCAAGAGATCTTTGCCGCACGTGAACGGCCAGAATGCGATCCTGCCGGTCCAACCCTAGCTGCGCGCAAAGGCGAAAAAAGTCATCGACCAATCCGTCCCGAGGCCAGACCCGGTCCAACCCCAGGATCGGGTCCGGCACGATCGTGGCTGTCGGGACATTAGCCATGCGCGCGGACCCTGCATCCCGCAGGGAAAGGTAATCCGCAGCGGCAAAGGCTGCGGCGGCGAGGACTTCAACACGCGGGCGCAAAGGGTGCGGTACGCCCGGCGCATTCCAGGCAATGGGCACGTCACGTAACGCCGCAGCGAGGGTCGACCCCAGCCAAACGGAGGGCGCGACCGCCGCACCAATGCCTTGACCGCGATATTCCATCATGGTGTCCATTCGGTGCGTATGCACGATGTAGCCGCCTCCGATCAGGATGCCTGCAAATGACCTGCCAGGATCGAGAGCCGACCACACGGGACGGCTCGGCACTGCCTGCTTGAGGTTGATCGTGGCCCCGGTCGGCGAAAGCGCCTGCACTTGGTATCCGCGTAGGCCCAGTTCATGCGCCGCCACCACGGGAAACATCAGGTCTCCGAAGTTGAGCATGTCGAACATGCCTGAAATCAGAACATTGTTGGAGCATTCTGATCCGGGCCCGACCGATGTCATATTGTGGCAGAACGTTCGCTGATCCGCTGCGCGATATGCGAAGACAGCGCCGCAACGGAAGGGTTGTCGAAGACCTCGCTCGGGCTGACCTCAATTTCGTATTGTTCTTCCATCATTCCGCACATGATGGTGATCTCGACGGAATCCAGACCATAATTGTCGAACCGCTCGTTGACCGGGAAAGAGTCTTTCGGCATGTCGATCACAGATGAAATGTAGTTCACCATCCAGTCGCTGATCGCAGTCGCGCGCATGGTGTCCTCCGAAGCTGCTATGATGGGCATGGACGTCCTTTCAGCGGTGGAACGAAGAATAACAATTGACTTCAGATGCTATAATTCTTTTCCTCAGACGACAACCAAAAGGACAATCATGTCAAGAGAATGCGCCCTGAGATTGAAAGAAAGTGATTATGATTTCGCCATTCTTCATCCAGCTCTGCGCCGCCTTTTTGGTGCAAGCGATCTGTACAACTATGGCTATTGGCGCGATGCCGATGGTGGGCAGGTTGCCACATTACCTGAGGCCGCCAAAAGGCTGGTCCAACTGCATGTAGAGACCGATCCGGGGCGTGGCAACACCCGTCGCGTTCTTGACGTTGGATGCGGGCTTGGCGCATGCACCGAGATGTTCGCAGCTGCCTACTCGGACGCAGAAATCACCGGAGTCAACTACTCCGCGCGCCAGATCGCCCATGCCAAACTCAATCATGCCGGTCCCCGTACCGAGTTTCATCAGATGGACGCAACGGCGATGGATTTTCCGGACCAGACCTTTGACTGCATCCACTCTGTCGAAGCCGCCATGCATTTTCAGCCGCGCCGCAGCTTTTTTGAAGAGGTGCTCAGGCTTCTTGTGCCCGGCGGACGGTTGATCCTGACCGATGTCCTGGCGCGCAGGCCGACGACCTTCATTCCCGCCGTCAACAGCGAAGCCTCCGTCAGCGACTATTCCCGAACCTTGATAGATGTAGGTCTGGAACAGGTCGAAATTATCGACATCCTGGACGATACCGCCGCGCCGTTTGCCAAGGCCATGCATGCCAATGCGATGCACGCCTACGGGCGCGCCATCGAGCAAGATGTTTCAGGCTATCTTCTGGTTTATGCCGTGAAACCCGGCTGACCCTGGTTTGTCCCGGATGCATTGCGCGCCGGATCGTGCCAACAGGCTGGTCCGTGTTGCGGGATGTGGCCCACCCGGGGGCGCAACCACTGTCCTTGCCATTGCCAGAACCTCAGCAGCGGTTCACTTTCCCGCGGCTTGCGGCGGCGGGGTGTCAACGTACCAGCAGCGTCGCCTGTCAAATGGGTAGCCCGGCAGGTCGGGGGCTGTTGGGTCCGCCGCTGTCACGGCGCGGGTATCAAGCGCCGCACCGGCAAGATGCAGGCCAAGCAGGGCTGCCGGGATCTCTCCGGTCGGGCAACGGACGGTGACAGCGCCGTTGCGACCGGCATCCGGTGCAACGAGGTCCGGGCAGGCTCGGCAAAGGGTTTCAAACGCGGCGTGGGACAACGGTTCCGGCGTTTCAAGCATGACAGGCCCCACAAGGCGTTCGGGGACTTGCGTCGGCTCGGACGTGATCTTGCCCGCCGCCGCCCTGGCCTCTGCGATGGTCCCTGCCTGAAACCCTGCGCGCAGGCTCAAACCGACCCAGCGGCGCGTTACCATGGCCGACAATTGGCGCAAGCAGACCTGCGGATTGTCCAGTGCGACAAGAAGCTGTCTTGCCCGGTTGCATAGCGCCGCAGGACTGGCGGCAGAGAGTAAGAAAAGGTGGCCACCTGCTGTTGATCGGGCGATAGCGCTGGGCGCTGCCACTGCACAGTCTTCGGCAGAACAGACGATCGCATGGCAATTCAACCCGCTGATGCCGAACGAGCTGACACCTGCAATCCGGCGAGGGCTTTGCCATGGCCCTGTGCTTAGCGGCACGTGAAGCGGAAGCGCTTTCCAGTCGATTCGAGGGGAAGGGTTTTCAAAACCTGACTGTCCCGGCAGCATGTTGTCCCGCACCATCAAAACCGCCTTGATCAAGCCCGCAATGCCCGCTGCCGCTTCCAGATGGCCGACAGCGGCCTTGATCGACCCAAGCGCGGCGGAGGGATGCTTTCTGTCGGCAAAGACCTCTGCCAGCGCCAGTGTTTCGATTGCGTCGCCAACTGCTGTTGCGGATCCATGCGCCTCGATTGCGCCGATATCGTCCACCGTTACCCCGGCAGACCGCATCGCCCGTGTGATGACCCGGACCTGTCCTGCGCGGGACGGAGCGCTCAAGCCGTTGCTGCGCCCATCCTGGCCGGTTGCCCAACCCGGCAAAACGGCGTGGATGCGGTCATGATCGGCCAGCGCATCCGGCAGCCGCTTGAGAACCACGATCCCGCAGCCCTCTGACCGGACGAACCCATCCGCACGCGCTTCGAAAGGATGTGTCTGGCCCGTCCGGGACAAGACATTCATTTTCCCCAATGCCATGAAACCGGCTGGATTCAGGAGCACATTGACACCGCCAGCCAACGCAATATCGCAGTGGCCCAGGCGCAGCGCGTCACCCGCCTGGGTCACGGCTGTCAGTCCTGAAGAACAGGCCGTATCCACTGTCAAAGACGGCCCGGTCAGGCCAAGGCAGTAACTGACCCTGCCGGAAACTGCGGCGTTCTGCACAGCATTTGGCAGATGAGCATTGCCGGAAAATCCCGTTGTGCGCGCTATCTGCATCGCATGATCGGACGATGCCACGCCGACATAAACGCCGGCGGAAGTGCCGTCGAGATTGGCAGGAGACAGGCCCGCGTCCTCCAGCGCATGCCAGGCCATTTCCAGGACCAGGCGCTGCTGGGGGTCCAGCAAGGGCGCTTCGCTGCCAGAGATGCGAAACGGGTGGCGATCAAAACTGTCGATGTTGTCCACCAGCCCCACCGCCCGGACCGGCAACCGTTCCGTTCCCATAAGAGCCAGACGTGCCGACGGGACGGGACCGGTTCCGATGCGGCCGGTCCGCAACATGTCCGCCAGATCCGCCACGGAATCTGCCCCCGGAAACCGACAGGCCATGCCAACAACTGCAATGGGGACCCGATCCATCATGTTTCTGGCGCTTTCATGCGGGCTGCCAGGGTCGTTGCCAACAGGCGCGGGTCGGAAAGATCAAAGAGCTCTTCGGTCAGTACTTGGGCCCCGATCGCGCTTTCAAGGTCAAGCAACAGGTCGGTCATCATCAGTGAATCAAGTCCTTGGTCGCTCCAGGGCAGATCGGGATCGACCTCGTCTAAAGGGGCATCTGTGGCGGCAGCGACCCATGCCAAAAAGAAATCGAGCAGGCCAACAGCATCCGGCGGACCGTGCCGGGCTGTCTCGGCCAGTGCCCTGATTGCGACAAGCTGGGTTTGCCTCGATTTCGAGAGATCCGGCCTCCAATCGCACAGCACCTGCTGCGGCGCGCTTTGCAGCCGGGCAAGGCTGGCGCTGCGCCTGATCTTGCCACTCGATGTCCATTGCAACGTGCCGGGCCGAACCAGCACCACACGATCCGCCTCGACCCCGGTTTCCGCCATCAGCCGCCGCCAAAGACGCGATGCAAGGTCTATGTGGTCGTTGTTCTCTGCCGTCACAGGCGCGGTGTCCCGGTTGGGTGAAATCTCTGCCATGACCACGACTTCATTCTCGCTGGTTTGCCGAAGCGAAATGCGGCTGCGACGAACATGGGGTTCTGCCCCATCCAGAACCAGTTCAAGATCGGCGGCATGCAAGCTACGTCCGTGCCACAGCACGATGTCTTTCATCCGCCCGGTGACAAAAAGCTCGTCATCAAGCAGGAACCCGGTATCGCCACTGCGAAGGTAGGGACCTTCCCCCGTTGCCGTATAGGCACCGAAAGTCCTTCGGCTGTCTTCGGGCAATCCCAGATAGCCGCTGCCCATGCTATCCCCTGCAATCCAGATCTCCCCGATCCGGTTCGGCGGGCAGGGATGTAGTGTATCGGGTGCAACGATCTTTACACCACCTGTTGTCCGGACCGGCCCGGAAGAAACAAGGCAGCGGCCCGTGCCGCTCTTGGTGGTGACGACGCTGCCCTGTTCCATTGCCTTGGGGTCGAACCATCGGGATGTGGCCCCTTTGCCCCGACTTGCACCGGAGACCAGAAGCGTGGCTTCCGCCAATCCATAGCAGGGCAGGAATGCCTGTGGCTCGAAACCACACTCCGCAAAGGCTTGCGCAAAATTGTTCAACGTCTTCGACTGCACCGGTTCGGCCCCGTTCAATGCTGTCCGCCACGCGCGCAAGTCCAGCTCGGACCTGCGGGTTTGCGGGATTGTCCGCACACAAAGATCAAAGGCAAAGTTCGGTGCAACCGAGATGGTTGCCTTGAAACGGCTGATCGCTTCCAGCCACCGAATAGGCCGTTTGATGAATACGGTCGGAGAGAGCACGTAGGTGATACCCCCGTACCAGAGGTTGAACAGCAATCCGCCCATCAGCCCCATGTCATGTTCCGGCGGCAGCCAGGTCAGGGCCCGCTCTTCTGCGCGTGGTTGTACCGCTGAGGCAATCGCCTGCTGCACCGCAGTCAGGGCGGCGTGCGTCACCATTACCCCGCGCGGCGCGCTGGTTGAGCCGGAGGTATATTGCACGATCGCAACGTCCTTGGGATGGATAACCGGCAGCGGCACGTCCCCTTGTGCGGCTCCCAGCTTTGCAAGGTCGTCGATGCGGAGCAAGCTATGCCCCTCAAACAGACCGTCTGCCGCTGCCGCATCAATTTCCGCTTGGCTCGCACCTGTCAGAATTGCCACGCAACCGGCCTTTTGTAGGATCGCTGCTGCACGCGACCGCATGGCGGACCCTGCCGGTAAGGCGACAGGAACTGCGGCACATCCTGCCATGAGAATGGCGATAAGCCCGGTCACGAAGGCAGGCCCATGACTGCACATCAGGGCGACCCTCTCCCCTTTTCCACAGCCCACCACCAAAAGCCCCTGCGCCATGGTGCGCGCGTTATCTCCCAGAGCACCATAGGTCAGTTCCTGCGATGGACCTGCGGGGGTCAGGTAATGAAAAGCGACCTCTTCGGTCCGGGATTGCGCATGCGACATGACAACCGCAGGCAATAAGTCGCCGGAAGCCAGACCAGGGCGGCGCGCGATATCGGCAATGTCCGTCATCTCCTGTCCTTTGAGGTGAATGTCACAGCTTCGAGTTGCAAGTCGAGCGGAGGTATCATCCTATGTGCGGGTGGCGCAAAGCGAAAACGGGACAAATGACAGGAACTGAACCAAAGCTTTTGATTATCGGCTTTTCGAACGTGGCCACAAAAAGTGGCTTTTCCATCCCGACGATCGAACGCCTCAAATCCGGTTGGCCGGGTCTGAAAGCCTTTCGCGTCGGCTTGGGCGCGCTGCAGCCACAGGTCATCCCCCCCTACATCCGTACCGCGGCAGAGACTTTGGGGCCGTTTACCCATGTACTCTTGGAAATCAACTCTTCGGCCTACGCCATGCATCCGCTTTCGACCGAGGAGAATGGCCGTGAGCTGCTGGCCGATATTCTTCTCACCGTTCAGGACTGTGGGGCAGAGGCGGCGTTCATGTTGCACCTGCGGCACTGGACGCGGCAGATCTATGTTGATTTCGACGCTCTTGTTCGCCGCTTCTGCACGGAACTGGATCTGCCTATGATCGACCTGGCCGAAGGCTGGATCGCACAACACGGGGCCAGCCAGATTGCGGCATGGATGCGCGACGAGACCCACACCACAAAGGAGGGCGGCGAAGCCATGGCAGAAACATTGACGCCCTTTCTGATCGACTTTCTGAACAGGAAGCCGTCGTTGACTGGGCGAAGTCTGCCGCGCCCGCGCATGCGGCGCGGTGTCTTGCCGACCGCACCGATGCTGGCGGGTTGGCCGAGGGAGCAACATGAATGCCTTGGCTTGCCGCTTGATTTTGCTCGGATCGAGGAGGCCGAGGCCAGGATTCAGCTTGGCCGGACGGTAAGGGCGCAGGGCCTTGTCTATATGTTTCATCGCGCGGGTGGGCGCAATAGTGTGGCACTGGAGCCCTCCGGTGAAGCTTTGCCCCTGACCACGATTGATCCCAACAGCAACGTCTCTCGGGTCGGCGTATTGGCCTTTGACAGAATGCGCGGATTCGACCTTCAGGGATTGACGATCTCGTCTACAGAACCCGCCGAGGACATCCATTTGCACAAGGGCGTCCGGGAAAGGCCATTGCGGATATATGTCGGGCCGATCCTGACCCTTGAACCTGTGCAAGACTGACGGGCTCATCGGCGATGCAGCACCCAGGATTGACGCTTGGCCTCGACTTCGAAACCCTGTTCATGGGCAAAGTTCTTGACCACGTCCTGCATGACGAACTTCCCGGTCTCGTCCGGCCAAAGCCAATCGTCACCGCACAGGATGGCATCCGGGAACAGATGATGCGCAATCTGGAGGTCGATCTCGTGCTTGAAGGCATCAATATAGATGAGATCCGGGCAGATCTTGCGGCGGTGCAGGTAGTACAGCGCTTCCGGTGACGAGAGGCGCAGCGGATAAAAGCGGTCCTTGTAGGCGCGCAGATTGTTCAGTGCCACGGGGTAGTTTCCGTATTCCCTCAGCAGCCCGACAATCCTTTCCAGTTCACGGTCGGAAAGATGTTCTACATGACGCGACATCGTCGGATGGGTCGACATGCCCTCGACATATTCGGCCCAGTTGCCATTCCACGGATCCACACCGATCAGTTCGAGATCCGGCTTGGCGTTCAGCCAATGCCTGGATGAGCCGCCTAGAAAACAGCCGATTTCGACCATCAGACCTACATCGTGTTCAATCAACATGCGTTGTATGATCTCGCGGCCCCCGTCGCCGTTGCAATCCAGCGCCAGCAGAAAGGGCGCGTGTTCGTCCCAAGGAAAATCGGGCCATGGTTGGTCGCGTCTGAGCTTGCCCAGGCCGAGGATGGCATCAGAACCGGGGGGACATCTTCGGCTGGATAGACAGACTCTGCACCGTCGCGTTCTGTACGGACCATTGAAACGAAAGGGGCGGCTTTGATAACCGCGGCGGCAGAAGATTGTGCAGCGGA
Source organism: Sulfitobacter alexandrii (assembly GCF_001886735.1). NCBI lineage: Bacteria > Pseudomonadati > Pseudomonadota > Alphaproteobacteria > Rhodobacterales > Roseobacteraceae > Sulfitobacter > Sulfitobacter alexandrii. Next base: position 2,900,351 of record NZ_CP018076.1, read on the forward strand.
TTTCGGTGCCGGGGCCTTTTTTTCCTGCTTTGGCTGCGAAAATGCCTCAGCCGGCGGGCGGGCACCTTTCTGATAGTGAAAGATGCTGTGACCCGAAATGCCCTGCCATGCGACAGTCGGAATGACCGCCCGGCGCAGGTCGTCGCGTTTGAACAACTGGATGGGTTCAATCAGATGGTCGCCCGGTCCCCAGACCTTGGTCAGCAGCGGTTGCAGGTCAGCAGAGCCAAAGATCCGCATATGATCCTCCTGCCCGAAGCGCGCGAGCCGTTCGGCATCGGTGAGGTCCGGCGACAGATCCTCGACTGTCTTTTCTCCCCGGATCGGGACAGACAGAAAATGAATGCCGCCCGGTGCCAGAATCCGGTCCATTTCGCGCAGGACGGTTTCCACGTTGCAGGGCACGTGTTCCAGAACATGGCTGTGCAGGATCATGTCGTAGCTGGCATCGGGGATTTCGCCCAGGTCGGTGCAAAGGTCCAGCTTGCGCATCTTGATGAACTTGCTCTTATAGCGCTCCACATCCAGATCAGCGCCCTGATAGGCCTCGCCAGACAGTTCCGTCAGCTTGCGCGCAAGCCCAAGCTCCGGCGCAAGATGCAGAATTCGTTTGCCGGGCTGGAAACCGCCAAGCCGGTCAAGCGTCATCCACATTAGTCGGTTGCGTTCCACACCTCTGCACTTTGTACACCGGGCGTTGTCGCGCCCGTTGAAGGCCTCAAATTCCGTTCCCTGACAAATCGGACATTCCAGTTCAGGGGCCTGTGACGAAATCTCATTGACCCCGGATTTCGCGAAGGCGGGGTCAGGGTTTTGCGGCTGGTGTTTTAAGGCCGGGCTTTGCCCGAGGTGGCTGACCGGGCGCCGCGCGCCGGCGGACACGATCTTGCGCAACACGAAAGTTGCGTTGGTATAGCTTGGATTATGGGCGATGCTGCGGCGCACCACCGCCAGCCGTCCGCCAAGGGAGCGCAGCATGTCGGAAATATCAGCGCCGTAATCCGTGTAGACCAGACATTTCGTCCCGTCCCCGGAGTTGTGATAACGCGCGGGCTTGATGAAGGTCACTTGGCCGTTCACAATCTTCGCGCGCGGCTCCGTGCGGTCGGGGAAGGGAAAATCGTTGGGGATCGTAAAGACATGCACGCCGCCTGGCCGTAGCACACGCAGTGTCTCGGCAAAGGCAAGTTCGATGTTGGGCAGATGCTCCATCACATCTGATGAGATTATCAGATCAAAGCTGTCTTCATCGAAGGTCAGCTGCGTCAGGTCTTCGTTGCGGACGCCATCCGAAGATTCGGTGCCAAGCGGCTCATCGGGCCGGAAATAGGACCTGGTGTAATTTTTCAGCCCCCGCAGGCGCTGGACAAAGGGCCCCCGCAATGCGGGTTCGTAGATGGCGACTTGCTGCAGCAGATTTTTCGAGACGAGATCGTCGATCGACAGGGCTTGTCCGCGACCGAATTCGTCGATGATGACACTGGCCTGATCACGCCAACGTAGGGTGAACCGACAGTTGGGGCAGGCGTAGGACTCGCGCAGGGACCGCTCATTCCCAAGTGTGAAATTTCCCTGGTGTCCGCAGATTGTACACAGCCCGTTTTGTTGGGATTCCTGCAAATTCATATCTCCTTGAACGAAGTAAGTTCAGCCAGCCGCCCTGTGCCGGACAGGGGGCACGGCATTTCTAAAAGTCTGGCGATAGGGGCCGGGATCGCATTGTCGGTGATACTATCAGCCGAGGGGTAGGAGCAATTCTCTCACCCCCCCTGGGACTTGATCGTTCTGCGGCCTTTTCTTGTCCTCTCTGCCGGCAAAGGATTGGATGAGGATTTTCATGTAAGCATGCTTTGAAGGGTTCTCGTCGTCTTTCGGCAGGTCGATCCGGGACACTTTGCCCGACAGGCAATGTTGTTCCCAAGCAAGCTTTACCGCGTCGAGAAATCCGGCATGATCAGGGAAGATCGACAGTCCCTCATCCGCCGTAAGGCCAAGCACGTCGGTTGAAATCACAGGTACGCCCATGGCCCGGTACATATGTACTTTCAGCGGGTTCATGTAGGATGAAACCTCGTCCGACACATGCGGCACTATCGCGAGATCGCAACTGCGCAGCAGGTTCAGAACCTGAGATTCCTGCATCGGGCCCCAGTAAACAACGTTTCGTCTGGCGGTTAGTCTGCCCAAGGCATCAATCCGACGCCGTGCCGCACCGACGAGGTGCAACGTAATGTCATTGGAGATCAAGGTTATGCTTTCGAGCAGACCCCAGTCGATTCTGTCGTTCATGTTCCCAGAATAGATGATGTTGAACCCAGTTTCGCACCCGATACCCGCCTCGGGGGGCTGCACTTCAGCGCCCGAGTACCAATTCGAGATAACTGAAACTCTACCGCTTTCAATATCCTGATCCGTGATCATTCCGTAATCCTTGAAGAAGTCCACGTTGAATTGAGAGTTGAATACCAGCGTCTCGGCCATCGAGGTCAGGCTGAAGTATTGCGATCCCACATACTTCTTGCTCGTTTCGGTCGACCAGGGAAACTGATTGTCTACGATATCTATGATGCAATGGAACTGCGAAATGATGTCATAGACTTGTTCGAGAAAACGAATTACGGGAAACAGGATCAGCGTGCTGTGCGTCGGAGAAATTCTCTGCTCGATCAGGTAGGATATGAAGTCGTTGTTTAGGGAATCCGCAGTGGAATGCAGGATAGTGTGATAATCGACACCGTACGCGTCCCTGTAAGATCTGGCGATCTTCCGGTCTATTGCGGGGCTGACGATCTTTGCATCACCGGAAAATTCAAAGGTCTGATTGGCGATGGCATCGTAAGTTGCCCGATGGCAAAACTCCAATACGATCACCCGGAAGGACGGAAACAGCGATTTGTAGGATCGCGCAATCTGATCAACGCGCCGGCCGTAGATACCCGCATCATTCTGTTTCCAAAGAAGGACCAGCGTGTTCTGGACCGCAAGGGCCTGTTCGGATGTGTCTTTGCCTAAAAGGCGGAAACTTATCGGAGGTGTCGTAGCCTTTGCCTCGGCTGCATGAAAGGCCTCATAGGCGCCATCGAAGGAGAACTGATGCGGTAGCCCGATCTCTGTTTTCAGCGTCATGGCATTCTTGATGGCCGCGGAAAACGTTGAGCTGTGGAAAATGAAGACCCCGTTGATGTTGTCCAGATCCTCGACGCTTTGACTGTAGGGGACCAGCGCTGGACGCCCCACGGCCAAGGCATCGCCGATCTTGGAGGAAATCTGGTATCTTGTGATGCTCTCGTCTTTGACGCCCTGTGTCGGAAACCCCGTGAGAACCAAATCGAACGTGGAGAGCAGGCCGAACAGGTCGGCGGTTTTGACATTATCTTGTACGACGACGCCCAGTTCGGTCAGTTCGTCTTTCAACGATGCCGGGCTGAAATCGCCATATACGTGGAATTTCAGGGGTATCTGCAAGTTCCAGCTGGAGACACGAATGGCCCGCGCAGCTTCGATCAGGCCCTTGTGGGGCCGCACTGTCCCAATGAACCCGATCTTGATGGCTTCGGGATCTGCCGGCGGTGGCGTGACGTATTGATATGCGGCTCTCGCATGGCGGACAACTTCGGCATCACATTCAGCCGCCAGCGTGGCGCTTGCAGCGGTATGGGCCGTGATCCCCGTTTGTAGGTATGAGGCCAGCGGCACCGAATTCGGGCCATAGTACCGATCTGCCTTGGTCTGTTTAGAAAAATGATGATCGTTGTCGTCATGGTCGAGAATCAGTTTCGTTGTTTTGCCGGAAATCCGTGCCGCTAGTTCGAATGTGGGCAGCCTCGGCTTGCTCAGCCAGATCGTTGGAAAATGCAGACCCACCATCTGGAAGAGCGAAAAATACTGATGCCTGTCATCCCAGGGGATGACGATCCTATCAAAATTCTCATTTTCTAAGGGTGCCCACAGTTTGGTGCCAAATTCCGAAAAGTTAAACGAGAACAGAAAGGCGGGGCGATGCTTGGCGATCACGTTGTAAAGGACATGGGCCCGGCCAATCGGGTTGTGGCTTGATTCCCAGCACGCGATCGCAACGCTGTCAGGTCTTTTTGCAACCTGTCTGGCCTTCATGACCTGCTGCAGGATCGCCCCGGCCGGAACACGCTGTTCTGCGACTCTTACGTGCACAAGCCACGATCGCTCTCCATTGCAGGCATGCAACTCAAGCCGATCACCGATTTCGATGCCCTCGGCAGAGAATTCAAACCCAAGATCACCGGGCAGGCCAACTTTATTGTTCACATCTCGTCGCGGAATGTCTTTTCGTAGCAATTTAATGGGAATGCTATTTTTCAGAACGAGCGGTTCGGTACCATCCTCTGCACCCACCAGCCAACCACTGTATTTGCCGTCTACCTGGTTTTCAATTCGACCCAGCGCCTCACTTTGTCGATACGGCAATTTGGTCAAATCTTCGGCATTCGGCATAGATACTCTCTCAGGCGTGGGGCCAACCGGTGGCAGTGGTTCTTGGACAACCTCAAGTGGTATAACATTATCGCCGGAGACCGGAAGTCCTTTCCATACGATCGTACAGCAATTCCTTTGCATGAGCTCGAAAAAAGGCTGACCTGCTCCCCCTAGAGTCCGCTAGTTAAGGTCAGCTCTGTTCAGGTTTTGGTCCTCTTCTGACCGGTTAACATATTCCGCTGGCGTCATGCCAGCGAGGCCTGTGTGTGGTCGGTGATGGTTGAAGTCGTTACGCCACGCAGCAATCAACAGACGGGCATGGCGCAGGTTGTCGAACTGGTGCTCGTTCAGACATTCATCCGCCTTGCGGATACGACCGCCTTCATGCTTGTTGTAAGAACACTTTCTCGCGCAATACCTTCTTTCGAGGAAGCTTGAAACATCCGATCAATGCAGCCCGTCAGTATCCTATCCTTCCCAGCAACTCCTGGATAATGCAGACTGTTTTCTCGACCTGGGCGATATCGGCTTCGAGGATAGCGCGAACGCTGTCATCTGTCTCCTCCGCAAGAGCCTTCCGCAGGTCAGTCAGTTCATCGGTAAATGCCTGACGCCGCTCTTCCCAGAGTTCCAGTTCTGCAACCTGATCTTTCGTGGCGGGCCCTTCGATCCATGCCGTACCGGTGTTCATGTCGATTTTCACCTGGTCGGGATGCGGCAGTGGTGATGGCAAGTCCGTGATGTTCAGCGCCTCGCGACGCTGCAGCTCACGGTCCCATTCGATCTTGTAGTCCATCGCCGTACTTAGCCAAGCATCGGCCAATTCCTTGTTCTGGCGCTCCGTGCTTGACAGCATCTCTGCAAAGAGCCGCTGCGCGCGATGCTGACCCTTGGCAGCATTCACCGCCAGTGCACGCACTATCGCTTGCGCCATAGGGACAGACACATTGCGATTGCCGTCACGCACCGTGATCTCGCGGTACGCCTCATCAATGATGATTGATTTCAGGCGTTCGTCATTGAGCGCGGGGCGCTTGTTCTTCGCGCCCCGCGGCCGCCCCTTCGGATTGCCGGAGGTTCCGGGCTTGAAGCGGCTCGACTTGGGCGGCTTGGCGTAACCGACGTCATAGTTTGTCCCGGGACGAACTGCGGGCAACTTTGCCTTGTCCTTGGTCATTCGGCAGCCTCCAGGATCACCTCAGACGCCGGCCAGCCGCAAAGCACCTGCTCAGCCTCATCCCGGGCGTACTGCTCCCACCGTCTAATGGTCCGGTCGCAATAAATCGGATCGAGTTCACAGAGATATCCTCGACGGCCCGTTTTCTCTGCGGCAATCAAGGTCGAACCAGACCCACCAAAGATGTCGAGGACAATGTCGCCCCGTCCGGAGACGTCCCGGATGGCGTCCGCAATCATCTGCACCGGTTTCACCGTCGGGTGTAGGACGAGTTCCTCCATACGCCCCGCCCGCATGGTGTTCACACCACGGTACTCCCAGACATTCGTGCGGTACCGACCATGTTGCCCCAACTCGAAGGTGTTGATGTGCGGTTCCGTCCCCTTTTTGAACACGAAGATCAGTTCGTGGCGCGACCGATAGAACGTACCCATGCCACCGTTGTCCTTGGCCCAGACGATAAGGTTCTTCAGCTCATCGTAGACCCCCTGCCCTGCCTCCAGCATCTCGGTTATGTGACGCCAGTCCATACAGAGGAAGTGGATCGAGCCGTCGAGGCTGTGATCCGCCAGGTTACGCAATGCCGCCGAGAGGAAGACCGTGAACTCTTCTCGGCTCATCTCGCCTGACGCCATGGCGAACTCACGGTGCTGGGTCTTTCCGGAGTTGCCCACATGGCCATCGATCGGAACGTTGTAGGGCGGATCCGAAAACACCATGCGGGCCCGCGCGCCCGCCATCAGCAAGTCCACCACCCCGGGGTCCAGCGCGTCACCGCAGACCAGGCGATGCCCCCCCAATTGCCAGACATCACCGGGATGCACGCGCGGAGGCGCATTCTCCGGCACCACATCGTCTTCGGGATCTCCTGGCTCTTCGGGGGCGACCGAGGCCAGAACACCGTCGATCTCCGGGATTGAGAACCCGGTGATGCCGATGTCGAAGTCCAGATCAGACGACATCAGCGCGCCAAGCTCTGCTGCCAGCAGATCCTCGTCCCAACCGGCGTTGAGCGCCAGCTTGTTGTCCGCCAGCACATACGCACGTTTCTCGGCTTCGCTCATGTGGTCGAGCCGCAGGCAGGGCACCGCCGCCCGCCCCAATAGCTTCGCGGCCTCGACACGACCATGGCCGGCAAGAATAGTTCGGGTCTCGTCGATCAGAACCGGGTTGGTGAATCCGAAGGTCCGGATGCTGTCTGCAATCTGGCGCACCTGCTTTTTGGAATGCGTGCGCGCGTTGCGCGACCAAGGTGTAAGATCGCGGATCGCTATTTGTTCGATGTTAGGCTTGGCCATGGCTGGCTCCATTGCTGTGGCTGCTCGCAGACAGAGTCACTCCGACTGCCTCGTTCGTAAGATATATCTACCGTCTGGCCAAATGTCAAATCCACGCGTATGGTTGCGTCAGACGAGGAAAACAAAGAGGCTATCCATGGACATCGGAGAACGGCTGTTCAGCCTACGGTCGAAAACCGGCGAGTCCCTGCAACAGGTGGCAGACAAGGTGGGCGTGTCGAAAGCACACGTCTGGGAATTGGAGAAGGGACGCAGCAAGAATCCCTCCTTCGACCTTGTGCGCAAGCTGGCAGCGCATTTTGGGGTGAGTGTCGATGTCCTCAATGGCGACGCCTCCGAGCCGGACAAGAAGGACATGGCGGTCGATCGCATCCACCGCGGCCTTGAGGAACTCTCTGAGCGCGACCGTGGCATCGTGGAGCAGATGATCGAGGCTATGAGGAACAAGAGTACAAGTGACGTTTGACACTGTCGCTCTCGACCGGATGAAACTCTCGGACATCCATGCACCACGTCGCCTTGGCAAGGTCCTGCACGACATGCTTGGACGCCTCGATGGCCCTGTCCCAATTCTCGACATCGCCCGCGCCCTCGACGTCTCCGAAGTTCGACTGGACGAGTTCGATGGTTTTGAAGGAATGCTGCTGACAACCCCGGCAAGAAGAACGGCAACCATACTTGCCAACACGAGATACGGGACGCGTCGCGCGCGTTTCTCCGTGGCCCACGAGCTCGGTCATTTCCTCTTGGAGAGGCATGTTCTTTCAGACGCGAACGGGTTTCGATGCACGCCCAGAGACCTTCGGGAGACCCGAGATGGACAGCGGCACTTCAGACAGGAGGCTGAAGCTAACCAGTTCGCGATCGAGGCCCTAGCACCAGTTTCGATGGTGAAACCCTTTCTAAATGGCGAACCCGATCTGCGCGCTGCGCTCTCACTGCGCAACCTTCTCGACATCAGTCTGGAAGCGGCAGTCCGGCGGATTTTGGACTTGGCGCCAGTGTTTCTAGGGGCCGTGTGGTCTCACAATGGTGCTATCCGCTACCTAATCAGAACTCAGGCCTTCCCCTTTTTGACCTGTGGCAAGGGCACCCTCCTGCCCGAGGCCTCTGCAGCGGCGAGCGCAGTCGCCAACGGCAAAAGAGGAATTACTGAAATGCGAGATGTGCATTCAACAATCTGGACTGACCGGGCCGACATTGGGCTGAAAGAGCAGACCCGCGTAGGGAAAAATGGGCACGCGGTGACGCTTCTATGGGCAGATCTTCCGGACCATGACGACGAAGAAAAAGATCATGGTGTGGCTGAACTCGTAGTCCCCGGTTTCCGCTGATCCACGAGGCTCCGGTTCTATCCTGTTCCCTTCCCTGTTCTCCGCTACCCTTTCCCTGATGTCAGTTTCAAAATTCCCTGTTCTGCAGAGAACAGGGAATTGCCTGCAAGCCATTGAAACTGCGTGATGATCCAGCGCTATCCACCAAATATTCACCAGCATATGGCCAAAAATCAGCGGGGGTCCCTGTTAATTCCCTGTTAATCGCTCGAAATGACCAGACCGGATAGCCAGAGACTGGCAGCACAGCCACCTCCCTCCCGCAATCCGGACCGTTCGACCTGGGCGCAGCGCTCTGCCCGTGGTTTGAAAGCGTTGCCGTAGGGGTAGCGCGCAGGAAATGTTGGAGAAAAAGCAAAGAAAAATTTCAGGACCTACTTCTCCAACTTTCGTCCACCCTCACGCCGCTTCTCAGCTTCAGCCATCTCGATCGCCTCGTGTAGTTTGTTTTGGAGCCAGTCGTAGATGTGTTCAGAAATTTCGATCGCCTGCTTTGACCTGTCAGTCTTTGGGTTCGGAACAGGATAGACTTCGTTACGTGTCTTAACCGCGGTCAAAATAACGAAGTGCTCATATTGGACAACTTCCTGCTTCGATAAGGTCCCTCCAATGTGCCTCCCATCTTTAACTACTATGGTTCCGCTAGGAAGTGAGCGGTACATTCCGTCTTTGCTTCCAATGACATTGCCTACCATAACGTGCTTGCCATTACCCAAAAATGACGCGCCTCCTATGGAAACTCTCCTAGGCTGAGCATCGCGCTTACTCTCAAAAACGTGGTTCGCGTCAGCTCTTGCTTGGAACGCAAATTGGAGCAAAGGGTCGCTTTTCTGCTCTGCCAATAGCTTATCGGACCACCCCTTAGAGCGACCGTCGTTAGTCGCTCTCCGCAGAGCGGAAACAGCTTTGACATAGTGATCAAGTACGCCGGACCAAGCACGCCACAGCTTCTTTGTTTCTTGAACAGAAACTAACTCTTTTAAGGAATCTCCGACATATTCAACTTCTTGTTCCGCATTGCGGAGTATCTGTTCGTAGCCTTGCCTCATTTCTGACCTTCCTGATTTATTGATCCAACTGCTGAAGGCATGTGCTTAGCAAATTCTTTCTTGATGCAAATTAGCCTGCCGTTGAAATCCGCCGATGCTGTTTGGGGAGTTCTCGTGGATACCCTTCCATCATGAATGGCGATTTCAAAAGGCCAAGTAGCGCACAGTAAATGTTGGCCCAGCGGGCGGGACAATACGCCGGCTTGCCGGCTGTCAGCAGCTCCGGGCGTCCGGGTCGGAAACTGCCGTCCAGAGTTGGGGATAGTGTCGCACGATGCCGAAATCGTCAGTCACGAGAGTTGCCGCATAGTCGTGGGACGGCGAGCGATATGCGAACTCGGTTCGCGATAGACGCCGGTACACCTGCCTCAGAGGCTTGAAACGCCAGTCCTGCGTATCGAGCCAGACAGCGGTGGTTTCTGCTTCTTCACCAACGGCCAGTCCCAGCCGCCTGATCGCGTTCGTATTCGTGGCAGGCGTGAAGCCGAGGTCGACGTCGAGAAGGCCACTTGCGCCCTCAACGTCCGAACAGTCGCTGCTCCATGTACCCGCCGGGTTCCGCGACAGGCGGAAATCTCTTTCCGTTCCGCCGACCCAACCGCTGACCCGGGCGGACCGCGTCGACCAATCCGGATTGCAGGAAACGCGATACTCGAACTTCGCCGGCTCATCGCCCTCCAGATAAAGCGCCGTGCCTGAAATTCTGTAGCCATCGCCGGAAAGCGCGTAGGTGCAGGCATCCATCCCCTCGGCGTCGATCCGGCGCCACAAGACTTTACGTGGAAGCTGCGTCTGGTCTGTGCTCATGCAGGCACCCTACCACCAATGCATCCGTTTTGCCCGCCCCGGTCCCGAACTTCACCTGCGTCAGCTCGTTCGCGGCGGCAGCACGCGATAGGGACCGGTCGCCTCGAACGCGCTGGCGCAGGACAGCAGCGCGTTGTCGGACCAGCCCCGTCCCGCAAAGGTCAGGCCGACCGGCATCCCGATGTCATCCGCGATGCCCATCGGCACGGTGACCGTGGGAACGCCGCAATGGCGGATGGCCAGATTTCCGTTCGCGACCCAGGTGCCGTTGCGCCACGCAAGGTCGGCGGACGCGGGTGTCACATCGGCATCTGCGGGCCCGACGTCGGCAACGGCGGGGAAGATCACCGCGTCCAGGCCGAGATCGTCGAGCCAGTCCTCGAGATCCCTGCGCCGCGTCGCCTCGAGCCCCTCGAGCCCTTCCGCGAGGCCGGGAATATCCCTGAAATCGTCGACCCCCTGTGCGCGTGCAAACGCGGGGTAGTCGGCAATATCGTGATCGAACCCGAAATAGCGGTCGGGCAAGGCCCCGTCGGGGTGCGGAAATATCGATGCGCCACCGACCTGGCTGAGGCGGTTCAAACGCGGGTCGGCATTCAGACGCAGGAACAGATCCCAGGACCAGACCGACAGATTCCAGGCTTCGCGATCGAGGAACCCGTCGGGGACAAGGCCACGGTTGCGGATGGTGGGTGCACCGGGGCGGTCGCCTTCGTAGTTCGTGATGAGCGGAAAGTCGGTCACGATCACCTCTGCCCCTTCCGCCTCCAGCGCCGCGCAAGCACGCTCCATCAGGCGGATGAACGAGGGCCGGGTGTCGATCCGCTGTCCCGTGGAGCCGCCGATGCCGCCCTCGGGGTTGGTCCCCGCCTCCGGATCGGCGTTGATGTACATCGCAGGCAGGGCAAAGCGCCGGCCTTTCAGCGTCGCCGTCCCGGCCAGGGCCGAATAGGACTCAGGCCGAACCTGCGACGCGGCCGGTATCGAAACCCACGGCTGCATCCGCCAGAAATCGCCTTCGGTCTCGGGATCGTCGGCGACGAGGAGGTCGAGAAGCGCCAGCATGTCCGCCATGCTTCTGGTATGCGGAACGACCACGTCCATCGTCGGAACGAGGGGCCAGTTGCCGCGAACCGAAATCACGCCGCGACTGGGCGTGTAGGCGCAGAGCGCGTTGTTCGCGGCGGGTGCCCGCCCGCTCGACCATGTTTCTTCGCCCAGGCCGAAGGCGGCGAAGCTTGCCGCGGTCGCGGTGCCCGATCCGTTCGACGACCCCGAGGCAAAGGCCGCCGTCAGGAAATCGGCGTTGTAGGGAGACTCGGCCCGCCCGTAGAGCCCGCGCTGCATCCCGCCGTTGGCCATCGGCGGCATGTTCGTCAGACCGATCAGGATCGCGCCCGCCGCACGTAGCCGGGAGATGACGAAGGCGTCGTCGTTGGCGACGAGATCCGCGAACGCCGGCGAGCCGCTGGCCACGGTCATGCCGCGCACCTTGTAGCTGTTCTTGGCGGTATAGGGGATGCCGTCGAACGCCGAAAGCAATTGCCCCGCGGCCCGGCGTTCGTCCGATGCACGCGCCTCTGCAAGGGCTTCCGGGTTCAGCAACGGCACGGCGTTCAGTCGGATCCCGCCGTGATCGTAACGGGCGATGCGGTCGAGATAGGCTGACACCAACTGCTCCGCAGTGGTCTCTCCGGCGGCAAGTGCCGCCTGCAGGTCCGCGATCGACGCCTCTACGACATTCATGTCCCGCTCCTCGTTACAGGTTACAGGTGCCCGCCGCTCCGCGGGCCGGCGGAGCGGGGCAGCGATGCCGGCGCGCCCGACACCTTCAATTCAAGTGTGTTCGAAGGCGGGTCGCACCGCAAGCGGCCGCTGTCGATCCGGCCGCCTGCCATGATTGCCGCGGGCACCGGGCAAAGGTGCCGAGCGCCCGCAGCTTTCCCTCGCCTAGCTCAGCGAACAGTTCGGATCGTTGGCCTTGATCCGTCCGAAGTTTTCCACGATGTCGAACAGCCCGTCTGCCCGGACCCGACCGATGATCGAGTTGGTGGACATGATGTTGGTCTCGGGTGACACCGACACCGTGCCCTGGGGGGCCTCCAACGTCATGCTCGTTATCGCCTCGACCAGCTCCGGATCCGACGTGCCGCCCGTCTGCTCCACCGCCGCCGCGTAGAGCATGAACCCCGTGTAGGCCGCTTCGGAAATGGAATTGACGAGCGCGTTCTCACCGAACATGTCGCGGTAGGCGGCGACGAAGGCGTTGTTTTCGGGGCTGTCGATGGTGGTGAAGTAGGACTGCGCCGACAGCATGCCTTCCGCCTCGCCGTCCGGCAGCGCGCTGGTGGTGAAGACTTCGTCGAAGGCCTGGGTCACGTAGGCGGGCTTCATGTCGAAGCTGCGGTACTGCTTGACCGCCGTGATCGCGTCGTTGCCCACGACCATCGTCCAGACCATGTCGGGATCGACCTCGCGCACCTTCTGCATCGACGGGCCGTAGTCCTGCGTGCCGAAGGGGAACAGGTCCACGCCCACGACCTCGCCGCCGTGCTTTTCAAAGGCTTCCTGGATGATCTTCGACGACACCTGCGCCCAGGCATAATCCGATCCCTGGATATAGCAGGTCTTGCCGACATTCTCGACCAGCCATGGCACGTAGTTGTCGATCTGCTGGTTCGGCACGCCCCCTGTCGCAATCATGAAGGGGTCGCATTCCCCGCCCTCGTAATAGGTGGGATAAATGTAGAGCTTCTTGGCCGGGCCGGTGACGGAAAGCGTCGCCGTTCGCTCGAGGCTCAGGATGCCGCCCATCATGACGTCCACGTTGTCCGAGAAAAGCAGCTTGCGCGCCTTGTCCACGGCGCCCTTGGTGCTGGTCTGGTTGTCTTCGATGATCAGGTTCACTTCTCGTCCGCCGATGCCGTTGTCGGCATTCAGCTGGGCCGCGGCCAGCTTGTAGCAGTTGGCCAGCGTTTCGCCCAGGATCGCGGACAGCCCGGTGAGCGGCGCCGTGACGCCCACGTTGATCACGTCGGCGGCACGCAGGATCGACGGCGCCCCCAGGGCAAGCACACCCGCCGCCCCGGTGGATTTCAGCATTTGTCTTCTCGAGATACTCATGGTTTTCCCCTGTTGGTTCATTTTCAGATGGCCAGGTGACGGGCGACGAATTCCTCGTCGTCCAAGAGCGTGGGCGGGCCTTCGGCCACGATCTTTCCCTTGTCCATGACAAGGCAGCGATGGGCGGTGGTGCGGATCAGATTGAGATTCTGCTCGACCAGCAGGACCGACAACCGCCGCTCCTTCACGATCCGGGTGATGAGGTCGCCGATAAGATCGACGATGTTGGGCTGAATGCCTTCCGACGGCTCGTCCAGCAGCAGCACCTTCGGCTTGCCGCACAACGCGCGGGCGAGCGCGAGTTGCTGCTGCTCCCCTCCCGACAGCGTCCCGCCCATCTGGCCCAGACGCTCGCGCAGCCGCGGGAACATCTCCAGCACATCCTCCATGGCGTCAGGGTCGTGGCCACCCGCCGCGCGCATGCCGGTCAGCAGGTTTTCCTCGACCGTCAGCTTCGCGAAAATCTGCCGTCCCTGGGGCACGTAGCCGATCCCGGCGCGGGCAAGCGCGTAGGGCTTCATCCCCGCCGTGTCCCCGTCGAGGAAGCGGATGGTCCCGCCGGTCTTCGGCAGGTGGCCGGTCAGCACGCGCATCAGCGTGGTCTTGCCCACCCCGTTGCGGCCGATGACGGTCAGAACCTCCTCTTCGCCCAGTTCGAAGGACAGGTCGCTCAGTACATTGATGGTACCGTATCCACCGGTCAGGTCTTGTGCAGACAGGATCATGCGTGCCTCCCCAGGTAGATGTCGCGCACCTCCTCGTCCTCGGAGATCGTCTGGAAATCCGAATCCCGCAACAGCGCGCCCTGGTGCAGCACGACCGTCCGGCAATCGAGCGCACGCACGAAACTCATGTCGTGTTCGATCGCCACGACGCTGCAGACCTGCGCGACCTCGCGGGCGATCTCGGCCGTCCGGGCGGTCTCTTCCGGTGTCATGCCCGCCGTCGGCTCATCCAGCAGCAGCACGCGCGGCCGGATCGCCAGCACCATGCCGATCTCCAGCCATTGGCGGTGCCCGTGTGACAGGTTGCAGGCCAGCGTGTCGGCCTTTGCCGTGAGGCTCACACGCTCGAGAATGGTGTCGACGCTCATGCCGCCGCCCCGCGCGGCGCCGGGACCGTTCACCGAGACTTCGATGTTCTCCCGCACGCTCAGATCCTCGAAGGTGCTGGGCACCTGAAACTTGCGCCCGATTCCCGCGCGCACGATGTGATGCGGCTTCCAGCCCGTGATGTCCTTTCCGGCGGTCAGGACCTGCCCACTGTCGGGCTGGATCACGCCGGTGATCAGGTTCAGCAACGTGGACTTGCCCGCACCGTTCGGCCCGATGATCGCGACCAGTTCCTTGGCTCCGACCGAGAACGACACGTCGCGCGTGGCGCGGACGCCGCCGAAACTCTTCGCGAGGTTGCGGGTTTCGAGGGCGGCATCGCTCATGACGTCCTCCTTCCCGTCAGCCTGCGCCCCATCCGGCCCAGCCATGGCAACAGCCCGTTCGGCGCGGTGAAGACAAGGATGACAAAGCCGACCCCGACGATGAGCGGCCACAAGGCGGCGCTGACAGACGAAATTTCCTGCTGGAAGCGCATCACCAGGAAGGTGCCGACCACCGGCCCCACCAGCGTGCCCCGCCCGCCGACGACGACCCACATGATCACTTCGGTCGACAGCAAAAGACCCACAAGGTCGGGAACCACGATGCCGGACGTGGCGGCGTAGAGCGCCCCGGCAAACCCCGCGATGCCCGCCGACAACATCAGCGCCTTCAGCAGTTCCGCCGACGTGTCGTAGCCAAGAGACCGTGCCCGCGTCTCGTTGCACTGGATCGCGGTCAGAACCTTGCCCGTGTGCCCTGCACTCAGGGTCGCGACCACGAAGTAGAGCAGGACAAGCGTGCCCAGCGCGAGGTAGAGAGAGCTGGTGGGCGAATAGAAGACGAAGCCTCCGAGCGTCAGCGGCGGCACCCCGACAAGGCCCGCATCGCCCCCGGTGACCGCGACCCATGAAATCGCAAGTTGCTGCGCGATCACCCCAAGGGCCAGCGTCACGATGGTAAAGAAATCGCCCCGGATTCCGGCGAACAACAGGAAGTAGCCGATGACACCGGCCACCACCACCGGCAGGGCCACGGCCGCGCCGAGCCCGGCCAGCGATCCCGCGGTGCCGCCCAGCTCCGGCGCGACCAGCGCGTAGGCATAGGCGCCCACGCCGAAGAACACCGCGTGTCCGAAACTGAGCTGGCCCGTCTTTCCCCAGAAATAGTCCAGCGACAACGCGAACAGGCCGAAAATGGCCGCGTCCCGCAGCGCCGTCGTGTTGTAGTAGTCGAGGTAGGGGGAGGCCACCAGCAGTGCCGCCGCCAGCACGAGGAAAATCACCGTGTGGCTTCTGTCCTTGCGGAACAGCTCTCCGAGGCCGCCCCATCCGGTCCTGCGCGCGCTCATGGCTTCACCAGACCCTGCGGCCGGAACCGCACCAGAATGATCGCCAGCAACAGCACGATGGCCCGCGACAGGCTTGGCGACAATTGATAGGCGATCAGGCTGTCCAGCCCGCCGATGAAGGCGCTGCCCGCCAGCACCCCGCCCATGGAGCCGACCCCGCCCACGATCACCACGAAGAACGAATTGGCCAGATAGTTCACGCCGATCTGCGGCAGGATCGACACCAGCGGCGCCACGAGCGCGCCCGCGACGGCGGCGACCGCACTTCCGATCGCAAAGGAGATCGAGAACGTGCGCGCCGTGTTGATCCCGACCGATTCCGCCATCTCCCGGTTCTGTATCACCGCCCGCAGGTCCAGCCCCAGCGAGGTTTTCCGCATCGCGATGGCGAGGGCGACGAAGATCAGCAACGCCAGCGTGATCAACAACAGTCGGTAGGCCGGATAGGCCGTGCCCATGATCTCAACCGCGCCCTTGATCGGTGCGGGTACGGTGCGGGCCCCGGTCCCGAAGGCCAGTTGCAGAAGTTGCTGGAACGCCAGACTGACCCCCCAGGTCGCAAGGATCGCCTGGATCGGCCGGTCATAGAGATGCCGCACGATCCCCCATTCCAGCAGCAGCCCGCCAAGGGCACCCACCGCCATCGCCAGCATCAGCCCCCCCACGAAACCGAGGCCCGCGTCATGGGCCACCACCATGGCAAAGGCGCCGATGGCGACGAATTCGCCATGCGCCAGGTTCAGCACGCGCATCAGACCGAAGATGATTGCCAACCCAAGCCCGACCAGCATAAGGATGCTGGTCAGGGTCGCCGCGTTCAGCAGGATGACGATCAGGTCACTCACTGCGCGGCCTGCCTTTCACGCAATGCCGGATGGCCCGCGATGGCGCGCTCGATGGCCTCCTGCTGGTGGGGCTGCAGGTCCTGCCCCGGCCATGCGGCCACGACCTCCTGCAACGGATCCTTGAGTTCCGTGCGATGACCGGACATCTCCTCCAGCATGGCCATCGCGCAGTAGGGCACGTAGGCCTCGCTGTAGCCACCCTCGTGCACCGCCAGCAGGCGGCCCATGCACAGGTCGGCCGCCCGTTCCATCAGCCGCGCCGTCATCCAGCGGTAGGTCTCGCTATCCAGCAGCTGGCGCGCCAACGGGTCGAACCCGTTGGCGTCGAAACCGGCGGCGATCACGATCAGATCGGGCGCGAAGGCGTCGAGCGCCGGCAGGACCGCCCGCTCGAAGGCCGCCTTGTAGGCCCCGATCCCCGATCCGGCGGGCAGCGGGATGTTCAGGTTGTAGCCCTCCCCCGCGCCTGTACCGCGCGCGTCATGGCCCCCGGTTTCCGCCGGGTAGTTCCCGTCCTGATGGATCGAGATCGTCAGAACGTCCGCGCTGTCATAGAACGCCTGTTCGGTCCCGTTGCCGTGATGCACGTCCCAGTCCACAACTGCCACGCGGCCCACGCCCAGCGTCGCCTGCGCGGCCATGATCGCGACCGAGATATTGGCCAGCAGGCAGAAACCCCGCGCCCGGTCCCGCTCCGCATGGTGGCCGGGGGGACGCACGAGGGCATAGGCATTTTCGACATTGCCGGACAGAACCGCCTCCATCGCGCTGAGCACGCCGCCGGTGGACAGCCGCGCGATCTCGTAACCGCCCGCCGAAAACTGCACCGACTCTCCGGCTACACCGCCGGTCTTGTCGATCTGCTTGAGGTAATCGAGGTAGTCCTGCGTGTGAAACCGCAGCAAGTCCGCCTCCGCGATCAGGCGCGGCTTCAGCGGCACCAGATGATCGCTCAGCCCGCTCGCCTCGACAAGGTTGCGGATGCGCCGCTTGCCTTCGGCGGTTTCCGCGCTCGGCATGGGCTGGTGCACGCCCTCGCAGGGCACGACCAGTATGGCGCTGCCAGGGTCATGCCACATGTATCTTTCGTGAAACAGAAATCCGGTCGCCATAATTCCTCCGCATCCTTCGAATCGCCTTGCATCATGCTTAGGTGATCCGGATCGGTTGCGGACCCGTCGCAGGTCGGGGGAGTGATTTCAGCCGTCCCCGACTTTGGTATGGGCCGGGGTCAGCCCAAGATGCTGCGCGCTCAGGATGGCCTGGGCCCGGTTCTTCACCGAAAGCTTGGAATAGATATTGCCTAGGTGCCACTTCACCGTCGGCAGCTTCATACCCAGATTGCCGCCGATCTCCTCGTTGGTGTTGCCCAGAGCGAGCTGCGCCAGCACCGCCTGCTCGCGGTGGGTCAGCTCCTCCAGCAGCGCCGCCTGTCCGGCCTGCGCGGCCGGCCGGGCGGGCGTGGCGCCCCCTGCCCGTGCGGCGGCCAGCAACTGGTTGATGTAGTTGCGTATCCCCGGGTCGATGGTCAGGGACTGATCCCGCGAGAGATGCCGGAGAACGTCGGTGATCTGCGGCCCCTCGTCGAGGAACGTTCGGACGAACCTTTCGCCTTCGGAAAGGCGAAGCGCCTCGGTCAGCGCGGCGGCGGCATCCTGCATCTGTCGCAGGTTGTGAAAGGCCAGCGCCCGCAGCACCAGCACCTCGATCTCGCGGCGCTTGCGCTGCGCCGCGTGGTTCTGTTCCAGCAGTTTCTCTGTCGCCCTGATTGCACCAAGGGATTCGCCCTCCGAGATCATGCGCCGGATGGCGGCGATCGCAGCGAATTCACGCACGAAATCCGGACCGTCCTCTCCGGCACTGGCGGTCCGCGGGCGACCGGGCGGAGGGCTGACATCCGCCCGGTCGGCGGTCAGGCGGAGCCGCTCCGCGATCAGCCGGTCGAGGTAGCGCTCGAACTTCATCTTGGGTTGCAGGCTGGCAAGGTCCAGCTTGCGAACAGCCTCGTCCCGATGTCCGGCCGCCGCCAGCAGCCTGATCTCGAGCAGGTCCATGGAAATCTGCTGCACCACCAGCGCCCAGGACCGCGCCACCTGATGATGCTGATGGAACAGTTGCTCTGCGGCGCGCAGGTCGTTGTACTCGTAAAGGATTTCCGCCAGCGCGACGCTTGCCAGCGCCTCGGGATAGGATCCCGGCCCCAGCCGCGTCTGGCTCTCGCGGATGGACTGGCGCAGGATCTGTTCGGACAGGCGCAGGTTGCCGGCGTTCTTTTCCGTCAGTCCCAGCAGAAGATCCGCCATGAAGACGCCGAAGTAGTGGCGCGCCGCGGAATGGACGGCGCGGGCGTGTTCAAAGTAGCGCCGGGCGCTGGAAAGCTCGCCGAGCGCCAGATCGACGTGCCCGAGGATATTTGCCAGTGTCCCCGACAGATAGGGGCGGTCCGGAGGCAGCCTTTCCAGCAATCCCCTGGCCTTCTCCTTTGCGGCGGGGAAATTTTCCATGGCGCTCAGCATGCCGACTTCCATGACGCTGATCTCGCTCGGCGCGATCCCCGCGTCGTGATCCGCCTCGCGCAGCCGCTCCATCGCCAGCCGCGCCTCTTCCAGCCGGGTGGCGGCATCCTCGGGGCTCGCGCCCTGCATCAGCAGCCACAGGTGGCACAGCACGATTCCCGGCCTGTCCCGCTGAAGATCCGCCGGGATCATGTCCAGCAGCCGCCGGGTTTCCAGCACGTAGCCCTGCAACAGCCGGTTCACGGCGTGTTTTTCCACCAGTTCGACCGCCCGTTCTTCCAGCTCTGCCAGCAGGGCATGGCGCACCGCCTCGACGATCCGGTCCTCGTCCTCGAACCACTGGCTCGCACGGGCCGAGACATCGCGCCGCTGCGCCTCGCTGACCCGCGCCAGAAGCAGCTCCTGAAACAGGTGGTGATAGCGGTAGCGCCCCTCCGGCCCGTCGAGCCGGATCAGGAACAGATTGCGCTCCGCCAGTTCTCGCAGGCGATCGGCGGCGTCGGTCCAGCCCAAAATGCCTTCGCAGGTCTCGACCGAGAAACGGGTCAGGATTGCCGTCTCGAACATGAAGCGGGCGAGGTCTTCCGGCAGATTTCTCAGCACCTCGTCGAACAGGTATTCCGAGATCTGGTCCTGCGTATCAGCCTGGTCGAAGACGGACCGGGTCGCGGCGGTTCCGGTCATGTTCGACAGGCTGATCGCCGCCATTCGCATTCCCGCGGGCCAGCCCTCGGTCCGATGGTGGATCTCTGCGATGGTATGTTCGGGAAGCACCGCCTGGCAGTTCTCTTCGAAGAACGCCGAAGCCTCCTCGGCCGTGAAGCACAGGTCCGACTGGCCCAGCTCCAGCACGTCGCCCGAAAGGCGCAGCCGCGCCAGCGGGAAATCCGGCTTCTTCCGGGTGGTCAGCACAAGGTTCAACCGCAGCGGCATACCCTTCATCAGCCGCGCGACAAAGGTGGACGCGGGTGTGCCGTGGATCAGGTGATAGTCATCAAGGAAAAGGACCAGTCGCTCCTGCTCCGGGCCGATTGCGCGCGCCAACCCCTCCAGCAATTCCCGCTCGGGGAAGGCGACGGCGGACCCCAGCAGCGCCAGCAGGCGCGGCGCCGTGTCGGGCGCGAGCCCCGTCAGCGATTTCAGCAGCTTTTCCACGAACTGCTCGGGCGACGCGTCGCTCTCGTCAAGGCCGATCCAACCGCGCGGGACTTGCGCCGCGCCCAGACGGTGCCACCACTGCCGCGCCACGTGAGACTTGCCATACCCCGCAGGTGCCTGAACGATCAGCAGTTTCACGGGCCAAGCGCCTTCGACCCGCGAAATCAGCGCGTCCCGCGCGATGAACCCGGTTCCCGCCCCTCGGGGCGCCCCGGCAGACAGCGTGTCGCCAGGTGCTACGGTCATTTCGGCTTCTTGATCACGGTGGCAGGATCCATCGGCAGGCCAGGTTGAGGGGGCGCATTCACGCGGATATGCGGAATGCCACCAACATAGGGACAACGCGACAGCAAGCAAACAACTCTGCCCGTGTTAGCACGTGCCTCGCCCCTCGCCTCTATTAAGTTCGAAATATTGAGTATTCGCGCCGAACCGGCTTCCTTCCGGACATGACACACGTTTCCAACCCGCCCCAGGGCACCCTTTCCGTCGCGGACCTGCGCTTTGTGCCCCCTGCTCTGCCACCGGCACACCTGGCCGAGGCGTTGCGCCGGGACTACGGGCTCGAGGGCCCGCAGAAACCGCTGGCCGGCGAGCGGGACCAGAACACGCGCGTCCGAACGACCGGTGGCGACTATCTGGCCAAGGTCGCCAATCCGTCCGAGGATACCGTGCTCATCGACTTTCAGATCGCCGCGCTGGAGCACCTTGCGGCACTGGACAGCACCCTGCCCGTTCCCCGCATGATCCCCGCCCGCGATGGCGCGTTGACCGTCCCCGCCCACCACGCAGACGAGACCTTCAGCCTGCGCGTGCTCAGCTTCCTGCCGGGCACCCCGCTGAACGTGACGAACCACGTCAGCGACGGACTCGCTCGGGACATCGGGCATCTGCTGGGCCGGCTCAATCGGGCTTTCGAGGGGTTCTCGCACCCCGCGGCAACCCACTTCATGCCCTGGAACACGCTGAACGGCCTGCTGGAATCGCGCCAGCTTTCGCAGGACTACCTGCCGGACCACCTGCGCGCGCGTTGCGAGCCCGTCATCCGGCGGCTGGCCGCCGCCAGCCTGCCCGCCATGCGGGACATGCCGCAAGTGATGATTCACGGCGACGCCCATTCGGGCAATATCCTGATCGCGCCGGACGACCCCGACCGGGTCTGCGGACTGATCGACTTCGGCGACATGATCGCCGGCCCCGTCCTGCAGGAGCTTGCCGTGGCGCTGGCCAGCCTGATCGAACACGAGGTCGACCCCGTCGCCATTTCCATCGCCTGCCTGCAGGGCTTTGACGAGGCAAGCACGCTGCCGCTTGACCAACTGCCTTACCTGCACGACGCGATCCTCGCCCGAATGATCCTGACGGTGGAGCTTCTGACTTTCCGCGTCCGGCACGACCTGTCCGGGGCCGAATCCCTTGCCCGGAACGAACTGCCCCGGTGCATCCGCGCACTAGAGCGCGAGCTCGACACCGACCCCGAGGCTTACACGCGCCGCGTTCTGGATACGGCCTACCAGATGGAGTGATCCCATGTCCCCCTTTTCCGGCAATCAGGAACTTCTGGCACGCAGGCGCAAGGTGCTTGGTCCCGCGTACAGCCATTTCTACCGCGACCCTGTCCAACTTGTCCGGGGCGAGGGCGTCTGGATGTGGGACGCCGAGGGGCGCAGGTATCTCGACTGCTACAACAACGTGGCGTCGGTCGGCCATTGCCACCCCGAAGTGGTCGACGCGCTGCACCGGCAGGCGCAGCGGCTCAATACCCACACCCGTTACCTGCACGACTCCATCGTCGAATACGCCGAGATGCTGGCCGAGGTCTTGCCCGGCGACATCTCGGTCTCCAACTTCGTCTGCACCGGTTCGGAGGCGAACGACTACGCCTGCCAGATCGCCCGCCGCGTCACCGGCAACAAGGGGTTTATCGTGCTCAGGGGCACCTACCACGGTGCAACGACGCTGGTGCGGGACCTTTCCCCCGCGATACGGCCCGACCCCTGCCCCGACTACATCTGCGAGATAGATGCGCCCGACACCTATCGCGGCGTCCCGTCAGACGACCCCGACCGCTTTGCCGCCCATCACGCGGCCCAGATCGACAGTGCCATCGAGACGCTGCAGCAAAGAGGCCACGGCGTCGCGGCGGTCATCGTCGACTCGATCTATGACGGCTCGGGCATCTTTGCGCCGTTGCCTGTCTACCAGCAGCAGATTTTCAGCCGCGTTCGTGCGGCAGGCGGTCTGGTCATCGCGGACGAGGTCCAGTCGGGTCTATGTCGCCTCGGCGACCACTACTGGGGTGTCATGGATTCCGGCGTGGTGCCCGACATCGTCACCAT
Organism: Sulfitobacter alexandrii; assembly: GCF_001886735.1. Classification (NCBI taxonomy): domain Bacteria; kingdom Pseudomonadati; phylum Pseudomonadota; class Alphaproteobacteria; order Rhodobacterales; family Roseobacteraceae; genus Sulfitobacter; species Sulfitobacter alexandrii. Next base: position 2,922,894 of record NZ_CP018076.1, read on the forward strand.
GGGCAAGCCCATGGGCGACGGTCACCCGCTGGCGATCACGGCGACCACCCCGGACATCATGCAGGCCTACGTCGACCGGGGCGGAGAATACTTCAACACCTTCGCGGGAAATCCGGTCTCGGCCGAGGTGGGAAAGGCCGTCCTCAGGATCGTGGAACGCGACAACCTGCTTGGACATGTGAAGGACACCTCCGACGACCTGTTCGCCCGTCTGCGCGCGCTGGCCGACAAACACCCCGTGATCGGTGATGTCAGGGGCAAGGGGTTGTTCATCGCCGCCGAGTTCGTCGCGGACCGCGCGACCAGAGCGGCCGATGCGGCGACCTGCATGTCCTGCGTCGAATGGATGAAGGACCATGGCGTGCTGGTTTCGCGCATGGGCGCCCACGGAAACATCATGAAAATCCGCCCGCCCCTTGTCTTTGGCAAAGAGGAGACGGACCTGCTGCTGGAAACCCTGGATGCCGCCTTGGCGCGGCACTAGGACGGGGCGCGGTCCGACCTCACCCGTCGATCAACTTGCCGATGAACATCGAAAACAGCTCGCCATGTCCCGTGACGCCCAGCTTGCGGTAGATGTTCGACCGATGGATCGCCGCGGTGCCGGGAGAGATGTCCAGTATCCGGGCAATGGATTTCGACGAATGGCCCTTGAGCAGAAGCTGGGAAATTTCCCGCTCCCGGTCGGTCAGCGTGGCCGACCCGAAATCGCTCATCACCTTCGATACCGTCGCGTGCACGCGCCGACGCGCGGCCTCCGAGGCGGCGTTTTCAGGCACATGCGGGACAAGATGCCGCCGGAACATGCCCGTCAGAACCGGGTGGACCAGCTTGATCAGGGCCAGCGCGTCATGGACCTCATCTCCCAGCGAAACGTAGATCGACAGATGCGCACAGCGGTCGGGACCGATCTGCATCAGCGTGCCGATCTCGTGGTCGGCCAGTACCTTGATCCAGTAGCGCGCAAAGGTCTCCGGCATCTCGCGGTCCTCGCTGCCCGCGAGGTCCAGCAGCACCGTCCCGAAGAACCGGTCTTCCGCGAACAGGCTGTACATCGGGTCGAGGACATAGATCCCGTTGGTGTATTCGACCATGTTGGGATCATGGCCGGGTGCATGGCTGAAAAGCGTCCGGGGCTGCATCCCCGCTTCGAATTCAAACAGTGATACGGACTGCGTCGGAATCCTGCTTCGCACCCAGTTGACGACAGCCTCGGGGAACGTCCGCGCGCCGACATGGGCATCGAGGTCCGCGATCTCGCCGAACAGCCGGGTCAGGGCGTCGCTCGGCAGAAGTTTCGCAAGATCCCTTGTGTGGCTTGGAAGTTCTTTCCGCATGTCGGACCTTTTCACGTATCGGACGCTCTGCACAAGTCCTTGGGCCCATGGGAACTGGTGCTTGGCGAACCGCCTGCATCACCGCGTCCACGCGGGCGGGATGCCGTCTTTCATGGAGATCGGTGCGGCTGTGGGCAGCGGAGGCGAGGTCCGTATGCCTACCGCTTTGCGGCTGCGGCGCGGCGTCGCCGCGAAAACGCCGCCACGATGGGAAAGAGGATCAGCCCGAGGGTCGCCAGCGCGATGACGGCCGAGATCGGTCGCGTCACCAGTTCCGTGATGTCACCACGGCTGATCAGAAGCGCGCGGCGCACGTTCTGTTCGGCCATGGGTCCGAGGATCAGGCCAAGGACGATGGGCGCGAGGGGCACGTTCACCTTCTCGAAGACATAGCCCGCGAGACCGGCCGCGAACATGATCCACAGATCGACGACCCGGCCGTTGATGACATAGACCCCGACCGCCATCAGCACGAGGATCGTGGGCACGAGCAGCACGCCCGGCAGACGCTGGACCTGAGCGAACACCTTGGTCGCCGCCGCGCCGCCGACGGCGAGGATCAGCAGGGACGTCAGCAGCATCTGGACCATGAAGCCGCCGACGAGGCCGGGGTTCTGGTGAAAGAGCTGCGGGCCGGGCTGCAACCCGTGGATCAGGAGCGCGCCAAGCACCAACGCGGCGATGACGTTGCCGGGGATGCCGAGGGTCAGCGCCGGGATCATCGAGGCCGCGTTGTCGGCATTGTTGCCGCATTCGGCCGCCGCCACGCCGGCAGGATTGCCCTTGCCGAAGCTGTCGGGATCTTTACTGGCGCTCTTGGCGGCGTTGTAGCTGAGGAAGGCCGCGATGTTGCCGCCAGCGCCGGGCAGGATGCCCACGCCGATACCGATCAGCGACGAGCGGACCCAGGTCGGGATGAAGCTGCGGACTTCGGACCACGGCACCTTCGCCGGCTCGAGCTTGAGCTGCGCCGCCGAAAGCCCCTTTAGGTCGGCCGCCTCGGCCAGGGCGATGACGGGCGGCAGGGCGTAGAGCCCGACAAGGATCACGATGAGATCGAGACCGCTCAGCAGCCAGACCTGATCGAAGGTGAACCGCGCCGCGCCTGACAGCTGGTCCAGCCCCACCGTGCCGAGCAGCAGCCCCAGTGTCGCGGCCATGAGCCCCTTGACCGCATCCGACCCCACCAGGACGCCGATGGACGCCATGCCGAACATCGCGATCCAGAAGTACTCCGCCGGGCCGAAGGCCAGCGTCGCCCGGGCCAGGATCGGGCCGATCGTCATCAGTGCGATGGCTGACGCGGTGCCGCCGAGGGCAGAGGACCAGCAGGCGATCTTGAGCGCGCGCGAGGCTTCGCCGCGCTGCGCCATGGGGTAGCCGTCGAAGGTGGTCGCGATGGCGGCGGGCGTGCCGGGGATACGCAAGAGTATGGCCGGAATGGCACCGCCGTACATCGACCCGTTGTAGATCCCCGCGACCATCCCGAGCGCCACCAGCGGCTCCATCGAGTAGGTCAGCGGCAGCAGCAGCGCGATGGCCATCACAGGGTTGAGCCCCGGCAAAGCCCCGATGAAGACGCCAAGGATGGAGGCGCCGATCATTGCCGCCACCGGCCCGACCGCGAAGACGCCCGAGAGAATTTGGGTCACGATATCCATGGAACAGCCCCGATCAGAAGGTTTGCCAGAACTCGGTTGGCAGCGGTTTCTCGAGCACGATCGAGAAGACCGACCAGACGATGGCCACGAAGACGGCAGCGGTCAGGACCAGATAGACAGGCTTGCGAAAGCCCAGCGCCGCCGGCAAGGCCACCACGACGAGCGCCGACGCGGTGTAGAAGCCAAGGACCGGGACCAGCGCAAGGTAGATCGCACCGGCCGTCACGGTCACGATCACCCGTCCGGTGTGGTCGGTCAGCGGTCGCGGCATAGCCTGCCCGCGCAGGGCCGCCTTGACCGCGACCAACAGCCCGAAGCCGGCCAGCACGAGGCCCAGCACCATCGGGTAGGTGCCCGATGCGCCGGAATACGCGGCGGCCTTGACCGCCGCGTAAAGACCCAGGGCGGCAAAGATGGCACCGAGAGCGATATCCTGCCGCCGTTCCATCAGCTGCCCAGGCCGAGCTTCTCGGCGACCTTGGCGAGCGCGTCGTATTCGTTGCGCAGCCGCTCGGCCAGCGCGTCACCCGTCACCACATTCGGGATCTCGCCCTTGGTGGCAAGAAACTCGACGTAGGAAGGATCGTTGACGGTGGTCTCGAGCGCCGCGGCCAGACGTTCGGCGATGGCCGGATCGAGACCGGCGGGCGCGAGCACCATGCGCCAGAGCAGTGTCTCTTCCGCGCCAAGGCCCAGCTCTTCCAGACCCGCGGCCTTCGGCAGCGCCTCGACCGGGTTCGCGGAGGTCACGATCAGGCACTTCGCCTCGCCCGACTCGGTATAGGGCAGCACGGGCGAGATGGATCCGCCATAGATATCGACATGCCCGCCGAGGAAGTTCTGCAAGGTCTCACCCGCGCCGCCAAACGGGATGGCAACGGCTTCGATCTCCTTGGCCTGAAAGATGCGCTCCGCCGCCATCTGCATCGTGCCGCCGATGCCGTCGTTGCCGTAGGTGTACTTGCCCGGATTGGCCGCGAGCTCGGCGAGGAACTCCTCTCCCGTCTCGGCGGGGAAGTCGGGGCTCACGCACATCGTGTAGGCCGTTTCGGACGTCGAGGCGATGGGTGTGAAGCTGTCGATGTCATAGGCCACGTTCTGCACCTGTGGCACCGTCGTGATCGGGCTGTTCCACGTCGCCAGCAGGGAATAGCCCGTGGGCTTGTCCATCATGAACTGCGTGACACCGACCGAGCCGCCGCCGCCGGCGACGTTGAGGATGGCAAGCGATGTGCCGAGCTCTTCCTCGAGAAGCGTCGCGAGCTTGCGCGCGCTGGTGTCCGTGCCGCCGCCCGCAGGGGCCGGAATCGTCACCTCGATGGCGCGCTCGGGGTATTCGGCAAATGCCGCCACGGCGGACAGGGCCAGCGCACTTGCGCCGATAAGCAGGGTTTTCATTGGTTTCCTCCCTCTGAAGACAAAGTGTCAGCCGATACGGCTGTGGTAGTGAAAGCGGTCGGCCCGCCCGGAGGCGACCCGCCATTCGATGGCTTCGCCTGTCATGGCAAAGGCCGTGCGTTCGATCTGGGCGACGGGATCGCCCTCTGTCAGACCGAGGCGCAGGGCAATCGTGCGGTCCGCGGTCCCGAAACTGACCACGTCCTCGGCCTGGGCCACGAATACGCCGAAACGCTCGTAGTAGACCGGGTAAAGAAGCGGACCGATCTCCTCGGCGGGGATCGCCTCGAAGCCCGCGAAACGGGCCTGCGGGATGAAGATCTCCTCGTAGAGGAACGGTTGCTCGGAAAGGCACCGCAGCCTCTCGATCCGGATGACCTCGGTGGTCCCGAGGGCATTGGCGACATGTTCGGTTGCCGTGACCTGCGTGCGCGAGATCAGGCGGCTGGAGGGAATGCTCTGTTCGGCACCATGCTCGCGCACCTGGAAGAAGCGGAACAGCGTCGCGTCGAAGGCAGGCTTGCGCAGGAAAGTTCCGGCACCCTGCCGTCTTTCGAGAAGCCCTTCGTCCGACAGCTTTTGCAGCGCCTTGCGCACGGTGCCGACTGAAAGCGCATGTTCCGCCGCCAGCCGGTTGTCCGAAGGCAGCGCCTCGTCCGGCTTCCACTCTCCGGCCGCGATGCGGCGCGCGATGTCGTCGCGCAGGCGCAGATAGGCGGGCAGCCTGTCGTCACTGACGGTTGATGCAAGTGTCATATCGTCTCCTCCGCCGGTCGGTCTACCGTGGTTGACCGCATTAGTCAACTAGTTCTATATATAAGTAAATAAGTGGAGGTTTCGCGGTGATAAATTTCGACTGTCACGCCCATGTCTATGAAAGCGTAACCGCCGTGCCGGACGCGCGATATGTGCCCGGCGCGCCTGCACCGCTCGACTCCTGGCTGCGCCTGCAGTCCGAACACGGGCTGCGCGGCGGGGTGATCGTGCAGGTCAGCTTTCTCGGAACGGACAACTCCCAGCTTTTGCATGCCCTTTCCAAGGTCGATCGCGACCGATTCGCCGGCATTGCCTGTATCACGCTGAACAGTTCGGAAGCGGGCGTGCGCGACCTCGCGGAGGCGGGCGTCCGCGGCGTTCGCTGGAATCTCGTTTCGGGTGCGGAGTTGCCCGACGTGTCCGACCGGAGCGTACAGCGGTTCCTGGACATTCTGCAGGCCCACGACATGCACATCGAAATTCAGCTCGAGAGCGCACGGTGGGCGGACTACCTGCCGGGGCTGTCGCGCGTGCCGGTGCCGGTCGTGATCGACCACATGGGCCTGCCGGTCTCCGAGAATCCGCAGGAGGAGCCATGGCTGAACGCGCTCGAGACCTGCCCCACCCGGGCGCCGTTCTTTGTCAAGCTGAGCGCGCCCTACCGTGGCATCCCGGACCAGCGCGCCCACCTCGATCGTTTGTCCACCCTTCTGCCGGAGAACCGCTTCGTCTGGGGCAGCGACTGGCCGCATACACGCTTCGAGAACGTGGCGTCCTTTGCCGGTAACCTCGAAGAGGTGTCGGATCGGTTTGACGACACGGAAGCGTCCAGAACGCTTTACGGCATGACCTGATCTCGACCGGGATCAGCTTTCGGTTTCGGGGGCCGAACTCAGCCCGTAACGCCGCATCTTGTCGTTCAGGGTGCGGCGCGGCAGGCCGAGGGTCTCGGCGGCGCGCAACGTGTTGCCCACGTGCGCGTCAAGCACTGCGGCGATCTCGCGCGCTTCGAAATCGGCGACCCGGTCGGCCAGCGTCAGCGCGCCCGGGCTGCCGCCACCGGCCGCGGGCAGGTCGAAGAGGCCAAGGGCATAGGCCTCGGCGCTGGCTTTCAGTTCACGGACATTGCCGGGCCATGCCATCCGCCGCAGCTTCTGCCGCTGCGGCCAGGGCAGATCCGGATCAGAACGGCCGTACCGGCGCGCGGCAAGCTGCGCGTAATGGGCGAAGATGAGCGGGATGTCCTCTCCCGCCTCGCGGAGCGTCGGCGTCGTCAATTCGATCCCGGCAAGCCGGAAGTAGAGATCGGGGCGGAACCCTTCCTGTACCCGAAGGGAAGCCTTGGTGGTGGCGATCACGCGGATATCGAGCGGACGCGGAACTGTCTCCCCGATCCGTTCAACGGATCTTTCCTGCAGCACGCGCAGCAGCTTGGCCTGGATCGCGGGCGGCATCGTCTCCACCTCGTCCAGCATGAGCGTGCCGCCGTCCGCCGCCTCGAGCTTCCCGGCGCGGCCCGTGGCATCATGGGCGAAGACCCCCGCCCCGTGGCCGAAGAGCGTGGTTTCCACCGTGGCCTCCGACAGGGCCGCGCAATTCAGCGCGACGAAGGGGCCGCCCGCCCGGGCACTGCCCGCGTGGATCGCGCGGGCCGCCAGTTCCTTGCCGGTGCCCGTCTCTCCTGTGATGAGCACGTCCAGATCGACCGACGCCAAGGCAGCAATACGATCCCGCAGGGCGCGCATGGCGCGCGACCGGCCCAGAATGCTGGCCTGGTCACGTTGCCCCAGCTCGTCCTGCAGGCGGGCGACCTCCCGGCGGGCGGCTTCGGCCTCGGTCGTGCGGCGGATCACGGAAAGCAGATGCGCCGAATCGTAGGGTTTTTCGAGGAAGTCGTCGGCGCCCGCGCGGATCGCCTCGACCGCATGTGCCACGTCCCCGTGACCTGTCAGCAGGACAACCGGAACCGTTACCGCCCGTTCCCGCAGGGCCCTGATGAGCGCGATTCCGTCCATCACGGGCATCCGCAAGTCGCTGATGATCATGTCGGACGGCTCGGACAGCGCGGCCAGCAGGTCGCCCGCCGTCGCGAAGGCCCTCACCCGGTAGCCGGCGGTCTCCACGAGGTCGGCCAGCGCCGAAAGGTGGTCGGCGTCATCGTCCACGATGTCCACGCGTGCGGGCGTCATGACAAGCTCTCCTGCGGCGCGCGCGGGAGGGTCACGGTGACCTCGGTGCCCTGCGCCTCTTGCGATCTGATATCCAGTGTCCCGCCGAAATCCGCAAGGATCACCTTGCAGATCGCAAGGCCGAGGCCAAGTCCCTCGCCGCTGTGCTTGGTCGAGAAGAAGGGCTCGGAGACGCGGGGCAGATCGGCCTCGGAGATCCCCGTGCCGCTGTCACGCACGACGATGGTGGCGTCGCCTTCGTCCACCGAAAGGCTGACCTCTATTCCGGGCTGCGCAATGCCTTCGACCGCGTCGAGCGCGTTGAGCAGGAGGTTCGCGACGACCTGTTCGATGCGCACGGTTCCGGCCATCACCGTCACCGGATGTTCCGGAAGGTGCAACGCGGGGGTGACCCCCACGGCACGCGCGCGGGGCAGCACGAGATCCAGTGCGGACCTGAGCGGCGCGCGCAGGTCGACACGGCTGAGGTGCACGGTGTCCTTGCGCGCGAAGCTCTTGAGGTGCTTGGTGGTGCGCTGCATGCGGCGGATCATGTCGCGGGCCTTGCCGATGCGTTCCGGCGTGCGGGTGTCGTCCGGTTTGATCCCCATCTCGGCAGCGGCCAGTGTGGCCTCCATCGCGGCGAGCGGCTGGCTGATCTCGTGCACGATCGCGGCGGACATCCGGCCCATCGCGGCCATCTTCTCCGTGTGGATCAGCGCCTCCTGCGTGGCGCGCAGGTCGGTCTCCACCTGTTTGCGCGCCTCGACCTCGCGGGCGAGATCGGCGGTGCGGTCGATGACCATCGCCTCCAGCCGCTCGGACTGCGACAGGCGCATGGCGACGATCTGCCGGCGCTGTTCGATGCCCTTGAGCGTTGCGGCGACGGCAAGGGTCGCGAGCGCCGCCAGCGCGGCCCAGCCGATCGCCGCCAGTTGCACCCCGCCGAGGGGGCGGACCGCGATCACCCTGCCCAAAGTCCCCGGCACCTGGCCGATCCTGGCGATCCAGCCGTCGCCGCGCGCATCCGGCCCGTCCGGCGGGGCCGAGAACAGGGGCGCCGCCTGGTCCAGCCCGACGCCCTCGTAGACGCGGGCCGCCTGCAGGCGCGCCAGCACGTCCGGCGCCAGAGGTTGCAGCGGCCGATACTGCCAGTCGGGCCGCGCGGACAGGAAGACGACGCCATGCTCGTCCGCCAGCGCCACGTCCGCCTCGGCCGCGCGCCACGTTTCCTGCAGGGGGCGCAGATCCAGCTTGACCACCATGACCCCCTGTGTCCCGTCCAGATCGACCCGCGCCGAGAGGAAATAGCCCGGTATGCCGGTGGTGACGCCAATGGCATAGAACTGCCCCTGCCCCGTGGCGAGCGCGTCCTTGAAATAGGGCCGGAAGGCGTAATTCTGTCCCAGAAAGCTGCCGGGCTGGTTCCAGTTCGATGCGGCGATGGTCCGGCCCGTGCTGTCGATCAGGAACAGCTCGTCCGCGCCGGCGTGGTTGGCAACCGTTTCGAGATAGCGGTTGGCGTCGAGCAGCGAGCCGCTGGCGGACAACGCGGAGCGCACCCGCGCATCTTCGGCCGCGACGGCAGGCAACGCGCGCAGGCGGTCGATCTCGGCCTGCACGGCGCGGGTGGTCAGCAGCAGGGTCTGGTCCAGTTCCTGGCGCGCCGTGGCGATGGCCCGGGATTGCGCCACGGTCCAGACCAGCGCCGCAACGAGGCCCGCCAAGAGAAGCGCGCGGAAAAGCGTCACCTCATCGCCCTGTACCTTGGCGGGTCACCGGCCCTCATCCCGCAGCGGCGGCGGCCCCGTTACGGTCGCCCTTCGACTGTGCCCAGTTGAGGGCAAGCAGGGCCACGACCAACGCCGCGCCCACGAATTCGACGGTCAGCGACGGCCAGAAAAGCGCCACGATGCCGGGCAGCAGCAGCAGCCGCATCCAGATCCGCATCGGGCCGAACAGGAAGGCTTCGAGCACGGCAGCAAAGGCGACGAGCCCGAGGATCGCGATCGCGCCGCTCCACAGGACCAGCAGCAGCGGACCGCCGAGGATGATTTCCTCGTTGAACACCATGAACAGCGGGATCAGGTAGAGGCCCTTGGCGTATTTCCACGCCTGTACGCTGGTCTCCATCGGTTTCGACCCTGCGATGGCCGCGCCCGCGAACCCGGCCAATGCCACCGGGGGCGTTACGTTGCTGTCCTGCGAATACCAGAACACCACAAGGTGCGCGATGAGCAGCGGGATGCCGAATTCCTCGGTCAGGGCCGGCCCGACGAGGATGATGAGCACGATGTAGGCCGCCGTCACCGGCAGCCCCATGCCGAGGATCAGCGACGCGATGACGACCAGCAGCAGTGCCAGCAGCAGGTTCCCGCCCGAAAAGGCGATCATCATGGCGGAGAATTTGAGCCCCAGCCCGGTCAGGCCCACCACGCCGACGATGATCCCGGCGACGGCACAGGCCATGGACACGGCCACGGCGTTGCGCGCCCCCAGTTCCAGCGCGTCGAGCGTGAGCTTGATGCCGGTTCGGCACAGCGCGACAAAGGCCGAAAGGGTCGGCCCGCTCGCGGCAAAGGTCCAGAGCGCGCGCGCGCCGGCGGCTGCCATGATGGACAGGATGGCGTAGAAGCCCACGCGCATCGGGGAATAGCCCGCGACCAGCAGCGCGATCAGAGCGACCAGCGGAAGCAGGAAATGCCAGCCCTCGGCCAGGACAGCGCGGGTGCGCGGCAGCTCGGATCCCGGCAGGCCGGTCATGCCCTGCTTGACCGCGGCGATGTGCACCAGAAGGTAGACGATGCCAAAATACAGCACCGCCGGAAAGATCGAGATCAGCACGATGTCGACGTAGGGAACCCGCGTGAATTCGGACATCAGGAAGGCACCTGCCCCCATCAGCGGCGGCATGATCTGCCCGCCCGTCGACGCCGCGGCCTCGATCCCGCCGGCCTGCGCGGGGCGGTAGCCCAGTTTCTTCATCAGCGGGATGGTGAATGCCCCGGTCGTGACGACGTTGGCGATGGCGGAACCGCTGATCGACCCCATGCCGGCAGAGGCGATCACCGCTGCCTTCGCGGGGCCGCCCCGCTGCCGCCCGGTGGCGGCATAGGCCAGATCGATGAAGAACTTGCCCGCGCCGGTCGCTTCGAGAAACGCGCCGAAAAGGACGAAGATGAACACGAAGGTTGCCGCGACGCCCAGCGGAATGCCGAAGATGCCCTCGGCCCCCAGCGTCATCTGGCTGGCGACACGATCCAGCGAATACCCCCGGTGGTTCAGGATGCCGGGCATCCAGTCGGAAAGGAACGGCAGTTCACCCCGGTTGCCCGCGAAGGCATAGACGAGAAAGGCGGCGCCGATGATCGTCATGCCGAGGCCTACGGCCCTCCGTGCCCCTTCGAGCACCACGAGGATGGTCAGGATGCCCATCCAGACATCGATCTGGCGCGGAAAGATCTGGTTGGCGATGGTGTCGATGTTCAGGGGCACCCATGCGCCCGCCGCGATCCCGCACAGGATCAGCGGCCCGTCGATGGCCCAGCCCAGCGCGCCGCGGGGGCGGTCGAGCCCGAAGACGGGAAAGATGAGAAAGCAGAGCACAAGGATGAAGCCGAGGTGGATCGGCCGCTGGAAGAACAGCCCGAGCGGCTGCACGCCCGCCGCCCAAAGCTGAAACAGTGACAGGGCGATGCCGATCAGCATGATGGCGCGCAGCACGATGCGGGGCTGCGCGACCGCTTCGGGATTGATATCGTTTTCCGTGGTCATTCGTCGTCCGTCCCAACCAAGGCGATCCGCACCCGTTCTCGCGGGGCCACCGCCGACAGGGATACCACCCTGTCACCCATCCTGATCCGGTGATCGACGGGACCGGATCCCGGTCTCAGCACATAGGCGTCGCCGGGCACGGGTTCGTCGATGTCCAGTATGAAATAGCCGCCCTGTCCGTCCGTGACCTGTCGGCCGCGCCCCGGTATGTGATCCAGACCCGCCGCGAAATCGGGCAGATGGGACCAGACCAGAACCATGCGCCCCCCGCGGTTCTCGTAGCAGTCGGAGACCTCGAACCCCTTGACCGAGTGATGCCAGAGCACGCACCACCCTGCGCCGGGCGCCACGTCGAACCGGGCGATGACCTCGCCGGTTTCACGGGTGGCGACAAGCTCTGCCGCGAGGGCGACCGCCGGGGCGGACAGGAGGAGGGCCAGAAGCCCTCCTCTCGTTCCGCGTGTCACGGGCGCAGGCGGTCCGGAATCTCGGCGCCGGTTTCCTCGAAGTAGCGGATCGCGCCGGGATGCAGCGGCACCGGGGTCGCATCCAGCGTGAATTCGACCGTGGTCTGGTTCGCGGCGGGGTGCACGGCCTGGAGTTCCGCGATGTTCTCGAACATCGAGCTGGTGATCGCGTAGGCCAGATCATCCGACATCTCGGAAGATACGGTCAGCACGTTCGGGATGCCGAGGACGGAGATATCTTCGTCGACGCCGGTGTAGGTACCGCCGGGCAACGTCGTGACCGCAAAGGTCGCGTCGGCCTCACGGGCCGCTGCCAGCTGCTCTTCCGTCAGGGCGATGATGACGATGTCCTGCGTCGTCGACAGGTTGAGGATCGACGATGTCGGTGCGCCGACCGACCAGAAGCCCGCGTCGATGTCGCCGTTGGCCAGTGCATCCGCGGTCTCGTTGAAGTTCAGGCGCTGTTCCTCGATGTCGTCATAGCTGATGCCGTTGGCTTCGAGAATTGCGGCCGTGTTGACCTCGGTGCCCGAGCCGGGCGCGCCGATCGAGACGCGCTTGCCGCGCAGATCGTCGAGCGACGTGATACCGCTGTCTGCCAGGGCGACGATGTGGATCATGTTGGCATAGAGCGAGGCAAGGCCGCGAACCATGGGCAGCTGTTGGCCCTCGAAACGGCCCGTGCCTTCGTAGGCCTGCGCGACCGTGTCGGCGAGGCCAATGGCGAGGTCGGCATCGCCGGTGGCAATCAGACCCATGTTCTCGACCGAGGCGCCGGTCACTTCCGCGGTGGCCGAATAGCCTTCGACATGGTTGTTGATGACTTCGGCCAGGCCGCCGCCCATGGGGTAATAGACCCCCCCGGTGCCACCGGTCGCAATGGACAGCTGGGTCTGGGCCGTGGCAGGCGCGGCAAAGCCGAGCGCGATGAGCGCAGCCGTGCCGATCAGGGCCTTCGGCGCGCGAATGAGTGAGTGAAGCATTCTATCCTCCCAAGTTATTGTCGTAGTCCGATGGTCTCGCGTTCCTCCCGCGACAGCAAGAGACTTTCAGAAAATCCTTTGGAAGTGGACCGGTTTCTGACGGCGTACCGGAATTCCGTGGCAGACGCCCGCCACGCCCGCGGCAGAAACTCGCGCGGGGGCATTTCGGCGTGAAAGCGGCGAAGGGGACTGCCGTCAGCCCGCAGGCTGCGTCATTCCTGCGGCACGAACGTCAGGATTGGCCATGTCTCGTCGCGCAGGGCGCTGCGGGTGAACCAGCCGGTCTTGCCCGAGAAATTGCCCCGGCACCACAGCCCGTCGGACGCGATGAGGCATTGATTCACGTTCAGCTGCGTCTCGCGCGGGACCACGCCCAGAACGGCGGCATCGGCACGGGGCTGATTGCGCACGTTGAGGTTCACCAGGGTACGCACCGCGGTCGGCGACTCTTCCGCGAAGGTGGGAAGCTGGAGGTCCGTCTCCGTCGCGCAGATGTTCGTGAAGCCCCGGTAATAGCACTTGTATTTCGACAGCGCCGCGCGGATCGCCTGGCCGGTCGCGTCGCCGGTGGCGCGTTCGATGACGACACCGCGCCCGTCGGGAACGATCTCGCCGGTGATGCGGAACTGGTTGCCGCCCAGAATGGCCACGTCATCGGGCGCCTCTCCGGTCGACAGCCTGATCTGCCCTTCGGCGATGCGCCAGCGCGCGGCCGTGGAAAGTGGCCCGCGGCAGTCTTCGGTCGTGACCTTGCGCGTGCCTTCGGTATCGACCGCGTCGGTCGCCAGCGTCAGCTTGCAGTTGCCGCCATCGGCGGTCGCCGGATCGAAACTGTACCATTCGCCACCGAACGCCTGTGCCAGCGCATCGGCATCCTGTGCGGCCAGGGGGGATGCCAGCCCGAAGGTGGCACAGATGAGGAAAGCGTTAAGGAGTTTCATTCGTCGTTCCGGCTTTGATTGGTATCGGTCTTGGCGGGGCTGCCGATCTCGGTTCGGGTCTCGGCGATAACGCCATCGTTCTGAAGGATCTGGAGCGTGGCAACCAGATTCGGATGCGCGCCGGCGTTGATCACGAGGCGCGCGACCTCGACCGGGGTCGCGCCGCGCAGCGTGACGGTCTTGCCCTGGGCGGATTTCATGCTGTTGCCCGACGCATCGATACGGGTCACGGACAGGCGCGTATCGGCCGTGGCACCCTCTGGCCCGCTGACAGCACCGACAAGCGTCAGCGTATCCTGATCCTGATTGATCTCAAGGTGCGGCACGGCCAGTTCCGCCCGGGCGGCGGCCGTTGCACCGATCCAGACCAGACCGGCAAGAACGGCGCGGCTGAAAGCGGTGCCGAGCGGCATCAGTTGCTTCCGATGACCGTCTGCCGGATGATCACCGTTCCCGCGTTGGTCGTGACGGACGGTCCGGCGTCCACGGTGGTGAGGTTGTTGCCGATGATCTCGTAGCTGACGTTGCTAGAGCTTCCGTCGATCGTCAGGTCGGCAATGTTGTTATTGCCGTTCTGGATCAGTTCACCCTGGATGTCCGTCCCTTCGACGGACACGTCCGCCTGATTGCCGTTTCCGATCTGGGACACGCTGCCCAGGGCGCGGGTGCCCAGGACGGACAGGGTTGCGCTGTTGCCAATTCCGGCTTGCGACAGGGCGCCGGTCAGGTCATTTCCCGTGGCGTTGACGGTCCCGGTGTTGTTCGACCCCGGAGAGTTCACCCCCCCTGCCCCGGTCTGGCTGAACAGAACCGCGATATTGTCGCCGTCGATCACGACAGTGCCGGAGTTTCCGTCGCCCACCTGACGTGCCGGAGCACTCCCGGCGGCATCCCCCGCGACGAGCGTGTTCGTCCCGGCCGTCTGATCGACCGAAATGGTATTGCCGGTGGGGCCATTGAGCGGATTCGATTGCAGCAGGTACAATACATTCTCATCGGCATGAGAAATGACCGGGCTGGCCACGCCCACAATTAGGGCAATCGCAGAAAATCTGAATAAATTCATAAGAGCATCCTTTGCGGTATCCTACCACGAGGATTGGCGAATGCTCAAATTGTTTCTGGTGCCGATCTGGCGGAATACGGCGGTCTGCCCCGCGCCGGTCTGGACGACCTGAGCAAGGTTGTCGCTTCCCATGATCTCGCCGGACAGAAAATGACCGCTTCCGGTCTGCAGGCCTGCAAAGCCGTTGTTGCGGCCGCCGATGTCGAGACGCGCGACGTGGCCAAAGCCTTTTTGCTCGAAACGTCCGAGCACAAGTTCCGGCATCAGGGGGCCCGCGACCAGGGCGGCGGCGCCGTTGTCCGTGCCGGAAAGGGTGATCTCGGCGGTGTGGCCGCCGCCGTCGGACTGAACCACGGTCAGACGATTCTCCGACCCGGTGTCGATGATGGTCAGCGTGTTCGACAGCGTGTCAGCCTGTGCTGCCGTTACGCCAATGGACAGTGCGGCGACAAATGCGAGTGTCAGTTTCATGGGGCACCTCTGCTCGGTTCCGTTTTATCTACGGACGAGTCTGGATGCTTCGACTGGCATTAAGTCGACGCCGCAGCGGCAACTTTATGGCATTTGATCAGCCGATGACTTCTTCGGAGTCGGGATTGTTGGGCGGCGCGGCCGGCTGCTGGCGCTGCGGTTCGATCCGACGCTCCACCACCGGACGCGGGCGGGCGACCTGCCGCGCGCGCGGCACGGTCTGAACCACCTGGGCGGCGTTGCGGGTGCGCGGACGCACCACGTCGGTGGTGCGCGGGGGCACCATGCCGTCGAACTTGTCGTTGTTGTATCCCCGCACGAAACGCTCGCCCTCGGCCTGGTCGGCAAAGGTCCACAGGCCCAGCATCGCGCCCTCGGCCACAAGGGCCATCACGCCTTTTTCAACCGCCTTTTCGATCGCGAACTGCTTGGGCTCGTTCATGGCGACACCCGCTTCCGCTTCGAGCAGCTTGTCGAGCTCGACATAGGTAAAGATGATGCCCTGCGTGGAGGCGGACGCCAGCGGCTTGCGGACGGTCACGCTGGTCAGCACTTCGCCGGTTTCAGTCGAAACCGCGCGCAGGGTGACGGTGATCGTGTCCAGCTTCCAGCGCTGGTTCGGCCCCAGCCCGAGGAACCGGACACCGTAGCCGCCGGTCATCGTGTTGGTATCGTAGCCGACGATCGCGCCTTCGATGATGATGCCGGCATGATCCAGCGGGCCCAGCGCGGACGGGTCGATCTGCTGTTCGTTGCGGTAGATGCGGCGCATCTCCGTCACGATCTGCCGTTCGCGCAAAAGGTTGTCGAGGTTGGAGCGGTCGAGCACGCTGAACCAGCGGCGGTCGCCCGCGTCCTGCAACGCCTTGATGAGAACGGCGGCGCCGCCCTGGGTCACGGCGCGCGACAGGTTCTGGCCCTGCTCGTCTTCCTTGTACTGGCCCGTCAGGTCCGGCAGCCCGTAGACCGCAACCGTCACCCGCTGGTTCGGCGCCGGAATATCGCGCAGCGCGCGGTTCTGGTAGGTCACGTCGCCGATGCTGGCCGCTTCGGGGTTCGGTCCGTCGTAGAAGTCGCTGCCCCTGAGTTCGCAGGCGGCCAGGCTCAGCGCCCCGAGAGTCGCCAGCGCAAACCGCCTAAAATAAAGTGACATCGCCATTCGCCTGCTCCATCCCGAAAATACGATTGCGGGGTTCAATTTCAGTTCACGACCAGTTGCGGCACGACGATTTCGGTCACGCTGCCGTCGAGCGCGTCGATGATCGTGAGCGTGATCGAATCAAGGGTCCGGGTGAACGTCACCGTCGTGGTACCGAACACCACGGTGCCGCTATCCTGAGGGTTGTCGCCGAAAATCGCCTCGGTCACCTGGCCCGCAAGTGCGGACAGAAGCCGCCCCTCCAGCTGCCGCACGAACAGGTCCGCATCGGTCGGGCCGCCATCCCCGTCCAGGCCGCCGCCCAGAAGGCCGTCGTCGTCCCCGGCGTCCCGCGCCGTCGCCTCGCGCTGCGCGTTCGCGATGCTCAGCAGGTGGGCGGAGTTCAGGGGGTTGCCGCCGAAGGACGGGTTCACGGGTGAATAGACGATGTCCTGTGCCGCAACGCCCTGCGCCATGGCAAGGCCGAACGCTACGGACATTCCTGCCAGCTTGCTGCCCTTAATCATCGTCACCTGTCCCAAATACGTCGGCGTATGTGCCGCTCTTAAAGTCGTTGCCTAAATCTTGTGCTGCAAGTTGTTGTCACAATCTCGCGGCGGACGCAAACATTGAGATTGGTGCGGTTCCCGATATTCGCAGGGTCGTGGCGATCAAACAACAATTAACGGGCCCACCCCCCGAATAGAGGATGATTCGAGACGAAATACACGCATTGCGAGAAATTCCGCAGACCATCGTTTCCAAATTCGCGGGAAATTATCCGGAAGCAACCCGAATTGGGGCGGGAACAGGGCAAAAACAAGAACACTTCTTGCCAACACGAAGGCCATATTTTAACCTTAACGCGAGGGTCAGGGCTTCGGAAAATTCCGGCCTGACGCCGAATCGCAAAATGCCCCCGCAATTCGGCAGGGCGAATAGGCGATGAATATCAATTCGTCGAATTGTCGACGATTATTTTAGGGTAAACGAGATGACTTTCAGGAAATTCGCACTGGCCACCACCGCGCTGACCATGATCGGCGCCGGCGCCTGGGCTGACGACAACACTGTCCGTATCGACCAGCTTGGCGCAGGCAACGTTGCCGATATCGACCAGTCCGAGGCATCCTTCAGCTATGCAGGTCGCGACGACTACACCACGCAGCGCCTCGACACGCTGACGATGCAGCAGGTCGGCGACGACAACATGCTGTCCATCACCCAGTTCGGTGACCGGAACTATGTCGGTGCCCTTTCGCGGAACAACGGCGGCGACGGCAGCGGCGTCAAGCAGCGCGGCGACAAGAACGAAGCCACGATCACGCAGGACGGCGTGCGCAACCTCGTGAACTCACTGACCCAGGATTCCGACGCCGGCGCGACCGCCGCCCAGAACACCCTGACCATCGAACAGACCGGTGTATCGCGCAGCCACCCGCTTAAGAACAACGGCGGCCTCGAAGACGGCGCTGACAACTACATCACCGGGATCGCCCAGATCAACAACGGCGGGGCCACCTCTGCCGCGAACGACATGCAAGTGACCCAGACCCGCGACACCGCAATGAAACAGTTCCGCGCCAACGCCATCGGCCGCGGTGGTGTCGGCGGCAACTTTGGCAACGATGCGTCCCACGCCAACGTCGCGCTCAAGCAGGAAGGTGCCGGCAACGAGATGATTGTCTCGCAGTCGGGCGAAGAGAACGTGATCTACGACACCCGGAACAGCGACGTGGAACTACTGCAACTGGGCAACGGCAACGAGATGAACGTGAGCCAGTCCGGCAAGGAAAACCGCATCTATACCGTGTCCCAGAACAGCACGGCCGGTACCACCGGGAACACGGCAAACGTCAGCCAGTCCGGTGAACGCAACGGGGCCGCGGGCCTGAACAAGACCTTCGCGGGCGGCGTGGGCGCCACCCGTTCCTCCGTGCTGCAAACCGGCGGCGGCAACGTCGTGAACTACTCGGCGACCGGAAACGACAACCAGTTCGGCTTTACCCAGATCGGGAACAGCAACACCGTCAACCAGGTGACCATCGTCGGCAACGGCAACGAAACCGCCGCGTACCAGCAGGGCGATTTCAACAGCGCCTCGATCGCGCCGATCGTGGGTGACGGCAACGATGTCGGTATCAGCCAGACCGGTGGCAACTTCAACGCCGCTACCGTGCAGCTGACCAACGGCAGCGACGACAACAGCATCGGCATCAGCCAGACCGGCAACATCAACGGCGCGACAGTGACCGCGGATGGCGACCGGAACTACGTCGAGGTCGTGCAGATCGGCTCCAACCCGAGCGGCGTGCTGATGAACATCATCGGTAATGACAACGGTGGCGGCACATTCATGGGCATGGCAACTTCCGGCCTCGGCCTTGCATCCGGCCTGATCAAGCAAGATGGCTTCGACAACGTCTTCGAAGGTCAGATCATCGGCAGCGACAACCAGTTCGCGGCCCTGCAGCAAGGCAATGACAACGAGATCCAGGCCGACGTCTTCGGCGACGGGAACGAGTATGCCGTGAGCCAGATCGGCAACGGCAACCTGTCCTTCATCATGCAAAACGGCAGCGGCAACGTCGCCGGCGTGAGCCAGTAACCATTGAAGGCAGGGCGGCGCGCCGCCCTGCCTTTTCGGCCGTTCCGACAGGAGCGGCCTGTTTTCTTTCCATTCCTGCCACCGGAGAATTTCATGCCACGACACACCGGATGGAGCATTCTTGTACTGGCCGCGTTTGCCGGTACGGCATCGGCGCAGGCACTGGATGAAAACGTCGTCCACATCGACCAGATCGGGGCCGACAACAGCGCCGTGATCGACCAGTCCGGGGTGCGCAACCAGGCGGGGCGGCAGGACGACCCGCTGTGGCAGGACGGTTTCTGGAATGACCTTCAGATCCGGCAGAACGGCAATCGGAACACCATCGGCACCGAAGGCACCGGCCTTTACCAGCAGGGGCGTTTCACCACCGAGACGGTGCACAACCGCATCGTCATCGACCAATTTTCGGACGACAACGTGATCGGCACGGTCGAACAGCTGTCCGAGGGTGCCGTCCCCAATGGCGCCAACGACATGACGCTGGTGCAATCCGGCGGGGACCGGAACCGCATCAACATCGCGCGGCAGGTGCAGGAGACGGGCGACGCCTCGCAGGAAATGATCTTGCGCCAGACCGGGGCCGACAACGTGATCGACCTGGCCAGCCAGACCGCGAACAGCAGCGTCGACGACAAACCCAATATCATGCGGGTCCGCATGTCCGGCAGCTTCAACGGGCGCGACCGGCTGAGCGGCGCGGCAGCCATCCCGCTCCTGCGCGACAGCGCCTTCGTCCAGGAGGGCGGCGCAGCCGATCCGCGCGCGAACGGCAACTTCATGGACGTCGAGATCGCGGGCAACGACACGGCCATTGGCATCCGTCAGGGCGGGCGCGACAACTCCGTCGGCTTCATCACCATCAACGGCAACGGCAACGATCTTGGCATACGTCAGGACGGCGACCAGAACGATGTCGTCCTCTCGGTGGTCGAAGGGGATGGCAACGCCATCGGGATCGACCAGTTGCAGACCAACCTCGCGACCGTTTCCCTCATCGGCGATTCATCCGACAACGCGCTGCTGGTGCAGCAGCAGGGCACCAACGACGCCTTCCTTACCCTCGAGGGTGACCGGAACAACGTGAGTGCGGTTCAGGATTTCCGCAACGGTCTGGGGGGTGAGAACACGCTCTCCGTCGCGATCGAGGGGGACGACAACCAGCTTGTCACCGACCAGCGCGGCAGCAACACCGCCACCATCGGCATCGAGGGCAACAGGAACAACACACGCCGCCTGATCGTCCCGGGGGCGGTGCAGGCCAGCGCGGGGCTGGTGGAACAGCTCGGTTTCGACAACGCCGCCGACATCAGCGTGCTGGGTGACGACAACGTCTTTGCCGTGCTTCAGGACGGGTTCGGAAACCTTGTCTCGCTCCTTCAGGACGGCGACGAGAACGACGCCATCATCTTCCAGGGCGGCTCGGGCAACGACGCGCGGGTGCGGCAGGTGGGCGCGATGAATTTCGCCTTCGTGCGGCAGTAAGCGAGGCGCGGTGCGCCCGGCAACACTCAGCCCCGGGCAGGACGGATGATCTCGACTTCGACGAATTCCACGGTGGCGTCCGACCGGTTCTGAACGTCATGTTCGACGCCGACGGTCCGCGCGTAGGGCTCTCCCGCTGTCAGGCTTGACACGACCTCGGTTCCGTCGGGCTGCACGATCGTCAACTCGCCCGAGATCGTCGGCATGACCACATAGTCCTTTTCATGCCGGTGCCAGCCGGTGGCGGTGCCCGGCGGGAAGGTCCAGCGCGTGACGACGCAGAACGCGTTCTCGATCTCAACCTTCGCGATTGCCTGCTCCATGCCGATCTCCTTTGATCCCGCGCGTCAGCCGGTGTGGCTGACGGTCCGGGATCAGAATGAAGGGGCCCGCCCCGATGCTCAAGCCCCCGATCAGAAACGGTTCACCGGCATCTTGAGATAGGACCGACCGTCGTTTTCGGCTTCGGGCAACTGGCCGGCGCGCAGGTTGATCTGCAATGCGGCAAGCATGCGGTCCGGCAGCGACAAGGTGGCATCGCGATCCTCGCGCGTGCGGATGAAATCGGCCTTCGAGGTGCCGTCGCGCACGTGCTTGTTCTCGGCCTTGTGTTGGGCCACCGTTGCCTCCCATGCGGGCTCCTTGCGCTCATCGGTCCCGTAGTCGTGCCCGATGAACAGACGCGTGTCGCGGGGCAACGACAGGATCGCCTGGATCGACTGCCACAAATCCTCGGCCGAGCCGCCGGGGAAATCGGCACGGCTGCTGCCCGCGTCGGGCATCATCAACGTGTCGTGGACAAAGGCCGCGTCGCCGCAGTGATAGGTCACGGATCCAAGGGTATGACCGGGCGACAACATGACCTTCACGTCCATATTGCCGATGCGAAAGACGTCCCCGTCGGCAAAGAGATGGTCGAAATCGCGGGCCGCGTCAAAGGCATCGGGCGTGTTGTAGATGTCGCGCCAGAGGCCGGCGATCTCGGTCACCTTTTCCCCGATGCCGTTTTCGACCCCCAACATCTTCCGCAGGTGCGTGGAGGCCATGAGGTGGTCGGCATGCGGATGCGTATCGAGGATGCGCGTCACCTTTAGGGCGTTCTCTTCCGCGAGGGCCAGCACCTGATCCATGCTGCGGGTATCGGTGGCGAAGCTCTTGGGATCGAAGTTCCAGACCACGTCGATCAGCGCGGCCTCGCGGGTTTCGGGACAGGCGCAGATATACTGCACCGACCCGGTGTCGGGCTCGTAGATGCCCCAGACATCCGGGCTTTGCGCCCCGGTCGATGGGGATTTGCGGACAACGGGTTCATTCAGCTTGGTCATGTTCAGGCCCTCCGAAGGCGTTGGGTGATCATTTCATGCGGCGACCGGCAAAGATGCCGATCAACATCGCGGGTACGAAGACAAGCGTGCCGGGGGCCGCCATGGGCAGGGCCGTCCACGCCGGGCCGGGGCAGAAACCGCCGATCCCCCAGCCGATACCGAACAGCGCGGCGCCGGTCAGCAGCGGCGCGTCGATGTGGGTGGCCGAGGGCACGTCGAATTCCGCCATCAGCGCCGGGCTGTGCCGCCGCCATGACATTCGATAGCCGACAAAGGCGGTGACCGACGCGCCCCCCATCACGAAGGCGAGGCTGGGATCCCAGGCGCCGAATACGTCGAGGAAGTTGAGTACCTTTGCCGGATTGGCCATGCCCGACAGCAGCAGGCCGATGCCAAAGACGAGGCCCGACAGGAAACCGAAGATGATCCGCATCAGGCCGCTCCTCCGATCACGTGACGCAGGACGAAGACGGTCAGCGCCGCGAAGGCCATGAATACCACGACTGCCACGAGGGAACGCCCCGAGAGCCGCGCCAGACCGCAGACCCCGTGCCCCGAGGTACAGCCCGATCCCAGCGCCGTGCCTGCACCGACCAGCAGGCCCGCGACGGCCATTTCAGGCAGGCGCGCGCTGACGGTCTGGGCGGGGAAACCGCCGCTTGCCAGCCACCACAGCAGGGGCGCGGCAACCAGCCCGGCAATGAAGGCGATGCGCCAGTCGCGGTCCGACGCCGTGGCGGCGCCGGCGGTGATGCCCACGATCCCGGCGATACGCCCGAAAAGGGCCATGACCATCACGGCCGAAAGACCGATCAGAACGCCGCCGCCCAGCGCGGACCAGGGCGTGAATTCGGTAGGGGTAACTGGCAACATCGTGTCGCTCCTTCAGGTCGGGGCGCAGGCACGGGCCTGCGACGGTGTTTCGGGAATAATGTCGTTGATCGCGTCATGCTGGGACAAGTAGACCCGCCCGGTCAGGTCGGCCAACAGGGCGGACCGCTTCAGCCGGTCCATGACCGGGCCCTTGACCTCCGACAGGTGCAGTTTCACGTCCATCTCGGCCAGCCTGCCGTTGATCGCCTCGAGCGATTCCAACGCGCTCAGGTCGACCTCGTTCACCGCCGCGCACTGCAAGATCACGTGACGGACCGCCTTGTCGCGTGCCACGCGGGCAAGGATCAGGTCTTCGAGGAACCGGGCATTCGCAAAGTAGAGGCTTTCGTCGATCCGCAGGGTGACGACGCGCGGATCCGTCTGCACCGCATGCCGGTGGATATTGCGGAAATGTTCGGTTCCCGGCACGCGGCCCACCTCTGCCACATGCGGGCGCGACGTCTTGAAGAGATAGAGCAGGATCGACAACGCCACGCCCCCCGACACCCCGAATTCGACGCCGAACGTCAGCGTCAGCAGCATGGTTGCGGCGACCGCGGCGAAATCGGCCTTGGAATAGGCCCAACTGCGGTAGAGCACGCCAAGGTCGACAAGGCCAAGCACCGCGACGATGATCGTTGCGGCCAGCGTGGCCTTTGGCAGGAAATGGATGAGCGGCGTCAGCGCAAGGGCCGCGATCGCCAACCCCAGCGCGGTGAAGGCCCCTGCCGCAGGTGTGCGCGCGCCCGCGTCGAAATTCACCACCGACCGGGAGAAGCCACCGGTGACCGGCAGGCCGCCGGTAAATCCCGCGCCGATGTTGGCCGCGCCGAGGCCGATCAGTTCCTGATCGGGATCGACCCGTTCCCGCCGTTTGGCCCCGAGCGTCTGCGCAACGGAAATCGACTCGACGAAACCGATGACCGAGATCAGCAGCGCGGGCAGCAGCAATTGGCTGACGAGGTCCGGATCGACATCGGGCAGCGTCAGCGGCGGCAGGCTTTGCGGCACGTCACCCACGATGGCCACGCCCCGGCTCGACAGGTCCAGGGCCCAGACGGCCAGGGTCGTGGCCGCCACGGCGGCGACGGGCCCCGCCTTGGTCAGGGTTTCCGCAAGGCGCGGACCAAGCCCGACCTTCACCAGGAGCGGCCCGAGCCCACGGCGCGCCCAGAACAGGAACGAGACCGCCGCGACCCCGATGGACAGGGTGATGGGGTTCGTGTCGGGCAGACCGTGCCAGACCGTTTCCGCCAGTTCGATCAGCGTGTCGCCGCCGCCCCCGATTCCCATGAGGTGGCCGAGTTGGCCCAGGGCGATGAGAATGGCGGAGGCGGTGATGAAACCGGCGATCACCGGATGCGACAGGAAGTTCGCGAGGAACCCGAGCCGCATCAGGCCCATCGCCACCAATATCGCGCCGGACAGCGCCGCCAGCGTCAGCGCGGCGGCGGCATAGCCCATCGTCCCCTGCTCTGCCACATGCCCCAGGGCTGCCGCCGTCATCAACGACACGACGGCGACCGGCCCGACCGCCAGCGTCCGGCTGGTGCCGAAAACCGCGTAAAGCAGGATCGGGACGATGGAGGCATAAAGCCCGGCCTCCGGCGGCAACCCGGCCAGAAGGGCATAGGCCAGCGACTGCGGGATCAGCATGATCGTCACGATCGCAGCCGCGACAAGGTCGTTGGAAAGGGTCGCGCGGTCGTATCGGCGGCCCCAGTCGAGGATCGGAAGGTATCGACGCATGGACATGAGGCGCCTCAGGCGGGCCGGGCTGCCGGGCTGCGGCGCGCAGGCCACGTTAGGTCATGCAAGAAGATGTCGGCAGAGGCAGGCATTGGGGTCTCCGATCGGCGCTGTATCCGCGGTCTAGCCGTGCCGCCCGCGCCGGTCAGTGACTTTGTCACCAAGCGGCGGGCATCAGCCCCCCGTTGACCCTAGGTCAGCGAGAAGTCCCGGCTCCACCAGCGTGATCGTGCCACGGGACTGCGCGATCCAGCCGCGGCGCTGGAATTCCTGCAGCTGGCGCGAGATGACTTCCCGCGCCGTGCCGAGTTCGACCGAAAGCTGCTGATGGGTCACCATCACCGAAGATGCGCCGGCGGCCAGTTCGCCCAGCTTGTGCGCCAACCGGACATCGATCCGGCCGAACGCGACCTCCTCAATGATGAGGAACAGGTCGGTCATCCGTTTGGAGAATGCCGAGAACACGAAGGTGCGGAATGGCTCGGAACTGGCCACGAGGTCGTCGAACACACGGCGGGGCAGCGCGGCCGCCTCGACATCGGTTTCAGCGATGCCTTCCGCCGAATAATCGTCGAAAGCCAGCAGGCAGGCCGTGGTCAGGACGCAGCTTTCCCCGGCGAGAATGCGGTAGAGGACGATCTCGCGCCCGCTTTCGGCGGTCTGCTGCACCCGCACCGACCCGTCCAGCAGGAACAGCATGTTCTCCGGCGAATTCCCCGGCCCGAACAGGATCGTTCCCCGTGGCATCCTGCGCAGGATGCTGTTGTCCAGCAGGTGCTGCCGGATCGGCTCTTCCAGCCGCGAAAGGCCGGGAAACCGGTCGATCCACGGGCGGCTCATGCCGCGCCCCTCGCCAGGGCGGCACGATCGCATCCAGAATTTCCAAAGGAGGGGCTGTCGGTCGTTTTCATCACTTCGGGTCCATGGGGCGAAAGAGCCACCTATTCCGGCCCGCCCTTCCTTTCGGCCTGCAGCGCACCGGTCGCCAGAACCGGCGAAGCGTCGAGCCCCCGGGCGTCGAACATGTCGGCCACACGTTCAAGCGACGCGACAAGCTGGGCCTGTTCCCAGTCGGCGAGTTCGGCGAACTTGCGCGCGTACCGCTGTTGCAGGGCGTCGGGTGCCTCTTCGAGGGTGCGACGCCCCCTTTCGGTCAGAACGATGTTGCTTTGACGGCGGTCCCTTTCTGACGCGTGCCTTTGCGCCATGCCCCGCGCGACCAGCTTGTCCACCAGCGACGTCACCGTGGCCTGACTGACGCCCATTTGCGTCGCCAGCGCCTTGGGTGTCGGATCGACCCTTTCTTCGACGATCTGAAGCACACGCAACTGCGCCGGGGTCACACCCGCCGCCTGCGCGAGATCGCGGCCGTAGATCTCCGTCGCGCGCAAAATCCGGCGCAGGGCAATCAGGCTTTCGTCGATCCGATTATGAAGATTTTGCGTCATTCGCCATTAATGCACGAGAAAGAAGGTTCCATCAAACCTGAAATTTTTCGGAAGTTAAGCTAATTTGTTGCCCAAGCGCAACATTGGTCATTAGAAAGACGAAACAAACCCCCGATCTTCAAAGGCTTCAAAGCGCGCTCATAGCGGCATTTGAAGTATTTTACTTTAACTGTTGAAGCAACACCCGACTCGAACTACTTAGTTAGCCGAACCAAAGATGAGGGCACAGAAATGCAGAACGAAACAGAAGCACGCAAAGACATCGCAGTAACCCTGCGCAAGCCTGAAGCGGACGATGGCGCGGCCATCTGGGAGCTGGTGCGTGACTGCAAGCCACTGGACGAGAACTCGATCTACGCCAACGTGATCCAGGCCGACCACTTCCGCGACACTTGCGTGCTCGCCGAAGTCGACGGTGAGATCATTGGCTGGATTTCCGGCCACATGATCCCGAACGAAGACGCGTTCTTTGTCTGGCAGGTGGCCGTCAGCCCCAAGGCGCGTGGTTTGGGCCTTGGCAAGAAGATGCTGAACGAACTCATCAACCGCGACGAAACCGAGGACGCGACAGAGCTCAAGACGACCATCACCAAAGACAACGATGCGTCCTGGGGCCTGTTCCGCAGCTTTGCCCGCCAGATCGGCGGCACGCTGGACGACGAACCTCATTTCGAACGTGACACCCATTTCGGCGGCGCACAGGCCACCGAACACCTGGTAACGATCAGCCTGCCTGATCCGGCCGCGCTCAAACGCGCCGCCTGACATCCCCGCACATTCACGAGACTCCCCAACCTGAAAAAGGGAAAGGATATCCTATGCCCAAAGACATGACACAAGAGACCACCATCTTCACCCGCCGCGAGAGCGAGGCACGTTCCTACTGCCGCGGCATGGACAACATGTTCGTCAAGGCGCAGGGCGCCGAGATGTTCGACCAGAACGGGAAACGCTACATCGATTTCCTCGCGGGTTGCTCGTCACTGAACTACGGCCACAATGATCCGGACATGAAATCCGCCTTGGTGGACCATATTACCAACGACGGGATCGCCCACGGTCTCGACTTTCACAGCGATGCCAAGGCCGCGTTCCTCAAGGCGTACGAAGATCACATCCTGACGCCGCGCGGCATGGACTACAAGATCATGATGACCGGCCCCACCGGCACCAACGCCGTCGAAGCCGCCATCAAGCTGGCGCGCAAGGTCACCGGACGCCGCAACGTGATCTCGTTCACGAACGGTTTCCATGGCATGACCATGGGCGCGCTGTCCCTGACCGGCAACACCGACAAGCGCGGCGGTGCCGGCAGCGGTACGCTGGGCGACGTGACCCATATGCCTTTCGAGGGATCGCTTGGCGAAAACGTCGACACGCTGGAGCTGATCGAGGCGATGCTGTCGAACCCGTCCTCCGGTATCGACGCGCCTGCGGCCTTCATCTTCGAGCCGATCCAGGGCGAAGGCGGTCTGAACGCAGCATCCGATGCGTGGATGCAGGGCGTGGAGAAGATCGCCCGCAAGCACGGCGCACTGCTGATCGTGGACGACATCCAGGCCGGCTGCGGCCGCTCCGGCAGCTTCTTCTCGTTCGAGGCATCGGGGATCAAGCCCGACATGATCACGCAGGCCAAATCGCTGTCCGGCTTCGGCCTGCCCTTCGCCGCACTGCTGATCCGGCCCGATCACGACATCTGGAAGCCGGCGGAGCACAACGGCACCTTCCGCGGCAACACCCATGCGTTCGTCACCGCGCGGATCGCGATCGAGAAATTCTGGTCGGACAAGACCTTTGAAAAGGAAATCGCGAGCAAGTCGGTGATGCTGACGACCGCGCTTCAGGAAGTGGCCGACCTCGTTCCCGGCGCCAGCCTCAAGGGACGCGGCATGATGCAGGGCGTCGACGTCGGGTCGGGCGATCTGGCCGGTGCGATCTGCGCACGCGCCTACGAGCACGGCCTGGTGATCGAGACTTCGGGCGCCAACGACGAGGTCATCAAGTTCCTCGCCCCGCTCACGATCTCGTCCGAGCTGATGCGCGAAGGGTTCGACATTCTGATCAGCGCGACCAAAGAGGTCGTCGAAAGCCACAAGATTGCAGCGGAGTAACACACCATGATTGTACGCGATTTCAACGAACTGAAGAAAACCGACCGTCACGTCGCGGACGCCAACTGGACATCCACGCGGATGCTTCTGGCGGACGATGGCATGGGCTTTTCGTTCCACATCACCGTTCTCCAAGCGGGATCGGAGCACACGTTCCACTACAAGCACCACTTCGAGAGCGTGTACTGCATGAAGGGAAAGGGATCGATCACGGACATCGCGACCGGCGAGACCCACGAGATCAAGCCCGGCGTGATGTACGCGCTCAACCTGAACGACAAGCACATCCTGCGGGCCGAGGAAGAACTGCACATGGCGTGCTGCTTCAACCCGCCGGTCACCGGTAACGAGGTGCACCGCGAGGATGGATCCTATGCCCCGGCAGAGGAGGTAGCAGAACCCTCATGACCCAGAAGACCCACACAGTCGAAAAAATCGGCGGGACGTCCATGTCCCGCGTCAACCAGCTGCGTGACACCCTTTTCATCGGTGATCGCAAGGGCGCCGACCTGTATGGCCGCATCTTCGTGGTTTCCGCCTTTGGCGGGATCACGGACCTGCTGCTGGAACATAAGAAATCCGGCAATCCGGGCGTCTACGCGCATTTCGCGAACTCCGACACCGGGCACGGCTGGCATGACGCGCTGAGCGACGTGGAAAGCAAGATGCAAGAGGTCCACAAGGAGGTGCTGGAGCACCCCGGCGACGTGGAACTGGCCGATGCCTTCGTCACCGAGCGGATTCACGGCGCGCGCAACTGCCTGATCGACCTGCAAAGGCTCTGCGCCTACGGCCATTTCCGCCTGTCCGAGCACATGCTGCAGATCCGCGAACTGTTGTCCGGTCTGGGTGAATCCCATTCCGCCTACGTGACGACGCTGCTGCTTCAGCGTGCCGGCGTGAACGCCCGTTTCGTCGACCTGTCGGGCTGGCGCGATGACGGCGATGTCACGCTGGAACAGCGCATCAACAGCGCCCTCGACGGGATCGACCCGAAAACCGAAATGCCGATTGTGACCGGATACGCACAATGCGCCGAAGGGCTGATGCGCGAGTTCGACAGGGGATACTCCGAAGTCACCTTCTCGCGGCTGGCCGCCCTGAGCGGCGCGCGCGAGGCGTTGATCCACAAGGAATTCCACCTGTCGTCCTGCGATCCGAAGCTCGTCGGAGAAGACGCGGTCAAGAAGATCGGGCGCACCAACTACGACGTGGCGGACCAGCTTTCCAACATGGGGATGGAGGCGATCCACCCCAAGGCGGCCAAGACATTGCGTCAGGCGAACGTGCCGCTGCGCGTGACCAACGCGTTCGAGCCGGACGATCCGGGCACCCTGATCGATGACGAGAAGGCGACATCACCCGCCGTCGAGATCGTGACCGGCCTCGATATCGTGACGCTCGAAGTGTTCGAGCAGGACATGGTCGGGGTAAAAGGCTATGACAGCAAGATCCTGGACGTGCTGCAGCGACACAACGTGCGCATCGTGTCCAAGGTGTCGAATGCCAACACGATCACCCATTACCTCGACACATCGCTCAAGACGATGCGCCGCGTGGAAAAGGACCTGGCAGAGGCGTTCCCCGCCGCCGAGGTCACGACACGCACGCTCGCGATGGCATCGGTCATCGGGCGCGACCTGAACGGCCTGTCCGTGCTGTCCAACGGCCTGCTGGCCATCGCCGAAGCGGGACATACCGCGATCGGCGCAACGCAGGGTCCGCGCAATGTCGACGTGCAGTTCATCGTGGAGCGTGACACGCTTCAGCCGGTGATCAAGGCATTGCACGCCGCCTTCATCGAGGCCGACAGCCGGGACATCGCCCGCGCCGCCTGACCGCGCCCCGCACACGGATGAACGACATCAGCCGCCCCCTGACGACCGGGGGCGGCTTTCTTGTTGCCGTATGGGCGGCAGGCCTGCGCAAGACCATTGATGCGCTGGGGGAAACTCTCTGTTTTCAAGGGTCGCGCACGTTGTACTTTCCACGATTGCCTCCGTATGATCATCGTCGGGTCATATTCAGGAGCTGCCACCGATGCCCCCCTTCACTGACGTCCGGACGCCGGGTATCGTCGACGAGATCCATGCATCCGGGATGGGGCACCTCAACGGGACCCATGGCGACGACACGCTGACCGCCTCGGTCGAGGAATTTGGCCAGATCCACATGCGCGGCGACATCGGGGACGACCTGTTCAACCTCGACCTGCGGAACAACCTTGGCCGGCACGGTCACCACGTCTATGGCGGCGAGGGCGCCGACACCTTCAACTTCACCAACGTGCACATGGTCGACGTCCCGATCGTGGGGCGGCTCAATGATTTCGAACCCACCCGCGACACGATCACGATCGAAGGCACGGCGATCGACCTCAACGCCCTGCCCGCGTCCGTCACCCTGCCCGACGGGAGCACCGTGACGGTGCGCATCGTGAGCTTCCGATCCTCCGGCGACCCCACGAGCGCCGAAGGACTGGGCCTTGGCCCGCAACAGTTCCTGCAGATCGGGGACAACATCTTCTACGCGCTGGACGGGTCGCGGAACGGCGGCTCGGAATTGCATTTCGTCAACGTTCCGGCGCCCGAAGACATCACCGAGGTCGCCTATCACAACGAGGTCAATTTCGTTCCCTTCACCCACTACGAGGGTCAGCACCTGCGCATCCGCAACGTGGTCCACAGCGACGACGGGTTCCACGGGTTCGAGACGCCGGAGTACATCCGCGGCAACGTGCAGGGGCAGGAAGCCGAAGGCAGCACCGCCGCGGACGAACTGATCCGCGCCAACGGCGGCGATGATGTCGTGGACGGGGCCACCGGCAATGACACCATCTTCGGCGGCACCGGGCGGGACTCCATCGCCGGGGGGCTCGACAACGACGTGCTCTATGGAGAGGACGGGGACGATCACCTCTGGGGCGGTGACGGCTCCGATCTGCTGCGGGCGGGAACCGGCAACGATTTCATGGACGGTGGCAGCGGCAATGACACCCTGGACGGCTGGGGCGGGTTCGACACGATCTTCGGCGGCGCGGGAGACGACTGGATCGACGGCGGCAACCATGCCGACCAGCTTCATGGTGGCACCGGCAACGATACCGTTTCGGGCGGCGCGGGGGTGGACAACCTCTGGGGTAACGCGGGCGCCGACAGGATGTTCGGCGGCGAAGAGGCGGACCGCCTGTTCGGCGGTGACGGCGACGATGCCCTTTTCGGGGACAGCGGGAACGACACGCTGGAAGGCGGCACGGGCGACGACCGGATCATGGGCGGCACCGGGTTCGACCGGATCCTCGGCGGCGCGGGTGACGACCTGCTGACCGGCAATTTCAATGCCGACTGCTTTGTCTTCGTCGATGGCGACGGCAACGACACGATCGAGGATTTCGAAGCGACCAATCCGTTCGAGACGATCGACCTCTCGGGCGTGACCGACGTCACGGATTTCGCCGATCTCCTTGCGAACCACATGGTGCAAGAGGACACGAACGTGGTCATCACCGCCGGCGACGGGCTTCGGATCACGCTCTGGTCGGTGGACCTGGCCGACCTCGACGCAGGCGATTTCATCTTCTAGCGAAAGCCGCCGGTGCCGGGCGTTTTCCCGGGATGCGCAAAGGATGCCTTCAACCCGGTCGCGGCGGTCGACCTTCGGGTGGCGCAGGCTAGCTATGCTGCAAGCCACCGCGCGGTGGCCGGATCGCACGTTTCCGAAGGAAGATTATGACCGGCGTGGAGAACAGCCTACCGGACCGGCAGCACAGGCGCGCCGCTTCGCTGCGGCGGCCCTAGCACATGCGGAGCATCGGTTTCGGAACGGAGCGGATTGGCCTGCTCGCGTTGCGGTTTCCCCGGCTCGCGACGGCGCTTGTTGCCGCGTTTCTCGTCCTCGTGGCCTTCAGCGTTCCGCATGTGCGCTTCGACGATGACATCAACCGGGCGTTCATGTCGGACAGCGCGCTCGCACAGGCACAGCGGACTTACGAGGCCGAACTCGGCACCCCCTCCTCGCAGGTCATCGCCCTGCTGCAGGGCGCGCGACCCTTTTCCCCCGACGACCTGTCGGGGCTGAGGGACATTTCGCTCGATCTCGAATTTGTCGAAGGGGTTACCGGGGTGGCGTCGCCCTTCGCCCTCCGCTTGCCGCCGGAGGAGGGCACGGCGCGGGGCACGCCGCTGTTCGGCCCGACGATCGGTCCGGACTACCCGGAAAGGCTGGCGCGGTTCGACGCGCTGGAAACCGGGCTGCCGACACTGATCAACCCGGACCGGACCGCGCTGCTGATGGTGATCGACGTCGCCTCCGGCCGGCAGCCGCTGGCCGAAACTCTGGCCGCCCTGCGCGAGACCTTTGCCGGTGGTCTGCCCGAGGACACCCGCCTGACCCTGACCGGAGAGGACGCGATCAGCGCCGAGATCGTGGGCGGCCTCAAGACCGATCTGGTTTCGCTGAACCTCTGGGGCGGGCTGCTGGTCGTTCTCGCGGCACTGGTGCTGATGCGCGATCCGCGGATGGCGCTGCTTGCGGTCGTGCCTGCGCTGTGCAGCGCGGCCGCCGTCCTGGCGTTGTCGGTCTGGCTGGGCTATCCGGTCACCGTCCTCAGCAACGTCGTGCCGCTGCTGCTGCTGGTGCTGGGCGTCGCCGACGGCGTGCACCTCGCAGGCCACCTCAAGACCTCCGGCCAAGACGTCGAAGACACGATCCGGAACATCGGCCCGGCCTGCGCCCTGACCGGGCTGACCACGGCGGCGGCATTTGCCGGCATCATGGTAACCGGCAACGACCAACTGTTCGAATTCGCCGTCCTGGGCGCGACCGGCGCCCTGATGTGCCTTTCCCTGACCCTCGTGATCTTTGCCCTGCTCGGGCGCGTCCTGCCGCCGGGCACGGGAACCCCGGCAGCGGCGACGGGGCGCGTTGCCCTGACGCTTTGCGCGGCGGCGGCGCGGCGTCCGCTGGCGGTCACTCTCGCCGCGCTGGCCCTGCTGGTCGTCTCGACAGGGGCGTACCTGCAGAACACGCCGTGGTTCCCGCTGTACCAGAACCTGCCAAGGCAAAGTGCGACGCTGGCGGCGAACGACGCCATCGCGAAAGACTTCGGCGGCGTGTTCCAGATGGTCGTCGAGGTCCCGGACGACTGGGAAACGCTGCTGCGGGCCGACCGGGCGCTGTCCGCCGTCGCCGGTCCGCAGGCCGTGCTGTCGCAGGCCGACGTGGCGCGGTGGGCCGGATCGGTCGACGCGCCGCCCGATGCACAGCTGCTCGGCAGCCTGCCCGCCGGGACCTTGGGGCGCCTTGAAACGGCCGATGGCGGATACCGCCTTTTCGTCTCCACGCCGGAACCGATGCGAAACCGGCAGAGCCTTGCACGGTTCGATGCGCTCGAGGCGGCGGCGTTTTCGGCCGGTGCGGCGCGGGTCATCGGCCTTCCCGCGCTCATGCGGCACGAGGCCGTCCACCTGATCTCGCAACTCTCCCTCGGGCTGCTGCTCGCGGCGGTGGGCGGCACGCTGATCGTGGCGCTGGCGTTCCGGTCCCCGAGAATCTTCGCCCTGCTGCTTGTGCCCAATCTCCTGCCGCTGATGGTGACGGGGGGATCGCTGATGATCTGGGCCGGGGGGCAGCTTACGCCCACCGCGGTGCTTGCCCTGACCATCGCGTTCGGCATCGCGATCGACGATTCCGTGCATTTCCTGAACCGGTATCGCGAGGCTCGAAGGACGGGCAAAAGCTCGGCGGAAGCGGTCGAGACTGCCGCCCGGTCCGCCGGGCAAGTCATGGTGATGACGACGGTCCTGTTGACCGCGGGCCTTGGCGTGACCGCAATTTCGGACTTCTTTCCGATCCGGCTGTTCGGCGGGATGATGATCCTGACGCTCTGGACCGCGCTGTTGTGCGACCTACTGTTATTGCCTGCCCTCCTCCTCCTGCGAAAGGCCGACCATCATGGTGCCCGTTAAGACGCTGACCGCAATCGTCCTTGCCGTTCTTGCGACCGCCGCCGCCGCCGATCCACTGGCCGACATGGCCGGGGCTTGGCAGGGGTCTGGCTGGGCCCGGCAGACCCCGCAGGGTCCACAGGAAACCGTCCGCTGCCGGATCGAGAACCGCTACGACGAGGACGCCGGGGAGTTGTCGATCAACGGAAGATGCGCCGTGCCCGGGCGGCAGCTGACCCTTGCGGGGCGCTTGTCGAGCCGCGACGGTTCCGACCGCGTCTCGGGGCGGTGGTTCAATCCGGACGGCATCGGCAGCGTCCCGGTCACCGGACGGACGACGGATCACGGCCTGCGCATGACTTTCAGCGCAAGCGATCCCGATACGGGCGCCGACATTTCACAGGCGGCCACGTGGGAGCTGACGGGGGATGGTCTGACGCTGCGCTCCGTTCACACCGGGCAGCCCGAAGTGGGCATGGCCGACCTGACCTTCTCGCGCTAGGACCGCCAGCGCAGCAGGCGTCGCTCCACCTGCCCGATGATCGCGCTGATCGTGACCCCCAGCAGAGACAGGATCACCACGCCGGCGAACAGCCGCTCAAGGTCATACAGCGATCCCGCTTCGAGGATGTAGGCGCCGATCCCGTATTCCGCGCCCAGCATCTCGGCGGCGACAAGCAGGATGATGGCGATGGCGAGCGAGATGCGCAGCCCCGAAAGGATGCCGGGCATGGCGCCGGGCAGAACGATCTTGCGCACGATCGACAGCCAGCTGAGGCCAAAGCTCTGCCCCATGCGGATCAGCGACCGATCGACATTGTCCACCGCACCGTAGGTGGCAACCACGGTGGGGGTGAAGGTTCCGAAAGCGATCAGCGCGTATTTCGACGCCTCATCGATGCCGAACCAGATCACGAAAAGCGGCAGCAACGCGATCTTGGGAATAGGGAAAAGCGCCGCGACCAGCGGCACCAGCCCCGCCCGGACGTAGGAGAACAGGCCGATCATCACGCCGACCGCGATGCCGACACCGGCGCCGATCGCCGCCCCCACCGCAAGGCGGCCCAGCGAGGGCAGCAGATGCTTGAACAGCATGCCGGATTGCCAGAGCTCACCGAAGGTCGCCAGCACGTCGGAAGGACGCGGCAGCGTCAGCGCGGAGATCCATCCCTGCCGCGTACCGACCTCGATCAGCAGGATCAGCACGACGAACACGGCGGCCCCGACACCGCGACGGGCCGACGGGGCGAAACCGCCGCCGCGAAACCGGACTTCGGTGGCGGGGGCGTTCAACTGCGCATCAGACATCCAGCAATTCCTCGTCCGCCGCGCGGGCTTCCTCGCGCATGAGGTCCCACAGGTGTTTCTGTGTCCGTTCGAGGTCCGCATCGGCAAAGCCGCGTTCGGACAGTGGCTTGTCGATCTCGACCACCTCGCGGATCTGGCCGGGCCGGCGCGACAGAACGACGATGCGGTGCCCCAGCCGCACCGCTTCGGCCAGGTTGTGCGTGACGTAGACCGATGTGAAGGGCTGGCGCGTCCACAGCGCGATGAGGTCGTCCATCAGCAGTTCGCGGGTCTGGCTGTCGAGCGCCGACAGGGGCTCGTCCATCAGCATCACGGCGGGGTCGACCGCCAGCGCCCGCGCGATGGCCACGCGCTGCTTCATGCCGCCCGACAACTGGCGCGGCAAGGCATCCGCGAAATCGCTCAGGCGGGTGCGCGCCAGCACGTCGGCGATGATCGCATCGGCCCGGTGCCCGCGGATACCGTGATCTTCCAGCACCAGAGACACGTTGCCGCGCACGCTGCGCCATGGCAGCAGGGCGAAGTCCTGGAACACGTAGGTCAGCGGGTTTAGACACCCTTCGGGCGGCGCACCCAGTTGCAGGACACGGCCCGCTACGGGCCGTTCCAGCCCCCCGATCAGCCGCAGCAGCGTGGACTTGCCGCAGCCGGACGGCCCGACAAGACAGACGATGCGCCCGCTGGGAATCTCCAGCGAGATGTCGCGCAACACCTCCGTGTCGCCATAGCTATGGCTGATCGCGTCCAGTCGGATGTCCATGCGCAACTGTCCCGGTAGTCACTGGCCCGGCGGCACTGAAATGCCGCCGGGCATTGCAGCCTCAGGCCTCGTAGGTCTCGACGTAGCTGGTGTCCACCAGGGTGTCCATGCCGATACCGCCATCGACCAATCCTTCGGACTGGAACCATTCGAGCTGGTCGCGGATCGAGGCGAGGTTCAGCTTCGCGCCTTCGTTCAGGCGCATGGTGCCGTTGATGATCGACGTCGACGCCTTTTCCAGCGGCTGGTCGGTATAGACGTACTTGTGGATCAGCTCCACCATCCGGTCCACACCCTCCTGCCCTTCGGCGTTCTCGATCATGGTGCTGTTGTAGTCGCTCACGCCCTTGCCGAAGCCCTCAAGGAAGGCGGCGGTCTGGTCGCGCTGGTTTTCCGCATTGTCGGTCGAGGTGAAGACCGTGGTGACCTGATAGTTCGGCAGATAGTCCGAGATGTTGCCGATGATGTGCACCGCACCGGACCCGGCAAGGGGCTTCGCGATATGCGGCACGATCGACCATGCGTCGATCTGGCCCGACTTCAGCGCGCCGATGATGGCACCCACCTTCTGCAGCGGGGTGAAGGACAACTCGATCCCCTCGGCCTCGGCCACCTTGGACCCCATGTAGTGGAACGACGACCCGGCGGTGGACATGCCGAATTTCTTGCCGTCCATGTCGGCCGGAGATGTCATGCCCGCCTGGAATGCGGCGTCGGAGGCCAGGATCTTCTGCCCGTCGATCCCCGGCTCTTCGCTCAGCCCGCCGCCGATCACCTTGATCGCGCCCTTGTCCGCCAGCGAGATCAGACCGCCCGAGATCGCGGTCACGGCGTAGTCGACGTCACCCGAGGCGATGGCCACCGCCATCGGTTGCGCGGCCTGGAAAAAACGCAGTTCCACGTCCAGCCCGGCGTCGGCGAAATAGTTGCGCTCCACGGCGATGAAGCTGGCGGCATGCGAGGTGAAGCGCAGCGCGCCCACGACGATCTTCTTGTTCTGCGCAATGGCCGGTGCGGCGAGCCCGGTGGCCGTGGCGGCCCCCAGCATCCCCAAGGTCTGGCGCCTGTTGAAGTTGACCATGATGTCCTCCCGATCTGATCTGTCTGCGAATGTCCGGGCATCATTGTCGGTCCGGGGCCCCTTTTGCAAGGTTGCCAGCGCCCCCTGCCCGCTGCGCACATGCCAGCCTTGCGCTTGTGTTCGCCGCGCCGCGGGTTGTAAACGGGGTGCGGATGCCTAATTTCCGGGGACCGCCGCGCCGCGGCCCCGCCGCCTTGGCAGAGTCGAAACCCTTACGCCTGTCAGGTGTCGCCTTGATCGCATTTTCTTCGCCCCCTTTCCGTTCCGGCTTTGCACCATGACCCGCGTGCTGGTCACGGGCACCGCCGGTTTCATCGGCTTCCACCTCGCCCGGAGCCTGCTTGCGGCTGGGTTCGAGGTGCAGGGCTACGACGCGCTGACCGATTACTATGACGTGACGCTGAAGGAAAAGCGCCACGAAATGCTGCTGGAGAACCCGGCGTTCTCGGCCACCGTTGGCAAGCTGGAGGACGCGGACCTGTTGTGGTCCGTGGCAGAGAAGTTCCAGCCCGAGATCATCGTGCACCTCGCCGGTCAGGCCGGCGTCCGCTATTCGCTGGAAAACCCGCGCGCCTATCTCGACAGCAACGTGATCGGCACCTTCAACGTGATGGAGGCGGCCCGCAAGCTGAAGGTCGGGCACCTGCTGATGGCCTCGACATCTTCGGTCTACGGTGCCAACGAAGAAATGCCTTTCGCCGAGATGGACCGGACCGAGACACAGCTGACCATCTATGCCGCGACCAAGAAGGCGAACGAGAACATGGGCCACGCCTACGCCCACCTTCACGATCTGCCGACGACGATGTTCCGGTTCTTCACGGTCTACGGCACATGGGGGCGGCCCGATCTGGCGTTGTTCAAGTTCGTGGATGCCATTCTCGACGGCCGGCCCATCGACATCTACAACCACGGCGACATGTTCCGCGACTTCACTTTCGTGGACGATCTGGTGCGCGGCATCATGCTGCTGATGGACGCGGTGCCGCGGCGCCCGGCCAGCAAGGACGACATTCCCGACTGGGACAGCCTGTCACCGGTGGCGCCTTTCCGGGTGGTGAACATCGGCAATTCCCAGAAGGTGCGCCTGCTGGACTTCATCGACGCGATCGAGGCCGAACTGGGGATCGAGGCGAAGCGCAACTACATGCCCATGCAGACCGGCGACGTGCCCGCAACCTGGGCCAACGCGGACCTTCTGCGCAACCTCACCGGCTACCAGCCGCACACCGACGTGCGCGACGGCATCGCGCAGTTCGTGGCCTGGTTCCGCGATTACTACGGCAGATAGGGCGCCACGATGGCCACAGCAACCGAAAAGATCGCGATCATCGGACTGGGCTACGTCGGGCTGCCGCTTGCGGTGGCATTCGGCCGCCAGCGCCCCGTGGTCGGTTTCGATATCAGCGCCGACCGGATCGCCGACCTGCGGGCGGGCCGCGACCGGACGCGCGAAACCTCGGCCGAGGAACTGTCCGAAGCGCGCCACCTGAGCTTTGCCGACGATCCCGCGCGGATCGCGGATTGCACCATGTACATCGTGACCGTCCCCACCCCCATCGACGCCCACAAGCGTCCCGATCTGGGCCCGCTGCGCGGTGCGGCGGATACCGTCAGCCGGGTGCTGAAACCCGGCGACCTCGTGATCTTTGAAAGCACGGTCTATCCCGGAGCGACCGAGGAAGACTGCGTGCCGATCCTCGAACGCGGCTCCGGCCTGCGCTTCAACGTGGATTTCTTCTGCGGCTACAGCCCCGAGCGGATCAATCCCGGCGACAAGCTGCACCGGCTGCCCGACATCCGCAAGGTGACCGCCGGGTCGACCCCGGAAGCGGCGGAGCGGGTCGACGCGCTCTATGCGCAGATCATCACCGCCGGGACCTACAAGGCTGAAAGCATCCGCGTGGCCGAAGCCGCCAAGGTGATCGAGAACACCCAGCGCGACCTGAACATCGCGCTGATGAACGAGCTTGCCATCATCTTTGGCCGCATGGGGCTGGACACGGACGCGGTGCTACGCGCGGCGGGAACCAAGTGGAACTTCCTGCCCTTCAAGCCCGGTCTGGTCGGCGGCCACTGCATCGGTGTCGATCCCTATTACCTCACCCACAAGGCCGAACAGCTGGGCTACGATCCGCAGATCATCCTCGCCGGGCGGCGGCTGAACGACGGGATGGGCGCCTACATGGCCGGGCAGCTGGTCAAGGCCATGATCAAGCGCGACATCGCCATCGGCGGGGCGCGGGTGCTGGTGCTGGGCCTGACGTTCAAGGAAAACTGCCCCGATCTGCGCAACACGCGCGTGATCGATCTGATCCGCGAACTCGAAGACTACGGCGCCGAGGTGGACGTGCACGACCCGTGGGTCGACCCGGCGGAGGCGCGGCGCGAATTCGGGCTCGACATGGTCGCGACCCCGGCCCATGGCAGCTACGACGCGGTTGTGCTGGCGGTGGCCCATACCGAATTCGCCACGCAAGGCCCCGCCGCCCTGCGCGCCTACGGGAAAAGCGCGCAGGTTTTCTACGATATCAAGAGCGTCTTCGGACCCGGCGACAGCGACCTCAGGGTCTGACAGCCCGTTCGACCGGCCCGCGCCGTGGGCGGCGCTCCGGGCTCGGGATCCCGTGCGCGTCCCGGCAGACGGGCATGTGCCCGTCCAAATCCGCGCGCCATCCCCCGGCACATTCTGCGATCTCGATGCGCTTATTTCACTTTTCTTAATCTGCACTCTGGAGTCATGAGGATAGCGCCAGAATTGGCATGACATGCATTGACGCAGCGTTCGCTTCGGATGCACATATAAACAGAGACAACTGGCAGGCATCGCCGGGGCGCTCGCTGACCGGTCGACCGGACGCCGGCTTTCCCGAAGATGCCGATTTTCGAAATCTGCAATCAGGAACTCCCATGGGCCGTACCTATCTCAAGAAAGCGACGCTGACCGCGAAATCCGACGCACCGGAAGTGCACGAGACCGTCAGGACGATCCTGGCCGAGATCGAGGCAGGCGGCGATGCCAAGGCCATGGAATACGCGGCCAAGTTCGACCGCTACGAAGGCAACGTCCTGTTGACCGCGGAAGAGATCGAAGCGGCCTGCGCGCTGGTCCCGGAAAAGCTGAAAGCGGACATTCGCTTTGCCCATGACAACGTGAAGCGTTTCGCGGAGAAGCAGAAAAGCACCGTTTCGGACATGGAGATCGAGATCGTGCCGGGGCTGGTCGCGGGTCAGCGGGCGATCCCGGTGGATGCGGCGGGCTGCTACGTGCCGGGCGGACGCTACAGCCATATTGCCAGCGCCATCATGACGGTGACCACCGCCAAGGTCGCGGGCTGCCGTCACATCACGGCCTGCTCGCCGCCGCGGCCCGGCGTCGGCGTGGCCCCGGCCATCGTCTATGCGGCCCATATCGGCGGCGCCGATCAGATCATGGCGATGGGCGGTGTGCAGGGTGTCGCCGCGATGACCTTCGGCCTGTTCGGCCTGCCGCGTGCCAACATCCTCGTCGGGCCGGGCAACCAGTTCGTGGCTGAGGCCAAGCGGATCCTCTTCGGCCGTGTCGGCATCGACATGATCGCCGGGCCCACCGACAGCCTGATCCTCGCCGATGCGCAGGCGGATCCGGTCGTCGTCGCCACCGATCTCGTCAGCCAGGCGGAGCATGGCTACAACTCGCCGGTC
Source organism: Sulfitobacter alexandrii (assembly GCF_001886735.1). NCBI lineage: Bacteria > Pseudomonadati > Pseudomonadota > Alphaproteobacteria > Rhodobacterales > Roseobacteraceae > Sulfitobacter > Sulfitobacter alexandrii. The sequence goes on from NZ_CP018076.1 coordinate 2,963,431, forward strand.
TGGCTGGTGACGGACGATCGCGCGCTGGCGGAAAAGGTCATGGAACTGGTGCCGGGTCTCATCGACGATCTGCCGGAGGTGAACCGGGACAACGCCTTTGCCGCCTGGCGCGACTACGCCGAGGTCATCCTGTGCTCCAACCGCGAAGAGATGGCGGCCTGCTCCGACGCATATGCGCCGGAACACCTTACCGTTCAGGCCGAGGATCTGGACTGGTGGCTCGAACGGCTGACCTGCTACGGGTCGCTGTTCCTGGGCGAGGAAACCACCGTCTCCTACGGCGACAAGGCGACGGGCACGAACCACGTGCTGCCGACCTCGGGCGCCGCAAGCTACACGGGCGGACTTTCGGTCCACAAGTACATGAAGATCGTGACGTGGCAGCGGTCGACGCGCGAAGGATCCAGGCCGGTGGCGCTGGCGACCGCGCGCATTTCGAGGCTCGAGGGCATGGAAGGGCATGCCCGCGCGGCGGACGTGCGGCTGGCCAAGTATTTCCCGGGCGAGAATTTCGACCTGACGCCCCATGGCTGACCCACGCGCCCTGTTCGACCTCTCGGGTCGTGTCGCGCTGGTCACCGGCGCCAGCAGCGGCCTGGGCCGGCAGGCGGCGCTTACCCTCGCGGCGGCGGGGGCCCGTGTGGTTGGCGTGGCGCGGCGGCCCGATGCGCTGGCGGCGCTGAAGGACGAAATCGGCGCGCAGGCCGCGGTCGCGGTGGCGGACCTCTCCGACCGGGACGCGCTGCCGGGCCTTGCCGAAACGGTCAGTGCGCTGTTCGGGCCGCCTGATATCGTCGTCCATGCGGCAGGCGTGAATACCCGGCAGCCGGCGGACGAGGTGACCGGCGCGGGCTGGGACCGGACACTGGCGCTGAACCTCGGCACGCCCTTCTTCCTGTCGCAGGCGCTGGTTCCGGCGATGAAAAGCCGGGGCTGGGGCCGGATCGTCAACTTCGCCTCCTTGCAGACCACCCGCGCCTTTCCGGGCGGCATCGCCTACGGCGCCAGCAAGGGCGGGGTCGGCCAGCTCACCCGCGCGATGGCCGAAGCATGGTCCCCCCACGGCATTACCGCGAACGCGATCGGACCGGGCTTCTTTCCGACCGAACTGACCCGGGCGGTCTTTGAAGATCAGGACCGTGCCGCGCGCAATGCCGCCCAGACCTGCATCGGGCGGAATGGCCGGATGGCGGACCTCGACGGGCCGTTGCTGTTCCTCTGTTCGGAGGCGTCGGCCTATGTGACCGGTCAGGTGCTGATGGTCGACGGGGGGTTCACCGCGAAATGAAGGCTTTGGTCTACGAAGCGCTGGAAAACCTCGCCCTGCGGGACGTGCCCGACCCAAGGCCGGCCGAGAACGAACTTCTGGTGCGCGTCGAAGCTGTCGGGATCTGCGGGTCGGACATGCATGCCTACCTCGGACATGACGCGCGTCGCCCCCCGCCCCTGATCCTCGGGCACGAGGCGGCGGGTATCGTCGTCGGCGGCGCGCAGGAGGGGCGCCGCGTCACGATCAATCCGCTGGTCACCTGTGGCGACTGTGCCGCCTGCCTGTGCGGACGGGAAAACCTCTGCCCCGCGCGGCAGATCATCTCGATGCCGCCGCGTGCGGGGGCCTTTGCCCAATACGTGGCCATGCCCGAGCGGAACCTGGTAACGGTGCCGGATGAGATACCGCTGGTCATGGCCGCCCTTGCGGAACCGCTTGCCGTCGGCTGGCACGCCGCGCGGCTGGCGCTGGAGGCCCTGCATTCGTCCAGGCAGGGCCGTGCGCTGGTGATCGGCGGCGGCGCGATCGGCCTTGGCGTGGCACTTGCGCTCAAAGCCATGGGCGTGCCGGATGTCACGATCGCGGAGCCGAACGCGGCCCGCAGGGCCACCCTTGCCGCCCGCTGTGGCCAGACCGTGACGGAGCGTGCGATCGGCGCGTTCCCCCTCGTCGTCGATGCGGTGGGATACGCCGCGACCCGTGCGGAAGCCTCGGCGGTCGCCGAACCGGGCGGCGTCATCGTGCACGTCGGTCTGGGCGAGGATACGGGCGGGCTCGATGTCCGGCGCATCACCCTGCAGGAGATCAGCTTCATCGGCACCTACACCTATACCGCCAGGGATTTCCGAGACACCGCCCAGGCCATCTTCGACGGTCGCTTCGGTCCGCTGGACTGGGCCGAGACGCGCCCGCTTGCGGCCGGGCCATGCGCCTTTCGCGCCCTGCGAGCGGGCGAGGTCGCCGCGCCAAAGATCGTGCTGCTGCCATGGGCCTGACCGACCACGCATCGACGCCGGTGCCGAACGTCGCCGCTCCCCCGCACCGCGTGGCGCCCGCCACGCCGCTCAATCGAAACCCTCAACCCCGGATCGCGCGCCCCGGCGCGCCCATCGAAAGGCAAGACAACCGATGAACATCGACAAGAAGATCGCGGATGATCTTGTCGCGAACGACATTTCCTTCGTGACGACCGTGCCCTGCAAGCAACTGGCCGGCGTGATCGAGGAGATCGACGCCCGCGACGATATCTTCCACATTCCCGCCAACAAGGAAGACGAGGGCATGGGGCTCTGTGCCGGTGCGTTCATGGGGGGCAAGCGGCCCGCCATCATCATGCAGAACACCGCAATCGGCGTGACCATCAACACGCTGGCCACGCTGATCCAGTACTACCGGATGCCGTTGCCGATGATCATCTCCTACCGCGGGGAACTGCGCGAACCCGTGGCCTGCCAGGTCGAAATGGCGGTGCACACAAAGGCGCTGCTGGCGCAGCTCAACATCCCGACCTACCACTTCCACTGGCAGAAAGACGTGGAAGAGCTCGACAACATCCTGAAATACACATTCATGTGCAACAAACCCGTGGCGATCCTGACCGACGCCAACTTCTGGGGAGGCTATGGCGACCAATGATCCGTTCCGAAATCCTGAAAGACATCGCCCCGATCATCCGTGACCATCTGGTGGTCTGCAACATCGGCATTCCCAGCCAGGAACTGCACGCGATCGACGACCAGCCGACCAATTTCTACATGCTGGGGACCATGGGGCTGGCGTCCTCCATCGGGCTCGGGCTGGCACTGGCGCAGCCCAAGCCGGTAATTGCCATCGACGGCGACGGGTCCGTGCTGACGAACCTCGGCACGCTGCCGACCATCGCCAACAACGTCGCCGACAACTTCATCCTGATGATCATCGACAACGGCTCTTACGGATCTACCGGTGACCAGCCGACCTATGCGGGCAAGAAGACCAGGCTCGAGAAAGTGGCCGAGGCCTGCGGCTGCGAAAACGTGGTGACGTGCCGGGCCGAAGATACCGGCAAGGAACTGCGCCGTGCACTGGAGGGCGGGAAGATGACAGTGCTCGTGGTGAAATGCGAAAGCGGCAATGCCAAGAACCCGGTCATCACGATGGACCCGGTCGTGATCCGCGACCGCTTCATGAAGGCCGTGCAAGCCTGATCGCAGATGGTGCCGCCCCTCAGGGGCGCACCACCTTGGCCGCCAGCGCGACAAATGTCTCGCGTTCTTCGGCTGTCAGGGGGGCCAGGATGTCGTCCTGAAACGCTGCCACGAGGGGCGAAAGCGCCGCGAGCCGCGCGCGTCCCGCCTCTGTGGGCTCCACCAGCCGCGCGCGCCTGTCGTGCGGGCTTGGATGACGGACGACCAGCTTTTTCTGCTCCAGCCGATCGATCACACCGCCGATCGTGGCCTTGTCATAGCCGATCCGTGCGGCAATGGCTGCCTGATCCATGCCCGGGTTGGCCGCGACGGCATCCAGAGCCGCGAACTGCACCGGCGTCATATCCTGCCCCGCTTCCTGCATGCAGCGCGAGAAGGTCCGCGTCGACATCTGGTGGAGCCGCCGGATCAGGTGCCCCGGCATGTATCGGACGTCCGGCATCGCCTATCCTCCCGCGCAGTTGATAAGTGTACTTACCACTATTGACGACAGATGGTAAGTACAACTACTACTTCGCGCATCGGGAGGGCGCCATGCAATATCATCTGAACGGATACCGCACCGGTGATCCCGCGATTTCGCCGGCCGTCGACAGGCCCGCTGCCCGCGATGCGGTCGATGTGCTGATCGTCGGCTGCGGCCCCGCGGGGCTGACGCTGGCCGCGCAACTGTCCTGCTTTGCCGACATCACGACACGGATCGTCGACAGAAAGGCCGGCCCGCTGGAAGTCGGCCAGGCCGACGGAATCGCCTGTCGCTCGATGGAAATGTTCGAGGCTTTCGGTTTTGCCGAAAAGGTCGCCAAGGAGGCCTACTGGGTGAACGAGGTCGCGTTCTGGCGACCGGACGCCGGGACCGGGCAGATCGCCCGCGCCGACCGCATCCTCGACACCGAAGAGGGATTGTCGGAATTTCCGCACGTGATCCTCAACCAGGCCCGGGTGCACGATTTCTACCTCGAACACATGCGCAACGGCCCTGCGCGGCTGTCGCCGGACTACAATCTTGCGCTTGTCTCCCTCACACGGACCACGGACGCGGATCATCCTGTCGAAGCGGTGTTCGACCGGCTTGACGCGCCCGGCACGCAGGAAACCGTCCGCGCCCGTTTTGTCATCGGCTGTGACGGTGCGCGCAGCACTGTCCGTGCGCAGATGGGTCACCGCCTGAAGGGCGAGGCCGCCCGTCAGCTCTGGGGCGTGATGGACATCCTCGCGGTCACCGATTTTCCCGACATCCGGTTGAAATGCGCCATCCAGTCCGCCGATCAGGGCAGCCTGCTGATCATCCCCCGCGAAGGCGGCTACATGGTGCGGATGTACATCGAACTGGATTCACTGCGGGGCGATGAACGCCCCGCCGACCGCAACCTGACGGCAGATGCGCTGGTCGCCAAGGCCCGCGCGATCCTTTCCCCGCATCGGCTGGAGGTCAGAGAGGTGGCCTGGTGGTCCGCCTACGAAATCGGCCAACGTGTGTGCGACGGTTTCGACGATGTGCCAGATGGCGCGCGGGGGGCGCGTGTCCCGAGGATCTTCATCGCGGGAGACGCCTGCCACACCCACAGTCCCAAGGCCGGACAGGGCATGAACGTCTCGATGGCCGATGCCTTCAACCTCGGCTGGAAACTGGCCGCCGTGCTGCGCGGGCAGGCCCACCCTGCCCTGCTGGACAGCTACTCCAACGAACGCCGCGCCAAGGCGCAGGAACTGATCGACTTCGACAGGGACATGGCCCGTCTGTTCAGCGAAAAGCCCAAATCGGCGGCGGAGGCGGCGCGGTTCCAGGCCTACTTCCGCAAGCACGGCCGTTACACCGCCGGGGTCGAAACCCGATACGCCCCTTCTGCGCTGACCGCCGATGACACTCATCAGGGCCTCGCGCCGGGTCTGCCCATCGGGATGCGCTTTCACTCGGCCCCGGTGATCCGGCTTGCCGATGCAAGGCCGATGGAACTGGCCCATGTGGCCAAGGCGGATGGCCGCTGGCGGCTTTTCACCTTTGCGGGGCGCGGGGACGATGGCGCGCGCGGCAGCGCGACGGCGCGGTTGTGTGAGGCGCTTTCCAACCTGATCGAACCCGCCGCGCCCGACGCCCTGCTTGATCTGCGCGCCGTGTTCCAGCAGCCGCACCGCGACCTCGGGATCGAACGGATGCCGCCGCTCCTGCTGCCGCGCAAGGGACGCTACGGTCTGATCGACTACGAGAAGATCTTTGCCGCCGATCCCCGTGACGGGCGAAACATCTACACGCTGCGACAGATCGACCGGGAAAACGGCGCGATGGTACTGGTACGCCCCGACCAGCACGTCGCGGCCCTCCTGCCGTTCGGCGACATGCCCGCGCTGCGTGCCTTTCTCGACCGCTCGCCGCTGATCCTGCCGCGCCGCGCCTAAAGCTCCCTTGCCCAGGGTGGATTGGCGCCCGCGCGGGACACGGTGACCGCCGCCACCCGCGCCCCGAACCGGAGCGCCGCGCCGATCGCCTCGGGCGACAGGCGCCGAAGGGTGTCTTTCCGCAGCAGCCCCTGTTCGGACAGGCTGGCGAGGACACCGGCGTTGAAGGTATCGCCCGCGCCCACCGTATCGACGACCGTGGCGGGCACGGCCGGCACCGCGACCTCGTCACCCTGCGCCGTATAGGCGATGGCACCCTCGCCGCCCCGCGTCATCACCAACAGCGACGGCCCACTTTCCAGCACCGCCGCAACCTTGTCCCGTTGCGGCATCGGGTCCGGATGAAGCCAGGCCAGATCCTCGTCCGAGACCTTGACGATGTCGGTCCGCGCCAGCATCTCGTCCAGACGCTGGCGAAAGCGCCCCTCGTCCCGGATGAAACCGGGGCGAATGTTCGGGTCCAGCGTCACGGCGCGGTCGTCTCCCATCCCGGCGAGCAGCGAAGCATAGGTATCGGCGCAGGGCTCGCAGGCGAGGCTGATCCCCCCGAAATACAGCGCGCTCACCCCCTCGCCCACCGGTGGCAGCTCTTGCGGGGACAGCATGCGCCCGGCCGAATTCTCGTCGTAGAAGAGATAGCTGGCATGGCCCTGCTTCAGTTCCACGAAGGCCAGCGTGGTCGGCCGGTCGACCCGCGCGACATGCGCGGTATCCACCCCGTTCTCCTCCAGCGCGGACGCCAGCATGGCGCCGAACCTGTCCATCGAGATCCCGGTCAGCATCCCGGCCGGAACGCCAAGCCGCCCCAGCGCGATCGCCGTGTTGAACACGGCACCACCGACGTGGGGCCGGAAGCCGCCTTGCTCCGCAGCGCCGGCGATGGGCAGCATGTCGATCAGGGCCTCGCCCGCGCACAGAATCATCGAAACCTCCTCCGCGAAACGCCCGCGCCTCGGCAATGGGCGATGTTATCGCTATCGTGGATGAAAGTGCCCCCTGCCGATGTCAACGGCAAATCGGCGGGATGGACGGCCTGTCGGGCGGCGCCGGACCGCCCGCGCGCGCACCGGCCCTTGCGCCGCCGGGCGACATGATGTCCGATGCCCGCACGTCGGGACCGGCCCCGGCACAGATACAGAACACCAGGAATTCCGCCCATGACGATCGTCACTCACGCCTGCACCCCCTTCGAGGGACAGAAACCCGGCACTTCGGGCCTGCGAAAGAAAACCCGCGTCTTCATGGAGCCGGGGTATGTCGAATGTTTCGTACAGGCCATCTTCAACGCCATCGACGGGGCCGAGGGGAAAACCTTCGTTGTCGGGGGCGACGGTCGGTATTTCAACGCCGAGACGATCCAGACCATCCTGCGCATGGCCTCGGCCAACGGGGCGAAGCGTGCCATCGTCGGCCAGAATGGCCTGCTGTCGACGCCAGCCGCCTCCCATCTCATCCGGAAACGGGGCGCGCAGGGCGGCCTGATCCTGTCCGCCAGCCACAACCCCGGCGGGATCGACGCGGATTTCGGGCTGAAATACAACGTCTCGAACGGCGGTCCCGCGCCGGAAAGCGTGACCTCGGCCATCTTCGAGCAGACCACGCAGATCGAAAGCTTCAGGACGCTGGACACCGAGGATATCGACCTCTCCGACCTGGGCGAGAGCAAGCTCGGCGAGATGAAGGTCGAGATCGTGGACCCTGTCGCCGACTACGCCAAGCTGATGGAGAAAATCTTCGACTTCGACGCCATCAAGGCGCTGTTCCAGGCAGGCTTCACCATGCGTTTCGACGCGATGCACGCCGTGACCGGCCCTTATGCCAAGGCCATTCTCGAAGACAAGCTGGGGGCGCCCGAGGGCACGGTGCTGAACGGTCGGCCCTCGGTGGATTTCGGCAAGGGTCATCCCGACCCGAACCCGATCTGGGCCAAGGCGCTGGTGGACATGGTGATGGAGGACGAGGGACCGGATTTCGCCGCCGCCTCCGACGGCGACGGCGATCGCAACATGATCCTTGGGCGCGGGATCTATGTCACGCCGTCCGACAGCCTGGCGGTTCTCGCCGCCAATGCGCATCTCGCGCCGGGATATGCGGACGGCATCGCGGGCGTCGCGCGCTCCATGCCCACCAGCCGCGCCTGTGACCGCGTGGCCGACGCCATGGGCATCGCCTGCTTCGAAACGCCGACAGGATGGAAATTCTTCGGCAACCTGCTGGACGCGGGCAAGGTCACCCTCTGCGGCGAGGAAAGCGCGGGCACCGGCAGCGACCACGTGCGCGAGAAGGACGGGCTTTGGGCGGTGCTGCTGTGGCTGAACATCATCGCGGTCAAGGGGCAGTCGGTCCTGCACATCCTGCGCGATCACTGGAAGGAATACGGCCGCAACTATTATTCCCGCCACGATTTCGAGGCGGTCGATGCGGCGGGCGCGGCAGACCTGATGTCGGCGCTGGAGGCAGCCCTTCCGGACCTTCCCGGCCAAAGCGTCGCGGGTCTGCGGATCGAAGAAGCCGACCAGTTCTCCTATCACGATCCGGTGGACGGATCGGTCAGCCGGAATCAGGGCTTGCGGATCACCTTCGAAGGCGGCGCGCGCGGCGTTCTGCGCCTGTCCGGAACGGGAACGGAGGGCGCGACCTTGCGCGTCTACCTCGAACGTTACGAACCCCCAGAGGGCGATCTCGAGATCGAAACGCAGGCGGCGCTTGCGCAGGTCGCGGCGGCGGTGGCCACACTTTGCGATCTGGAAAAGCACACCGGCCGGACCAAACCAGACGTCATGACCTGACCGCGGGTTCGGTCAGAACAGATCCTTGAGCGCGGCAAAAAGTTCGGCCTGCGAAGAGATGTCCAGCTTGCGATAGATATTGCGGCGATGGACCTTGACCGTCTCCCGCGCGATGCCAAGATCGAGCGCCGCCGAAAGGTTGGAATGCCCCTGCAGGATCAGCGCCGCAAGCTGCGCCTCGCGCCGGGTCAGCGTCTTTCCCGACAGGTCGGTGACGTGACCGCGGATCATCACGTCCAGCGGACGCTGGGCCGGCGGCGCCGCCTGTCCCCTCGCCTGTTCCCGGCGGTATTCGCAGTACTGGCGGAGCAGTTCCAGCAGCAGCGGGCTGTAGTGGCGCAGGCACTGGATTTCCCGACGCTTGAAGCTGCCGTGCCCGGCCTGACGGCTCATCGACAGGTGCCCCGTGGCCCCGTCCGTCAGATCGACAAGCAGGCCGATCTCGTCGTGGATCTCCGTCCGGCGGTAGTATTGCAGGTAGTATTCGCCGGAAAAGAACCGGTCCGGCGCGATCTCCGACAACCGATAGAGCGCGCCGGGCGAGGCACGTTTGCGCATCTGGAAGAAGGGGTCGAGCCGGTAACTCCCGTCAAGATAATGCTGGGGATAGGCCGTCTTGAGCGAATGGTCGGCCAGCCAGCTGTCCAGCGCGAGGGGCGTCCCGCTGTCGCTGAACTGCAGGATCAGGAAGGTATCGAACCGGACCCGCGCGCGCAGAAGGTTCCGGAACCTGCGAAAGAACGATTCGCTCTGGACATGCGCCATCGCACCTTGCAGGCGCATCACGTCCCCGGGTCTGAGTACTTCCACCATTTCTAACCCCAAACAGACTAATAATTAGCCGATGAATAACCCTGTGGGGGTATTTTTTCACCCGAAAGAATCCCGCAATCATTCATTTGCATGGTATTCGCCCAACGATTGGGCGACCCTGAAGATGACTAGAACGGGGGAACGCTCAAAGTGGCGACAGCCATCAGTATACGCAATCTGCGCAAGGTCTATCCCGGGCAGCCGCCCGTGGTCGCGCTGGCCGATGCAAGCATCGACATCAGCGACAACGAATTCTTTACCCTGCTCGGGCCCTCCGGCTGCGGCAAGACGACCCTGCTGAGGATGATCGCAGGGTTCGAACACCCCACGGCGGGAACCCTCACCATGCACGGAGAGAACCTGCTGAACCTGCCGCCCTACAAGCGCCCGGTGAACACCGTCTTCCAGAGCTACGCCCTGTTCCCGCACCTGACGGTCGCCCAGAACATCGGCTTCGGATTGGAAATGCTGGGCAAGCCCAAGGCCGAGATCAGGAAAACCGTGGACGAGATGATGGCCCTTGTGAAGATGACCGAGATGGCGGACCGCCAGACCGGGCAGATTTCCGGCGGGCAGCAGCAGCGCGTGGCCCTTGCGCGCGCGCTCGCCCCCAAGCCGCGGGTTCTCCTGCTGGACGAACCTCTCAGCGCGCTGGACTTCAAGCTGCGCAAGGACATGCAGCTGGAACTGAAGCGGCTGCAGACAGAGACCGGCATCACCTTCGTGTTCGTCACCCACGACCAGGAAGAGGCGCTGACCATGTCGGACCGCATCGCCGTGATGAGCGCCGGCGAGATCCGCCAGATCGGGAACCCCCGGCAGATCTACGACCAGCCCGCCGAAAGGTTCGTGGCGGATTTCATCGGCGACACCAATTTCCTGCCCGCCGAGGTGACGGACATCAGCGGCGACACCGCGACGGTGCGGCTGTCCTCGGGCAAGCAGATCGCGGCACGCGCGGCCAAGAGCGGCGAGGGCAAGGGCAAGGTCACCCTCGCGATCCGCCCCGAGCATGCCAGCATCGGCCCCGAAGCGGACGGCCTGCTGGGGGGTGCACTGCGCGAAGTCGTCTATTTCGGAACGGATACGCATTACCACGTCGCGCTGGATGACGGGACGGGCTTCGTCGTACGTCAGCAGAACCGCCCCGACGCGCCGGCGACCTTCTCTGCCGGTGACAGGGTGGGCGTGCATTTCGGTCCGGGCATCGGCCAGGTTCTGAGGGACTGACGCGATGGCCGACCTCTCCTCCGCCGCCGATGCACGCGCCAGCCGCCGCCGCTGGCTCCTGCTGGCCCCCGCGCTTTTCATCCTCGTGTTCGCCGCCGCCGGTCCGCTGCTGATCACGCTGGTCTATTCCTTCCTGTCACCGGGCGACTACGGCGGCGTGGAATACGAACCCTCGCTGCAGGCGTGGTTCAACGTCTTCATGGAACGTGACATCTTCGAGGACACGCTGGGCTGGTCGGATGCGCACCTGAGCATCTTCTGGCGGTCCGTGAAGCTCTCGCTGCTGACGACCGTTCTCTGCCTCTTCTTCGGCTTTCCGACGGCCTATTTCATCGCCACACGACCGAAGAAGCAGCGCGACCTGTGGATGCTGCTGATCATCATTCCGTTCTGGACCAATCTGCTGATCCGCACATTTGCGATTGTCGAGCTGATCCGCGCCGAAGGCACCTTGAACACCTTGCTGCTGTGGATCGGGGCCATCGACGCACCGATCCAGATGCTTTTCACCGAATTCTCGATCCTACTGGGCATGGTCTATGTCTACCTGCCGCTGATGGTCCTGCCGCTGTATGCATCCATGGAACGGCTTGATTTCAGCCTCGTCGAGGCGGGGTACGATCTTTACGCCACGCGGCTGCAAGTCCTGCGCCGGGTGATCCTGCCGCTGGTGAAACCGGGCGTGATCGCGGGCTCGATCCTCGTGTTCGTCCCCTCGCTGGGCGCCTACGTGACACCCCGCGTCATGGGCGGCGGCAACCAGCTGATGATCGGCAACCTGATCGAGCTGCAGTTCGGCCAGGGCCGCAACTGGCCGCTGGGTGCGGCCCTGTCCATCACCCTGCTTGCGATCGTCATGGTGGCACTGCTCGCCTACGTCCGGGCCGCCGGCAACCAGGAGCCGCACCGTGTCTAAGGGTTTCAACATCAGCCGTCAGACCGGCTTCACCACCATCGCGATGATCTGTTTCGTGCTGCTCTACATGCCGATCATCCTGCTGGTGATCTATTCCTTCAACGCGGGCACCTCCATCGCCATCTGGGAAGGGTTTTCCTGGCGCTGGTACCAGTCCGCCTGGGAAAACGACCGGGTGCAGGAGGCGACGATCCGCAGTCTCGTCATCGCGCTCTGGGCCTCGGGTATCTCCACCACCTGCGCGGTACTGGCGGCCCTTGCCACGACCCGCACCCGCAAGTTCAAGGGGCAGGCGATGGTCTTTGCCATGATCAACCAGCCGCTGATGGTGCCCGAGATCGTGACCGCCGTGGCGCTGCTGATCTTTTTCGCCATGATCAAAGTCGCCACGGGCTACACCGGCCTGGCCTACCTCATCATCGCGCACTCCGCCTTCTGCATCCCCTTTGCGTACCTGCCGATCCGGGCGCGCCTGCAGGGAATGGACCTGAGCCTCGAACAGGCCGCGGCCGATCTCTACGCGACACCCTTCCAGGTGTTCCGCCGGGTCACGCTGCCCCAGCTCTGGCCGGGCATCCTGGCCGGGGCGATGCTCGCCTTCGTGATTTCGCTGGACGATGTGGTGATCACGGAGTTTGTTAAATCCGCAGGGCAGGATACGCTGCCCACCTACATGCTCGGCCAGTTGCGGCGGGTGGTCACGCCAGAGATCAACGCGATCTCGACCGTGCTGCTCGGGATCTCGGTGATCTTTGTCATCGCGTTCACCGTGCTGGGCAAAATCAAGAACTAGATCAACGGGAGCGATAACATGACACGCACACTCACGGCCCTGACACTGGTGCTGGCCACACCGGCCTTTGCCGAAGGACAGCTGAACATCTACAACTGGGGCAACTACACCAGCCCCGAGATGATCGACAAGTTCGAGGAAGAGACCGGCATCAAGGTCACGGTCACCGACTACGACAGCAATGACACCGCGCTCGCCAAGATCAAGGCGGGCGGTCACGGCTTCGACATCGTCGTGCCCTCGGGCACCTACGTGCCCATCTTCATCGAGGAAGGGCTGCTGATGGAAAGCAAGCCCAACGAGATGGAGAACTTCAAGAACATGGACCCGCAGTGGGTCGACGTCGAATTCGATCCGGGCCGGAACTACACCGTGCCGTGGCAGTGGGGCACCGTCGGCGTGACGGTGAACACCTCGGTCTATGACGGCGACATCAACACCGCCGCCGTGATCTTCGACCCGCCCGAAGAACTGAAGGGCAAGATCAACGTGGTGCCCGAAATGAACGACGTCATGGGCATGGCGATCCATTATGTGGGCGGCGAACAATGCACCGCGGACAAGGAAGTCCTGAAAAAAGTGCGCGACACGCTGGTCGAGGCCAAGAAGGACTGGCTGTCGATGGACTACGGCAACATCGAGAAATACGCCAAGGGCGACATTTCCGCGGGCGTGAACTGGAACGGCGCATCGTTCCGCTCGCGCAACCTGAACGAGGACATCGCCTTCGGCTATCCGCAGGAAGGCTACCCGGTCTGGATGGACAACGCCGCGATCCTCGCCGACGCGCAGAACGTGGAAGAGGCCAAGACCTTCCTCAACTTCATCATGGATCCCGAGAACGCCGCGATGCTGTCCGAGTTCGCGCGCTATGCCAACGGCATCAAGGGCTCCGAGGAGTTCATGCCCGAGGACATGAAGTCCGCGCCCGAAGTGGTGGTGCCCGAAGAGCTGAAGGGGGCCGCCTACGTGGCCAAGACCTGCCCGCCCGAGGCGACGAAGATCTATACCGCCATCTGGACCGAACTTCAGAAGTAAGACCGCCGGCAGCCGGGGCACGCTCCCGGCTGCCGTTTCGCACCCGGAGTTGCTGGGCAACTCCGCCCCGGTTTCTTCGAAGAAACCGGCACCTTCCTCCACGGAGCTTAGAATGACCCCCGACATCATCGTTCACAACGGCAAGCTGTTGACCTTCGATCCCGACCGGCCCGAGGCACAGGCGCTCGCGATCACCGGCGGCACGTTGACGGCCGTCGGCACGGATGCGGAAATCACCGCGTTGGCCGGCGATGACACGCGCATGATCGACGCGGGCGGCGGCACCGTGCTGCCGGGCCTGATCGACAGCCACGTGCACCTTTTCGGCGGGTCTGTGGAACTGACCAGCCTCAGCCTCTACGGCGTGCATGGGCTCGAGGAGATGACGCGGGCGATCCGCCCCTTCGCCGAGCAGAACCCCGACGACGACCTCGTGTTCTGCGTGATGGCGGACTACGGGATCCTCGGGACCGGGCGCACGCTCACGCGTCATGACCTGGATACCATTCTGCCGGACCGCCCCCTCGCCATGTTCGCCCCCGACCATCACACGGTCTGGGCCAACACCGCGGCGCTCGAGGCCGCGGGCCTCCTGCAGGGCGGCGAAGTCGACGCGGGTTCCGAGATCGTGATGGGCGACGACGGGCTGGCCAACGGCGAACTTCTGGAACCCGGCGCCTACGGTCCGGTGCTGGCGCTGACCCGCCATGCCGGACGCGAGATGATGGGCCTGACCACGGGCAAGGACCCCGTCCCGGCGCCGACCCCCGAACAGCGGGAAATGGACAAGGACGTGATCGCGAAGGGACTGGCCCACTGCGCGGCGCAGGGGATCACCGGTCTGCACCTGATGGACGGCAACGTCTACCAGCTGGAACTGCTGGGCGAACTCGAAGCCGAGGGCCGTCTGCTGTGCCGCTGCATGGTCCCCTTCCATTTCAAGGGAACCGACCCGATCGACCGCATCGCCGCCGAGGGTGTGCCGATGCTCAGGCGTTTCACCGGCGACAAGGTCTGGTGCGGCCACATGAAGATGTTCATCGACGGCGTGATCGAAAGCGGCACCGCGCTGATGCTGCGCCCCTATCCCGGCGACATGGGCAAGGACGGGAACACCGGTGACGAGGTCTTTACCCAGGATCACTTCGTCGCCGCCGCGACGGAGGCGGACAAACACGGCTTTCAGATCGCCGTCCACGCGATCGGGGACGCGGGCGTGCGCCGCACGATTGACGCCTACGCCGCCGCCCGCAAGGCGAACGGTGCCCGCGACAGCCGCCACCGCATCGAACACCTCGAGGTCATGCACCTCGACGACATCCCCCGGCTTGCGGAACTCGGCATCGTCGCCTCGATCCAGCCGGGGCACGCGCCACGCGGGCATATCTTCCCGCCGGACGCGGTGGGCAAGTACCTGCACGACGACCAGGTCGCGGGGGCCTATCCGTGGCAGGACATTCGCGATACCGGCGCGCGTGTCGTGTTTTCCACCGACTGGCCGGTGATCCCGGTCGACGTGATGCCGAACATCAAGGCGGCGATCGCCCCGCTCGACCTTGGCAAGGAGTGGCGCGACCAGACGCAAAGCCTTCACGACACGCTCGCCAGCTACACCCGTGACAACGCCTGGGTCGAGTTCAACGAAGACCGCAAGGGTCAGCTCAAGCCGGGCATGATGGCCGACGTCGCCGTGATGAGCCACGATCTCGCGGCGCTCGCCCCCGCGGACATCACCCGGGCGCGGGCAGAGGTGACGATCTGCGATGGCAAGGTGACGTTCGAACGGGGCTGACCCCGACCGTCAACGCCCCTATAACGGCCCGACAATGCCAGACCGTCCGGACAGGGAACGATGACAGAGAACAGAGTGATGATTGCCGGGGGCGGCATCGGCGGCCTTGCCCTCGGCCTGACGCTGCACCAGATCGGGGTGCCGTTTACCATTTTCGAATCGGTGGCCGCGCTGCGCCCGCTGGGCGTGGGCATCAACCTCCAGCCCAACGCGGTGCGCGAACTCTTTGAAATGGGAATCACCGCCGCGGAACTCGACAGGGTCGGCGTTCCGGCCCGTGAATGGGCGCTCGTGGGCCAGCTGGGGCAGGAAATCTACGCCGAGCCGCGCGGCCTGCTGGCGGGCTACAACTGGCCGCAGTACGCGATGCACCGGGGCCAGCTCCAGATGCTGCTGGCGCAGCTGCTGATGGATCGCGCCGGACCGGACGCGATCAGGCTGGGCAGCCGCGTGACCGGATACGAGACGGCCGATGGCGGCGGTGTGACCGCGATCGTCAGTGACGCCGACGGCACGCAACGGCGCGAGCGCGGCAGGCTGCTGATCGGGGCGGACGGAATACACTCGCGGGTGCGCGCGCAGATGCACCCCGACCAGCCCCCGATCCACTGGGGCGGTGCCGTCATGTGGCGCGGCACCAGCATGGTGAAGCCCGTGCGCACCGGCTCGTCCTTCATCGGGCTGGGCACGCACCGGCAGCGCATGGTGATCTATCCGATATCCGCGCCCGACCCGGACACCGGCCTGGCACAGGTCAACTGGATCGCCGAAGTGACGCTGGACGACCCCAGCGCCCGGGACAACATCGGCTGGTTCCGACAGGTCGAGGTCGAGGATTTCGCCCATCATTTCGACGACTGGGTCTACGACTGGCTCGACGTGCCCGCGCTCCTGCGCGGGGCCGAGGTCGCCTACGAGAACCCGATGATCGACAGGGACCCTGTGGACACCTGGGTCGATGGCCCGGTGGCGCTGATGGGGGATGCGGCCCACGCGATGTATCCGACCGGTTCCAACGGGGCGAGCCAGGCGATCGTCGATGCACGCGAACTGGGCGCGGCCTTCCTCGCCCATGGCCTGACGCCCGGGGCGCTGGCGGCCTTCGACGCGAAACTCTGCGCGCCGATCTCGGCCCTGATCCTGCGCAACAGGGGCGCGGGGCCCTTCGGGCTGCTGAACATGGTGAACGACCGCTGCGGCGGCGAATTCGACGACATCGACGCGGTGATCCCCCCGGCCGAGCGGGCCGAGTTCATGGCCAAGTACAAGGCCGCCGCCGGCTTTGCCATCGACGCGCTGAACACGGCCGGCCCGACCATCCCCGACGGCGCACGGGTGGACTGAACGGTGCTGCAGGACCTGGTGGACCGGATCAGGGCGACCCCTCACCGGGGCCGTCGCCGCCTCGTGGCGGTCACGGGCGCACCGGGTAGCGGCAAATCCACCCTTGCCGGTTTGCTGGCAGCCGCCGACCCGACCTTCGCCCTTGTCCCGATGGACGGCTTCCACCTCGACAACGCGGTCCTGCGACCACGTGGCCTGCTGGCGCGCAAGGGCGCGCCGGAAACCTTCGACGTTGCCGGTTTCACCCATCTTGTCGCGCGCCTCGCGCGGGAAGACGAGGTGATCCACCCCACCTTCGACCGCGCGCTCGACAGGGCCGTCGCCGGCAGCGGCGTCGTTGGCCCTTTCACACGCACCGCCATCGTCGAAGGCAATTATCTGCTGCTGGACCGGCCGGAATGGCGGGACCTGGCGGGCATGTGGGATCTCTCGATCCGGCTGGATGTCAGCCTCGCCACGCTGGAGACGCGGCTGACGCAGCGCTGGCTGACCCACGGTCACACCCCGCAGGCCGCCGCCGAAAAGGTCCGGCACAACGACTTGCCCAACGCCGAACTGGTGGTCGCGGCGGCGCTGCCTGCCGACATCACGCTGACGCCCGGCGACCTGCCCGCGCCCTAGACCGGGTTCAGCGGGGCCCCGTCTTCGAAGAACGCGACGAGGTTCGCCACCGCCATCCTGCCCATGTCCTCGCGCACCTCCAGCGTCGAGGTGCCCAGATGCGGCAACAGGGTGACGTTTTCCATGTCGCGCAGGGCCCGCGGCACCTTCGGTTCGAACTCGTAGACATCCAGCCCCGCCCCGGCGATCCGGCCCTGCCGCAAGGCGTCGATCAGCTCCGCTTCGTCCACCACGTCCCCGCGGGAGATATTGACGAGGCAGGCGTGGCGCTGCATCGCCGCCAGCGCCGCGGTGTCGATCAGGTGATGCGTCTGCGGCGTCGCGGGCACGGCAAGGACCACCACGTCGGCCGCGCCAAGCACCTCCTCCAGACGGTCCAGCCGTGTTGCCTCGAACGGCAGGTCCGTCACCGCAGACCGGTTGTAGAAGACCACCTTCATCCCGAACCCCATCGCGGCACGTTGCGCGATGGCCTTGCCGATGCGCCCCATCCCGACGACGCCCAGCGTCTTGCCGGTCACGTGCATCCCCAGAAGCTGGGTGGGATGCCAGCCCGGCCAATCGCCGCTGCGCACCAGCCGCTCCCCCTCGCCCGCCCGCCGGCAGGTCATCAGCATCAGCGTGATCGCAATGTCGGCGGTCGCATCCGTGACCGCGCCTGGCGTGTTGCTGACCGCGACCCCCGCGGCGCAGGCCGCCTCCGCGTCGATATGGTTATAGCCCACGCCGAAGTTGGCGATGATCCGGCACCGCGGCGTCCCGTCGAAGAACGACGCGTCGAAGGTATCTCCCAGCGTGGCGAGCACCCCGTCGAACCCGGCCAGCGCGCGGGCCTTCTCCTCTGCCGTCAGCGGCAGGGTTTCCGACCGCACCTCGACATCGAAATGCCGCCGCGCCTCGGCCACCACATTCTCCGGCAATGGCCGCGTGATCAGTATTTTCGGCATGTCGTCCTCCGGCTGGTCCGCCGCCTTCATAGCCGGGCGGACCGCCGGAAACCACGCCGCTTTCGCTTCTTTATGCCCCAAATACTCCGGCGACCGGCCCGACGCCGCGCGACATGCGGATAACGCGAACCCGCGGGTTTCAGGCCAGGGCCGCCGCCTCGCGCGCAAGCTCGGTGATCGCGCGCCAGTCTCCAACGCGGACCAGATCGGCAGGCGCCACCCAGCTGCCCCCGGCACAGACCACGTTCGGCAGCCGCAGGTACTGCGCCGCGTTCGACGGGCTGACCCCACCCGTAGGGCAGAAGGAAATCTGCGGAAGCGGACCACCAAGCGATTTCAGCAGGGCGGCCCCGCCGGCCGCCTCGGCGGGAAAGAATTTCAGCATGTCGTATCCGCGCGCCAGCAGGCGCATGGCCTCGCTTGCCGTGGCCGCGCCCGGCAGCATCGGCAGGTCGGCCGCCTCCGTCGCCGCAAGCAGGTCGTCCGTCGCGCCCGGCGACACCCCGAACCGCGCACCGGCCCGGACCGCGTCGGTCACATCCCGCGCGGTGATCAACGTGCCCGCGCCCACGACGCCGCCGTCGACCTTGGCCATCTCGGCAATCGCCGCCAGCGCGGCGTCGGTCCGCAGGGTGACTTCGAGCACCGGCAGCCCGCCCTCCACCAGCGCCTCGGCTAGGGGGCGGGCGTGGGCCACGTCCTCGACCACGAGCACGGGAATGATGGGCGCCATCCGGCACAGGTCACGGGCCGCGCGGCTGCTTTCGGCTGGGGTCATGGTCTGTCTCCCGTTCTAGATGCTGCTGGCACCGGTATCGGCCGCGCCGACCAGCGTCCTGAAATGGTGGAACAGCTCGCGCCCCTGCCCAAAGCCGTTGGCCGCAAGGTCCGCGGTCACGCAGGGGCGGTCCAGCACCCCCTCGGTCACGATGTCGATCCGGCCCTTCGCCGCGTCCACGCGCAGCACGTCGCCGTCCTGCAACTTGGCGATGGCGCCGCCGTCGACGGCCTCGGGGCAGACGTGGATCGCGCTCAGGACCTTGCCGGAGGCACCGGACATGCGCCCGTCCGTCACCAGCGCCACCTTCAGGCCGCGCGCCTGCAGGTTCGCCAGCACCGGGGTCAGGCTGTGCAGTTCCGGCATCCCGTTGGCCTTGGGCCCCTGAAAGCGGACGACGACGATCACGTCCTCCTCGAACTCCCCTGCCTGATAGGCCGCCTTGACCGAATCCTGGTCATGGAACACCCGCACCGGGGCCTCGATCACATGATGCTCCGGCTTCACCGCCGAAACCTTGCAGACGGCGGCCCCCAGCAACCCGTCCATCCGCTGCAGCCCTCCGGTCGGCTGGAAAGGATCGCTGACCGGGCGCAGGATGCGGTCGTTCTGGCTCTCGCCCGCGCCGTCCTCCCACGTCAGCTCGCCGTCCTTCAGCCGCGGCTCGCGGGTATAAAGGCCAAGCCCCTGCCCCATGATCGTCGTCACTTCTTCGTGCAACAGACCCGCCGACAGCAACTGCCCGATCATGAACCCGAGCCCCCCGGCCGCGTGGAAATGATTCACGTCCGCGAGCCCGTTGGGATAGACCCGCGCCAGCAGCGGTGTCACGTCGGCCAGGTCCGAGAAATCCTGCCAGTCGAGGATGATCCCCCCTGCCCGCGCCATCGCGACAAGGTGGATCAGCAGGTTGGTGGAGCCCCCCGTCGCGTGCAGCCCCACGATGCCGTTCACGAAAGCCTTCTCGTCCAGCACCTGGCTTGTGGGGATATACTCGTTGCCCAGATGACTGATCGACAGGGCCCGCCGCGCCCCCGCATCGGTCAGCGCGTCGCGCAACGGCGTGTTGGGATTGACGAAGCTGGAACCGGGCAGATGCAGCCCCATGAACTCCATCAGCATCTGGTTGGTGTTCGCGGTGCCGTAGAAGGTGCAGGTCCCCGGCCCGTGATAGGCGGCCATCTCCGCCTGCATCAGGACCGCGCGATCGACCTCACCGGCGGCGAATTTCTGGCGCACCTCCGCCTTTTCGTCGTTGGAAATGCCCGAGGTCATCGGCCCGGCAGGCAGGAAAACGGCGGGCAGATGCCCGAACACCTGCGCCGCGATCACGAGGCCCGGCACGATCTTATCGCAGACGCCGAGGTAGACGGTGGTGTCGAAGGTGTTGTGGCTGAGCGCGACACCGGCGGCCATCGCGATCACGTCGCGCGAGAACAGGCTCAGCTCCATGCCCGGTGTGCCCTGGGTCACGCCATCGCACATGGCGGGCACACCGCCTGCGACCTGCGCCGTGCCGCCCGCGGCGCGGGCGGCGTTGCGGATCAGTTCGGGAAAGCGTTCGAACGGCTGATGCGCGGACAGCATGTCGTTGTAGGCGGTGACGATCCCGATGTTGCCCGCCGACTGCGTCGCAAGGGCGTCCTGGTCCTGTCCCGCCCCGGCATAGGCATGGGCCTGTCCGCTGCACGATAGATGCGCGCGGGCCGGTCCCTCCTGCGCGGCCCGTGCCATCCGGTCCAGATAGGCGGCGCGCCCCTCGGCGCTGCGGGCGACGATGCGGTCGGTCACGCGGGCGACGGTCTGGTTCAGCATGGGTTCCTCCATCGATTCGGCTCGGGCGACGGTACCGTGCGGCGCCGGCCCTGACACCGTTAGCGCTAACAACGCCGGAAGTCCAGCGTCCGGGTTGTCCTGTCACCTCCTAAGGCATCCCGATGGCCGCACCGCCGGGGGCGTTACAAAAGTTTCGTCAAAACGACACACACGTGCAAGCCTGCGCTGACAGATGATGCCTCGAACATTGGGGGCACCATGCTGAAACTGACCGACCTGACCAAATCCTTTGGCCCGAATGTCGCGGTAAAGTCCGCGAACCTCGATATCGACCGGCCGTGCATGATCGGGATCATCGGCCGCTCGGGCGCTGGCAAGTCCACGCTGCTGCGCATGCTGAACCGGCTCACCGATGCCACGTCGGGCCAGATCACCTTCGAAGGCGACGACATCACCGCGCTGACCGGCAAGGCCCGGCGCGACTGGCAGTCGCGCTGCGCGATGATCTTCCAGCAGTTCAACCTCGTGCCCCGCATGGACGTGGTGTCGAACGTGCTGCACGGCACGCTCAACCGCCGCTCCACCCTCGCCAGCATGTTCAGCATCTACCCGACCTCGGACGTGCATCGCGCCATCGACATCCTCGACCGGCTGGGGATCGCCGAACACGCCACCAAGCGGGCCGAGGCGCTGTCGGGCGGCCAACAGCAGCGTGTCGCCATCGCACGGGCGCTGATGCAGGATCCCCGGATCATCCTCGCGGACGAACCCATCGCATCGCTCGACCCGATGAACGCCCAGATCGTGATGCAAAGCCTGCGCCGCATCCACGAAGAGGACGGCCGCACCATCATCGCCAACCTGCACACCCTCGACACCGCGCGCCGCTACTGCGACCGCGTGGTGGGGATGCGCGACGGCAAGATCGTCTTCGACGGCCTGCCCGAACAACTGACCACCGCGATGGCCCGCGAGATCTACGGGGCCGACGCCTCCTTTTCCGAAGCGGCGACCTCGACCTCGATCGAAACCCTCGACCACGCACTCGCCTGAAAACCCAACCCGCACCGGCAGGACCGGGCGGCGCATCCAACCAACCGGAGAAAACACATGAACAAGTTTTTCGCAGCGGCACTCGCCACCACGGCCCTGAGCACGGGCGCCCTTGCCCAGACCAACGGGATCGACGAATTCCGCATCGGCATCCTCGGCGGCGAGAACGCGCAGGACCGGCTGAACAGCTACCAGTGCCTTGCCGACTACACGTCCGAGGAACTGGGCGTGGAAACCAAGCTCTTCGCCCCCGCAGACTACAACGGCGTGATCCAGGGCCTGCTGGGCGGCACGCTGGACATGGCATGGATGGGCGCCTCGGGTTACGCCGCCGTCTACATCCAGGACCCCGAAGCGGTCGAACCCGTGCTGGTCAAGATCAACCTCGACGGCTCCTACGGCTACCATTCCATCGGGTTCGCCCGCAAGGACAGCGGCATCACCTCGCTGGAAGACATGCAGGGCAAGGTCTTCGGCTTCGGCGACCCGAACTCCACCTCCGGCTACCTGATCCCCTCCATCGAGATCCCGCAGGCCGGTGAAGGCATCACCATGAACTCCGGCGACTACTTCGGCGAGGTCAAGTTCACCGGCGGTCACGAGCAGACCATCGTCGCGGTTGCCAACGGCGACATCGACGGCGGCGTGACCTGGGCCGACGGCCAGGGCAACTGGGAAGACGGCTACAACTCCGGCGCCCTGCGCAAGGCCGTGGACGCGGGCCTGGTGGACATGAACGACCTCGTGGAAATCTGGCGGTCGAAGCCGATCCCGGAAGGCCCCGTCGTGCTGCGCAAGGATCTCCCGCAAGAGGTCAAGGCCAAGATGACCGCGCTGGTCGACAACCTTTATGAAACCGACCCCGACTGCGCCTACGGCGTGGCGGCGGGCGAGAGCCTGGGCTTCGATCCGATCACCCACGACGCCTACGTGTCGATCGTCGAAGCCCGCAAGGCCGAATCGAATTGATCAAAGTCATTTAAGTCGCGCTGCAGGCCCCGGTGTCATGTCGGGGCCTGCAATTTTTTGAAAGGGGTGGGCATGGCCGATACGACACAGGATATCCGCGGGCAGTATCTTGCCGCGATGCGTCAGAAGCGCGTCATGAACATGGTGTTGCTGATCCTGTTCGTGGCCCTGATGGTTGCCGGCTTTGCCACGGCGGACGCACGCAACGCCGGTGGCTTCTGGGACGGATGGCGCAATATCCTCGACTTTCCGGCCGACGTGATCGGCGAGGCGCTGTCCCGCGCGCACCTGCTGCCGGGCTATTTCCTGAAATACCTGCCCTCCCTCGTCGAGACCATCAACATCGCCGCCGCGGCCACGTTGCTGGGCGCCCTGCTGGCCCTCTTCGCCGCGCTGCTGGCGACCCGTGGCCTTGCCCCGCGAACGTGGATCGTCGCGCCCGTCCGCCGGGTGCTGGACATCCTGCGCGCCGTGCCCGAAATCGTCATCGCCCTGATCCTGATCTTCCTTCTGGGCGGCGGACCCGTGCCCGCCATGATCGCCATCTGCCTGCATACCATCGGGGCTTTGGGCAAACTGTTCTCCGAGGTGAACGAGAACGCGTCGCTCAAGCCGGTCGAGGGGCTCGCGTCGGTCGGGGCGTCGTGGATGCAGCGGATGATGCTGGGCGTGGTGCCGCAGGTCGCGCCCAACTACCTCAGCTACGCGCTGCTGCGGTTCGAGATCAACATCCGCGCCTCCGCGATCCTCGGCTTCGTCGGCGCGGGCGGCATCGGCTACGACCTGCGCAACACCATGTCCTGGGGGCAGGGCAAGTTCGACGAGGCGGCGGCGATCTTCCTGCTGCTGTTCGGCGCCATCGTGATCGTCGATCAACTCTCCAGCTATGCCCGCAACCGCCTGACCCACGGCAAGGCCTACAAGGACAAGGGAGCCATCCTGTGACGACCGCCAGCCTCACCCTGCAAGCCGACAAACTGATCGCCCGCAAGCGTCTCGCTGCATGCGCCGCCCCCGCGCTGATCGCTGTCTATCTGGTCTATGTCTTCTTCGCCTTCGACGTGCCCGGCCTGCGCGACCGGGTCAGCGTGGACAACATGAACACGCTGCTGCGCGACGTCTACAGCTACAAGACGCACGTCACGCAGGACAACCGCAACGGCGAGGTCACCATCGCGATCGAGGGCGAGCGCAAGGGCGCCTATCCCGCTGGCGAAAGCCCCGACTGGGTGCGCCTCGGCCCCGCCTCCACCGTCGATCTCGGCGGCGGGCACATCGTCACCCTTGGCGACACCGTCCGCTACGACATTCCCGGCTACGGCACCGTGACGGCGCAGCCGGGCCGAACCGGCGTCAACGCGGAACTGCCGCCGGGCGACGTGCCGGAATGGATCAACGCATCCCGCAACCGCGTGGCGATCACCACGGACGCGGGCCGCGTCACCATCACCCGCAACCGGACCGAGGTGTTCCGCTATTTTACCGGGTGGGAACTGTTCTTCTTCACCCTCGACAGCCCGTTTCACGGGATGGGCCTGACGGAGCTGATCGCCACCGGCGACTACGGCGCGATGTGGTCCGACTTCTGGAACAACAAGATGTGGCGGCACGCGGATGTCGCATGGGCGCTGGTCGAAACCATCCTGATGGCGTTTCTCGGCACCTTCGGGGCCGCGATCATCGCGCTGCCCATGGGCTTTCTCGCCGCGCGCAACTTTACCCCGCTCGGGGCGGCACGGTTCACCGCCCGGCGCATCTTCGACTTCCTGCGCGGCGTGGATGGCCTGATATGGACCATCGTACTCAGCCGCGCCTTCGGCCCCGGTCCGCTGACCGGCTCGCTGGCGATCATGCTCACCGACACCGGCACCTTCGGCAAGATCTTCTCCGAAGCGCTGGAGAACGTGGACGACAAGCAGATCGAGGGCATCGCCTCGACCGGGGCGGCCCCGCTGCAACGCTACCGCTTCGGCGTGATCCCGCAGATCACCCCGGTCCTGCTGAGCCAGGTGCTCTATTACCTTGAATCCAACACCCGATCCGCCACCATCATCGGCGCGATCACCGGCGGCGGCATCGGCCTGCTGCTGACGCAGGCGATCATCACCCAGAAGGATTGGGAAGAAGTGACCTACTACATCGTGCTGATCGTGCTGATGGTGATGGCGATGGACAGCCTGTCCGGATGGCTGCGCCGCCGCCTGATTTCCGGCGACGGAGGCGCACACTGATGACCCGCCTGAAACCGCACCTTCCCTTCGTGCATCCCGACTGCGAAATTACCGACAGCACCTTCGGCGCCTACGTCGAGATCGGGCGCGGGTCGCGCGTGGCACACAGCCACCTGGGGGATTATTCCTACTGCGACCGCAACGCCGACATCGCCAACGCGGAGGTCGGCAAGTTCTCCAACATCGCGTCCTGCGTGCGCATCGGCGCCACCGACCATCCGATGGAAAAGGCGAGCCTGCACCACTTCCACTACCGCTCCGCGGATTATTTCGACGACGCCGAACCGGACCACGACTGGTTCGCTCACCGCCGCAGCCGCCGCGCCGTCATCGGCCATGACACATGGCTGGGTCACGGCGCGCAGGTCCGGCCCGAGGTGACCATCGGCCACGGCGCCGTCGTGGCGGGCGGCGCCATCGTGACCCGCGACGTACCCCCCTACATGATCGTCGCGGGGATCCCCGCCGTTCCCCTGCGGGTACGGTTCTCCGACACCATCGCCGACCGCCTGATGGCGCTGGCATGGTGGGACTGGCCGCATGCCCGCCTGCGCGACGCGCTGGAGGACTTCCGCGCGCTTCCGGCCGAGGCCTTCCTGGAAAGGTACGCAGGCTAGAAGCCGATCGTCCCGGCGCGGTCCCGCGCGGCCTGACGCGTCAACCGGGAAGCCCGTCGATCCTCGGGACCGAGGCCAGATCGTCATCCCACGCCGCCCGGCTGGCATGGCAGATGTGCGCGCGGGGCCGCAGCGCGACCGGACTGTCCAGCGACCCGGCGGGCACGACCACGGCACCGCCGTCACCTGTCGCGTACGGCAGGGCGGAGCCGCACTCGGCACAGAAGCTCTTCACGTGCCGCGTGCCGGCCAGACGGAAGACCCTGACCCTGTCCTCGCCGGCCGACCAGCACAGCGTCGCATCCCCGGCGAACAGGTTGGCCGAATGGGCCGACCCGCTATCCTTGCGGCAGCGCGAACAGTGGCAGAGGTAGAGGGCATCCAGGGCCCCCGCCACCGAGAAGCTCACCGCACCGCAGAGGCACTGGCCAAAGACCTGGTCTTTCATTCACGATCCTTCCGAACGACAGGGGCGCGGCCCCGGTGTGATCACTGCAGCATATCGGCCGCCCCCGCGGGGACCAAGCCGATTGATCGGCGGGCCGGGACGCGCCTAGTCGCCCTCCAGCGTCAGGGTGATCCTGTCTCCCGCGAACCACGTGCTGCCGAACTCCACCGGCCTGCCTTCGGAATCCACGTTGACCGACGTGGAAAACAGGACCGGCGCCCCCTCGCGCACCTGAAGGTGCAACGCTTGGGTCGCGGTGGCGAGCTTGGCCTTTAGCCGGGTGGACGCGCGGGTATAGTCAGGCACCCCCGACCGGCGCAGCGCCTCCGTGACGGACCCGACCGCGCCCAGATGCGCCGGCAGGTCGGGCAGGCGCGCCGCCGGGAAAACACTGGTGAAGACGGCGACGGGCAGATCGTCCGCAAGCGACAGCCCCTCGACGACATGCACCTCCGCCCCCTCTTCCAGATCGAGCAGCGTGCGTTCCGTGGGGCTCGCCGCGCGGGTCTGCATCGCGAGAAGGCGCTTGGTCGGCACCCGGCCGGCCGAACTGAGGTTCTGATGAAAGCGGACCCGCTTGCCGATGGGATAATCCGTCGGCACCTGCGTCACGAAAACACCCGCGCCGCGCCGGGCATGGACCACCCCCCGCTCCGCCAGCGCCGCCAGCGCATGACGGACAGTGTGCCTGTTGACGCCAAACCGCGCGGCCAGCGCCGCCTCCGTCGGCAGCTTGTCACCCGGCCCGTACTGGCCGTCGGCGATCTCAGCCCCAAGGGTGTCGGCAATGGACCGCCAGATCGGGGTGCGGGGCATGTGTCACCAAAGTTTCATGGTTGCAGGGCTTGTCTCGAAGCGGCGAATCCGCCATGATTTGTCTAGTTGTATAGCAAGTTAGACAAATCCACAAGGTGTCTAGATGACCGCGACACAAGACCGGACCACGGATCGGCAAGGCTGGATGAGCCTGCTTGCCAAATGCGACCCGACCGAACTGGACAGCGCCTGGCGCAGGCTCGACCGGGGCTTCGACCACCAGGTGCTGCGCGCGCCCGAGATCGGCAGCGTCATGGTCCGGGGACGGGCGGGTGCCGTCGGCGCCGCCTTCAACCTCGGCGAAGTCACGGTGACGCGCTGTTCGGTGCGCCTCTCGACCGGTGAGGACGGCCACGCCTACGTGCAGGGCCGCGACCGGACCAAGGCGCTGCGTGCGGCCTTGCTGGACGCCGCGATGCAGACCGGCGCCGCGGCCGACATCCGCGAGAAGGTGCTGGACCCGCTGGCCGCCGCCGCCCGCGAACGCCGGACGGCGCGCGCCGCCAAGGCCGCCGCGACCAAGGTCGATTTCTTCACCATGGCGCGGGGGGAGGACTGATGCAGACCCAGGCCCTGACCGGCGGTTTCGCCGACGCCCCCATCGAGGCTGCGACCGCGTTTCGCACCATCATGCAGGTGATGGCCCGCCCCGGCGAGATCGCGTCCATCGGGGGCGCCGTGCCGCCCGCGCCGCTCTCCGTCGCGGCGGGGACGCTGCTGCTGACGCTCTGCGACCCTGACACGCCGGTCCATCTTCCGCCGGGTCACGACAGCCAGGCGATCCGCGACTGGATCACCTTCCACACCGGGGCCCCCCTTGCCGACCCGGACGGCGCCGCCTTCGCGCTGGGAACATGGGACGCGCTGGCCCCGCAGACCTTCCCCCTCGGCACGCCGGAATATCCCGACCGCTCCACCACGCTGATCGTGGAGCTGCCCGCGCTCGCCCCCGAGGGCGCCACCCTCCGCGGCCCCGGGATACGTGACACCGCGCGCCTGTCCCTGCCGGAAACGGAAAGGTTCGCGCGGAACGCCGCCCTGTTTCCGCTGGGCAACGACTTCTTCTTCACCGCCGGGCCGCATATCGCCGCGCTGCCCCGCAGCACGAGGGTTTCCTGATGTACGTCGCCGTCAAGGGAGGCGAACACGCCATCGACAACGCGCACGCCTGGCTCGCCGAGGAGCGCCGCGGAGACCCGCAGGTGGCCGAACTCTCCGTCGCGCAGATCCGCGAGCAGCTGAAACTGGCGGTGAACCGGGTGATGGCGGAGGGATCGCTCTTCGATCCGGACCTCGCGGCGCTGGCGATCAAGCAGTCGCGCGGCGACCTGATCGAAGCCATCTTCCTGATCCGGGCCTACCGCACGACCCTGCCCCGCTTCGGCGCGACCCGCGGCATGGACACCGGCAGCATGCACTGCGACCGCCGGGTCTCGGCCACCTTCAAGGACGCCCCCGGAGGACAGCTGCTGGGGCCCACGTTCGATTACACGCACCGCCTGCTCGATTTCACGCTGGCCGCAGAGGGCGCGCCGCCCCCCGCGCCGCGCAAGACGGCGGATCCGGCATCCGTGCCCCACATCATGGGGTTTCTCGACCGGGAAAATCTCGTCCAGGACGAACCCGCGGGATCGGCGGAGCCGGCGGACCTGACCCGCACGCCGCTGGAACTTCCCGCTGAACGGTCCTTGCGCCTGCAGGCGCTGGCGCGCGGCGACGAAGGCTTCATCCTCGGCATGGCCTATTCCACCCAGCGCGGCTACGCCCGGAACCACGCTTTCGTCGCGGAACTGCGCATCGGCACGCTGGCCGTGGAAATGGAACTGCCGGAACTGGGCTTCACCGTCGAGGTCGCCGAGATCGAGATCACGGAATGCGAGACGGTGAACCAGTTCAAGGGATCGAAGACCGAACCGCCCCAGTTCACCCGCGGTTACGGCCTCGCCTTCGGCATGTCCGAACGCAGGGCGATCTCGATGGCGCTGGTGGACCGCGCGCTGCGCTGGAAGGAACTGGGCGAAGACGACACGGGAGCCCCGACCCAGGACGAGGAATTCGTCCTCAGCCACTCCGACAACATACAGGCAACCGGCTTTCTGGAGCACATAAAGCTGCCGCACTACGTGGACTTCCAGTCCGAGCTGGAACTGATCAGGAAGCTGCGGCGCGACGCCACCGGCGCCGGGAAGGATGCCGCGGAATGACCTGCGCAAAGCCCCCCTCGCCCCCGGCCCCTCTCCCCTCGGGGAGAGGGGAGATCCGCCCGGAGATTCGCGGACGGTATCATCTCCACGCGGTGCGTCCGGAACGACGGCGAGCCCCCTCTCCCCAAGGGGAGAGGGGGTTGGGGGTGAGGGGGCGCCGTCCGCGGGCAGATTTGGCATGCAGGATTAACGCGTCGTTCATCAAGCCGACGGCAAGCTCGCGCCATGTCCGGAAAACCCGCTCATATCCGCAAGGCCCGGGCGCAACGGCGCTGGATGACGCGGGCGGAAGACGTCCTGTGGCAGGCGTTGCGCAACCGTCAGGTGGCGGGTCTCAAGTTCCGTCGCAAGGCCCCCATCGCCGGGCTGGTCGTCGACTTCTTCTGTCCCGCGGCACGCCTCGTGATCGAGATCACCGGACCGGGGCAGCATGCGGTGCTGCTGGCGCGCCGGGATGCCGGCCTGCAGGCGTCGGGATATGGCGTCCTGCGCCTGTCGCGCGAACGGGTCACGTCCGACCTGGATCGCGTCCTGGCAGAGATCGGGGCCATCGGCGGGCGCAGGATCTGACCGGGTCTTGCTTCTGCGCGATTGCCGCACCTCAAGAGACGACCCCCAGTGGAAAGGAGCCGCGCGTGCCATGACCGACGCTGCCTACAATTTCGCCTACCTCGACGAACAGACCAAGCGCATGATCCGGCGCGCCATCCTCAAGGGCCTCGCGATCCCGGGATACCAGGTGCCGTTCGCGAGCCGGGAAATGCCGATGCCCTACGGCTGGGGCACCGGAGGGGTGCAGGTCACCGCGGCCGTACTGGTCCCCGGCGATACGCTCAAGGTCATCGACCAGGGCGCCGACGACACAACCAACGCCGTGTCCATCCGGCGGTTCTTCGAACGGACGGCGGGTGTCGCCGCGACCGAACGGACCGCGGAGGCCACGGTGATCCAGACCCGCCACCGGATCCCCGAAGTCCCGCTGCGCGAGGACCAGGTCCTCGTCTACCAGGTGCCCATCCCCGAACCGCTCCGGTTCCTGGAGCCGTCCGAGGTCGAGACCCGCAAGATGCACAGCCTCGAGGAATACGGATTGATGCACGTCAAGCTCTACGAGGACATCAGCCAGCACGGCGCGATCGCGACGTCCTACGCCTATCCGGTCCGTGTCGAGGACCGCTACGTGATGGATCCCTCGCCGATCCCCAAGTTCGACAATCCGAAGCTGACCATGGACGCGATCCAGCTCTTCGGTGCGGGACGCGAGCAGCGGATCTATGCCCTGCCGCCCCACACCCGCGTGACCAGCCTCGATTTCGAGGATTTCCCCTTCGAGGCGAGCAAGGCGGATCATGCCTGCGACCTCTGCGGGGCCGTGGACAGCTATCTCGACGAGTTGATCGTCGACGACAGCGGCGGACGGCTCTTCATGTGTTCGGACACGGATTACTGCGGGTCGCGGCGCGCGGCGGGCCACGTCGGCGCAAAAGGATCGTCCCCGAAGGAGGACGCGGCATGACCCCCCTGCTCCAGGTCGATTCCCTGTCGAAAAGCTACGGTCGCCGGATCGGCTGCCGCGATGTCTCCTTCGATCTCTACCCCGGCGAGGTGATGGGGATCGTCGGGGAAAGCGGATCGGGCAAGTCCACGCTGCTCAACTGCCTGGCCGGGCACCAGGCCCCCGACCGTGGCGCGGTGCGTTTCGACACCCGTGCCGGGGACCTGCGCGATACCGTCACCATGACCGAACCGGAGCGGCGGATGCTGGGGCGCACCGACTGGGCCTTCGTGCATCAGCACGCGCGCGACGGGTTGCGGATGAACGTCAGCGCCGGGGGCAACGTGGGCGAGCGGCTGATGGCCGTCGGGGCACGGCACTACGGCGACATCCGGGCCAACGCGGCCGACTGGCTGGGGCGTGTGGAGATTGCCGAAGACCGGATCGACGACCGGCCCAGCGCCTTTTCGGGCGGCATGCAGCAGCGCCTCCAGATCGCCCGCAACCTCGTCACCGGGCCCCGGCTGGTGTTCATGGACGAACCGACCGGCGGACTGGACGTGAGCGTGCAGGCCCGGCTGCTCGACCTCCTGCGTGGCCTTGTGCGCGAGATGGGTCTCAGCGCGATCATCGTGACCCACGATCTTGCCGTGGTCCGGCTGCTTGCCGATCGGCTGATGGTGATGAAGGACGGTCACGTCGTCGAAACCGGGCTCACCGATCAGGTGCTGGACGACCCGCAGCACGGCTATACGCAGCTGCTGGTGTCTTCCGTGCTTCAGGTATGACCGGCACCCCTTTTCCAAAGAACAGGCTGTTTCCATGATTCACGTCGAAAATCTCTGCAAGTCCTTCACGCTCCACAACCAGGGCGGCACCGTCATCCCGGTGATGGAGAACGCGGCCCTTTCGGTTGCCGCCGGGGAATGTGTCGGGCTGATCGGCGCATCCGGCGCGGGAAAGTCGACGCTGATGCGCATGCTCTACGGCAACTACCTCGCCGCCTCCGGCAGCATCCGGATCGGCGAGGTGGACGTGGCGCGGGCGGCGCCGCGCGACATTCTCGCCCTGCGCCGCGACACCCTCGGCTACGTCAGCCAGTTCCTGCGGGTCGTGCCGCGGGTGCCGACGCTCGACGTGGTGGCGGAACCGCTGCTGCGGACCGGGCATGACACCGGGGCGGCGCGTGCCCGCGCGGGCGACCTTCTGGCCCGGCTGAACATACCCCAACGGCTCTGGCGGCTGAGCCCCACGACCTTTTCGGGGGGCGAGCAGCAGCGCGTGAACATCGCCCGCGGCTTTGCCCATGCCTTTCCCGTGCTTCTGCTGGACGAACCGACGGCGAGCCTTGATGCGGCCAACCGGGAAACCGTCCTCGCGCTGATCGAAGAGGCCAAGGCCCGCGGCGCGGCCATCGTCGGCATCTTCCACGACGAGGCGGCGCGCGCCAGGGTCTGCGACCGCGAGGTGGACGTGACCCGCTTCACCCCGGGGCTGTCGTGACGGAGGGCCGGTTCATCGCCGTGGTGGGGCCGTCCGGGGTCGGCAAGGATTCCGTGATGGCCGGGATGGTGGCGCGCGTGCCCGCGCTGGTCGCGGTGCGCCGGGTCATCACCCGGCCCCCCGGCGCCGGGGGCGAGGTGTTCGAACCCGAGGACGACGCGGGTTTCGAACGCCGCCGCGCGCAGGGCGATTTCGTGCTTCACTGGCAGGCCCACGGGCTGCGCTACGGGATTCCGGCCGGGACCACCGCGCTGACGGCGCAGGGCCGCGACGTGCTGGCCAACCTCTCGCGGTCCGTCCTGGCCGAGGCCCATCGCCGGTTTCCGCGCCTGACCGTCCTGTCGCTCACCGCCGATCCCGAGGTTCTGGAAACACGGCTTCACGCCCGCCGGCGCGAGACGCCCGCCCAGATCGGGTCGCGGCTGGCACGGGCGGACGTCGCGCTGCCCCCCGGCATCGATGTCGTGTCGATCGACAACTCGGGCCTGCTGGAAGATACGGTCACCCGCGCGCTTGCCGCGCTCTACCCGGTGAGGGCGTAGTCTTGGAGGGTTTCGAACATCCCGTCGTGCCGTTCCCCGACGAGCGTCAGGCCATCCAGCACGAAGGGCGCCGGCAGGCAGTCCTCGAAATGCGCGGTGGCCACGGGGCGCACCGTGTCGGGCCGCGCCACCCGTCCCGTCAGCGTCATGTGAAACCGGAACAGGTCCAGCACGTGGGGATAGCCCCAGTCACGCAGGTTGCGCTCCTGCTCGGGCGACAGGGGGCTGGCCCGGCGTCGCGCCAGTTCCTCGGCCGTGGCGGGCGCGCGATAGCCGTCCAGCTGCATCACGGCCTCGCTGGCGAGGTCGTTCAGCGCCTGCTGGTCGCCCGTGGGCGTCAGCGCCAAGAACCGGCCCAGAGTGCTGACCTGCAAACCGTCCAGCGTGACCGGCGCGAACTGCGCGCAGAACCGGGCCACCGCCTGGGACAGATCCGCCACGTCGGTGCCGGCCGCGAGGGTGAAGGGCGGCTTGATCGTGGCATGGAACCCGTACTTGCGCGGCGTTGCCGTGAGGGTGGCCAAATCTTCGCCCGGCAGGTCGGGCTGGTCCACGCTCCGGCCCGAGGCGATGTCCCACCCGAGCCATGCGGCGCCCCTGTCCGCCAGCGCGCCGCGGGGCGTGTAATAGACCGCATACCGTTTGAACATGAACCCATCCTTTTCACCTGTACGGCGAGCCGTGCCATCCGGATATGACGTTGCTATGACACAAGAGACCGTTTTCACGAATGCCCGCATCGTCCTGCCGACCGAAGTGGTGCGCGGCACGCTGGTGACAAGGGACGGATGGATCGCCGATATCTCCCACGGGTCCAGCGCCGTGCCCGGGGCCATGGACTGCGCGGGTGATTACCTCTGCCCCGGCCTGATCGAATTGCATACCGACAACCTCGAACGGCACATGGCCCCCCGCCCCAAGGTGGACTGGCCCCATCGCGCCGCCATCCTCGCCCACGACCGCGAGCTGGCGGGCACCGGCATCACCACCGTGTTCGACGCGATCCGGGTCGGGTCCATCATCTCCGACGGCAACCGGCGGTACGGCAAGTACGCCCGCCAGATGGCGGACGAGATCCTCGGCATGCGCGCCGCCGGCGTGCTCAAGATCAGCCACCACATCCACCTCAGGGCCGAGATCTGCTCGGAAACGCTGGTCGAGGAAATGGCGGAGTTCGGCCCCGCCGACAAGATCGGGATCGTGTCGCTGATGGACCATACGCCCGGCCAGCGCCAGTTCCGCGACCTCGACAAGTTCCGCGACTACGTCTGTGGCAAGCACGGCATGTCCGCCGAAGGCTTCGACGCCTACCGCGATTTCCTCTACGGGTTGCAGGCCCGGCTGGGCGATGCCCACGAGGCAGCGGCGGTCGCCGCCGCGCACCGCTACGGCGCGACACTGGCCAGCCACGACGACACGACGACCGGCCAGGTGGACAAGAGTCACGCGCAGGGCGTCAGCATCGCCGAATTTCCCACCACCCTCGAAGCGGCGGAGACCTGCCACGACCACGGCATCGCCACGATCATGGGCGCGCCGAACCTCGTGCGTGGCGGGTCGCACTCGGGCAACGTGGCCGCCCGCACGCTGGCCGAGGCCGACCGGCTGGACATCCTGTCATCGGACTACGTTCCGGCAGCCCTGATGCAGGGCGCGCTGATCCTCGATGAACTCTGGGGCGACCTGCCCCGTGCGATTGCGACCGTCACCGCGACCCCGGCGGCCCATGTCGGGCTGCAGGACCGCGGCGCGCTGACACTGGGCAAACGCGCCGACATCGTGCGGTTCACGACGCTTGAGCGTTACCCGGTCGTCAAATCCGTCTGGGTCCGGGGCGTCCGGGTGTCCTGACTGCCCCTGCCGTCCCTGCAATCGGCCGCCGCCGCATCCGGCCCGCACGCCACCCGGCAAACCAAGACGCTTCCGAGGGCGAATTTCCGACTATTTCAATAAGCATTATTGCATCCGCCGCGACTTGTGTTATCTGATCAAAAAAGTAGGAATTAATCGGCAGGAGATTTCGATGCCCAAAACCGCACGTTTCACCCCCATCGCCCTGACGGCGGCAATGGTCGCCGGCGCGGCCGTCGCTGAAGGGGATGTGAACCTCTATTCGTCCCGCCACTACGACACGGATGAACGGCTCTACTCCGACTTCACGGAACAGACCGGCATCACCATCAACCGGATCGAAGGCAACGCGGACGAACTGATCGCGCGGATGCAGGCCGAAGGCGCCAATTCCCCCGCCGACATCCTGCTCACGGTCGATACCTCGCGCCTGCAACGGGCCAAGGACGCCGGCGTGCTGCAATCCATCGACAGCGACGTTCTGGAAGAGCGGATTCCCTCCAACCTTCAGGACAACGACAACCAGTGGTTCGGTTTTTCCCAGCGCGCGCGGATCATCTTCTACGACAAGGACGAGGTGAGCGAGCCGCCGATGGACTACCTGTCGCTGGCTGACCCCAAGTACAAGGGCATGGTCTGCCACCGGTCGTCCACCAACGTCTACGGTCAGACCCTGCTTTCCGCCATCATCGAAAATCACGGCGAGGAAGCGGCACGTGAATGGGCGGCCGGCGTGGTCGCGAACTTCGCCCGTGATCCCGAGGGCGGCGATACCGACCAGCTGCGTGCCCTCGTCTCGGGCGAATGCGACATCGCTGTCGCCAACAGCTACTACTTCGCCCGCGCCCTGCGCACCGACGTCGACGGCCTGTCGGACGAGATCGACCAGATCGGCTGGATCTTTCCGGCACAGGACGCCGAAGGCGCGCACATGAACCTGTCCGGCGGCGGCGTGGCGGCAAACGCGCCAAACCGCGAAAACGCCATCGCCTTTCTCGAATACCTCGCCTCGGATCAGGCGCAGCAGTACTTCTCGGCCGGGAATGACGAATACCCCGCCGTTCCGGGCGTCGCGTTGAGCGAGAGCGTCGGCAAGCTGGGCGAGTTCAAGGCCGATGACGTGGATCTCAGCGCCGTGGCCAAGAACCTGCCCACCGCGCAGAAGATCTTCAACGAAGTCGGCTGGAAGTAAGCCTCCCGCCGCATCCGGCCCGGCCCGGATGCGGCATCGCGCCCTCTGGACTGTCCCGCCTGCGGCGGGCAGTCTTCCGACATCGCGCTCAGACAACGAGGGTCGGACATGCGCCTCATCCCTGTATTCCTCGCGGCCCTCTTGGCCATTCCGGCACCCGCCCCGGCGGACACCGATGCCGGCGGAATCGCGCGGATGCAGGCCGCCGACATCGTCATCCTCGGCGAAGTGCACGACAACGCGGACCATCACGCCGGACAGGCCCGTCTGATCGCGGAGATCGCGCCCAAAGTCGTGGTGTTCGAGATGCTGACACCCGGGCAGGCCGCGCAGGTCAACGCGGACGACCGAGCGGATCTGGACGGGCTGGCGGACCGGATCGGCTGGGCCGCGTCGGGCTGGCCCGACTTCCCGCTCTACCGCCCGGTCTTTGCCGCCCTCGGCGAAACGCCGGTCGTGGGCGCCGCCCTGCCCCGTGATCGGGTCCGGGCCGCATTCGACACCGGCGCCGCGACGGTGTTCGGCCCCGACGCCGGGCGCTTCGGACTCGACACGCCACTGCCCCCCGAGGAACAGGAAACCCGCGCCGCCCTGCAATTCGCCGCCCACTGCGAGGCGATGCCGATGCACCTGATGGCCGGCATGGTCGAGGCGCAACGTCTGCGGGACGCGCATTTCTCCGCCGTCACGCTCGAAGCACTTGCCACCTACGGCGCACCGGTGGTCGTGATCGCGGGCACGGGGCACGCGCGAAAGGACTGGGGCATGCCCGCGCTGATCGCACGGGCCGCACCCGACACCGTGGTCCACGCCGTCGGTTTCGCGGAACGCCCCGCGCCCGACACCGACCCCCGCTTCGACACCACCATCGTCACCGACCCCGCTGACCGGCCAGACCCCTGCACCGCGTTCGCAAACTGAAGGAACCGCCATGTACATCGCCATGAACCGCTTCACCGTGCCGCTGGAAAACGCCGAGGCGTTCGAGGCGCTCTGGCTGGGGCGCGACAGCCACCTCAAGGAGATGGAGGGTTTCGTCGAATTCCACATGCTGCGCGGGCCGGAGCAGGACGGCAAGGTGCTGTTCGCCTCCCATACCGTCTGGCGCTCTGAGGAGGCCTTTCGCGCCTGGACCCGCAGCGAGGCGTTCCGCGCATCGCACAAGGGCGCCGGCGGCACCGCCAAGCTGCACGAAGGCACACCGGTGTTCGAAGGGTTCTCGACCATCCAGCACATCGCCTGACCTGCCCGCGGATTGCGTCTTTCGCGGGCGGACCGCGGGCAAAATGACACCGATGCCCGGTGACGCGGGCCGCCGGATATTGCCAGCGGCAGCCTAATGTGTGACTAGGTTGCGCGTTATTGGCTGAAAGATAATTTGATGAAGATCGCTGTTTTCGGAATTGGATACGTGGGGCTGTCGAACGCGGTCCTGCTGGCCCAGCACAACACCGTCACGGCCGTGGACCTGTCGACCGACCGTGTGGCGCAACTGAACGCCCGCACCTCACCGATCGAGGACGTCGAACTGGAACACTGGCTGGCGACCAAGACCCTGAACCTCGAGGCGACGACCGACGGCGCCGCCGCCTGCCGCGATGCAAGGTTCATCGTGATCGCCACGCCGACGGACTACGACCCGGAAACCAACTTCTTCAACACCTCCTCCGTCGAGGCGGTCATCAAGCTGGCGACCGACACCAACCCCGACGCGACGATCGTGGTGAAATCGACCGTTCCCGTGGGGTTCACCGACCGGGTGCGCAAGCTGTTCGGCACCGAGAACATCATCTTCTGCCCCGAATTCCTGCGCGAGGGGCAGGCGCTGCACGACAACCTCTACCCCTCGCGCATCGTGATCGGCTCGCGCCGCGACGAGGCGAAGGTGTTTGCCAAACTGCTTGTCGACGGGGCGCTGTCGGAAGACGTGCCCGTGCTTTACACCGGCCCCTCCGAAGCGGAATCGATCAAGCTGTTCGCCAACACCTACCTTGCGCTGCGCGTGGCCTTCTTCAACGAACTGGACAGCTACGCGCTGGCCGAGAACATGAACGCCCGCGAGATCATCGAGGGCGTCGGGCTCGATCCGCGCATCGGCACCCACTACAACAACCCCTCCTTCGGCTACGGCGGCTACTGCCTGCCCAAGGACACCAAGCAGCTGCTCGCCAACTTCTCGGCGGTGCCGCAGAACCTGATGCGCGCCGTCGTCGACGCCAACCGCACTCGCAAGGATTTCATCGCCGAGCGTGTGCTGGCGCGCAACCCGCAGGTCGTCGGCATACACCGGCTGGTGATGAAGGCCGGCTCGGACAACTTCCGCCAGAGCTCCGTGCAGGGGGTGATCCGCCGCATCCTTGCAGAGGGGGTCAAGGTGGTGATCTTCGAACCCGCCTACGACCAGGAGACCTTTCTCAATTGCGCCGTGATCCGCGATCTGGAAAGCTTCAAGCGGCAAAGCGACGTGATCGTCGCCAACCGCGCTTCCGATGACCTGTCGGATGTGGGGGACAAGGTTTTCACACGGGACATCTTCGGCCTGAGCTGACACGCCCGGGCGCGGCGTCCACGTAGAGGCCCGCAAGAAGCAGCCCCGGCACGAGCCCGGCCAGCAGCAAGTCGCCGCAGGAACAGCACCAGCGCCGGGAAGGCCAGCAGGAGGATCAGCCGCAGGATATCGACCATCCAGAACGGCGTGACGCCCCGGAAGATCGTGCCGGTCGACACGTCGCCGACAACCCCCTTGAGCACGAAGACGTTCAGTCCCACGGGCGGCGTGATCAGGCTGATTTCGGTCACCACCACGACGATGATGCCGAACCACACCGGATCAAAGAAGATGGGCAGGCCGGATTTGCCCTGCACCAGCGTGTCGCCGGTCGCGGCGTGGTAGAGACCGTGGCTGGCGTCGTGCGCCTCGGCGATGATGGGATTGAAGGCCGCCCGGAACAGGGTCGCGTCCATCTCGTCGGCGATCTGTTCCATGCGCCCCGCCAGCACGGCGAGGGTGATCGGGTCAATCTCGGCCATCGGGGGTCCTTTCGCTTGCACGTGTCTCGGCGATGTCGTTCCACACGTCCTGCCGGGTGATCCTGCCCTGCGTGACCTCGAACCGGTCGATGAAGCGGATGCCGGCGAAGGCCGTTCCGTCGGGCCATTCGCCCTCGAGCGTGCCGCGCGCGTAGACGACCGCCGCCTCGGGGCCGGGCGCCGTGTCGAACCCCGCGTAGCGTTTCGTGACGAAGCGGTAGCGCGGCGCGGCCCAGTCGAGCAGTTCTTCGAGCCGGGTCATCGGCGGCGTGCCGGGAAACACCATGACGAACCCATCGCCCTGCATCGCGCGGGCCTTGTCGAGATCCCGCGCCTCCATCGCCGCGAGGTACGCGCGCACGAGCTCGGCGGGGTCGGGCAGGGCGTCGGCGGGTTTGCGGGGGCTGCCGCCGCGGTAATAGTCGCTGGCGGGCAGATCGTGCATCAGGACGGTCACGGCCTCGGGCGGGGCGGGGACCACCACCCGCACGGCCTGCGTCAGCGCGGTGGCGAGGCGTGACTTCACCTCGGCGGGGTAGCCTTCGATCAGGTGTATCTCGACGACCGGCACGGCATCCCCTCTGGCTGGCGGATCGGGCCTGGCAGGACGCTGCCACGGCGGTGGATTCTGTTGCATTTCAACCTTCCGAACTTTATGTGCATTTTCATGAAAAAGCCAAGCACCCTGCTGGACAAACTGTGGGACGCGCATGAAATCCTCCGGCGGGAGGATGGCACGTCGCTGCTCTGGGTGGATCGGCACCTCGTTCACGAGGGATCGCATCACGCCTTCGCCCGGCTGGCGGAACGGGGCCAGCGGGTGGCGGAGCCGAGGCTGACCTTCGCGGTGGCCGACCACTACGCGCCCACGCGGGGGCGAGACCGTATCGCCGACCCCGACATCGCCCGGATGATCGGTACGCTGGAACGCAACGCGGCGGACCACGGGCTGGAGATCTTCGGCCTGCGCGATCCGCGACAGGGCATCGTGCATGTGGTGGGGCCGGAGCAGGGGCTGACCCTGCCGGGGCTTCAGATCAACTGCGGCGACAGCCATACCTCGACCCACGGGGCTTTCGGCGCGCTGGCCTTCGGGATCGGCGCGACCGAGGTGGCGCATGTGCTGGCCACCCAGACCGTCTGGCAGAAGAAGCCCGCCCCCAATGGAACCGGTCCAGAACCGTGAGGCAGCCGCCGACGGCGATCATCGCCATCAGCGAATAGGCCATCGCGTTCATGTGGAAGATCAGCGTGGCGCGCAGACCGTCGCACAGCGGGGTGCCGTAGGAGGCGACCTGCGCGGCGGCCTCGGCCACGGCGGCGGCGACTTTCGGGCTGGGGCCATAGGGCAATTCGTTGAAGCCGAGGTTGACCAGCGGCAACCCCTTGGGCTGCGGTGTCGAGATGCGCCCCCGCAGGTTCAGCGGTTCGAGGTAGGACCGCGGCCCCGTCGTCATGCCATCCGCCATCTCATGCCGCTCCGTTCACGTGTTTCTTGATGAGATCCTTGTACATCCCCTGGATCGTCCGGGTCACGGGCCTGTCGCCGTTGCCGATTTTCTTGCCGTCGATGGAGGCGACCGGCGTCTGCGCGCCGAACGTGCCCGTCAGGAAGGCCTCGTCCGCGCCGTAGGCTTCGTAGAGCGAGAAGTTCTTTTGATGAACGGGGATGCCGTTATCGAGACACAGGTCGATGACCTTTTGCCGGGTCACGCCGTTCATGCAGTAGTCCCCGGTCGAGGTCCAGACCTCGCCCCGGCGGACGATGAAGAAGTTGCAGGCATTGGTGGTGTTCACGAACCCGTGCGGATCCAGCATCAGCGCCTCGTCCGCGCCCGCCGCTTCGGCCTGCAGGCAGGCGATGATGCAGTTGAGTTTCGAATGGCTGTTGAGCTTGGGGTCCTGCGCATGCGGCAACCCGCGCACCTGCGGCACGGAAGCAAGACGGATGCCGGCGGTCTGCAGGCGATCCACCGGCCTGGAGTGTTCCATGATGATGACCAGCGTCGGACCCGAGGTGCTGAGGCCGGGATGCTGGAACGGCTTGTCCTTGATCCCGCGTGTGAGCATCAGGCGACAGTGCACGTCGTCGGTCATGCCGTTCGCCTCGGCGGTGCGGCGGAGCGCGTCGGCGATGCCGGCCTTGTCCATCCCGACGTCGAGATCGATCGCCTTGCAGGAGTTGAAGAAGCGGTCCATGTGTTCATCGAAGAACGCCCACTTTCCCTGGTAGAGGCGCATGCCCTCCCAGATCCCGTCGCCCAGCATGAAACCGGCGTCGTAGACCGACACCTTGGCCTCGTTCCGGTGCACGATATCACCGTTCACATAGATCCGGATATCGCGGTTGCGGGTGTCCTCGTCCGCCTCGTGCGTGGTCTGGGCCATCGCGTGCTCCCCCTTTGTCACGCGCGCAGTGTTAACAGGTTTGCGGTCCTGCGCCAGACACGGCGCGCAGATGTCGCGAATGGCGCATTATCGGGCTGCGGGCCGCCTATTCTGTCGGCACCGCATTCACCGGAGACCGAGGATGCCGCACGCCCTGCCCGCGCATGTCGACCATTTCATCCGGCATCGCCCGACCGACCATTTTCCCGATACCGTGCTGGACCGCGTGGCCCTGTTGCTCCTGGACACGCTGGGCATCGCCATCGCAGCCGCGCCGATGCAGGCGGGCCGGATCGCGCGCGAGACGGCGCGGCGGCTCTACGGGGCCGGGAGCGCCGAAGACACCGCGTGGATGATGTTCGACGGACGCAGCGCAAGCCTCGCCGGGGCGGCCTTTGCGCTGGCGACGCAGATCGACAACCTCGACGGCCACGACGGGTACAATCCGACAAAGGGACACACCGGCGTCGCGGTCGTCCCGGCGCTGGTGGGCTTTGGCCAGCACCTGCCGGGGCTGTCGGGCCGGGATGCGCTTGCGGCGCTTGTGACCGGATACGAGGTTGCCGGGCGCGCGGCGACGGCGCTGCATGCCTCGGTCAGCGACTATCACACCTCCGGCGCGTGGAACGCGCTGGGGGTCGTGGCGCTGGGGGCGCGGCTGCGCGGCGCGACGGCCGGACAGCTTCGCGAGGCGCTTGGAATCGCGGAATACCACGGCCCGCGCAGCCAGATGATGCGCGAGATCGCGACGCCCACGATGCTGCATGACGGGTCCGGCATGGGGGCGCTTGTCGGGGTGTCGGCCCTGACGATGGCCGAGCTCGGCTTTACCGGCGCGCCGGCGGTGACCGTCGAGGCGGAGACCGCGCAACCCCACTGGGCCGACCTGGGCGAGGTCTGGCAGGTGCCGCTGCAATACATCAAGCCCTACCCGATCTGCCGCTGGGCCCATGCCGCCATCGACGCGGTGCGTGAATTGCGACTGGCGCATGGAATCGGCGCGGACGACGTCGCACGCGTCGAGATCCGGACCTTTCACAACGCCGCACAGCTATTTCCCGGTCTGCCGGAAACGACCTCGCAGGCGCAGTATTCGCTGCCCTTCGCGGTGGCGGTGATGCTGGTGCACGGGGATATCCAGCTTGACCATATCGCGGGCGCGGGTCTGCAGGACCGGCGGGTCGCGGAGGTCGTGGGGCGCACCACCGTGACGGTCGGCGCGGAGCACGAGGCGCGCTATCCGGCGGGCCGCTGGGCAGATGTCACGCTTGCCTTGAGGGACGGGCGCAGGCTGCAGTCGGTCGAGGTTCATGCGCGGGGCGGGCCGGAACGCCCGTTTGGCACGGCGGAGATCACGGGCAAGTTCCGGCGCTTCGCCGTGCCGACGATCGGCGCGGCGCGGGCCGACGCGATCATGAAGGCCTGTCTGGACCTGCCCCGGCGCGGCAGTACCTTTGCCGATCTGCTTGCACTGCTGGAATCGCCGGGCGGCTGACCCGGCTTC
This sequence comes from Sulfitobacter alexandrii, assembly GCF_001886735.1. Taxonomy (NCBI): domain Bacteria; kingdom Pseudomonadati; phylum Pseudomonadota; class Alphaproteobacteria; order Rhodobacterales; family Roseobacteraceae; genus Sulfitobacter; species Sulfitobacter alexandrii. The sequence goes on from NZ_CP018076.1 coordinate 3,005,964, forward strand.
AGCCGTACTCGAGGAACCGCAGCAGCCGACCCTCGGCGGCGAAGAGATCGCGCTGATCGAGCCCCTCGAGTTCCAGCGGGTCGGACTTGACCAGCGCGATCACGTCGGGGTGGATGTAGCTGTTTCGCGCGATCGTCGGCGTGTTGCTGAGGGTGTCCGCGGCGGCCTCGGACATGGCCTTGATCGTCGCCCCGCCCTTTTCGGCCACCTTGAAGGCGCTCAGCGTGCCCGCCCACGTCCGGAAGGTCTTGGCCGTTACGCCATCCTCGCCGGTGATGTCCGAGATATAGGCGTTGAGATCGGCGGACCCGACGGAATGCGCGGTGCCGTCCGCGTCCACCCAGCTGAGCAATTCCCTGCCCGGCAGATCGCCGATCCGGTCGAGGATTCCGGCCAGCTTGCGGTCGGTCATGGTGCGGCGGACGTTCTTGCCCCCCTTGGCGCGGTACCGCAGGTGGAGTTTGTCGCCGTCAAGCTCGATATGGCGGTTGCGCAGGGTGAGCGCCCCGTAGGAGCCGTTTTCACGGGTGTAGGCAGGGTCACCCACCCGCATGGCCGTCCGGTCGATCAGGGTGACGGCACAGGCAAGGGCAAAGATGTGTTCGCCCTCTTTCTCCTTCAGGTCACGGGCAACCCGGCGGCGCAGCCTTGGCAGCGCGTGACCGAAGCGGGCAAGACCGGCGAATTTGGTCGCCGCCTGTGCTTCGGCCCAGTCCGGATGATAGCGGTACTGCTTGCGCTTGCGGGTGTCGCGGCCCGTGGCCTGCAGGTGCCCGTTGGCCAGCGTGCACATCCACACGTCCTCGTAGGCCGGTGGGACCGCCAGAGCCTCGAGCCGGCGGCGTTCCGCGCCGCGCGCGATGGTCGTGCCGTCAGGCGCGATGTAGGTAAAACCGCGCCCGCGCCGCCGCCGGGAAATCCCCGGCTGGTCATCGCTGACATAGATCAGGCGTCTGCCCGCCACGGCGGTCATTTCGGCCGGACCTCGGACTTGAGCTTGAGCACCTCGTCGCCGTCTTCCTGTTCGATGAAGAGGGCCGGATCGTCATCGGACCCGTCGCGGGTGACCTCGTTGCCCTTGATCTTGCGGGTGATCTTGCGGGTGTAGGTCTTTTGCACCTTGCCTTCGGCAGTGCCGTTGCCCCAATCCCACTCCACTGTGGAGCCTTCCCTGATCTGTGACATGTGCTCACGCTCCTCACCTCGTTAACGGCGGGCAAACGCCGGATTGGCGATACGGGTTCCCGCAGGGCACGAGATTGCCGCACTCGGTGGCCATCCCTTGCCGGAAACGCAGGAAAACGCGCGGACGGCCTATCCTCCGGCGGCAGGCCGGGGTATGAGGCAGCCAACGTTCCTGCTGCCGGAAAGACCGCCATGACCTTCGACCGATCCCTGAAAATCGCCCCCTCGATCCTTGCCGCCGACTTCGCCGACTTCGGCGCGGAATGCGCCGCCGTGGAGGCACAGGGCGCGGACTGGATCCACGTCGACGTGATGGACGGGCATTTCGTGCCCAACATCAGCTTTGGCCCGACCACCTGCGCCGCGATCCGCCCGCATATCAAGGGCGTGATGGACGTGCACCTGATGATCGCGCCGGTCGATCCCTACATCGACGCCTTTGCCGCCGCCGGGGCGGATATCCTGACCGCGCATGTGGAAGCCGGGCCGCACATCCACCGGACGCTGCAGGCGATCCGCGCCGCGGGCTGCAAGGCCGGTGTGGCGCTCAACCCCGGCACCCCGGCCAGCGCGGTCGAAGACCTGCTGGACATCGTCGACCTTGTCTGCGTGATGACCGTGAACCCCGGCTTCGGCGGGCAGAAGTTCATCCCGCTGGCGCCCAAGATCGCCACGTTGCGCCGGATGATCGGGGACCGCCCCGTGCATATCGAGATCGACGGCGGCGTCACGGTAGACACCGCCCCCGAATGCGTGAAGGCCGGTGCGGACGTTCTCGTCGCGGGTTCGGCGGTGTTCAAGGGCGGGTCGGCCAGCGACCCGGCTGCCTACGGCGACAACATCCGCGCGATCCGTCAGGCCGCGGAAGGCACCTACGTCTGAGGCTCAGTCCCCGAGCCGGTCGGCGAAGGCATCGAGCAGGCGGTGCTTGAGGATCTTGCCCGTCGGCGCGGCGGGCAGGCTGGTGCCGATGATGATCCGGCTGGGCCGTTTGTACCCCGCGAGCCGCTGCTTGACGAACGCGCGCAGCTCGTCGACGTCGGGGGCATCTCCCTCGGCCACCTGGACAAAGGCCAGCACTTCCTCGTCGCCCTCCTTCATTCGCCCGATCACGGCGGACTGGATCACCTGCGGATGATCGTTCAGCGCCGCCTCCACCTCGGGCGGGTAGACGTTGAAGCCGCCGTGAATGATCAGTTCCTTCGACCGTCCGAGGATATGCAGCCGCCCCTCCCCGTCGATCTTGCCCAGATCGCCGGTGTGCAGCCACCCGTCGGCATCCAGCGCCTTCGCGGTCGCCTCGGGGTTGCGGTAGTAGCCCTTCATCACGTGCGGGCCGCGGATCAGCACTTCGCCCTCGCCGTCACCGCCGCCGGGCACGGATTCGTCGATCATCGCCTCGGTCCCCGGCGTGATCGGCCCCACCGACGTATCGGGCGACCCGATCTCGTTCACCGTGGCCGACGCGCCCGACGTCGTCTCGGTCATGCCGAAGCCGTTCTGCAGCGGGAGTTGGTAGAAGGCTTCGGCCTTGCGCTTCCACGCGGGATCCAGCGGCGCACCGCCCGACGACACGTAACGCAGGCTGTCGGAACCCAGTTTCTCCAGCCCCTTTTCCTTGGTGTACTGCATCACCAGCGCATGCATCTGCGGCACCGCCGGGATGATGGTCACGCCGTCATGGGCGGCCTCGAAGAGCTTCTGGGCAGAGAACCGCGCCTCGAGCCGCACATGCGTCCCCGCGTAGCAGGCCCCGGTCAGCACCGACACGAGGCCGAAGACATGGCTCATGGGGAGCACGCCGTAGATCACGTCGTCCGGCGTCATGTGCCGCAGTTCGGCCGAGGCCTTGCCACCGAAGCGCATGTTGGCGTGGGTAAGCATCACGCCCTTGGGATCGCCGGTCGTCCCGGTCGTGTAGAGGAGCACCGCGACGCCGGCCAGATCGTCGTCGGGGTCGCTGGGCAGAGGCGTCGCGATATGCAGGTTGCCGAACTTGCCGGTGATTTCGCGCGCGTTCATCCGTTCGGCGTGCTTGCCCGCGTCCGCCGACGCGCCGGTCGTCATCAGGACGGCGGCGGGTGTGGCATGATCGAGGATCTTCTGCACTTCGCCTTCGGTCTGGCGGGCGTTGAAGGGGATGATGACCGCCCCCAGTTTCCAGGCGGCATGCAGGGCCGATACCGCCGCGGCGCAGTTCTCGGCCAGCAGCAGGACGCGGTCGTTGGCCTGCACGCCGGCATCCTGCAACTCCGCCGCGAGCGCGTCGCTCGCCTCGTCCAGATCGGCGAAGGACCAGCGGACGCCCGTGCTGTCGCTCAGTGCCGTGGACAGCGGCGCGCGCGCCACCTGTTCGGCGAGATATTCCTCGACCCTTGCCATTGTGTTCCTCCCCCCGGCCCCGGTCAGCGGTAGGCGGGTTTGCGTTTTTCCAGAAAGGCCGCGATTCCCTCGGCGGCTTCGTCCTTGCCCGACGCAGCGGCCATCGCGTCGCGCTCGGCGTCCAGTTGTTCGGCTTCGGTCGCCTCGTAGGCGTCAGCCACCAGCCCCCGGATCGTGCTTTGGGCGTCGCGCGGGCCCTCCGCAAGGGTGTCGGCCAGCGTCATCGCCTCTTCCATGGCCTTGCCGGGTTTGCAGATGCGGTTGACCGCGCCCATGTCGGCGAAACGGTGCGCGTTGACGGGGCGGCCCATCAGGCACATCTCCATCGCCAGCGGGCGGGGGATCATCCGTGACATCGCCGAGGTCAGCCCGCCATCCGGGACCAGCCCGGCCTTGACGTAGGCGGCGGTGAAGCGTGCCTCTTCGGAGGCGACGATCAGGTCGCACGCCAGCGCGATGGACAAGCCGGCCCCTGCCGCACCGCCCTCGACCGCCGCGATGAAGGGCACGGGCGAGGACCGCATCGCGCGGATGATGTCGTGCAACCCGTCGATCCTGTCGCGGCGTTCCGGCTCGCTCAGCGTGCGCCGCTCGATCAGCACGTTCAGGTCACCCCCGGCGCAGAAGAACGGCCCCTCGGACGTGAGGATGACCGCGCGGATGCGCCGTTCGCGCGCCTGCTCGGCGGCCTCGAGGATACATTCGTAAAGCTCGGGGCTGAGCGCGCCCCGCTTGGCGGTGTTGCCGTTCCAGACGATCAGGCGGTCGCCCTTGTCTTCCAGCCGTGCGCTCATTTCAGTTTCTCCTTCGGGACCCGTTTGAAAACGCCCGTCGCCGTGGCGATCAGGCGGTCCTTTTCATCCACCAGATCGGCGGCGATGAACAGGGTGCTGCGGCCACCCCCCACGACACGGCCAGTCGCCGTGACACGGCTGCCTTCCCAGGCCGGTGCGACGAACTGCACGTTCATCGAAATCGTCAGGAACGGCGCCTTGCCGGTGGCATCGACCGTCAGCGACCCGGTCGTGCCGCAGGCGTTGTCGAGCACCGCCGTGGCGATGCCCCCGTGCAGCACGTTGTGCCGGTTGGTATGCTGCTGCCCGATGTCCAGCCAGACCCGCGCCCGACCGTCCGGATCGCTGACGTCGACGACATAGCCGATCAACGTCTGCGTTCCGGTCTCGTTCTCGATCAGGTGAGACGTCTCAGGCAGCGGAGAGGGCAATGAAGCGCTCCAGGTGGTGGTCGGTGTCGCCGAACCGATGGTCGGCCATGACGATCCGCTTGGCGATATGCGCAAGTTCGTATTCCTGCGTCATGGCGATGCCGCCATGCATCTGGATCGATTCCTCCGCCACAAGGCGGCCGGCCCGGCCCAGCAGGTTCTTTGCCGCCGAGACGTGGCTTTCGCGGATGGCCCTGTCGGATTCAAGATGCCCGGCGGCGTTGATCACCGAGGAGCGGGCCTGTTCCATCTCGATCTGGAGATCGGACATGCGGTGCGCCAGCGCCTGAAAGCTGCCGATGGGACGCCCGAACTGCTTGCGGGTGCCCAGGTAGTCCCTCGTCAGCCTGGTCGCGGTTTCCATCGCGCCCAGGGTTTCGGCCACCTGCGCGACCGCCGCCTTCGCCACCCGTGCCTCGATCGCGGGCAGCGCCTTGCCGGCGTCGCCCAGACGGGCGGAGGCAGGCACCTTCACGTCGTCCAGCATCACCTCGGCGGCGCGTCCGCCGGCCAGCAGGCCATACCCCTGAACCGTGACACCCTTGGTGTCCGCGGGCACGAGGAACAGCGAAATCCCGGCATCATCGCCCGGCTCGCCGCTTTCGCGGGCCGAGACGACCAGCATGTCGGCGGCTTCGGCGTTGACCACGACGGCCTTGTGGCCGTTCAGCACGATGTCGTCGCCATCGGTCTTTGCGGTGGTCTGCACGCGGTTCAGGTCATAGCGGCTGGTCGGCTCGCCATGGGCAAAGGCCAGTTGCAGGCTGCCCGCGATGATCTCTTCCACATGCGCCTTCTGGTCGTCGGTCCCGAGGTCCGCGATCAGGCCACCGGCCAGCACGCCGGTATCGAGGAATGGTTCGACCACGCCCGCGCGGCCCAGTTCCTCGAACACCGTGGTGATGTCGAAGCCCTTGCCGCCGAAACCGCCCTGCTCTTCGGTGAACAGCGCGCCGATCACGCCGAGTTCGGCCAGTTCCGACCAGATTTCGGCGCTGTAACCCGCATCGCTGGCGATGATCTTGTTCCGGGTGGCGGTGTCGTATTTCTCGCGCAGGTAGCGGCGCAGGGTGTCCTGCAGCATCTGGCGTTCTTCAGTCAGCTCGAAATTCATCAGTTATCCTCCCATCGTGACCTTGGCGATGATGCCACGCTGGATTTCGTTGGAGCCGCCGAAGATCGACAGCTTGCGGTTGTTGAAATACTGCGCCGCCACCGGACCGGCCGCGAGCGGATCGGGCAGGCCCGCGTTCGACCCCTCGATCGCTTCGGAGGCGAAGGGCATCGCGTATGCACCGGCCGCGCGCCGCGCGAGGTCGTTGATCTCCTGCCGGATGATCGTGCCCTTGACCTTGAGCATGGAGGATTCCACCCCCGGCGCCGTGCCCGCCGCCGCCTTGGAGATGATGCGCAGGTTGGTGGTGGACATGGCCTGCAGGTCGATTTCCACCTGCGCCAGACGCGCGGCGAAATGCGGATTCTGGATCAGGGGCTTGCCGCCCGCCATCTCGGCCTTGGCGATGCGCTTGACCGCTGTCAGCCCGGCCTGGGAGAACCCGACGCCGGCGATGTTGGTGCGTTCGTGGGTCAGCAGGTACTTGGCATAGGTCCAGCCCTTGTTTTCCTCGCCCACGAGGTTCTCTGCCGGCACCTTCACGTCGTTGAAGAAGACCTCGTTCACCTCGGCGCTGCCGTCGAGCAGGATGATCGGGCGCACTTCGATACCCGGCGTGTTCATGTCGATCAGCAGGAACGAAATGCCTTCCTGCTGCTTGACGTCCTTGTCCGTCCGCACGAGGCAGAAGATCATGTTGGCGTGCTGACCCAGCGTGGTCCAGGTCTTCTGCCCGTTGACGATGTAGTGGTCCCCGTCACGCACCGCCGTTGTCTTGAGCGAGGCGAGGTCGGACCCGGCACCGGGTTCGGAATAGCCCTGGCACCACCAGTCTTCGCCCGACAGGATGCGCGGCAGCCAATAGTCCTGCTGTTCCTTGGAGCCGAACTTCTGCAGCACCGGGGCGAGCATCGACAGGCCGAAGGGGACGATGCGCGGCGCGTGGTGGGCGGCGGCCTCTTCCTCGAAGATGTGGCGCTGCACGGCGTTCCACTCGGCCCCGCCGAACTTCTTGGGCCAGTTCGGCGCGAGCCAGCCCTGTTCGTTCAGGATCGCGTGCCAGCGTTCGATGTCCGCCTTGCCAAGTTCGTCGCCGCCGCGAACCTTGTCGCTCAGCTCCTTGGGCAGTTTCTCTTTGAGGAATGTCCGGACTTCCTCGCGGAAGGCCTTCTCTTCGTCGGAATAGCTCAGATCCATGTCGGTGCTCCTATCGGTCAGTCGTCATGCCGCGCCGTCACGAGGCGGCCTTGTTGAGATCGTCAAATGTCCGGCCCTCGGCCACGAGTTTCTTGAGCAGCGGGGCGGGCTGCCAGAACCACGCATCCTCCTGCGCGTAGCGTTCGATGTCCGCCAGCACGTTGTCCAGTCCCTGGATATCCGCCCATTTCATCGGTCCTCCCCAGAACCGCGGGAAGCCGTAGCCGAAGAGCAGCGTCATATCGACGTCCAGGGGACGGCGTGCGATGCCTTCGCCAACGACCTTGGCCGCTTCGTTCACCATCGCACACATATAGCGCCGCACAATCTCCTCGTCGGTGAAATCACGTGGCGTAATTCCGCGCTCCGCCTGTTCCTCGGCCACCAGTTCGGCGATTTTCGGGTTCGGCGTGCCCCCGCGCTTGCCCTTCTCGTAGACATAGTAACCTTCGCCGGTCTTCTGGCCGAAATGCCCCTGTTCGCAGAGCCGGTCGATGTAGGTGGGCACACGTTCCTCGGGGTGGCGATGCGGCGCCTTGCGCTTGCGCGTGGCCCAGCCGATGTCGAGCCCCGCGAGGTCGGCCACGGCAAACGGCCCCATGGCAAAGCCGAAGTCGGTCAGCGCCTTGTCGATCTGGAAGGGCGACGCCCCGTCGAGCACCATGTGGTCCGCCGCGGTCCGGTAGACCGCCAGAATCCGATTGCCGATGAAGCCGTCGCACACGCCCGCGCGCACGCTGACCTTGCCCAGTGCCTTGCCCAGCGCAAAGCCGGTGGCGACGACATCGGGCGCGGTCTTGTCGGCCACGACGACCTCGAGCAGCTTCATCACATGCGCGGGCGAGAAGAAGTGCAGGCCGATCACGTCCTCGGGCCGCGAAGTCGCGGCGGCGATCTCGTTCACGTCGAGATAGGACGTGTTCGTCGCCAGCACGCAGCCGGGCTTGCAGACGGCATCAAGTCTGCCGAAGACCTCGCGCTTCACGCCCATGTCCTCGAACACCGCCTCGACCACCAGATCGACGTCGCGCAGGCTGTCGTAGTTGACCGACACCTCGAGACCGGTCGTCATCATCGCCTCGTAGCGGCTTTCGGACAGCTTGCCGCGCTTGACCGCGCCCTGAAGATTGCCGGCGATTCGCTCGCGCGCGGCATCCGCCGCCTCCTGCTTCATCTCGATCAGGATGACGTTGAGGCCCGCCAGCAGGGCCGCCGTGGCAATGCCCGCGCCCATCGTGCCGCCACCGATGATGCCGACGGATTGCAGCGCGCGCGGCTCCACGCCCTTGAGTTCCGGCAGGTTGCCCACCGCGCGTTCGTTGAAGAAGGCGTGGATCATGCCCTTGCGCTGGTCGGTTTGCATGAGGTCCATGAAATGGGCCCGCTCGCGCTTCATGCCTTCGGCGAAGGGGTGTTCGGCGCTGTCTTGCACCGCGCGCACGGCGGTGGCGGGGCTGATCTGGCCGCGCCCTTTCTTGAGCACCGAATCGTAGGTGGCATCCCAGTCGATCGGTTCGGGCGCGGGCAATTCGCTGACCGGGCGGCGCGGCGCGCCGGTGCTCAGCAGTTCGCGCACGTAGGCGAGGCCGACCGCCTCGGGGTCGCCTTCCGTTACGCGGTCGACCAGACCCAGTTCCTCGGCTTCCGCCGCCTTGACCTGACGCCCGGAGGTGATGATCTCGATCGCCTTCTCGGCCCCGGTGAGGCGCGGCAGACGCTGCGTGCCCCCGGCGCCGGGAATGAGGCCGAGGTGCACTTCGGGCAGGCCCACCCGCGCATCGGGCTGGGCGATGCGGTAGTGGGCGCCCAGCGCCACCTCGAGCCCGCCGCCAAGGGAAACACCGTGCATGGAGGCCACGACCAGCAGCGGCGAGCCTTCGATCCGAGTGCAGAGATCCGGCAGGAAGGGTTCCTGCGGCGGCTTGCCGAACTCTGTGATGTCGGCGCCGGCGATGAAGGCGCGTCCCTCGCCCACGATGAGCACCGCCTTCACGCCATCCTCGGCTTCGGCCCGGTCCATCGCATCGGAGAGACCCTGACGCACGGCCTGCGACAGGGCGTTGACCGGCGGGTTCCGGATACGCAGCACGGCGATGTCGTCCTGTCGGGAATATTCGATCTTGTCGGTCATCTGGGTCTCCTTGAATGTCTATCCGCGCTGCATCCGGGCCGAGGCATGTCCGGTTTCCCGCTCCAGCGCGCGCACCGTGTCGCGCAGGGCCGGTCCGACCTCGTCCAGCATCCGGGCGGTTGTCAGGTCACGTGGCGATGCGCCACAGGTAAAGGCAACGGATTCGCAGAACTCTTCTGCATAGTAGGGCACGCTGACCGCGTTGACAGTGCGGGTGTAGCTCTGATCCCGTGGCACGATCAGGAATCCCTGATGGTCGAGCTGGTACGCCCCTTCCGCGCGGAAGGATGCCAGCGCGGCGGCATTGTCCAGCGCCGCAAAACGGTCGTCTTCCATCGCGGCGATCACCGCCATGCCGGAGGACGAGCCAAGGACCGGCGTCTTGTGACCCGGCTCGAGCCAGACGGTCGAACGGCCGGTCGGCCGCCATGTCCTTGCCAGCAACATGCGCGCGCCATCCCGGACCGCGATGACCGCCAGTGTCCCGGTCCGGTCCGCGAGGGACTGCATCAGGTCCGACGCCTGTTCCACGAAGCCCACGGACAACCCAGCGACGGAGCCGAGGGTCACCGCGGCGGGGCCGAGCCGGAAGCGGTCGTTCCGGCCCCCGTGAGCCAGATACCCCAGCGCGCACAGCGTGTAGGTCAGGCGCGATACCGTGGGCTTGGGCAAACCGGTGCGTTCGGCGATCTCGGCATGGGTCAGACCGTTGTCGCTGGCGCGAAACGCCCGCAGCACGCCGAGCCCGCGCGCCAGCGTGTTGGCGAACTTGCGATCCGTTTCACAGGGGTCGGCATGCCCGGCGGTCATCGGCAACGGCGCAGCCCGGTCGCGTCCGGGCCCTGTCCAATTGTCGGCGCTGCGCTGCTCCACGGCAAGCCTGTCCCCCCTGCTATTTCGCGATGCAGAACGAAGTTCCGCAAATTTCATGCGCAAGATAGTTTCGCGATCTGAAACGCACAAGCGCAAACTCCGGCGGCGGAACCGGCAGGCGCGGTGCGCCGCAACGTCACGGCACCGCCCAGCGGCGCGCCGAAGGGCTCAGCCGTAGATGAAGCAGCGACCGGGCACGGCGTCGGCCGGCAGCGGCTGTTCTTTCAGGCGGTCGAAATACATCCGGTCGGAAGAGACCATCAGCCCGCCGGTGGCCAGCAAGGGCTCGATCAGCGGCGAGACCAGCCGCGCGAAGGCGTCGTTCTTTTCGAGGTTGTGCCCGCCGAGGTCCGCGTGGATCAGCGCCACTGTCGGACCGAACCGTTTCAGTGCCCGCGGCAAAGTCGTGCGCACATCGCCGAGGATCAGCATGTCGTCCGGCGGCGTGCTGTCGGGATGCGCGGCGACCGCGCGCTCGAATACGAAGATCGGACGCGTGCCCATCGTCTCGCGCATGTGGTGGTAGGTCCGGCCGTTGCCGAGACCCAGTTCGAACACCGGGCCCTCCAGATGGGCGGTCGCGGCTGCGGCGTGGTCGAGACACGCGCGTTGCGACACCATGCGGTTGATAAAGACGTCGAGGCGGCTCATCCGGTTCTCCTTTCGCGGTTGCTGCCTTCATGGCGCAGAGCGCCCGGGATGTGAAGCTTTCACGGCAGGCCGCCCGCGGCTCTGGACCTGCGGCGCGGAATAGGTTTCACTCCGTCAGGTTGACCATTGGTCCTGACGGGATGCTGATGCCTTCATTGCTCGACGTGGACGCCCTTACAATCGGCTTCGGCACCGCTCCCCCGGTTGTCGACGGTGTGAGCTTTTCCGTCCACGCCGGCGAAACGCTGGCGCTGGTCGGCGAAAGCGGGTCCGGCAAGACGCTGACCTGCCGGGCGGTGCTGCGGATCCTCCCCGAGACGGCCCAACTGCGGGGCGGTCGCATAGATTTCCGGCAACCGAGCGGCGACATGAACCTGCTGACCTGTTCCAGCCGTCAGATGCGGCGGATCAGGGGCAACCGGATCGCCATGATTTTCCAGGAACCGATGCGGTCGCTGTCCCCGCTTCACAGGCTGGGCAACCAGGTGGGCGAGGTGTTGCGCATCCACCGCAGCCTTGGCCGCGCCGAAACGAAGCGCAGGGTGCTGGAGCAATTCGAGAAGGTCGGCTTTGCCGATCCGGAACGCGCGTGGCGCAGCTACCCTTTCGAGATGTCGGGCGGGATGCGGCAGCGCGCGATGATCGCCATGGCGATGGTGGCAGAGCCGGAGTTGCTGATCGCCGACGAACCCACCACGGCGCTGGACGTGACCACGCAGGCGCAGGTGCTGGGCCTGATCCGCAATCTCCAGCAGGAAACCGGCATGGCGGTGATCCTCGTGACCCATGATCTGGGGGTGGTCGCCAACATGGCGCAGCAGGTGGTGGTGATGAACAGGGGCCGCGTGATGGAAAGGGGCCGCGCCGAAGAGGTGCTCGGCGCACCGTCCCACGGCTATACCCGCAAGCTCTTTGCCGCGGCGCCGCGCATACCCGACGTGGCCCAGCCGGCCCGCGCGCTCGATCACCGGGACGTGATCCTCGATCTGCGGCAGGTGTCCAAGACCTATACGATGCGCGCGGGGGGCTGGCGCAAACCGGTCACCGTCGCCGCCTGCCGGGACGTCAACCTGCAGGTGATCCGGGGCAAGACGCTGGCGGTCGTCGGCGAAAGCGGCTCGGGCAAGACGACCTGCGCGCGCATCGCGCTGGGGGCGGAGCGCCCCGACCCCGGTGGCGAGGTGCTGTTCACCCCCGACCGGGGCGACACGCCCCTGCCTGTGCACGACATGACCCCCGGCCAGCGAACCGCGTTCCAGCGTCAGGCGCAGATGGTGTTTCAGGACCCCTATTCATCGCTCTCGCCCCGGATGCGGGTACAGAGCGCCATGGTGGAGCCGATGCAGATCCACGGAATCGGCACCGCTGCGGAACAGCGCGAAAAGGCGGCGGAGATGCTGCGCTGGGTGGGGTTGAATCCCGACATGCTGCGCCGATACCCGCATGCCTTTTCCGGCGGGCAGCGGCAGCGGCTTTCCATCGCGCGTGCGCTGACGCTCGATCCCAAGCTGCTGATCTGCGACGAGCCGACCTCGGCGCTCGACGTGTCGGTGCAGGACCAGATCCTGACACTGCTCGAAGACATTCGCGACCGCGCCGCCCTGAGCTATCTTTTCATCAGTCACGATCTGGCCGTCGTCGCGCGCATCGCGGACGAGGTCGCGGTGATGCGGGCGGGCGTGATCGTGGAGCAGGCACCGCCCAAGACCCTGTTCTACAACCCGCGCCACCCCTACACGCAGGCGCTGATCGCCGCGCAGCCGGAGCCGGACCTGTCGCGGCCCATCGACCTCGGCCTCGTCGCCAAGGGAGCGGGATCGCCGGCGAGCTGGCCCGAGCAATTCCGCTTCGACGGCACCGACGCCCCGATGCTGCGCGAGCTCGATCCCGGACATATGGTGAGGTGCCATGCGTAGCCTGATTGCCTGCTTGATACTCTTCGTGATGGCGCAGACGGCCCTCGCCCAGCCCCTGCCGGCATTGCAGGAAAGCTCCTTCTGGCAGATGGAGATCGACCGCGGCGATCTGCCCCCGGTGGCGGAGCGGATCCCCGAGACACCGCTTGTCGTGGACCTGCCCGCCAAGGGGCGCAGCTTCGGGCACCAGGGCGGCACGCTGAGGACGATGGTATCGCGTGCCAAGGACGTGCGGCAGATGGTGATCTACGGCTACGCCCGTCTGGTGGGTTACGATACAAGCTACGAGCTTTATCCCGACATCCTGCGGGACGTGGAGGTGGTGGACGACCGCAAGTACACCTTGCACCTGCGGCCCGGCCACCGCTGGTCCGACGGGGTGCCCTTCACCTCGGAGGATTTCCGGTACTGGTGGGAAAACGTGGCCAACGACGAACGGATCACGCCGACCGGCCCGCCCGAGTTCATGTACGTCGACGGCGTGCTGGGCAGCGTGACCTTCCCCGACCGATACACCGTCGTTTTCGAATGGCCGACCCCCAATGCCAATTTCCTGCCCCTCCTGGCGCAGGCGGCGCCGCCGTTCATCTACCGGCCCGCGCATTACCTCAAGCAGTTCCACGGTGATTTCGCGGACCCCGACGCGCTCAAGCTCGAGACCCGCAAGGCCCGCGTCAAGAGCTGGGCGGCGCTGCATAACCGGGTCGATGCGATGTACAAGTTCGACAATCCCCAGCAGCCGACGCTTCAGCCCTGGATCAACGCCAGCGGCACGACCTCGCGGCAGGTGTTCGTGCGCAACCCCTATTACCACCGGATCGACGCCCGGGGCGTGCAGCTGCCCTATATCGACGTGGTGGAGATGAGCATCGTCGGCGGCGGGCTGGTCGCGGCCAAGGCCAACGCGGGAGAGGCCGATCTGCAGGCCCGCGGGCTCGACTTTCCCGACATCTCGATCCTCAAGAAGGGCGAAGCCGACGGCGGCAATTACCGCACCCTGCTGTGGGGCAACGGGGCGGCGAGCCAGATCGCGATCTATCCCAATCTCAACTTCAACGACCCGGTCTGGCGCGAGGTGATGCGCGATGTCCGGTTCCGCCGCGCCCTGAGCCTCGGGATCGACCGGCACATGATCAACCGCGCACTCTACTTCGGCCTTGCCGCAGAGGGCGGCATGACCGCGTTGTCCTCCAGCCCGCTGTTCGACCCCGAGGATCTGAGGAAATGGTCCGACATGGACCTGTCTGCGGCCAATGCCCTGCTGGACCAGATGGGCCTGACCGAACGCACCTCGGACGGGCTGCGCAAGTTGCCCGACGGCCGACCGATGGAGTTCATCGTCGAGACGGCCGGCGAGCGGCAGGAAGTGGAGAACGCGCTGGCCATCGTCACCGACACATGGCGCGACCTCGGCATCAAGCTGGTGATGCGCCCTCTCGACCGGGACATCCTGCGCAACCGCGTGTTCGCGGGCGTCACCATGTCCGCGGTGTGGTATGGCTGGGACAACGGCCTGCCCTCCGCCTCCACGTCGCCCATGTATCTCGCCCCCACCGACCAGGTCTTCTTTGCCTGGCCGAAATGGGGGCAGTACTATCAGTCGGGCGGCGAAGTGGGCGAGCCACCCGACATACCTGCGGCGCAGCGTCTGATGGCGCTTTCGGATCAATGGAACCATACGTTCGACCGGGAGGAACGCCGCGCCATCTGGGCCGAGATGCTGGATATCCACGCCGACCAGCAATTCGGCATCGGCATCCTGTCGGAGGCGCCCCAGCCCGTGGTGGTGAACAAGAACCTGCGCAACGTTCCCGAGACCGGCATCTGGGCGTTCGAGCCGGGGGCGCATTTCGGTGTGCACCGGATCGATGAATTCTACTTCGAAGACGCGCCGCAGCAGGTGACGCAATGACCTTTCTGCGCTACGCGGTCTACCGGTTCCTCACCATGCTGCTCACGCTCTGGGTGGTGTCGATACTGGTCTTCATCATCATCAACCTGCCGCCCGGCGACTACCTGTCGAACCAGATTGCCGAGCTTCGCGCGACGGGGCAGGCCGAAGGCGTGGCCAAGGCCGAGTTCCTGCGGACGGAATACGCGCTCGACCGGCCTTTGTGGGAGCAATACCTGATCTGGGTCGGCTTCGCCCCCGGCCCGAACGGGTTCTCCGGCCTGATCCAGGGCAATTTCGGCTGGTCCTTCGAATTCGACCAGCCGGTCGCCGAGATCGTGGGCGACGCGCTGTGGCTGACGGTGCTGGTGAACCTCGCCGCGGTGCTGTTCGTCTACGTGGTGGCCCTGCCGCTGGGCGTTCTGGCGGCGGCCAAGGCGGAGACATGGGCCGATTACACCGCCGGGTTCGCCGGTTACCTCGGCCTTGCCACGCCGAACTTCCTGCTGGCGCTGATCCTGTTCTATTACGGGCACAAGTATTTCGACATTCCCATCGGCGGCCTGATGGACCCGACCTTCGAGGGCGAGCCGCTGAGCTGGGCCAAGATCAAGTCCATCGCCATCCACCTGATCGTGCCCACCTTCGTCATCGGCACCTCCGGGGCGGCGGCGATGATGCAGCGGCTGCGCGCCAACATGCTGGACGAGTTGAGCAAGCCCTACGTCGAAACGGCGCGGGCAAAGGGGCTGGCCCCGGCACGGCTGCTGGCGAAGTATCCGCTGCGCATGGCCTTCAACCCCTTCGTGGCCGATATCGGCAACCTGCTGCCCGCCATGGTGTCGGGATCGGTGCTGGTGTCGGTCGTGCTGGCCCTGCCCACCATCGGGCCCGCGCTTCTGGCTGCGCTGAAAAGCCAGGATCAGTTCCTGGCCGCCTTCGTCCTGATGTTCGTGGCGCTTCTGACGCTCGTGGGCACGATGATCTCGGACATGCTGCTGGTGCTGCTCGACCCGCGCATCCGCTACGGGGCGCGTGACGCATGAGCATCCAGCCCGACAACCGCTACGTCGACCAGGAACCCTGGTCGGACGACACCGACATCAGCGCCCCGGAACGCGCCGACATGGATGCCTCCGCCGCGCGCCTGACATGGCGCAAGTTCAAGCGGCATAAAATCGGGCTGATCTCGGGCGTGTTCCTCCTGCTGTGCTACCTGATGCTTCCCATCGCCGGGTTCATCGCGCCCTACACGCCGAACGAGCGCAGCGCGGATTACCTCTATGCCCCGCCGCAAAGCGTGAACCTCTGGCACGAGGGGCAGTTCGTCGGTCCTTTCGTCTATCCGATCACCGCCGAGGCGGATCTGGAAAACTTCCGCTGGACCTATACCACGGACACGACGACGCCGATGCCGCTCGATTTCCTTTGCGAGGGCAGCACGTACAACCTCTTTGGCCTGATCCCCTCGGACACCCACCTGTTCTGCGCGCCAGAAGGGGCGACGATCTTTCTGTGGGGGTCCGACAGGCTGGGCCGTGACGTGTTCAGCCGGATTCTCTACGGCGCGCAGCTTTCGCTGACGGTGGGTCTGATCGGCATCACCGTGTCCTTCCTTCTGGGCATCACCTTCGGCGCACTGGCGGGATATTTCGGCGGCCGGACCGACTGGATCGTCAACCGCGTGATCGAGATCCTGCGCTCCCTGCCCGAACTGCCGCTCTGGCTCGCGCTGTCCGCCGCGGTCCCCTCCAACTGGAGCCCGGTGGCCGTGTTCTTCATCATCTCGATCATCCTCGGCATCCTCGACTGGCCCGGACTGGCCCGCGCGGTACGGTCCAAGTTCCTGTCCCTGCGCGAAGAGGAATTCGTCAAGGCAGCCGAGATGATGGGCGCCAAACCCGCGCGGGTGATCAGCCGCCACCTGCTGCCCAATTTCATGTCCCACCTGATCGCCAGCGCGACCCTGTCGATCCCGGCCATGATCCTGGGTGAAACCGCGCTCAGTTTCCTCGGCCTGGGGCTCCGCGCGCCCGCCGTCAGCTGGGGTGTCATGCTGAACGACGCGCAGAACCTGGCCAGCATCGAGATCTACTGGTGGACGGCGATCCCGATGCTGCCGATCATCATCGTGGTGCTTGCGTTCAACTTCCTCGGGGACGGGCTTCGCGCCTCGCTCGACCCCTACAAGGGCTGAGGCGCCTTCCGGTACGGGGGGACCAATCTACAGGCCCTGCCCTTCTTTATGCCGAAAATACCTCCGGGGAGCGCGAGGGGCAGCGCCCCTCGCCCCGGTCGGACGGGCGCACGCCCGTTCGAAACCGGATCAGGCGTACCAGTCGCCCATCCTGACCTCGATGCCGGTGCCCAGACGCTTGGCGAAATCCTCGGGGTCCTGCGTGCCACCGTCCCGGCCCCGGTAGTGATAGGGATAGACATAGGTGGGCGCGAAGTCGGAGACTGCCGAGGCGGCGGCGTTCACGTCCATGGTGAAGGGCAGGTTCATGCAGACGAAGGCCAGGTCGATGTCCGACAGCTCCCGCATTTCGGGGATGTCTTCGGTGTCGCCCGAGATGTAGACCCTGAAGCCGTCGAAGTTCAGCACGTAGCCGTTGTCGCGCCCCTGCGGATGAAAGTTCTTGCGCTCCTCGGTGATGTTGTAGGCGGGGATCGCCTCGATGTTCATGTCGGCGAACTGGGTCATTTCGCCATTCGCCACGGCGTCCGCCCTCGCTTTCATCTCTTCGGGCAGCATGTCGAACACCGCCGGGTTGGTGATCATGCGGGTGTTTTCAACCACGAGTTCCGCAAGGGTGTCGGCATTGTAATGGTCGCCATGCTCGTGGGTGATCAGGATGAGATCGGCCGCCGGGAAATCCGCGTACTGGGCGGGCTCGCCGACCGGATCCACGTAGATCGTGCCCTTGGGTGTCTCCATGACGAAAGACGCGTGCGACACCGGATGCACGGTGATCGGACCCGCCCCGGTCTCGAAGGTGTCGCCCGCATGCGCTGCGGCGCGGGCAGCGTAGGGCAAGAGCGTGACGGCACCCGCTGCGGCGGCAGAGGTGACAAGGAAATGGCGACGGGTCTGTGACATGCTGGTCCTCCTGTGCGTTCCGGCAACCAGATAGGGTCGGAACCGGATAGGTCAAAGCGCATCGCGCCATTGCCCGCCGCCTCGGCGGATCAGCGGTCGTCCCCGGAACCGGACATGCCCTCCATGTCCTCCTCGTCGATATGAGCCTGAGCGGCTGCCGTGATCGCGCGGCGATCCTCCTCGCTCAGGTCCGCGACCTTGCCGTCCGCCAGCCGCACCGTGACTTCCCGGTGCGCGAACTTGATCCCTTCGCGCTCGAACAGGGCCCGGATGTCCTCGTAGACGCGCTTGCGGACCAGCCACTGGTCTCCGGGCTTTGTCATGAACTTGACCCGGATGATCATGGCGCTGTCCTGCATTTCGATCACGCCCTGCGATTTCAGCGGCTGGATGAAATTGTCGCCGATCACCGGGTCTTCCAGCAATTCCTGTCCCAGCTTCTTGATCAGCTTGCGCACCTTCTCGACGTCCGTGTCGTAGGTGACGCGCAGCGGCAGTTTCATCATGACCCAGTCGCGGCTGTAATTGGTGATGACCTGCAATTCGCCGAAGGCGATGGTGTGCAGCGCGCCCAGATGATGGCGCAGCTGGAACGACCGGACGGAAATCTTTTCCACCGTGCCCTTCACGTCGCCCACGTCGAGGTATTCCCCCTTGCGGAAGGCGTCGTCGAAGAGAAAGAACGCCCCCGCAAAGATGTCGCGCACCAGCGCCTGGCTGCCGAAGCCGATGGCCACGCCGACGATCCCCGCGCCCGCGAACAGGGGCCCGACATTGATGCCGAGTTCCATCAGCACGATCAGCACCAGCGTCACCACCACGAGGATCAGGACGAAGTTGCGAAACAGGGGAAGAAGGGTGGCCAGTCGGCTGGCGGAGGATCCGCCGCCCTCGTCGCCCAGTTCGACCTCGGTTTCCTCTCCGGCCTCCTCCGCGATCTTGTTGTCGATCCAGATGCGGAACGCGTGGTAGATCACGTAGCCGATCAGCAGGATGACCAGCACGTCGAGAAAGCGGTCGGCGTAGCTTTCGACCATCTGGGCGCCCTCGTTGTCCCAGATGTAGAAAAAGGCATAGATGCCCGCGACGAAGGCGAGGATACCTGCCACCCGGCCGGCCAGTGCCTCGAAGGTGTTCAGGTGCTGCTGGTGCATGGTGCCCAGTCGGGCCTCTTCCTCGGCGACCGCCGCACGGGTCCGGGCCAACTCGCCTTCCAGCCGTTCCTCCTCGGCGCCGTTGCCCTCTCCTTTGGCCGCGGAAGCCAGTTCCGCCTCCTGGGTTTCTTCCTCGGCCAGTTTCTCGTTCATCCTGCGGATCGCACGCGCCCGCGCGAAGGTGCGTTCGATCACGTAGTTGATGACGCCGTAGACGACGATGATCGACAACAGGATGCCGTATGCACCGGCGATCAGGGGGATGGAGGACGGATTGGCCAGCACCAGATCATAGGTCAGTTCAAACCACGCGAAGAAGACGTAGACGATCATCGCCGGGGCCCAGGCCCGCGACAGGAAACGCACCACCAGGCTGCACTCGGCGATCGGTTTGCCGTTGCGCAGGGCCAGACTGATCGCGCGACGGTTGACCAGCACCATCAGCACGTTGATCAGCACGATCACGGCTGACATGCCTGCCGACAGAAACGCGTAGACGTCGTAGTTCAGCCCCAGTTCCGCGATCCAGATCCCGAAGAGGATCGCACAGATGTCCAGAACCGCCAGCGACCAGAGCCAGCGATGCAGTTTCCGGGCGTCGCGATCGCTGAAATGGGGGATCCGGTATTGGCTGAGGAACGGCGAGAGGATCATGCGCCACAGCCCGGCGACGACCCGGCAGGCGAAGTAGCCGATGTTGATGAGACTGACGGTGAATTGCATCGCCGTGTCTTCGAGGGTGCCGAAGATCAGGAACCCCAGAATGTATGCGACCAGCATCGACACGAGGATGCCGAGCACGCCCACCCCGAAGCGCATGACGAGAAAGGGCATCTTCTCGACATAGCCACGCGGGTTCTCCATGACCCGAGAGGTGACGAAACCGCGCGCGATGCGCCTGCCGAACACGTACCGTTCGAACAGGGCCCCGACCCCGAAGAGCCCGAGGCTGATCAGCAGCGCCTTGCCGAACGCCCAGAGCGTGCCGTCCGGGCTGGCCGCGCGCAGGATGTAGAGCACCTCGTTCACCGCGTTCGGCAACAGCAAAAGCCGTTCGACCAGTGCGGCCCGGAAGCGCACGACCCTGTCCTGCGCCGCCATCAGCGGCGACTTGGTGTCCTGCTCCGTGGCCGCGGGTGTCTCGGCGGGCACTTCCGCCGGCCGGTTCAGGATATTGCCATCGGTGTCGATGACGATCACGCCGACACCGCTTTCGCTCGCCTGACGTATGATGCGCCCGATCTCGCCGCCGTTCTCCGGCGCAGGGTCGGATCCGTCGGTCGCCAGAAGCGGGCCGGCCACCTGCGCCACCCCGTCCTGCGGCGTGAGGAAGAACATCGCCAGCGTCATGAAAAGCAACATCAGGTAGTGCATAGCGTCCCCCGCCGACCGACCGGAACACGCTATGTCACGGGACACTTTATTGCAATCGCGGCAACGCCGCCCGGCGCGGCGTGCAGGCCGAATTTTTGCGGCTGAGGTTTTGCAAGACACTGCAATCTGTGCCATAGCGGGTTGCAGGCGCCACGGGCTGCCATACTGAAACCGGAAAGATTGCCCATGACGCATCCTGCCCGCCTTCACCTGCCGTTTTCCGTGCAGGGTCTTCCCGCCATCTTTCCCCGGACACGCGCAGGCCGCCGCGGCGACAGGCGCATCAGTCGATCTGGCCCCCGGGTCGCCGCCTGATGAATTCCGAACCGAAGCGGGGCCAGATGGAGCAGATGTCCGAGACCGTCAGCATGGCCCGCCGCGCCACGTCGCGACGCATCATGTTCTACAGTCACGACACCTTCGGGCTGGGCCACCTGCGGCGGTCGCGTGCGCTGGCGACGGCGCTGACCAAGGGCGACGACAAATCGTCGGCGATCATCCTGACGGGCTCTCCGGTCGCGGGGCGCTTCACCTTTCCCGAAAGGGTCGATCACATCCGCCTGCCCGGCGTGACCAAGCTGCCCGACGGGTCCTACATCAGCCAGACGCTGGGCATGGACATCGACCAGACGACATCGCTGCGCGCCGGGCTGATCCAGACCTCGGTGGAGCAATACCAGCCCGACCTGCTGATCGTGGACAAGGAACCGACCGGCTTTCGCGGAGAGCTGCTGCCGACGCTGGAATGGCTCGAGCGCAAGGGCAAGGTTCCCTGCGTGCTGGGCCTGCGGGACGTGCTGGACGAACCCGGGGTGATCGCGGCCGAGTGGGCGCGCAAGGGCGCCATCGAGGCGACGGAACGCTTCTATGACGAGATCTGGGTCTATGGTGCCCGCGATGTCTATGATCCGACCGAGGGGCTGGCGCTTTCCGAAGCCACCCGCGCCCGGATGCACTGGACGGGCTACCTGCGCCGCACCGTCACCGATGCGTCCGAGGTGCCCGACCGCCCCTACATCCTGATTACGCCGGGCGGCGGCGGGGATGGCGCCGCCATGGTGTCGCTGGTGCTGGAAGCCTACGAGAACGATCCCTCGCTGGGACCGGACGCGGTGCTGGTCTACGGCCCCTTCCTGTCGGGCGAGGTCCGCGCGGCCTTTGACGCGCGGGTGGCCAGGCTGGGCGGGCGGGTCATCGCGACCGGTTTCGACAGCCGGATCGAAGCCCTTTTCGCCCGGGCCGAAGGCGTGATCTGCATGGGGGGCTACAACACGTTCTGCGAGGTGCTCTCCTTTGACAAGCCGGCGATCATCGTGCCGCGCACCAAGCCGCGGCTCGAACAGTGGATCAGGGCCAGCCGGGCCGAACAGCGCGGGCTGGTTCGGATGCTGGACGAAACCCGCGACGGCATGACCGCCGAGGCGATGATCGACGCGATCCGCGCGCTGCCCCGACAGGCAAGGCCGTCGCAGGCCGGCGCGGACGGTCTTCTGGACGGGCTGGACGTGGTCGTGGCACGGGCGCGGGCCCTGATGGCCGGGGAGCCGCGCGGGTGACTGCGCAAAGGCTGGCCGTGGTGGTCAAGGGCTGGCCCCGCCTGTCGGAGACCTTCATCGCCCAGGAGCTTGTCGCGCTGGAGGAAGCCGGGCTGGATTTCGACATCTGGTCGCTGCGGCACCCGACCGACCGCAAGACGCATCCGCTGCACGACCGGCTGCAGGCGCAGGTGCGGTACCTGCCGGAATACCTGCGCGATGAACCGAGGCGCGTCGCACGCGCGGTCGGCGCAGCTGCTGACCTGCCCGGCTTCGACGCCGCTGCCGCTGCCTATGCCGCCGATCTGGAGCGCGACGATACGCCGAACCGCCGCCGCCGCTGGGGGCAGGCCTGCGTCATGGCCCACGAGATGCCGCAGGACGTGGCGGGGCTTTACGCCCATTTCCTGCACACGCCGTCCTCGGTCGCGCGGTATGCCGCGATCCTGCGGGGGGTGCCGTGGTCGTTTTCCGCCCACGCCAAGGACATCTGGACCTCGCCCGAATGGGAGCTGCGCGAAAAGCTGTCGGCCCGGCACCACGGCGCGGCCTTCGGCGCGACCTGCACAGCCTTCGGCGCGGCGCATCTTCAGGGGCTGGCCGATACGCCGCCCCGGGTCGACCTTGTCTATCACGGTCTGGATCTCGACCGTTTTCCGGCCCCGCCCGACCGGACGCCGCGCGCGCCGGACGAGCGGTTCCACATGATCTCCGTCGGACGGCTGGTCGAGAAAAAGGGCTTCGACAACCTGATCGACGCGCTGGCGCTGCTGCCCGCCAGCCTCGACTGGCACTGGACCCATATCGGTGGCGGGGCACTGGATGGGCAGATGCGCGCACGGGCCGAGGCGCATGGCATCGCGGATCGGATCACGTGGCGCGGCGCCTGCGACCAGCCGGAAGTGATCGCGGCGATGCGCGCCGCCGACCTGTTCGTGCTGCCCTCGCGGATCGCCGCGGACGGGGACCGCGACGGCTTGCCCAACGTGCTGATGGAGGCGGCGAGCCAGAAGCTGCCGATCCTGAGCACGCCGGTTTCCGCCATTCCCGAGTTCATCGAGGATGGCACCCACGGTTTCCTGAGCGACGATGCGCCGGACAAGCTGGCCGCCGCGATGGCAGGGCTCGCCGCCGATCCCGCCCGCGCCGGACGGCTGGCCGAGGCGGCCTATCGGCGACTGACGTCGGACTTCGTGATGCAGCCGGGGATCGCGCACCTGCGGCAACGGCTGGGCGCGATGCTCGCACGGGGCGCCTGATGCGCCTCGCCTTCTATGCGCCCCTCAAACCGCCCGACCACCCCGTGCCATCTGGGGACCGGGCAATGGCGCGTGGCCTGATGGCCGCGCTGCAGGGGATGCCCGCCGAGGTCACGCTGGCCAGCACCCTGCGCAGCCGGGACGGTGCGGGGAACCCCGCGTTCCAGTCCCGGACGATGGCTTTGGCAGAGACCGAGATCGCCCAGCTGGTCCGGCAGGGCCGCGCGGCCCGGTGGCAAGCGTGGATCAGCTATCACAACTACTACAAGGCGCCGGACCTGATCGGCCCCGCCGTGGCCCGGACGCTTGGCATCCCCTACCTACAGGTGGAATCGACCCGCGCCCGCAAACGGCTCGTGGGCCCCTGGGCCGCCTATGCCACCGCGGCCGAGTCGGCGGCGGACGCCGCTTCGGTCATCTTCCACGTCACCGAACGCGATGCGGAGACCCTGCGCCGGCACGCGCCGGCGGGACAGCGCCTGATTCCGCTGCGCCCGTTTCTCGACCGCAGCAGCCTGCCGGCGCCCTCAACCCGAACCGGGCCCATGCTAAGTGTCGGCATGATGCGCGCGGGCGACAAGCTCTCCTCCTACCGCATCATCGCGGAAACCCTCGCGCTGCTGCCCGGCGACTGGCGGCTCGAGATCGCGGGGGATGGCCCCGCGCGGGAGCGGGTGGCGCAGCTCATGGCGCCTTTCGGGGGCCGGGTGCGCCTGCTGGGCGCCTTGTCCGAAACCGAACTCGCGGAGGCCTACGGTACGGCCTCGCTGATGTTCTGGCCCGGCGTGAACGAGGCCTTCGGGCTGAGCTACATCGAGGCGCAGGCGGCCGGCGTACCGGTGGTGGCACAGGACCGGCCCGGCGTGCGCGATGTCCTTGCGCCCGGCACCTATCCCCCGCCGGAAGCGGGTGCCGCCCCGCTCGCCGACATGCTGGCGACGCTGCTGGCAGACCCTGACCTCGGGGCGCGACGGGGCGATGCTGCACGCGCCCATGTGAAACAGCATCACCTGAGGCCCGCCGCGATCGACAGCCTGCGCGCGGGCCTCGCCGCCGCGGGGGTGACATGACCCGCCTCGCCCTGCTGCGCCACGGCCATACCGCGTGGAACCGCGCCGGTCGCATCCAGGGGCGCACCGATGTGCCGCTGGACGACGCCGCCCGTGCGCAGCTTGCCGACCTGTCGCTGCCCGCCCCGTGGGACCGTGCCGCGATCTGGTCCAGCCCGCTGCAGCGCGCGGTCGAGACGGCGCGGCTGGTCAGCGGGAGAGATCCGCGAACGGACCCGGCGCTGACCGAGATGCACTGGGGCGACTGGGAAGGCCGGACGCGCCCCGAGCTTCACGCCGATCCCGCCTGCGATTACCGCCCCATCGAGGCCTGGGGCTGGGACCACGCGCCCCCCGGCGGCGAAAGCCCGGCCCGGGTTCGGGATCGCCTGCTGCCCTGGGCGCAGGCGATGACGCAGGACGCCGTCGCGGTGTGTCATATCGGCGTGATGCGCGTGCTGCTCGCCCGTGCGCACGGCTGGGACTTCGACGGGCCTGCCCCCTTTGCCGTCAAGCGCAACAGGCTCTACGTGATCGACATCACGGCCAGTGGCTGGCGGCCCGCCGTGGAACCGGTCAGGCTGATCGGAGGCACGTCATGAAGGTGATGATCGTGGTGACCCATCTGCTTGGAACGGGGCACCTGTCGCGTGCCCTGACGCTGGCGCGCGCGTTCCGCGAGGGCGGGCATGCGGTGCGGGTCGTGTCCGGCGGGATGCCGGTGGCGCATCTCGACGACCCCGATCTGCCGCTGACGCAGCTGCCCCCCGTGCGGTCGGACGGCGTGGATTTCGCGCGGCTGCTCGACGAGACCGGCACGGCGGTGTCCGACACCTTTCTGTCCGCCCGTCAGGACGCACTTCTTTCGGCCTTTCGCGACATGCAGCCCGATGTCCTGATCACCGAACTCTTTCCGTTCGGCCGGCGCATCCTCAGGCAGGAATTCCGCGCCCTGCTGGAAACCGCGCGGGCGGTGCCGCACCCGCCGCTGGTCTGCGCGTCGATCCGCGACATCCTTGCGCCGCCGAGCAAGCCGAAAAAGGCGGAATTCGCGGAAGAGACGATCGAGGCGTTCTACGACGCGGTGCTGGTCCACGCGGACCCCGGGATCACGCCTCTGGACCTGAGCTGGCCGGTGTCCGATGCGCTGAAGGCGCGGCTGCGGTATACCGGGTTCGTCGCGCCAGCGCCTGCGGACGCGCATCCGCGCAGGGACGGGCTGCGAGAGGTGATCGTCAGCGCGGGCGGCGGCGACGTCGGGGCCGAGATCTTTGCCACCGCCCTCGCGTCGGCGGCGCGGGACAAGGGCCGCAAATGGCGGCTGCTGCTGGGCGGGGCCGATGCCGCCAGCCGCGCGGCGGCGATGTCTCCGCCCGCCAACGCGACCGTCGAACCGGCGCGCCCCGACTTCCGGCAGATGCTGCACCATGCGGCGGCCTCCATTTCCATGTGCGGCTACAACACCGCGCTGGACCTGCTGCAGACAGGTTGCCCGGCGGTGCTGATCCCCTTCGATGCGGGCAGCGAGGTGGAACAGGGGCTGCGGGCAAACGCGCTGGCGGAAAGGCCGGGCTTTGCCGTCCTGCGCAGTGCGGACCTGACCGCCGCCGCGATGTTGCAAGCGCTGGACGAGGTGACGCGCGGCCCCCGCCCCGCCCCCCTGCGCGACGGGCTGGACGGGGCGACCCGGACGGTCGAGATCGTGACATCGATGCTGGAGGACAGGCCATGAGCATCGATTGGTCGCCGCTGACCGCCGAGCTTGCCCGCTGGCGGGCCGAGGCGCGCGACCTGCCCCTGTGGTGGCGCGACGACGATGCAACGGAGCCGACCGCCGCGCTGGACAGACTGCTGACGCTGTCGGCGGCACTGGACATGCCGGTCCATCTGGCCGTGATCCCCCGGGCCGCCACCGACGGGCTCGCCGACCGTCTGCGCGGCGTGGGCCATGCCACCACGGTCGTGCATGGCTGGGCGCACGAGAACCACGCGCCGCCGGGCCGTAAGAAGGCGGAGTTCGGACAGCCGCGCCCCGATGCCGTCGCCGACGCCGAGGCGGGGCTGACCCGGTTGCGACACCTGTTCGGGGACGGGCTGCTCGACCTGTTCGTGCCGCCCTGGAACCGGATCGACTCGTCGGTCGTCGAGGCGCTGCCCGGGATCGGCTTTCGCGGCCTGTCGACGTACACGCCCCGCCCCGCGCGCGAGGCCGCGCCGGGACTGGTGCAGATCAACACCCATGTCGATCCCATCCACTGGCGCGGCGGCGGCGGGCTTGTCGATGCCGACATCCTGATCGCCGCGCTGGTCGCGCATCTCGAGGACCGCCGCGCGGGCCGCGCCGACGCGGCGGAACCGCTGGGCCTGCTGACGCACCACCTTGTGCATGACAGCGCGATCTGGGAGTTCACGCATGCCTGCCTGTCCACCCTGCTGATGGGCGGCGCGCGGCCGATCAACCTGCTGCACCTGAAAGGACCCCTGCCATGAGCCGTCTTGAATCCATGCGCCGCCGCCTGACTGCCCAGATCGAGGGGCTGAACTGGGCGGCAAAGGAGGTTGGCGCCCTGAAGGGCGACGTTCTGGAACTGGGGCTGGGGAACGGGCGCACCTACGATCACCTGCGCGAGGTGCTGCCCGGCCGGCGCATCTGGGTCATCGACCGCGAGATGAACGCGCATCCCTCCTGCGTCCCGCCCGAGGCGGACTTTCTGCAGGGCGACGCGGACCGGATGCTGGACCGGATGGCACAGGCGGGAACCCGGCTTGCCCTCGTGCACTACGAACTGGGCATCGGCGTGGCGGAAGCCGACGCGGTAAAGAGCCGCAGCCTCAGCCCCCTGATCGCCCCGCTGCTGGTGCCCGGCGGGCTGGTGATCTCGCAGGATCCGCTGGAGGGGTTCGAGCGGATCGCGGGGCCGGAGACGGTGGAAGCGGATCGGTACCTGTTTTATCGCCGCTGAGGGAACCGGAAGGCGACGCCGGGCATTGAGAGACAAAAGGAGAACATCAATGACCGACAACCCCAAGAGCAACCCGACCGGCAACGCGGAAAAGGACCCCGAGGACTGGGTCACCGGCGACGAGCCGATGACCGGCGCGCAGGCGAGCTATCTCAAGACGCTGTGCGAGCAGCACGGCGAAGAGTTTCAGGACGGTCTGACGAAGGCGGAGGCGTCGGAACGGATCGAGGCGCTGAAGGGGTGAGATAGGCGGCTAAAGGGTCTGCTGCTACGCATTACCTTGCAAATCGTAGACCGCGTCCGAACCGAGGGGCGGAGGCCGACTTGGAAACTGTCCAGTGGACAGTTTCAGGCCGGAGCGGGCGGAGCCCGGAAGAGCGAAGCGCCCGCCCCGTGGGCGTGGGTGAGGCCAAGCCCGCCCGGGGTTTGGCAATTAGAGCCACGCCAGCGAAAGTTATTTTAAAAATTCAACGAAGTTAGTAGATTCCAACTGCTAATGTCATCTAATGATCGAGTATCGCGTCGCCAAATTTGGAGGTAAGCCTGTGAGCGAGTCTAAGTCCGGTCAAGTCTTCAATCCCAACGAAAGTTCGCATTCATTGGATTTGGGTAGTTTGCCAAGGGACGCTATCAAAGCCTTGATAGAAAAGCTAAACCAAAGGAGCCAGCGTGTAACGCGGGTCTTCAAGAGTGACTACGACTTAAGCGTCAACGAGCTTAAGCAATTGATGACGAAGATATTAGACGAATTTCATGCCTGCAGCATAATTTCCAATGCCGCTGCGGCGACTGTTGTACTATCAAAGAACCAGCGCTTCGACTTTTCCAGTTGGAGTGAATTCGAAGAGTTTGATAAAAGCCAATCCCAAACAACCAAATCCCTAACATTCCAAATCACACTAGACGTAATTCGTGGAGAAATTGAAACGCCTGAACGTTACACCGTTCAGATTTCAGTACAAAACAACCCGGCGCAGTTCGGAATACAAATTGGACCTTTTGGCATCCGTCCTGTAGATAGTTTTGAAATTCCTCCCGCGCCGCTTGTGGCAGCAATTACTTTTAACAACTATATCATAGGCAAGAACCTCATAGCAACCGTAGAGGATTGGGAGAAATCTCTTAAGAAAAGAGAAAGCCCAGTTCGGAAGAAGTTTCAAAAGTGGTCCTCTAGTATCAATGCCGCACTCGTCTTCATGGCGACTATTGCAGGCGTTTATGCATGCAGATTGCCGCTCGAAACCGTGGACCTAAACCAGCCAAAGGGTCTTGGCATATTTCTTCTTTGGAGCGCGGCAGTAATCTACTCGTTCTACACAGCTGGAAGTTTCTTTGCGAGTCGTGTGGAGCGTGAGGTTGACCGCCAACTTCCATATAATAACATCACCTTGACTGAAGGTGATAAACGCCTTGAGGAGAAACGGTCGGGGAAAAATCGAAAAACAGCGCTTAAGGCATTTAGCTACTTTGTAGCCGTCTTGGTTCAAATTGGGTGTAGTTTAGCAGCAACTGGTATTTGGAAGTGGGGCACATTACTGGCAACGAACTAATTGAATTATTAGTTGACTCCGTGATTCAGATACACAACTTGTCTATCCCATCCCAACTTTAGCAACACCCAGCGGCAACAAGCATAGCTTCGCAATGTGCTGCCTTTGCGCGCACTAAGACCGGCCAGCTTTAGCTGTCCATTTTCAGTGCGCTGATGAAAGCTTCCTGCGGGATATCCACCTTGCCGAACTGGCGCATCTTCTTCTTGCCCGCCTTCTGCTTCTCCAGCAGCTTCTTCTTGCGGGTGGCGTCGCCGCCATAGCACTTGGCGGTCACGTCCTTGCGCATGGCGGACAGGGTTTCGCGGGCGATGACCTTGCCGCCGATCGCCGCCTGGATCGGGATCTTGAACATGTGGCGCGGGATCAGGTCTTTCAGCTTTTCGACCATCGCGCGGCCGCGCATCTCGGCCCGGTCGCGGTGGACCATCGTGGACAGCGCGTCCACGGGTTCGTCGTTCACGAGGATCTGCATCTTGACCAGGTTGTCCTGGCGGTAGCCGATCATCTGGTAGTCGAAGGAGGCATAGCCCTTGGTCACCGATTTCAGCCGGTCGTAGAAGTCGAAGACCACCTCGTTCAGCGGCAGGTCGTAGACCACCATCGCGCGGCTGCCCGCATAGGTCAGATCCTGCTGGATGCCCCGCCGGTCCTGGCAGAGCTTGAGCACGTCGCCGAGGTATTCGTCGGGCACGAGGATCGTCGCCTTGATGCGCGGCTCCTCCATGTGGTCCACGTGCGTGAGGTCCGGCATGTCGGCGGGGTTATGCAGTTCCCGCATCTCGCCGTCCTTCATGTGGACGTGGTAGATCACCGACGGGGCGGTGGTGATCAGTTCGATGTCGTACTCCCGCTCGATCCGGTCGCGTATCACCTCTAGGTGCAGCAGACCGAGGAAGCCGCAGCGGAAGCCGAAGCCGAGCGCGGCGGAGGTTTCCATCTCGAAGGAGAAGGACGCGTCGTTGAGCGCCAGTTTCTCGATCGCGTCGCGCAGGTCTTCGAATTCGGAGCTGTCCACCGGGAACAGCCCGCAGAACACGACCGGCTGCGAAGGTTTGAAGCCCGGCAGGGGTTTTTCGCAGGGGCGCTTTTCGTGGGTGATGGTGTCGCCCACCCGGGTGTCGCGGACCTGCTTGATCGAGGCATTGAGATAGCCGATCTCGCCGGGGCCGAGGCTCTTTACCGAGGTCATCGCGGGGCGGTAGACGCCGACGTCGTCCACGTCATAGGTGCCGCCGGTCTTGATCATGCGGATGCGGTCCCCCTTTTTCAGGGTGCCGTCGATGACACGCACGATCACGATCACGCCGAGGTACTGGTCGTACTTGCTGTCCACCAGCATCGCCTTGAGCGGGGCGTCGGGATCGCCGCCCGTGGGGGGCGGCAGGCGTTTGACGATGGCTTCCAGCACGTCGGGAATGCCGATGCCGGTCTTGGCGCTGATCTCCACCGCGTCGTGCGCCTCGATCCCGATCACGTCCTCGATCTGCTCGCGGACGCGGGCGCAGTCGGCGGCGGGCAGGTCCACCTTGTTCAGCACCGGCACGATCTCGTGGTCGGCGTCGATGGCCTGGTAGACATTGGCGAGTGTCTGCGCCTCGACCCCCTGTGAGGCGTCGACCACAAGCAGCGATCCCTCGACCGCCTGCATCGACCGGCTGACCTCGTAGCCGAAATCGACGTGGCCGGGCGTGTCGATCAGGTTGAGCACGTAGGTCTCGCCGTCCTGCGCGGGATAGTCGATCCGGACGGTGTTCGCCTTGATGGTGATCCCCCGCTCCCGCTCGATGTCCATCGCATCGAGCAGCTGCTCCTTCATGTCGCGTTCGGCCACTGTTCCGGTCAGCTGGATCAGCCGGTCGGCAAGGGTGGATTTCCCGTGGTCGATATGCGCCACGATGGAGAAATTGCGGATGTGTGAAAGCGGTGTCATGCAAGGGGATATGGCGCAGCGCGGGGCAACCGTCAATCGGGCAAAATAGGGCCGCAGCGCTTTGCCGCGCCGCGCGGATCACGCCCGGCAACGCCTCATTTCCGACCCAATTGACCCCATTTAGCCCGTATTTGCATCGAATTCTTCAGTCACATGAGGGTCGTGCGCCCGCGTCGGGCTTTCGGAGAGGCCCGTGGCCAACTACGACATCTACGTTCTGGGCGAGAGCGCCATCACCATTTCGGGTGGCGGCCAGCTTGACGGTGTCACGCAGGGCGACGGCTCGCACCTCTCGGGGCGCACGATCACCCTCAACAGCAACGGCTGGGTGCCGATCGCCATTTCGGACAACGACGCCAATTTCGATGACAACGACGGCAACCAGGTGCTGGACGGGGCGCAGCAGATCGACGGCGTCACCTATGCCGGCGGCACCCGCGTCGAGGCGGAGTACGGCGTGGTCGTGACGGACGGCACCCGCAGCTGGACGCTCGTGGGTTTCAACGTCAACAACTCCAACCCCACCTTCGGCACCATCGAGGGATTGGCCTTCATCGGCGGCAGCGGCGGGTTTCCTCCCGTCGGGGTGCCGCTGACCGTCACCGGAACGTTCGAGGGCCCGGCCTACCTCGCGACGGAGTACGCCACGCCGATCTGCCTTGTCGCGGGAACACGCGTGACGACGGCCACGGGACCGCGCCCGATCGAGCAGCTTGGCCCCGGCGACCTCGTCCTGACCCGCGACAACGGACTGCAACCGGTCCGCTGGGCGGGGCAACGCCGGGTCCCTGCGCTGGCCGCGTTCGCGCCCGTCCGCATCCGGCGCGGGACGCTGGGCAACCGCCGCGACCTCTGGGTATCGCAGCAGCACCGCGTTCTGGTCGAAGGCTGGAAGGCGGAACTGCTCTTTGGAGAGGCCGAGGTGCTGGTGGCGGCGGTTCACCTCGTGAACGACGGATCGATCCGCCTGATGCCCGGCGGGGAGGTGTGCTATGTGCACCTTCTCTTCGACAGGCACGAAGTGATCGAGACCGAAGGGTGCTGGACCGAGAGCCTATTCACCGGGTCGACGGCACTGGCCAGCCTGCCGCCGGCCGCGCATGCCGAGATACTGGCGCTTTTCCCCGAACTTGCGGGGCCGGAAGCGGCCCACCGCACCACATCCTACCGGGTGCTGAAACGCCACGAGGCCCGGATACTGGGACCGGATCCGCAGGTCCGCGCCTGAAGGGCCGGGCAAGGACGCCCGCAACCAAACGTGAATTGCCCCACGGCCCGGTTTGAGGCATAATTCTGCGCAGAGCAAAACTGGGACCACCAAGGGGCAAACCCCACGGTCCGGGCAGAAGGCAGGAAAGATGATTCGTATCGGTGTGGCGATTGTCGCCGTTTTGGGGCTGGCCGCCTGCGGCGGTGGCAGCAGGTATTCCAGCAGCAATGCAGCGGCCTACGGCGGGGGATACGCCGCCGTGCCCGTGGTCCCCTTTGCAAGCGGGCCGATCCAGAAGGCCTGCGAGGCCGATGGCCGCAAGGAAGCCTCCCGCACGCGCTGCGGCTGCGTTCAGGCGGTCGCGGATCAGTCGCTGTCGGCGCGGGACCAGCGCCGGGGGGCCAAGATGTTCCGCGATCCGCACCAGTTGCAGGAAATCCGCCAGTCGGACAATGCCAACAACGAACGGTTCTGGAAGGCCTGGAAGGAATTCGGCCAGAACGCCGCGGCCGTCTGCGCCCAGACCTGAGCGGGGCCAAATTTCCTCGAGGAAATTTGGCCGGAGTTTTCCAAAAACTCCGGCGCCCTCAGAGGTCGCGCATCCAGAATTGCAGGGGCTTCGCCGTCGCTTCCGTCTCGCCGTGATCCTTCCAGTGGAACCGGGCGATCACCCCGTCGAGCGGCCTGTACCCCCGCGCCCGCCAGAAGTCATCGAGCGGGCGGTAGCCGGCGGGCCGGGCCGGGTGATCCTCGGGCCGCATCACCGCGCAGAAACAGCTTTTCCCGAAGCCCAGCGCGCGGGCGTGATCTTCGCGCGCATCGAAGAACCGGTGGCCGGCCCCCTGCCCCCGGTACGCCGGCAACAACACGCTTTCCGCGCAATAGAAGACCTGCCCGAGGTCGATGCCGGTCGGCGCGAAGGCGGCGGCGAAATCGTCCGCGTGATCGGCCAGCGGCGTCCCCGTGCTGGCGCCGACCAGCGTCTCCCCATCGAAGGCGCCCACGACGATCGCCCCTTCGCTGTCGCGGTAGCTTTGCAGGTAGCGCTCCTCGTAGGCCAGATCGCCGTCGTAGAGATAGGGCCATTCCGCAAACACGCCGATCCGGAGCCGCGCGACCTGCGGCAAGGCATCGGCCAGCGCCGTGCCGGTCAGGGGGACGATGCGCAGCGCCATTTCAGCTGACCTGCGCGATCCAGTCCGAGAGGTTGTAATAGGTGGTGATGCGGCTGATCCTGCCGTCCCGCAGGTCGAAGAACGACCCTGCCGGCAGACGGTAGGTCTGGCCCCGCGCGTCGGGCAGCCCCTCGTCCGTTTCCAGGTAGGTGCCGTTGACCGTGTATTCGGCTGCGGCGCGCGTGTTGTCGGCGTTGGAGAAGATCACCATGTCGGTGAGGGTCTCCTTGTAGCAGCGGCTCATGTGCGCGCAGAACTCCGCGAACTTTGCCGTGCCTTCGCGCACGTTGCCCTCGTTGACGTGGTGCGCCACGTCGTCGGTGAGGCAGGCGAGCATCCCGTCGGTGTCGCCCGCGTTGAAGGCGTCGAAATAGGTCTTGATGATGTCGGCCATGTCGGGGTCCTAGCTTTCGTTGCAAACCGGATCGCCGAAACGGTCGATCAGGCGGGTCTTGATCTGGTCGCGGGCCGCGCGGAACTGGACCAGCTTTGCCTCGCGTCCCTCGCCCAGTCCCGTGGGGTCGAGAATGGGCCAGTATTCGACGTCGAGGTGGAAGAACCGGGTTAATTCCAGTGCGCGGCGCTGGCTGGCGGGGGACAGGGCGATCACGAGGTCAAAGGATGACAGGTCGTCGCCCCATTGTTCCATCTCGTCGAAGCTGCGGGAGCGGTGACGCGACAGTTCCACCCCGATCTCGGCGCAGACGGCGATGGAAAAGCCGTCGATTTCCAGATCGTTCTTGACGCCCACCGACTGCACGTAGGTGTCGGTGCCGTAGAATTTCTTCATGATCCCTTCCGCCATGGGCGAGCGCACCGCGTTGTGATCGCAGCAGAACAGCACGGACTGGGGAAGGTCCGCCATCCTTCAGCCGCCGAAATGCAGGACGCAGATCAGGGTGAACAGGCGGCGGGCGGTGTCGATGTCGATCTCGGCCTTGCCCTCCAGGCGCTCCTGCAGAACGCGGGACCCCTCGTTGTGGATTCCGCGGCGCGCCATGTCGATCGTCTCGATCTGGCTGGGCGGCAGTTTCTTGACCGCTTCGAAGTAGCTTTCGCAGATCTGGAAGTAATCCTTGACGACCTGCCGGAACGGCCCGAGGGACAGGTGGAATTCCGCGGCCTTCTCCTCGTTCTCGGTCGCCACGTCGAAGACCAGCCGCTTGTCGCGGATCGACAGGCCCAGGTGATAGGGGCCTTCGGGCACCGGGCGATCCTCGCGCGCGGGGATGACAAAGGTATTGTCTTCCAGCAGATCGAACATCGCGACCTTTCGTTCCTGCTCGATCTCGGGCGTGGGGGGCGGCAGATTGGCATCGTCGAGAACGATCTGGGAGATGCGGGACATGGTGGACCTCAGGCAGAAAAGTGTCCCAGCCATAGCGCAGCGTGTCTGCCGGGGCAATCGCAAGGACAGCGCGCCGCGGCGCGGGCCGGTGGCTACCGGTTGAGCTTGTTCAGCCGGGCGGTCACGCTCAATCCGTGCGCCTGAAGGCTTTCGGAGGCCGCAAGCGTCTCGGCCGCCGGGCCGATGCCGCGGAGCGCCTCCGGTGTCATCCGGGCCAGCGTCGTCCGCTTCATGAAATCCAGAACGGACAGGCCCGACGAGAACCGGGCAGAGCGCGCGGTGGGCAGCACGTGGTTCGGGCCACCGACGTAGTCACCGATCGCTTCGGGCGTCCACTGACCCAGAAAGATCGCCCCCGCGTGGGTGATCCGCGCGCTCAGCGCCTCGGGGTCCGCCACGCAAAGCTCGAGGTGTTCGGGGGCGATCCGGTCCGACAGGGCCGCGGCGGTGGCAAGGTCCGGCACGGTGATGATCGCCCCGTAGTCGCGCCAGGACGCCCCCGCGATGGCCCGACGCTCCAGCGTCTTGAGGTAGGTGTCGATGGATGCCGCGACAGCCTGCCCGAATGCGGCATCCGTGGTGATGAGGATGCTTTGCGCGCTTTCGTCGTGTTCCGCCTGGCTGAGCATGTCGAGCGCGATGAAATCGGGATCGTTGTCCGCGTCCGCGATCACGAGGATCTCGGAAGGGCCTGCGATCATGTCGATGCCCACCTTGCCGAAGACCCGACGCTTGGCCGCCGCGACATAGGCATTCCCCGGGCCGGTGATCTTGTCCACGGGCGCGATCGTTTCGGTGCCGTAGGCCAGTGCCGCCACGGCCTGCGCCCCGCCGATGCGGTAGATCTCGGTCACGCCCGATAGCCGCGCGGCCAGCAGCACCAGCGGATTGAGCACGCCGTCCGGCGTGGGCACCACCATGGCGAGCCGCCCGACCCCGGCGACGGCGGCGGGAATGGCGTTCATCAGGACCGAGCTCGGGTAGCTTGCCAGCCCGCCGGGCACATAGAGCCCCGCGGCAGAGACCGGTGTCCACCGCCAGCCGAGGGTCGCCCCCGCCTCGTCGGTCCATTCTTCATCCCGGGGCAACTGGCGGGCGTGGTAGGCCCGGATCCGGGTCGCGGCGGTCTCGAGAGCGGCACGCTCCGCCTCGGGCACTGTCGCGACGGCCCGGTCGATTTCCTCTGCGCCGATGGCCAGCGTTTCGGCGGTCAGACCGATCCGATCGAACCGTTGGGTGAATTCGACGATGGCAGCATCGCCGCGCGCACGGACCTGGGCGATGATATCGGCCACGGCCGCGTCGACATCCGGACTGTCCTCGCGCTTGGCGCCCAGAAGCGCGGTGAAGGCGTCCTCGAAATCGGCGGCGGAGGAATCGAGAATGGTGGGCATCGGAAGCTCCGGTTGAATTCAGCGGCAGAGGCGGCGGGGAAGGCGCCGGGGCTCAGTCCGGGTGCGAGGGCAGCTTTTTCGACGGCGCGGCGTAGGGCCGCGTGACGTCGCGCAGCGTCACCTCCAGCGCCTCGACCGAAAGCCGGATCGCCCCGTCCCCGGCCAGCGTCAGTTCCACGTGGCCCGAAGGTGCATCGGCTTCGTCGAAAGCGATGCTGAGCAGGGACAGGATGGTGTCCGGGTCGCCCTGGGAGACCCCTTGGGAGACGACCTTCTGAACCGTGTCGAAGACCAGCAGGGACTGCACCCGTTCGGGCGCGTGCCGCGCCTTGCCCGCGTCCTCCCAGCGGACCCGGTTCAGCAGCAGGGCGAATCGCGCACGCTTGCGGTCCCAGCGCATCTCGGACGCCGGGAACACCGCATCCTGTGTCAGCGATGCAATGACCTGAAGATCCTCGGCATCCATCGCGCCGATGTTCAGCGGTGCCTCGCGGCCGTCTTCGAATCTTGCGTCCTCGGTCATGCGTCCCTGATCCGTTCGATATCGGCACCGACGCCCGAAAGCTTGGTCACCACGTGTTCATAGCCCCGGTCCAGGTGATAGACCCTTGCCACCTTGGTCTCGCCCTCGGCGGCCATGCCGGCAAGGATCAGCGAGATCGACGCGCGCAGGTCCGTCGCCATCACGGGCGCACCCTTGAGCTGCTTGACGCCCCGCACCGTCGCGGTGCCGCCGTGCACCTCTATGTCGGCCCCCATGCGGATCAGTTCCGGGGCGTGCATGAAGCGGTTCTCGAATATCTTCTCTTCGAGGACCGAAGTCCCGTCGGCGGTGCAGAGCAGCGCCATCATCTGTGCCTGCAGGTCGGTGGGGAAGCCGGGAAACGGTTCCGTCGTGACGTTGACCGCGGAAATCCGGCCGTTCTTGCGGGCCACCTTGAGGCCTGCCTCGGTTTCGGTCACGGAAATCCCCGCGGCATCGAGTTTCTCGCAGAAGGCGGCAAGCAGGTCGATCCGCCCGCCGAGGCATTCGACCTCGCCGCCGCAGAGTGCGGGCGCCAGCATGTAGGTGCCAAGCTCGATCCGGTCGGTCACGACCCGGTGCGTCGCACCATGCAGGCGATCCACACCCTGAATTTCGATCCGCGAGGTGCCGTCCCCCTCGATCTGGGCGCCCATCGCGCGCAGACAGCTTGCCAGATCCACGATCTCGGGCTCGCGCGCGGCGTTGTTGATGACGGTCGTTCCCTTGGCCAGCGTCGCCGCCATCATGATGTTCTCGGTCGCACCGACGGAGGCGAAGGGGAAGTCGATCACGGCCCCCTTGAGACTGCCGCCGCCCGCCTTGGCGTGAAGGTACCCGTCGCGCAGTTCGATCTGCGCGCCCATTTTCTCCAGCCCGTCGGTGTGAATGTCCATCGGACGCGCGCCGATGGCGCATCCGCCCGGCAATGACACCTCCGCGTGTCCCTCGCGGGCCAGAAGCGGCCCGAGCACGAGGTTGGAGGCCCGCATCTTGCGCACGATGTCATAGTCGGCGTGGGTGTTGATCTTGCCGTGCGAGGACAGCGCCAGCACGAGGCCGTCCTGCAGCGATGTCGCCTCCGCCCCGAGCGAGGCCAGCAGTTGCGTCATGGTGCGGATGTCGCTCAGCCGCGGCGCATTTGTCAGGGTCAGCGGCTCCTCCGACAAAAGCGTGGCGGGCATGAGGGTGAGACATGCGTTCTTGGCCCCCGCGATCGGGATTTGTCCCTGAAGCGCGCCGCCCCCTCTGACCAGAATCGAATCCATCTTAACTGCTTTCCTCGCTGGAGCCTTCGCGGCTCTCCGTTGTGTTCTGCGCCGACCGGGCGCGAAGCTGCGCCTTGCGCCGCGCCATGTTCGCCTTGAGCGCAGCCTTCAGCCGATCCTCCCGCGTGGGGGCTTTCCTGCCGGGTGTCCTGGGGTCCTGCCGCTCTGCCATGGGGCGTGTGTATCGCAGGGACCCGAAGGCGTCCAGATTGGGGTTGCACGTTTGTCGGATTGCGTCTAATGACCCCGCTCATCGGCGCTGCTGTAGCTCAGAGGTAGAGCACTCCCTTGGTAAGGGAGAGGTCGAGAGTTCAATTCTCTCCAGCAGCACCATGTTACTTTACTGACCTGAAAATTCCACCTGACACCATGAATGGAAGGAAATTTTGGGAACTCCATCCCTCTCAATTCGGGCGCATCCAAGCGGCTCCGCTAGAGTTAATTTCAGCACTAATCAGCGCATCGTATATTAGCAATTTTCGTATGTTTTACATTATTTTGACAGGAATTTGAGGGATAGTTCAACACGCCCTTCCAAACGCCCCTTAGCTGGCAGCTATCCAGAAACCTTTTCGGTCAGCACAATCTTCTCACTTTCCAGCTTAGCAAGACGCGTTTTATAGGCGCTAATCACGCCGTGGCTGGGATCAAAGATAGCGTAGTGCGGTGGCGCGCCTCCCCGTCCTGGTGCGGCCATGATGTGCGAAAGAACGGCGGTAAAGTTGCCCGAGCCTGCGCCGCCGATCAGCAGCATGGCATGGCATGGCAGCCTGCTTGGAATGATAGAGCTTGCGCCCACCGTGAAATGCGAATGGCACGCCGCCTTTGCTCCGAAGGCATAGACGACCGAAGACTAATTGGCCTTTCTACCTTTCGCTTCGTTTGCGCAA
This sequence comes from Sulfitobacter alexandrii, assembly GCF_001886735.1. Lineage (NCBI taxonomy): Bacteria > Pseudomonadati > Pseudomonadota > Alphaproteobacteria > Rhodobacterales > Roseobacteraceae > Sulfitobacter > Sulfitobacter alexandrii. Next base: position 3,044,254 of record NZ_CP018076.1, read on the forward strand.
GCCGACTTGCGACGGGCTAGCGGCAGCCTGAAGTGTTCTTCAAAACGCATGCAGTTATGCTAGAGTGGCTCAAAGCAAAGCCGCTCGCATGTTAGTCCTCTGCGATTGCCATCGTAATAAGACAAGACGGCCAAACTTTACTAAGATATAAAGCAAGAGGGTGAAGAGTGGGAAATCCGCAGCATTATTCCATAGAGTTGCCTGAGCGCTGCATGGAACTGATCGACCAGCTTTGGCCAGAAGCCGCAAAAATACGTGACGGAGAACGACCTGACCTCGGGCCACTAACTTCGACGTTCTTACTGTCGATGTCGATGCCGATCCTGAATATCCCGGTCGAGAGAATTGAGCGGCAGATCGATAAAACCGAGGGAACAGGCTACGCTGACGACAGATATCTGAATGCGGGTGCCGTTAGGGCATTTGAGGACGTGATACGCCGTGGGCAGCTGAGAGCTGCACCGTTCTACCGCGATGGCTCATGGAGATTCCTCGCCGTGAGAGAAGGACCTTTTCCGAACATCGCGAGAGGGATGCCGGACTCGATTTCGGACGATTTGTCGGGTGAGGCTGCTGTCAAGGCTGCGGAAAACATGCCCGCTCTTCAGTGGATCAGCATCATCCGTAACGCGATGGCACATGGGGGCATCGCCTATCTCGATGAACACGGTAGAAGCAGTTACGGGAGGCCGATTAAGATGTATGCCTTCGTGAGTGGCAAATATGGCAAACCGAAATGTCAGCATGCAGAGGCTGACTGCCGTTATGGGCTAGGCGCGCTCGAACGGTTGAACGTCCTGCGTATAAGCGAAACCGATTTCCGTGACTTCCTGCGTGAGTGGGTCGCATGGCTTGTTCGGACCAAGATCGCGAAACAGGCGGCTGCATGATCGGCATCACGGATCGCGGGCTACAGAGGGAAGGCGCAAAACTTATGAAAAAAGTCGGGAATTATTCCTCGGAAGATATCCCGTAGATATCTGATATTCCTGACTTAAATCAAGGCGCCCGCCCGCAGCCATCTTGGCCGGGCCGTTTTCTGCTTGCCAGAAGGCTTGAAGGTCAGCGCGTCTTGGGGCAGATATCTGGCGAAACTCGGCCCAGCCAAACAGCCTGTCCTTCGGTGCTGCCCGCCAGGTCACCAGCGTGTACAATCTGTAAAGGACACCGCCATGAGACTGGTCGGGAAGGGCGCCTGTGCGCTTTGCGTTTGGATGGCGGGTATCGCCTCGGCGCAGGAGGAAGACCTCGAGGGAAGGATCGCCGTCGAACTGAACGCGGTGCAGACGGTCGAACAGGCCTGCACCCTCACCTTTCTGATCACGAACGGCCTCGGCGCCGCGATCGACAAGGCGGTCTACGAAACGGTGCTGTTCGACACTACGGGCCAGGTGAACCGGCTGACGCTCTTCGATTTCGGAACGCTGCCCCCGGCCCGGCCGCGGGTGCGGCAGTTCGCGGTGCCGGACATGGCCTGCGACCGGCTTGGCCGGATCCTGTTCAACGGCGCGCAGACCTGCGACGGGTCCGATCTGGCGGAAGGCGTCTGCGGCACGGCGCTGGTGCCGTCCAGCCGCACGGAAATCGAGGTGATCGGATGATCCGCGACTGGCTCGAGCCGCTAAGGCAAATTGCCGACATCGGCGGTCCGGTGGTGATGATCCTGATGGGCGTCGCGGTGCTGACGCTGGCGGTTGCGCTTTACAAGGTGTGGCAGTTCTGGATGGCGGGCGTCGGACGCCACCATGCGCTGCGCGAGGCGGTCGGCGCTTGGGACCGTGGCGACCGTGCCGACGCGCGCGCGGCCCTCGGGCGGTCCACCAGCTATCTTGCACCGGTCATGAACATGGCGTTCGCGACGGGCAGCCCGGCGGCGGACCGGCTGCAGGCAGAGGCCGAAACCCGGTTTGCCCGGCTTGAACGCGGGTTCAGGCTGCTTGATTCCGTGGCGCAGCTTGCACCGCTCCTCGGGCTTTTCGGGACTGTCCTTGGCATGATCGAGGCCTTTCAGGCGTTGCAGGACGCGGGGTCGCAGGTTGATCCGTCGATCCTTGCCGGGGGCATCTGGGTGGCGCTGTTGACGACCGCCGTGGGGCTTGTCGTCGCCATGCCGACCGCGCTCGTGCTCAGCTGGCTCGAAGGCCGGATGGAAGCGGAGCGGGTTCTGGCGGACAGCGCGATCCTGACCGTGCTGCGGCCCTCGGGCAGCGCCGCGGCGGCGGCTGACGGCACGGGGGCGGCACATGCCTAGGGCACGGCCACGGCGGCGCAGACTGTCAATGACGTCGCTGATCGACGTGATCTTCCTGCTGCTGCTTTTCTTCATGCTGAGTTCCACCTTTTCCAAGTTCGCCGAAGTCGACCTGTCTGCGGGCGGCAGCGGCGCTGCAGCCGCTGCCGATACACCTCCGCTGTTCCTGCAACTGGGCGTGGCGGACCTGCGCCTGAATGGTGATCCGGTCGATCTGGACGCGTTGGCGCGCTCATCGCTCGCGGATGCAAAGGAGGGCACCCCCCTGCTTGTCAGCCTCGGCGACGGTGTCGATTCCCAGCGCATGACGGATCTTCTCGTGCAGCTGCGGGCGCTGCCCGCGCTTCGCGTGACGGTGCTGGGGGGCTGACAGATGCGCCGCAGGACAAGGGCCAAACCCCAGCGGGAACCGACAATCGCCCTGATCAACATCGTTTTCCTGATGCTGGTGTTCTTCATGGTCGCGGGCACACTGGCGCAACCGCTGGACCCCGCGCTGAAGCTCGTCCGGACGCAGGAGCTGGAAGGCCGTGCGCCGCCCGATGCGTTGGTCGTCCACGCGACAGGAAAGCTCGACTACCGGGGCGAGGTTCAGGAGGATGCCGCCGCCTTCGTCTCCGGCCTTTCGGAGGAACAGCGCAGGATCGTCCGGCTGGTGCCGGACCGCGATCTGCCCGCGTCGGAGTTGGTGGCGCTGACCCGCGCCTTGCAACAGGCCGGCGCGCGGAAAGTGATGCTGGTGACGGAGCGGGCCCTGCCATGATTCCCAGCTCTCCTTTCGGCAAGGCCGTCGCGCTGGCGGTGTCGGCGATGCTGATCCTTGGCGGCATGTTCCTTGCACATCCCGAAACGCGGACCGAACTGGCAGGCGGAGGCGAACCCGTCCGGGCCCGGATGGGAAACGCGTTCGAGGACATGGCAGCCGGAACCCTGACGGCACAGGATGCCGTCGCGGTCACCCCGCCCCCCACGACGGCCGAGGCTATTCAGCCGGTGCGGCAGCAGCAGACGCCAAAGGTCAACCCAGCGCCCGCAGAGCCGCCCGCCGCTCCGGATGCTGTCCTGCCGGAGGCCGCCGCACCGGTTGCGCCGCCTACATCGACACCGTCCGTCGCGCCCCGGCCCCTTGCGGCGCAACAGTCCGTATCGGTCGCGACCCCGACGCCCCCGAAAGAGACCATCGCGGCGGCATCGCCCGACACTGCCGCGCCCACCGGTTCCCGACGCCCGCAGCGTCGCGACCCGGAAAAGGCGGCGCAGATCGCCGCCGCGCGCCCCGAGCCGACCGCACCGCGCGGCAATGCCCAACGCGACAGCAGGCGCGGTGACAGCACAGCCGAAACACGTCAGGCCGATGCCGGATCGCAAGGCAACACCCGAAAGGCCGCGCCGCAATCTGGAAACGCGGCAGCCAGCAACTATCCCGGCCAGGTGATGCGCAAGATCAGCCGGGTGCGCAAACCGAACGTGCGCGCACGCGGGACCGCCACGATTGCCTTTCGCATCGCCGCAAACGGTGGCCTCGCGACCATCTCGGTCGCCCGCAGTTCCGGATCCTCGGCTCTGGACAGGGCCGCCCTGCGCGTGGTCCGGACGGCGGCCCCCTTCCCTCCTCCGCCTTCGGGTGCGACCCGAAGCTTCAGCATACAGATCCAGGGACGATGACCTGTCATGATCGAGGGTCGGCACGACATGACCCGGATGCACACACGGGCCCATGAGCTATCGTCACGACTTCACGGGCCATACCACCAACCTGCGCCCGATCGCCCCGGTCGAGTGGCGCCAGCTCGAACACGTCTTGCTCGCACATTGGCAGACGGCCGGAAGCAGCGGCGCGACCGGGCATTATGTGTCGGCCAATCCACGCCTGAGCATCTTCTTCAACGACATGAGTTCGGTCTCCGCCATATCGGAGGCGGCGCCGCGCAAACTTGCGCGGGCAATTTTCGTGCCGGCGGGGATGACATTGGACACGTCGTTTTCCAAACCGCTCACCTTTGCCCATCTGGACATCCACATCGACCATGCCTGGGCAGTGCGTTTCCTGTCGGCGGGGGTCACCAGACAGCGCGCGGTCGAGATACTGGACCGGCCAGTCGACCGGAGCGACATCACCGAGATCGAGCCGATGGCGCGCGCGCTGGTTGGAGAAATTCGCGATCCTCGCCGCCATGACCTGTTCGCCTCCAGCCTTGCGACCTGCCTGCTTTCAGGTGTTCTGGACATCGGAACCGCCGAACCGGATCCGGGCAACGCCCGGCTGACCGCCGCGCAGATGCGCAAGGTCGCAAGGCGTTTCGAGACAGGCGGGGGGCGGCGGCTGAGCCTGTCCGAGATGGCGCAGACGGTGGGGCTTTCGGAAAGCTGGTTCTCGCAGGTCTTCAGGAATACGACCGGCAAGACGCCGCATCAATGGCAGCTAGAGAATCGCGTCGGGCAGGCACGCGACCTTCTGGTCGGATCCGATCTGAGCGTTGCGGACATTGCCGACCGGCTTGGCTTCTCTGACCAGTCACATCTGACGAGGACGTTTCGCAGGCACGTGGGTGAAACGCCGGCGAGCTGGCGCCGCCGCAACCGCTGACCGCGCGTCCTGACATCGCATCGGCCCGCCCGGCCGAGGGGACCGGGCGGGCCGCGCTTATCACCAGCGGTGCCTCAGGGCGGCGGTGATGGTCCGGCCGTTGTTGTAGTAATCCGCGGTACCCCTGCCGACCACGTACTGCCTGTCGAACAGGTTGCTGATGTTGACGGTAAAGTCCGTGTCGTCCGACACGCCATAGGTCACGGAGGCATCCACGTAGGTCTGCGACGGGCTTTTCCCGTTGTCGTTCAAGACGTTGTAGTAATACGGACCGACATAGCGCGCGCCGATGCCCACGGACAGGTCGCCGGGCAACGCCGGGGTGTCCACATCGTATGTCAGCCAGAGCGACGCGATGTTGTTGGGCACGGTGGCGAATTCGTTTCCGTCCACCGTGGCGCCCCGCACCGTGCCGCGAATGAATTTCGATTTCTGATAGCTGTACCCGCCGGAAAGCGTCAGGCCGTCCGCCAGTTCGGCGCGTGCCTCGAACTCGACCCCGCGCACCCGCGATTCCCCGATGGTCTGGCGTTCGATCACGCCGCTGGGAAGGACCACGGGCACAACCACGTTATTCTTCGTCAGATCGTAGAGCGACGCGGTGAACAGCGCGTTGAAGCTCTCCGGCTGGTATTTCATCCCGATCTCGTACTGCTCGCCCCTTTCCGGTTCGGTCCCGATGCTGGGAGGCGCGATGGATTGCACGTAGCTGGCGTAGGAGGAGACTTCGTCCGTCAGCTTGTAGGTCAGCGCCCCGCGGAACGAGGTTTCGGAGAAGTCGGCCTGCGTCGTGGTCGCGGTCAGGTTGTCGGTGTTGGTGATATCGAACCAGTCATGCCGCAGACCCACGGTGGTGATCACCCGGTTGGAAAACGCGAGGTTCTGCTGCAGGAAGACCGACCGGGTCGTGAAGTCGTTTGCCTGCACGCTGTAGGGCGTGAACCCGGTCGGCGCCCCGGTGTAGGTCGGATTGTCGATATCGATCGGGGTGTGCGCCCCGAAGATCGATGCACTGGTCGTGGCGGCATCGCGGAACTCGATCCCGGCGAGGGTGCTACTGTCCACCGACCCCAGGGTGGTATCGTACTGGAGGATGACGTTGCCGATCAGCTCCCGCGCGGTGCTGTCCGTGCCGAAATAGGACCGGTCCACCACTGACCCGACCCGCCCGGCGTTGTCGGAAAGGTAGATATAGGCGAAATCGTCCGTCAGGTCGCTGTAGCGCAGGTTCCCCGTCAACCTCAGCCCGTTCGCGAACTCGTGCTCAACGCCTGCCGAAACGGTCAGTCTTTCCACGTCGTGACGGTTGAAACCGGGCTCGCCGAAGAAAAGTTCACGATCGTACAGGCGGTCTATCGGGTACCCGCCGCTGTTCGGCGTGCCCTCCCGTTTCAGGTAATCCACCGAGAACGTCAGCCTGGTCACGTTCGTCGGTTCCCATGTGACGGCGCCGAGGAAGAACCGTTCGTCGTCCCGCGAATGCGCGTATTCCAGATCGGAGTCCTGGATCTTGCCGACGACCCGGTAGGCGAGCGTGCCTTCGCGGTTCAGGACATCCCCGAAATCGAGCCCGATTTCCGCGTGATCGTGGCTGCCGTAGGAGCCGTATACCTCTCCGAACCGCTCGAACTTCGGCGACTTGGTCACGAAGTTGACCGTCCCGCCGGGATCGGACGTGCCGAACAGGGTTGAGTTGCCGCCCTTCATGATCTCCACCCGCTCGAAGGCGAAAGGTTCCTCGCGCACGCCCCGCATGGAGCCAAGCGTCAGCCCGTCGCGGTACGTAGATGCCTGAAACCCCCGCACGAGGTAGTAGTCGTTCCGGTCGTCCGTTCCGTAATAGTCGGTGACGATGCCGGGCGTATATTCCAGCACGTCCTCGACCTTGTCCGCATTGCGCTGCTCGACCTCCTTCTGCGTGATGACGGATACCGACGCGGGCGTATCCAGCACGCTGGTCGCCACCTTGCCCCCGGTCCAGAGCTCCTTGGCAATCGTGCTCGCGGCATCATCGTCCGCAGCGGCGCCGGCATCGACGAAGATGGTGCCAAGCCGGTAGGCCGTGCGGGTCCCGTCGTCCTGTGCCAAGGCCGGCAGCCCGGCCAGCGCGGTACATCCAAGAAGCCCCGACAACAGCCAGTTCGGGAGAGAGACGGGTCGGCGGCGGGCCGGGGGGTGTTGCACCATGTTTTTCACCTTCAGATTGAATTTGGGGGTGGCTTGCCCCTCACGCCACGTGACGGGCTGGCAGATCGAAGAGGATGACACTGGCCATGCCTCTTCCGGGCGCGGGCCTGTCCCGAGGGCAGACCCGGCCGCATTTGGAGGGCACCTAAAGCCGTCAAACCGGAATGTGTATTGTACGATCCTCCTGTTTTTGAAGGATCCCACGGAAACCTGATAAATTTTGTCGGATTTCGCGAAAACCACCGGTCCGGCGCGCTTGACGCACCGGATGCCAGATGAAAAGCCGACTGAAACCGTCTGTTATCTGACTCCTCTGAGAGGCGACGCTCCATGCACAATCTCACGCTTTCCGTACTGGTCCTTTCCTGCCTTCACTTCGCTGATGCGGGTCGGGCGGAGGGTTTTCCGATCACCATCGAACACGCGTTCGGAACCACGACGATCACAGAACGGCCGGACCGGGTCGCAACCGTCGCCTGGGCCAACCACGAAGTTCCCCTTGCCCTCGGGGTGGTTCCCGTCGGCTTCGCGCGGGCAAATTTCGGTGACGACGACGGCGACGGTCTGCTGCCATGGGTCGCGGCGCGTCTCGAAGACCTCGGCGCGGATGCGCCCCCGCTTTTCGATGAAGGCGACGGCATCGACTTCGAGGCGGTCGCGGCAAGCGCGCCCGACGTCATCCTCGCCGCCTATTCCGGCCTGTCGGAACGCGACTACGACATCCTGAGCCGTATCGCGCCGGTTGTCGCCTACCGGGACGGGCCGTGGTCCACCGACTGGCGCGGGATGATCCGCCTGAACGCCGCCGGACTGGGCCTGAGCGCGGAGGGCGAAGACCTGATTGACCGCACCGACCGGCGGATCGCCGACACCGCCGCCCGCCACCCCGAGATCGCCGGCAAGCGCGCGATGTTCCTGACGCATCTCGACGTGCGCGACCTCAGCCTGATCCGTTTCTATTCGGCGAACGACACCCGTGTGAAGTTCCTGCACGACCTCGGCCTGCGGTCTCCGGAAAGCGTGCGGGATGCAAGTGTCCCCGGCCGGTACTCGGGCGAAATGAGCGCGGAGCGGATCGACGCCCTGAACGATGTCGACATCGTCGTCACCTATGGCGACACCGCCCTGCTGGCCGCGGCGCGGGACAACCCGCTCACCTCGCGGATGAAGGCCGTCGAAGACGGCGCTGTCGTCCTGCTGGGCAACGATCCGCTCGGGACCGCCGCCAATCCCACGCCGCTGTCCATTCCGTGGGTTCTGGACGATTACGTCTCCCGGCTCGCGCAGGCGGCGCGAGCGGCGGAATGACGGCCGAAGCCGCGCCACCCATGGCCGCCAGGCTGAAAGGCGCGCGCCGGGGCTGGCGCGTGCGGCTGGCGTTCGTCCTGCTTGTCCTCGGGTTCGCCTGCCTTCTTTCGGTCACGCTCGGCACCCGGGACGTGGGCTGGTCCGCTGTCATGGCCGGGGTGATGGGGGACACGGAAACGATGGAAGCGGCCGTGGTCGCCGTGCGCGTCCCCCGTACCGTTCTCGCCGTGATCGCGGGCGCTGCCCTGGGCCTGGCCGGCGCGACGATGCAGGGCGTCACGCGCAATCCGCTCGCCGATCCGGGGCTGCTTGGCGTGAACGCCGGCGCGGCGCTTGCCGTCGTCATCGGGGTGGCCTGGGCCGGGCTGCACGGTCTGCATGCCTTTCTCTGGGTCGCGATACTGGGTGCCGGTCTGGCGGCGGCATTCGTCTATGCCATCGGCTCTCTCGGCCGGGGCGGGGCGACGCCGTTGAAACTGGCACTTGCCGGGGCGGCGACCTCCATCGCCGCCAGTTCCTTTACCGTCGCGATCCTGCTGCCCAGAAACGACATCGCCGGCGGCATACGATCCTGGCAGGTCGGCGGCGTGGGCGGCGCCAGTTTCGAGGGCATCGCACCCGCGGCGCCATTCCTCGGTGTCGGGCTCATCCTATGCATGATGTCGGCCCGCAACCTGAACCTGCTGGCCCTCGGCGACGAAGCGGCAACCGGGCTCGGCGGCCGGGTCGCGCGGGCGCGGGGCATGGCTGCTCTGGGGGCAGTGCTGCTTTGCGGGGCCACGACGGCCGTCTGCGGGCCGATCGGCTTCGTCGGGCTGGTGGTCCCCCACCTGTGCCGCATGCTCGTCGGGCCCGATCACCGCCGGCTGCTGCCGTTCTCCGCCTTGGCGGGTGCGATTCTGCTGACCTGCGCCGATGTGGCCGGCCGGCTGGTCGCGCGACCGTCCGAACTGGAAGTCGGCATCGTGACCGCCTTCATCGGGGCGCCATTCTTCATCTGGATCGTCCGCAACCGCAGGGTCGCGGACCTGTGATGGCCTATGCGGATCATCAGACCGCGCGCAGGGTCGCGGGGCTTCGCCGGACCCGCCAGAGGCACCGAATTTGGCTGGCGGCCCGGATGCTCGGCCTGCTGCTCGTTGCGGCAGCCCTGACGCTGGGCACCGGCCCGTCGATGACGGCCCCAATCGATGTGCTGCGCAGCCTCGCCGGACAGGAGATCCCCGGCACCAGCTTTGCCGTGCGGGAACTGCGGCTGCCGCGGCTGCTCGTGTCGATCCTCGTCGGCATGAGCCTCGGTCTCGGCGGCGTGGTGTTTCAGACACTTTTGCGAAACCCTCTGGCCAGCCCCGACATCATCGGCATCAGCGCCGGGGCGAGCGCCGCTGCCGTCTTCGCGATCGTGGTACTGGGCTGGTCCGGTTCTGCCGTGTCGGTCATGGCGGTCGCCGCAGGGCTGGCCGTGGCGCTGGTGATCTACCTCCTTGCATGGCGCGACGGTCTTTCGGGGGCACGGCTCATCCTCGTGGGCATCGGGATATCGGCGATCCTGAACAGCCTGCTTGCCTACCTTCTGGCCCGCGCGCCGGCCTGGAGCCTTCAGGAGGCGTTGCGCTGGCTGTCGGGCAGCGTGAACGGGGCGACCCTCGAGGCCGCGTTCCCCGTGCTCGGCGCGCTGGCCGTTTTCGGGGGCGTGCTGTTGCTGCGGCGAAAATCGCTGGAAATCCTCAGGTTGGGCGACGACATGGCATCGGCCCTCGGTGTGCCGCTAGCATGGGAAAAGATGCTCATCGTCGTGTCCGCCGTCGCACTGATCGCGGTGGCAACGGCGGTTGCGGGGCCGGTCGCCTTCGTCGCCTTCCTGTCCGGCCCCATCGCGGCCCGCCTGTGCCCGCAGGGCCCCGCGCCGCTGGTGCCCTCGGCCATGGTGGGCGCGCTGCTCGTGGTCGCGGCGGACTTTGCCGGTCAGCATCTCCTGCCCGCCCGCTATCCCGTGGGCATCGTCACCGGCGCGCTGGGTGCGCCTTACCTCATCTTCCTCATCGTCAAGTCGAACCGCGTCGGGAGATCGATATGACCCACCTCGAAGCGTCAGCGCTGGATGCCGGATACGGCGAGCGGCGGATCCTGTCCGACCTCAGCTTGACGGTGCCTGCGGGGGCCATCACCGCCATCGTCGGGGCCAATGCCTGTGGCAAGTCAACGCTTCTCCGAAGTCTGGCCCGACTGCTCAGACCTTCGTCGGGACAGGTCATTCTGGATGGCCGATCGGTCTGGCAGATCCCCGGGCGCGAGCTTGCCCGCAAGCTCGGCTTGCTTCCGCAGTCGCCCATCGCACCGGACGGATTGACCGTCGCGGATCTGGTCGGTCACGGAAGATATCCGCACCAGCGCATGTTCTCGAGGTGGCGGCAAGAGGACGACAGGGCCGTTGCCGATGCGCTCGACGCGACCTCGACGGCGAACCTCGCGGATCGCGATATCGACACCCTGTCCGGCGGTCAGCGTCAACGGGTCTGGATCGCGATGGCGCTGGCGCAGGAAACCGACGTGCTGCTGCTCGATGAGCCGACGACCTTTCTCGACATCGCCCATCAGGTCGAGGTGCTGGACCTGCTGGTCGACCTCAACCGTCGCCGCGGCACCACCATCGCGATGGTGCTGCACGACCTGAACCTCGCCGCCCGCTACGCCGATCACCTCGTGGCGCTCCGCAATGGCCGGGTGCATGTGGCGGGCAAACCCGAGAGGGTTCTGACCGAAGCCATGGTGGCGGAGGTGTTCGGAATCCGAAGCCGCGTCATGGAAGATCCGACCTCGGGGAGGCCGATGATGCTACCGCTCGGGCGTCACGGCGAGCGTCTGGCACCGTCGCGCGGGGAGGAGTCGGCATGACCTTCCCCGCCGTGACATCCGCGACCTTCATGGGGCCTTTGCCCGCCGATCTGCCCGCGCGGGTCTGCAGCCGCGCACGGGAGGCCGATATCGACACCGCACGTTCCGGCAACACGATCACCCTCGAGCTGTCCCATGCACGTGCCCGGCTCGAGCCGTCACCGGACGGCCTGCGTGTCGAGTTGGCGGCGACCGACGTGAACACGCTTCAGTCGATCCGGGATTTCCTGTTGCACCTGATGGACCATGTGGCACCCGGCGCCGCACTGTCACGCGGGTGGAGCGACGGCACCACCAGGCGCCGCCGGCCCGCCAATTTCTGCACCGCGACCCTGCGCGGGGTCCGTCGGATCGCCCCGCGGTTCCTGCGGGTGGAGATGGCCTGCGCAGACACCGCCCGCCTTGCCGCGGGACGCGGGATGCATTTCGCCCTCCTGCTGCCGCCGGCGGGCCGCGTACCGGTGTGGCCGATGCTCGATGCCAGTGGCCGCACTGTGATGCCCGGCGGCGACGACACGCTGCATCGCGCGCCCTACACTTTCGTCGATCTGGATGCCGCAAGCGGGACGTTCAGCTTCGATGTGTTCGAGCATGACGGCGGACGGACGACGACATGGGCACGCACCGCGAAGCCGGGCGCCGTCGTGGGCCTTTCGGGACCGGGGAGCGGTGATTTCCCGCCGGGGCGCAACGTCCTGATGGCAGGGGACGAAACGGCGCTGCCGGCGATCCGCCGCATCCTGGCCGAGTCTCCGGCGGAGCGGCAGGGCACCGTGATCCTGGAGGTCGGGACGGAACAGGACATCACGCCCCTGCCCCGCCCGGAGGGTGTCGCGCTGTCATGGCTGGTCAGGGCGCGGGGCGAGACCCTTTGGGACAAGCTGTCGCTTGCGGACCCACCCGTCGGGCCGGACCGCTTCGTCTGGATCGCCGCCGAGAAGGAGCTGATCCGCAAGGCCAAGGCGCGGTTCTGCGGCGATCTCGGCGTTGGCCGCGCCGAGGGCTATTTCGCCTACTACTGGGAGCGCTGAAGCCCCGCCGACCGGGAACTCACCGTCGCGCGAGGCGTGCGTAGTGCCCCACGCCGTTGCTCAGCTGTTCGTGGCTGCCCGTCTCGACGATCCTGCCTTCGTGCATCACCGCGATCCGGTCGGCATTGCGGATGGTATCCAGCCGGTGCGCGATGATCAGCGTGGTCCGATCGCGCGAGAGGGCGTCCAGCGCCGTCTGGATCTGGTGTTCCGTCTGGGTATCCAGCGCGGATGTCGCTTCATCGAGAATGAGGATCGGCGGATTCTTGAGGAAGATGCGGGCAATCGCGACCCGCTGCTTCTGTCCGCCCGACAGGCTGACGCCACGCTCGCCCACCACGGTATCCAGACCCTCGGGAAGGTCCGCGATCATCTGGGCCAACTGCGCCTGTTCCGCTGCCTTGAGGATATCGGCCTCCGTGGCGTCAAGCCGTCCGTAGGCGATGTTTTCCCGCAGCGTGCCCCCGAACAGGAACACGTCCTGGCTCACGATACCGATCTGCCCCCGGAGGGAGTTCAGCGTGAGCCCGCGGACATCGATCCCGTCGATGGTGATCCGCCCCTCGCGCGGATCGTAGAACCGCGGGACGAGCGCAAGCAGCGTCGTCTTGCCGGCTCCGGACTGGCCGACAAAGGCCATCTTCTCGCCCGCGCCCACGGCAAGCGAGATGTCCTTGAGGATGGGCCGGCCCGCGCCATAGTCGAATTGGATGTTCTCGAACCGGACTTCACCCCGAAAGGCGGGCGCGACCGTGGCCCCGGGTGAATCGGCCACGTCGGGTTCCGTCGCCATCAGGTCGAGATATCGGCGAAAGCCCGCGATGCCCTTGGGATAGGTCTCGATCACCGCGGCGATCTTGTCCAGCGGGCGAAAGAACACCGTCACCAGCAGGAGGAACGCCACGAACCCGCCTGTCGTCAACGCCCCCTGCAGCACGAATGCCGCGCCGGCGACCATCACGACAACCTGGATCAGACGCATCCCCATGTAGTTGAGCGCCGATGACCCTGCCATCAGCTTGTACGCCGCGAGTTTCGTCTTGCGATAGCCGCTGTTGTCCCGGGCGAACAGCGTCGCCTCGTGGTCTTCGTTGGCAAAGGCCTGAACCACCCGGATACCGCCGATGTTCTCTTCCAGTCGTACGTTGAAGTCGGCGACGCGGGAATAGATCGACCGCCAGGTTCGCGTCATCCGCCCGCCGTAGACGGTCACGATGGCAACGCAGACCGGTACGATCACGGCCGTGATGAGCGCCAGTTCGACATTGATCGTCAGCATCAGGGCGAAGGCGCCCACGAAGGTCATGACCGCGATGAACAGGTCTTCGGGGCCGTGGTGGGCCACCTCCCCGATCTCTTCGAGGTCTCGCGTGACCCGCGCCACCAGTTTGCCGGTGCGGACCTTGTCGAAAAAGGAGAACGACAGGCGCTGGAGATGCGCGAAGGCACGCCGACGCATCTCCGTCTCGATGTTGATGCCGAGCATATGACCCCAGTAAATCACGACGGTCATCAGGACGGCATTCAGCAGGTAGATGAACAGCAGCCCCACCGCCGCCAGCAGCGTCATGCCCAGGTCACCGCGGGGCAACAGCACGTCGATGAACCCCTTGATCGCCAGTGGAAAGGCAAGCTCCAGCAGCCCGGATACCACGGCACACCCGAAGTCCAGCCAGAACAGCTTTTTCCAGGGGCGGTAATAATCGAAGAAGTTACTCAGCATCGGAAAAGCCCCGGCAGATGGCAAGACAATCAGGATCGGCACCAAGGAGATCGGGACCCGCCGGTTCGGGTTAATAATGTTGATGTTTTTTGTAAACTATATTTTCTGCCCCTTGCGGAACGGGCGCATTCGGGCCTGTCCCAAAAATTCCGGCAGGCACCCTGTTGACTTGCCGGGCCGCAGAAGACACGGTGCCCGGACATAACCAGGGGTGCTCCGTTCAGGGGCTGAGATGCGCAACCGCGCGAACCCTTCACAGCTGATCTGGATAATACCAGCGGAGCGAGGAGCCAGCATGTTCATAGGCGCGCAAGTGTCACTTTACCCCATGACGTCCGATTTCGTGGATGTCATCACCTCCGGGCTCGAGGCCCTGTCCCCCTACAGATCCGACCTGAAGATCGAGACCGACGACATGTCGACCTTGATGGTCGGCGCGCCGGAAACCTTGTTCGGCGCCATCCGCGACCTGTTTGCGGCGTCCGCCCGCAGGCCGGAACACGTGACGATGCACGTCACCCTGTCGCGCGGCTGTCCGGGAGAAGCGGACGATCCCGCCTGCCGGTGCGAGGTGCTGGAAAAGGCCCAGGACGAGAGCCTTGAAGAACGCAAGATCAAAGCGGCGGCGGCCGTCCGGTCCGCGCCGGAAACCGGTGTGGACATCGACCTGCAGTTCTCGCTCTATGTCATGGGCAGCGGCAACCACATGGAAGAGATCTATGGCTGCATCGACTTCCTGAGGTCGAGCGGCTGCTTCCACAAGACCAAGAATTTCTGCACGCGCTTGCGGGGCGACGCCGGCGCCGTGTTTGAAACCTTGCGGCAGGCGTTCCTGCGCTTCGGTCCGGCCGAGGGTCATGTCACCATCGACATGACCGCTTCTGCCAACAGCCCCAGCCTGACCTGATCCTCCACGGGTGCGCGGTGCAACCCCACGGGGATCGCGCCGCCGTCCGGTGAGCCATGGTGGTCTTGCGACATATCTTTCCGGCCGGCGTGCTGGCGGTGGCCTTCTTCGGGGGCTGGGAGGGCTACGTGGCTTTTGCGGGCCTGTCGCCGCTCGTGCTCCCGGCCCCCAGCGACGTGCTGAACGGCCTTGTCGTCGACCGGGCCGCCATATTCCGCCACGCGGCGGCGACCATCGGGGTGGCCGCCGTCGGCTTCAGCCTCTCCGTGATGATCGCCGCGCTCGTTTCTGGTGTCTTCCACTTCGTCGACTGGCTGCGGCGCGGGGCGATGCCGCTGCTGATTGCAAGCCAGACGGTGCCCATCGTGGCGCTCGCCCCGCTGATGGTGCTGTGGTTCGGGTTCGGTCTGCTGCCGAAGGTCTTGCTGGTGATCCTCGTCACCTTCTTTCCCATGGTGGTCAGCCTGATGGCCGGATACGCCACGCTGCCGCGCGCCTACGGGGATCAGCTTCGGTCCATGGGGGCGAGCCGTTGGCAGGTCTTTCGGCGCGCCGCGCTGCCTTCGGCGCGCGGACATTTCTTTGCGGGCCTCCGGATCTCGGCGACCTATGCCATCGTGGCGACGATCTTTGCCGAATACGCCGGGGCGCGCCGGGGCTTGGGGATCTACATCCTAACCGCCAAGAACAGTTTCCGCGCAGACCTCGTGTTGTCCGCCGTGCTCGTCTCGGCCTTGCTGACGCTTACCCTGCTCGCGCTGATCCAGCTTGTCGATCGCCTGACCAACCGCCGTTTCCGGAGGACGGGCCGTGCTTGAGGTCGAGAGGCTGAACATCGGCACACGGGACGCGCTGTTCGTCGAGAACCTGTCGATCGAGCTGGCGCGCGGTCGGCTCACCTGTCTCATCGGGCCGTCGGGCTGCGGCAAAAGCTCGGTCATCAAGTGGCTGTCGGGCGTACTCGCGCCGGAACTGCGCGCAACGGGGTGCGCCCGGTTCGATGGACACGAGATCGCGCTGCCGCATCCGGGCATTGCCTATCAACCGCAGGGAGATTCGCTGTTTCCGTGGCTCACGGTGTTCGAAAACGCGACGCTCGGGCTTGAGATCAGAGGCGAAGCGGATGCCGCTGCACGGGACAGGGTGCGCGGCCTGTTTCCGATCTTCGGCCTTCAGGGCAACGAAGACAAGTTTCCCGACCAGTTGTCGGGCGGGATGCGACAGCGGGCCGCATTCATGCGCACCATGGTGCAGGGCGCGCGGGTTCTGTTGCTGGACGAACCCTTTTCCGCCCTCGATGCCGTGACGCGGCTGAAGATGCAGGATTGGCTTGCCGACCGGCTCGAAGCCGATCCGCGCGCCGTCCTTTTGGTCACCCACGACCTGTTCGAGGCGACCCAGATCGCCGACCGGGTGCTGGTCATGGGCCAGCACCCCGCCCGGATCATCGCCGACATTCCCCTCACCATCCCCCGCGCCGCACGGACCGAAGCCAGCTTGGCCGGCATCCGTTCGACGCTCAAATCCATGCTTCTGGAGGACTCAAGATGAAACTCGCCCCCCTTGCCCTTGCCACATGGCTTGCCGCTCCGATGGCCCTTGCCGAAGATATCAGCATCGCGCTGGACTGGACGCTGAACACCAACCACGTCGGCCTGATCGTGGCGCAGGAGAAAGGCTGGTACGCCGACGCGGGCCTGGACGTCGAAATCCTGCCCTATACCGACAGCGCCTCTACCGCGCTGCTGGCTGCCGGAGCGGTGGATTTCGCCTACATGACCGCGCTCGGTTTCATGACGGCCAAGGCCGGTGGTGCGGAGATCATCGCGCTGTGGGCCACGATGCAGCGCGAAGCCGGCCGGCTCGTCTACAACACCTCGAACGCCGCGATTTCCCGACCGGCGGACCTGCAGGGAAAGGTCTACGCCGGTTTCGGCACCGCGTGGGAGGCGGCCCTGATCTCGACCATGATCGAGAACGACGGCGGCGTGGCCGATTACGAGACGGTGACGCTCGGCACCGGCGCCTACGAGGCGCTGGCCAACGGCGCGGTCGATTTCACGCTGGAGGTCGCGACCTGGGAAGGGGTGAACAGCGAATTGCTGGGCCGGGAACAATCCCATTTCGAATACAGCGACTACGGCGTGCCCGAACCGCAGGGCGGCTACATCGGCACGCTGACATCGACGCTGCAAGCCGATCCCGAGACGGTGGAAGCGTTCATGGAGGCCACGCGGAAGGGATACGTCTGGGCGGCGGCACACCCCGACGAGGCGGCCGAAATGCTCATCGCCGCCGGCGACTTTCCGAACGAGGACCTGGTGCGCGGGTCCATGCGCGTGATCGCGGCGGGAGGCTATCTGGACAACGGGAAAACGCCCGTCGGCATGATTGATCCGGACCGGCTCGCGACGATGGCGAAGTTCCTCTACGATTCCGGCGTCCTGCGCGGCGCAGACGGCTCATCGCTCGCCTGGCCCGGGGACGTGTCCGGCTGGTTCGATCAGGGATGGCGCGAGGACTGAAACCTCACCGAACCCTTGCTCATTGCCGCGAGGCCGCTTGCCGGATTTGCCCATCGAACACGCCACCGGCAATATCTAGACATGCCTGTCCAGAATCGCTAGCCTTCCCCCAGTGATGCAGGGAGGGTCAGCCATGAACAGCCACTACAGAGTTGTCGTGATCGGAGGTGGGGTGGTCGGTGCCTCGGTGCTTTATCACCTGGCAAAGTTCGGCTGGACCGATGTCTGCCTGCTGGAACGTTCGGTCCTGACGGCGGGCAGCAGCTGGCATGCCGCCGGGGGATTCCACGCGCTGAACGCAGACCCCAACATGGCGGGATTGCAAGCCTACACCATCGACCTTCTGTCCGAGATCCAGGAGGAATCGGGTCAGGACATCGGGCTGCACATGACCGGGGGCCTGACGCTTGCCGGGACGCCCGACCGCTGGGAGTGGCTGCAATCGGCGTATCGCACATTCCAGTCCATCGGGATCGAGGACTGCCGCCTCGTGACCCCCGAGGAAGCGGGCGAACTCAATCCGATCATGTCCACGGACGGTATCCTGGGGGGCATGTGGGCCGACCGCGAAGGCTACCTCGATACCACCGGCACCGTCCATGCCTATGCAAAGGCCGCGCGCAAGCGGGGCGCTGAAGTCTTCGAGCACACCAAGGTCGAGGCGTTGGAACAGACGGCGGACGGCTGGAAGGTGATGACCGACAAGGGCACGATCACCTGCGAACATGTGGTCAACGCCGCAGGTCTCTGGGCCAAGCAGGTGGGCCGCATGGCGGGGATCGAACTGCCGGTTTCTCCACTCAAGCACCACTACCTGATCTCCGACACGATCCCGCAACTCGAGACGCTGGATTTCGAGGTGCCGATGACCGTCGACCTCGAAGGGTTCACCTACCTGCGTCAGGACCAGAAGGGCGTGCTGCTGGGTATCTACGAGATCCAGCACGAACACTGGGCCATGGACGGCGCGCCATGGGACTACGGGATGGAACTGTTTCAGGAACAGACCGACCGGATCGAGAACGAGCTGACGCTGGGTTTCGAGCGCTACCCCGCGCTGCAGGAGGTCGGCGTCAAGACATGGGTCAACGGTGCCTTCACCTTTTCCCCTGACGGCAACCCGCTGGTCGGTCCGGTGCGCGGCAAGCGCGGCTACTGGAGCGCCTGCGCGGTGATGGCGGGCTTCCTGCAAGGGGGCGGCGTTGGCAAGACGCTGGCCGAATGGATGATCCACGGCGAACCCGATGCGGACGCATGGGCGATGGACGTGGCCCGCTACGGCGATTTCGCGCAGAACAAGCGGTTCATCAAGGAAACCACCGGACAATTCTATACCCGCCGTTTCGTGATGACCTATCCCAATGAACAACTGCCGGCAGGCAGGCCGCTCAAGATGGCGCCGGCACATGCGGACATGACGGCGGCCGGTTGCCGCTGGGGCGCCAGCTACGGGCTGGAAGTGCCGCTCTATTTCGCGCCGACGCCCGACTTCGAGGAAAAACCGTCGCTGAAGCGGTCGAACGCGCATGGCGTGGTGGCCGAGGAATGCCGCGCGGTGCGCGAGGCGGTCGGGCTTCTCGACATTTCCGGCTTCTCGCGTTTCGAGGTCACCGGGGACGGGGCAAGGGCATGGCTGGACAAGATGATGGCATCCAAACTTCCCGCTCCCGGTCGCGCGCGGCTTGCCCCGATGCTGTCCGAGACCGGCAAGCTGAAAGGCGATCTGACCGTCTTCAATTGGGGCACCCAGCCGGACGCGGATGGCCCGTGGTGGATCATGGGCAGCTATTACCTCCGCGAGTGGCACATGCGCTGGTTCGCGGATCACATGGACGAGGGCGTGACGCTGCGCGATGTCTCGGACGCGACGGTCGGATTTGCGCTGTCGGGACCACGATCGCGCGAGGTGCTCGAAAAACTGACCGACGGGCCGGTGGACCTGCCCTTCATGGGCTGCGGCACCTTCGACGTCGGGCTCTATCGCTGCAAGGTCGGGCGGCTGTCGGTTTCGGGCGAACTGGGCTATGAGATCCATTGCAACGCCGTCGACCACGCGGGCCTGCGACGCGCGCTGCTGAAGGCCGGAGAGGGGTTTGGCCTGCGCGAATACGGCTTCAATGCCCTGTTGAGCCTGCGGCTGGAGAAGAGCTTTGGCATCTGGTCGGCGGAATTCACCCAAGGGTACACGCCGGGGATGACCGGGATGGACCGCTGGATCGACTGGGATAAGGATTTCATCGGCAAGCAGGCCGCCCTGGCCGAGCGGGACCGCCCGTCGGACCGGGTGCTGGTGACGCTGGAGCTCGATGACGGGGATGCGGATGCCAGCGGCTATGAACCCGTCTGGCAGGGCGGCACCCTTGTCGGTTTCGTCACGTCAGGCGGCTTTGGCCACACGGTCGGAAAATCCCTCGCCATGGCGATGGTGAACCGCGATGCGGCGAAAACGGGCACCTCCCTGCACGTGCATGTCGTCGGGGCCGAACGCGCGGCGCGGGTGATCGCGCCCTCGCCCTACGATCCGCAGGGCAAGGAGATGCGCAAGTGACCGACACCGTGCAGGCCCAACCCCAGCGGCGCGGGCGCAAGCGCCGCGGCCTCGACACGCCGGCTTCCCGCCGCAAGGCCGACTATCGCCAGCTGCGCAACCCGTTTCCCGTCATGTCGGTGTTTTCCGACGACGAGGCGGCCGGCATGCACGAAACCGCGCTTCGCATGCTCGAAGAGCTGGGCATGAAGGTGCTTCTGCCCGAGGCCCGCCGGCTGTACGCTGCCGCCGGTGCGCGGGTCGAAGGCGAGATGGTCTTCATCGGGCGCGAGATCGTCGAGGCGGCGCTGGCAACCGCACCGCGATCCATCCTGTGCCGCGCGGGCGATCCTTCGCGGAACCTGACGCTTGAGCTTGGTGCGCTTGCCTTCCAGCCGGGCGCAGGAGCGCCGCACGCCACCGATCTGAAGCGCGGGCGACGCCCCGCATCGGCCCGCGATTTCACCGAGTTCACCCGCCTTTCGCATCACTTCGATGTCCTTCAGATGATGAGCCCCTCGGTCGAGCCGCAGGACGTGCCGACCAACCTGCGCCATTACTTCACGATGCTTTGCCAGATGGAGAACACCGACAAGTTCCCGTTCATCTTTGCGCGTGGCACGCCGCAGACCCACGACACTTTCGAAATGCTCAGGATCGCGCGCGGCCTGTCCGAGGCGGAATTCGCCGCCGGTGTCCATGCCTACACGATCATCAACACCAATTCGCCGCGCTGCCTGGACATCCCGATGGCACAGGGGCTGATCGACTTTGCCCGGGGCGGCCAGATGTCCATCGTCACGCCCTTCACGCTGATGGGGGCAATGGCGCCGATCACCGTGGCGGGCGCCATCACGCTGAGCCATGCCGAATGTCTGGCCGCCATCACGCTCACGCAGATTGCGAAACCGGGCGCGCCGGTGTGCTACGGCACCTTCACGTCGAATGTCGACATGAAGAGCGGCGCACCCGCCTTCGGCACGTCCTCGCACTTTCAGGCCTCCCTCGCGGCGGGGCAGATGGCCCGGATGCTGGGCCTGCCCTGGCGGTCGGCGGCGGGCTCGGCGTCGAACATCAACGATGTGCAGGCGGCGAACGAGAACCAGCTGGGTTTGTGGGGATGCCTGCTGGCCGGGGCGACGGTCATCATCCATTCCGCCGGCTGGCTGGAAGGCGGCCTCTCGGTAAGCTATGAAAAGCTCGTGACGGATGTAGAAGTACTCAACATGGTGGCCGAACTCTGTGCAGGGGCCAAGGCCGGACCGGACCAGATCGGCTTTGCCGATGCCCTGTCGCAGGTCGCGCCCACGGGCCATTTCTTTGCCGCACCGCATACGATGGAGCGTTACACGACGGAGTTCTATCAGCCGATGGTGCATGACTACGCGAACTTCGGCACCTGGACAGAACGCGGCGCGCTCGATGCGTCTTGCCGGGCCACCGCTGTCTGGGAAGCCATCCTGTCAGCCGATCCGCAGCCCTTCACGCCGCCCGACAGGCTGGAGACGCTGCGCGCCTTCATCGACAAACGCAGCGCGCAGGGCGGCGCGCCGCCGGAGAGCTGACGCATGAACGACGGTACCCCCCTGCTGCACCGGGACGACCCCAGCCGCGATCCGCTTGGCGGACACGTCAAGGTCACCCGCGAAGACTGGCTCGCACAGGCGCGGGACACGCTGGTCCGCGATGGCGTGGCGCAGGTCAAGGTGCTGGCACTGGCATCGCGCATGGAGGTCTCGCGTTCCAGTTTCTACTGGTACTTCCGGAACCGCGATGACCTGCTGCAGGCGCTGCTGGAGGAATGGGAAGCCCGCAACACGGCGTCGATCGCCACGCAATGCGCCCGGCCCGCCTCCAACATCACCGAAGGGGTCTGCAATTTCTTTCTGTGTTTCGTGGACGGGGCCCGGTTCGACAGCGGGCTCGACTTCGCCGTGCGCGAATGGGCCCGGCGGGACGAGGTCCTGCGCGCCCGCGTGGATGCCGCGGACGCCGCGCGCCTGAAGGCCGTCACCGCGATGTTCGCGGCACACGGCTTCGACCCGCGCGAGGCGGATGCGAGGGCGCGGATTCTCTATTTCATGCAACTTGGCTATCACGCGCTTGACGTGCGCGAACCCATCGCGGAGCGGCTGGACCGCATCGGTCCCTACCTCAAGGGCTTCACCGGTCAGGAGCCGGACGCAATGGCGATGCGCCGCTTTCTCGATACCGTGGATTCCCTGGGGATCGCATGATGCGGTACTCCGGCTTCACGCTTTTCCGGCAGGGCCTGTCCGGGCATCGCGGGTGGCAGCCCGCCTGGGACAAGGCAACGCCGAAACCGGCCTACGATGCCGTCATCGTGGGCGGGGGCGGGCACGGTCTGGCCACCGCGTACTACCTTGCAAAGGTTCATGGATTGCGGCGCGTGGCCGTTCTGGAGAAGGGCTGGATCGGCGGCGGCAACACGGGCAGGAACACCACCGTCATCCGATCGAACTACTTCTATCCGGAAAGCGTCGCGCTGTATGACTTCGCATTGCGGCTCTACGAGGGTCTGTCGAAGGAGCTGAACTACAATATCATGCTCTCGCAGCGCGGGATGCTGATCGCCGCGCACACGCCGATGCAGATGGAAATCTGCACCCGGATCGCCAACGCGATGCAGCTGAACGGGGTCGATGGCACCCTCATGAGCGGCGCGGAAGCCCGAGAGCGGCTGCCGCTGCTGAACCAGACCGCGGACGCGAGGTTTGCCTGTCTCGGCGGGGTGTGGCAGGGCCGCGCGGGGGTCGCCCGGCATGACGCGGTGGCCTGGGGCTATGCCCGTGCCGCCAGCGCCCTCGGTGTCGACATCATCGAGAACTGCACCGTGACCGGTCTGGACATCAGGGGCGGCCGCATCGCCGGGGTGGAGACGACCCTCGGCCCGATCAGGAACGACCGGCTGGGCATCGCGGCCGCAGGCGCCACGCCCGGCCTCGCGGCGCTGGCCGGCGTCCGCCTGCCGATCCACACCTACGCGTTGCAGGCCTTCGTGTCGGAGCCGGTGAAACCGATGCTCGACACGGTGCTGCTGTACCTCGGCACGGGCACCTACTTGAGCCAGTCCGACAAGGGCGAGCTGGTCTTCGGCGGCGGATTGGACCGGGTGCCCACTCATGGCCAGCGCGGCAACCTGCCAAGTCAGGAAACCATCACGTCGGGCCTGCTGGAAATGTTTCCCGCCTTCGGGCAGCTCAAGCTGTTGCGACAATGGGCCGGAGTGGTCGACGTGGTGCCCGACAGTTCGCCGGTTATCGGGCCGGTGGGACCGGAAGGATTGTTCATCAATTGCGGCTGGGGCACGGGCGGTTTCAAGGCCATTCCCGCAGGGGGCTGGCTGCTGGCCCACCTGCTGGCCACCGGCACGCACCACGAGATCAGCCGCCCCTTCGATCTGGACCGTTTCGCGCGGGGTCGCCTGATCGACGAGGCGGCAGGCTCCGGCATCGCGCACTGAGGAGTCGACATGCAACGCTTCACCTGCCCTTTCTGCGGGCCCCGAGACGAGACGGAATTCCACTTTGCCGCGGAGGCCGCCAAGGTACGCCCCGAACCGGCGCCCGAGGTGACCGATGCCGCCTGGGCCGATCATCTCTACGGCACCGATGCGCCAAAGGGCCACGCGCGCGAGGTCTGGGTACACCTGACTTGCGGAGAGTTCTTCGTGATGACCCGGAATACCGTGACGCGGGACGTGGCCGATACCGAAGCCCTGCCGGGACGGCGGGCATGATCGGCTGGCGGCACCCCTCGCTTGGCACGGTGGACCGGACACGCCCGCTGTCCTTCTCCTTCGACGGGCAACGGCTAACCGGCTTCGCGGGCGACACGCTGGCATCGGCGCTGCTGGCGGGCGGGCCCCGCATTCTCGGTCGGAGCTTCAAGTATCACCGTCCCCGGGGTCTTTGGGGCATGGGCGGGGAAGAACCGAACGCGATCCTCGACGTGACGCAGGACGGCCTGACCACGCCGAACGTCAGGGCGACGACGATGGCGCTGCGCGAGGGTCTGGCCCTGCGCGCCGTCAATGCGGCACCTGACGCCGCACGGGACCGGTTCGCGCTGATGGATCTGGCCCAACGGTTCCTGCCGGCCGGTTTCTACTACAAGACCTTCATGGCGTTCGGCTGGATGCGCTGGGAGCCGATGATCCGCCGCATGGCGGGGCTCGGCAGGCTGGACCCCGCCCATCAACCGCCCGCGCAGAGCCCCGGCCGGCATGTCTCCTGCGACCTTCTGGTGATCGGCGCGGGGCCGGCGGGGCTTGCCGCCGCCCATGCCGGTGCGACGGCAGGTCGCCGGGTATGGCTGGTGGACGAGGCAGGCAAGCCGGGGGGCAGCCTGCGCTGGCGCGGCGGCGAGATCGACGGCGCCCCGTGGGAAGAGTTCGCCAGCCGGACCGCCGCGCGGATCGAGGAGGCCGGCGGCCGCGTGCTGACGGACACGACCCTTTGGGGCGCCTTCGATCACGGCATGTTCGCGGCCTGGGAACGGCGCGACGGCCTGCCCGACCGCCACTGGCGCATCCGCGCGGCCGAGGTGGTTCTGGCCGCTGGCGCCATCGAACGCCCGCTCTGGTTCGCGCGCAACGACCTGCCCGGCGTCATGTCCTCCGAGGCGGCGCTTCATTACCTGCACCTCTACGGTGCGGTGGCGGGCAAGCGGATCGTGGTCGGCTGCGCGAACGATGCCCCCTACGCCACCGCCGCGGCGCTTTCGGCAGCAGGCTGCCAGGTGACGCTCGTCGATGCGCGGCCGGAGACACCGCAGGCGCCGGAGGGTGTCCGGCTCATCCGGAACGCAAGGATCGACGCGGCCCGCGGGCTGCGCGAGGTCGGCGCGGCAAGCGTCGAGGGCGAGCACATCGACTGCGACACGATCCTGGTATCCGGCGGGTTCACGCCCTCGGTCCATCTTCATTGCCAGGCGGGGGGCAAGCTGGACTTCGACAGCGCCATCGACGCCCTGATCCCCCGCTCCGCGACCTCCGACATTCGCACGGTGGGTGCCGCGAACGGGGCTTTCGGTCTTGCCGCAGCGCTGCAACAGGGGCACGCGGCCGGGGGCGGCACCGGCACAGCCCCCCGCGCGACCGGCGAGGCCTGGGCCATTTCCCCCGAACGCCCCGACCCCACCGCCCGGGGGCGCATCTGGATCGATCCACAGAACGACGTGACGCTGAAGGACGTGCGCCTGGCCGCCCGCGAAGGCTTTCGTTCGGTCGAACACCTGAAACGCTACACGACACTGGGCATGGCGACCGACCAGGGCCGCAGCGCCAACTTCGCGGGTCTCGCCGCGATGGCCGCGCTGACCGGCAGAACCATTCCCGAGACGGGAACGACGACCTACAGGCCACCGTTCGCACCGGTTCCCCTTTCGGTTATCGCGGGTCTGCGCCGCGGCGACACCTTCGACCCGCCGAAGCGGCTGGCGCTGGAGCCCCGGCACAGTGCGTCCGGCGCGCGACTGCGGGAATACGGTGGCTGGCTGCGCCCTGCCCATTACGGCGAGGTGGAAGCGCGGGCCGCACAGGCCGAAGCGCTTGCGGCACGACAATCCGCGGCGATTTTCGATGCCTCGCCGCTCGGAAAGATCGAGGTGCAGGGCCCCGGGGCGGCGGATCTTCTGGATTTCTGCGGCTACGTCGCCATGTCGACGCTTGAACCGGGGCGCGCCCGCTACGGTTTCATGCTGGCGGAAAACGGCATCGTGCACGACGACGGCGTGGTGCTGCGGCTGGCGCAAGACCGCTTCATCGTCTCGGCGTCCTCTTCTCACGTGGGCTCCGTCCGCCTGATGCTGGAAGAGGCCCGCCAGGACAGGTTCGATCCCGACCGGGTCTTCCTGCATGACGTGACCGCGCAGTGGGTGACCCTTACGGTGTCGGGGCCAGCGGCGCGGGCGCTGATCGAGGGATCCGGGTTGCCCCTGCCCGACCTGCCACCGATGGGCGTGGCGCAGGTCAAATGGAAGGACGCGCCCCTGCGGGTCGCACGGGTGAGCTTCACCGGCGACGCCTCCTGGGAGTTGTCGGTGCCAGCCCGGCACGGTCCTGCGCTGCACGCGGCGCTGGACGCCGCGCGCGCCGCGCAGGATGCGCGCTGGATCGGGATGGAAGCCGTGATGATCCTGCGGGCCGAGAAGGGCTTCATCCTTGTCGGCAAGGATACGGACGGGGTGACCATGCCACAGGATCTTGGCTGGGGTGGTCCGCGCAACAGGCGGCAGGACCAATACGTCGGGGGGCGATCTCTGTTCACACCGGAAGCGGCCCGCACCGACCGGCGGCAACTTGTCGGACTGGAGGTCGAGGGCGACCCGCTGGCCACCGGTGCACACGTTCTGGCCCCGGGGGAGCGGCGACGGTCCGCCGGTTTCGTCACCTCAAGCTACCACAGCCCGTTCCTGCAGCGCCCCATCGCCCTGGCGATGATCGAGGGGGGGCGACACCTGATGGGGCAGGACGTCACGGTGTTCCACCTTGGCGAAACCCGGCGCGCGCGGGTCGCCCCGCCCTGCGCCCTGGACCCGAAGGGAGAGCGCCTTAATGGATGAGCGGGACTGGACAACCGCAACCCCCGTTCCGGGGGACGAGATGTCGGAAACGGGGCTGCGCATCCGGTGCTTGCCCGCGGCGGGCGCCACGCTCGTCTCGGGCGATCTGGCCGCAGCGATCACCGCCCTGTCGCCGGGCGCGCCCATACTGGGGTTTCTGGAACAGGCACCGGGGCGGCCCTTCGCCCTGCGGGTCGCGCGGGACCGTGCGCTGCTGTGTACTGACGCCCCCCTCGGCGTCGAGGGCTGGCAGGACGGCTTCGCGGCCTCCGCCGCCGACGATCTTTATGTCGAAATTGCCGTCGACGGGCCGCGGGCGCCCGACCTGCTGTCAGCCTGCACGGGCACCGAAGGCACCTCTCCATCCGCCGCGATTCTCCTGGCCGGGATCGGCGTGCTGGTCAGTGGCGCACCGGATGGGTTCAGCCTGCGGGTTCAGGCCCCCGAGGCCGCGGCGCTCTGGTCGTACCTGGGCCGGCTGGCGCAGGTGATCTGATCTCAGAGGAACGGCAGCGGCGCAAGGCGCACGGGCCGGGATCCCTCGGGCAGCGCGACGGTCAGGCCGGTGTCGTCATCCCCTATGCCGACCTCCACGAGGCCAAGCCCGATCGAGGCGTCCAGCCTGCCGGACCACGCGATGTCCGTCGCGATGCCCACATCGGTCGCGCCACGCCGCAAGGCCACCGGCGCCTCGAGCCCGGTCACCGGACTGCCCTCGACAAAGAAGCCGACACGCCGACGCGCGATCCCGGCATCCGCGATCCGGCGCAACGCCGAACGACCGATGAAGTCGTGGCTGTCGAGCGACACCATCTTGCCCATTCCCATTTCGAAGGGGTTGGCCGGGACAACTTGCCGCCGCATGTCGGCACCGTACGAGATCAGCCCGCTTTCGATCCGCTCGCTATCGTTGGGCGCGCCGGGGCCAATGTTCCACGGCTCGCCCGCTTTGCGAACCCGCTGCCAAAGCGCGTTGCCCTTGGCGCCGTCCATCAGGTAGAGTTCGAAGCCGCCCTGCTTGGACCAGCCGGAACGGGCCAGCACCAGCGGAATGTCATCGAGCGCGGTCTCGACGAAGGCGAAGGGCCGCATGTCGCGCACGTGGTCCCCGAACAGCGCCGCGGCCACGTCCATCGCCTTCGGCCCCTGTATCGCCATCGGCGAAACGTCGGGTTCACGTACCGATACATCGAAACCGCGCTCCGCCCCGATGGCGGCGGCCCAAAGGTGCAGATCGCTGTCGGCGACCGAAAGCCACACGCGGTCTTTGCCAAGTTTCAGCAGAACAGGGTCATTGATGACCATGCCTTCGTGGTCGCACACTGGCACGTAGCGGCCCTGCCCCACGGTCAGCGACGACAGGTCGCGCGGGGTCAGAAGCTGCGCCAGCGCCACCGCGTCAGGGCCCGCCAGTTCGACCTGCCGCTGCGCGGCCACATCCCACTGTGCGACACCGTTCAGCAACCTGTCGTATTCGCCTTCGGGGTCGCCGAAGTGCCCCGGAATGTACATGTGATTGTAGACGGAGAAGGACCGGACCCCATCGGCCACGGTCGCATCGAAATAGGCGGACTTGCGAACATTCGCGCCAATGTGGATCTGGAATGTCACGCGGTCCTCCGTCGGAATCGGGGGCGCCGCACAGCGCCGCCCCCGTCATGGTCATGCCTTCAGGTGGATATCATGCAGGTCCAGCTGATAGAAGGGATGCACATCGACATTCGCGAACTTGCCGTTCGAATGGTTGAAGACGGACCGCCAGTAAGCCTGGATCAGCACGCCCTCGTCCTGAAGGATCTTCTCCATCTTCGCCATGATCTCGCGGCGGGCATCCGCATCGGCAATGGCCAGGCCCTGTTCCAGCAGGCTGTCGAATTCGGCGTTGGAGAACGCGCTCTCGTTCCAGGCCGCGCCCGACTTGTACGCCAGCGCCATGATCTGGATCCCCAGCGGCCGGGGCCCCCATTCGGTGGCCGAGAAGGGATACTTCGTCCAGTCGTTCCAGAATGTCGCGCCCGGCAGGACGGTCCGCTTGATGTTGATGCCCGCATCCCGAAGCTGTGACGCCACGGAGTCGCAGGTGTTCTTCTGCCACTCGGTATCGACGGAGATCAGCTCGAGCTCGGTATCCGCGTGGCCGGCGGCGGCGATCATCTCGGCCCCCTTCGCGGGGTCGAATGCCATCGGCGGCAGCTCGGCATATTCGGGATGGACCGGGCAGACATGGTGGTTCTCACCGATCAGACCCAGGCCGCCGATCCCCAGTTCGAGCACGACCGCGTTGTCGACGGCAAGCTGTATGCCCTTGCGCACATCCTTGTTGTCGAATGGTGCCGCAAGCTCGTTGAAACGCACCGCGAGGGTGTTCGCGGTCACCACGTCGCTCGATTCCCACCCGATGGAATCAAAGACCTCGACGTAGTCGCCGTCGGTGCGATAGGTCAGGTCGATCTCGTCGCTTTCCGCGGACGCCACGAGCGCGGATTGATCCGTGCCGAGGTCGAGGAACTCGATCCGGTCCAGCCAGCCGCCTTCGCGCCAGTAATCGTGATCGGGGTTGCGCACCAGCACGCCCTTCACCCCGACTTCGTAGCTTTCCGGCAGGTAGGCGCCGGTACCGATCGGTTCCGCGACGGGGTCGGCGCCATTGTAGCTGTGGTGCACGACAGCCGCGGGATAGTCCGACAGGGCGGCCATGATGCTGATGTCCGGTGCGCTCAGGTTCAGGCGGACGGTGTGGTCGTCCACGATTTCCACCGCGCCGTCGCGCAGCGTCTTGCTGTCCGGATCCTGAAGGCCCTCGACCCGGGACGCCATGGAATTGCCTTCGACGTTGCCATCGGCCCAGCGTTCGAAGTTGTGCAGCACATCGGTCGCACCGAAGTCGTCGCCGTTGTTCCACTTGACGCCCTGACGCAGGTTCAGGGTGTACTGCGTGGCGTCGTCATTGGCTTCCCAGCTTTCCACGAGGCTGCCGGTGACGCTGCCGTCGCGGTTGAACAGCGTGAGATAATCGAGCCACCCGCGGCAGAAATTGGCGTATTCGGTCCAGTCCCACAGACGGGGATCCTTCATCGCCTTGGTTTCCATGTTGACGCGCAGCGTTCCGCCCTTCTGCGCTTCGGCGCGCGCCTGGGTCGGCATCGCCACCCCGATCAGCCCATATGCCGCCGAGGCCGAGACGCCCAGCATGGTGGCCCTGCTGAGAAACTCGCGCCGGTCCATGAGACCCGCGCGGTATTCCTCCGCGTAGAGCCGCGCGGCACGGTGGATCTTGCGGTGTTCCATCTTCTTCTCCCGTTGAATGTTTTCTTGATTCGTGGACACTAGTGTCTAGGAAAGAGGATCGTCCCGCTTTTCCCTTGCGTCAATGAATTTGACGAACCGGGGACGTGCGCACCTTTGGCAGACGCGCATCACGTGGAAAGCGGACAAGGCACGCTGAATAAGGATGGCAAGAACTGCGCGGTTTGCAGTTTTCTTGATACATCCGATTCCACGGAACGCGGGCACGGCCTCGGGAAGTGGAGGAAAGTGTGGTGCCCCAAGACGGACTTGAACCGCCGACCTACTATTTACGAATTGTTTTGCGGTTTTGGTGGACCGTGTTGCACGCGGGCGCACTGTACCTGCTCGTTCCTTACAACACTCTGGTACGAAACGCAATTTTTGAGGCGTGATCTTGCACGGCGTCGCACCCGCCCGTTACCGTTTGTACCCCGCTCCCCTACTAATCCCCTACAGAATTCGGTTTGCCCTACTAATCCGACAAAAGTCCGTGCTGGGGTGGCTCATAGGCCCTTCGCTCTAGGCAACCCCCACACCCCGCCCCAAGCACGGCGATAGCGAGGTTAGGCGGGGGTGGCCCTCGCGTGACGAAGCCTCTCTACAGCAAATGAGCTCCGTACAACGCCGCGAACGCAACTTGTTGGGGTTGAGCAAGGAACTTCAACCTCATACTCTCAACCAGACATGGTGTTTGCGTCTTGTTTGCATCGAAAATTGACTACGAAGGAATAGTTTAATGGAACTCATGAGCCAGCCTTTCAGTGGACAGCTGGGAAACCGGCTGATTGAATTGCTGGAATCAGAAGACTACCATACCCTTAATTTCGCAGTTGCTTTTGCGAAGAACAGCGGCGTTCTTAGAGTAAAAGATTCTCTTGAAGGTTTCAGAAAGCGAGGCGGAAAAGTAAATGCGTTTGTTGGAGTCGATCTCGGCGGGACATCGTACGAGGCTCTTCAAGTTTTGCTACTACACACTGACACATTGAATGTGGTCCATGCTGAAAAATCCCAAACTTTCCATCCAAAGATCTACCAGTTTCTAGGAGAGCGGAAAGGATTCGCTATTGTAGGCTCACACAATATGACTGGCGGCGGCCTATGGACGAACTTCGAGAGCTCAGTTTTAGTCTCTATTGACGAACCGAGCACCGACAAAACGAACATCTCAAAGGAGCTAGACGAATATTTCGGCAAGCTAAAATCTCTCAATGATTCGTTCATGTTGATAAGCAAGAAAGACGACATCGAAGAGCTGCTTCAACATGGTTATGTGGTTAAGGAAGTCGCGGAACGAATCCACCGGGCGAAAAACAACAAAAATAATGAAACTCATAAGTCTCTTTTCGGGAAGGGTGTTTCAGTAAAGCTACCTAGCATCGCGGGCACCCAAAAAGAGAGTGCAGCACCCATAGCGGCCCCGCCAAAATCCATCTCTGTTTTACCGAGTGACGAAGGTCCGACTATTTGGTTTGAGACCAGGAAAATGACTGGGGGATCGCGAAATATCCTGGATTTATCAATGAAGTCGTTAGTTGAGCGCGGGGACCCTCGTGGCACCGCTTTCGATCTTGGCGACCCAAAATTCATGCGTGGAGCAGTCGAGTTTTTCGGGCTGGACCCTGATGCTACCGACAAGAGCAAAGATATAACCATAAACTTCGATGGAGTTGATTATACAGGCAACACGATACTTTTTCCCAGCGGACAGCATGCGAACGGGACGTGGCGGCTCCAGATCAAGGGAACCAGTCCTTCTGAAGTGGGGATCACTGAAGCATTTAGGAAAAATGATGCGGGGCACTATTTGGTTAAAAAGGTAATCACCTTTACCAAAATACAAGATGATTATTACTTCATGTCTGTTTTTCCGGATTCTCAGATTGAAAGTTTTAAGGCGGCATCAAGTATCTTGGCTCGCAACGGATCTTCTGGGCAGGCTAGGCTGCTTGGAATTCTTTAAAATCGGGCTATCCATTCTTGGTGTTTCCCTTTTCGTATCCCGCTAATACCGCCTTTTGCCCCACCGAAATTAAGCAATTCGGCTTTGGAATTTAGGGGTACTCCCTCAGATACGAATAACGGCGCCTGATTCACAGCCCGGAAGCGATCTATAAAAGACCTCACATCGAAGCCAAACGCATAACCCGTTGTACTTTTATATGGTGGATCGACATACACAACAGCATCGTTCGGCAAGGGGTCACTGAGTGTCGTCATAATATCCGTCTTGAAACAGGTCACGCCTTTCATTCCATTCACTAGGGCGGTGACCCGACGACGCAATTCGATCGGAGACGGCTGCATCGGATTTGCTGGGCTGCGGCGTACACTAGTTGCAGTTGGTTCCCAGTAGTCCCGGAAGCAGGCATTCGCCCAGCTTTTCCCTTTTCGCCAAATTTGTTTTCCACCAAAAGAACAGGCTTGTAGTATAGGATATAGTTCCGCTTCATATTCAAATAGTGGAAGCGTGGCTAGGCTCGACATGTGAATTTTGAGATCGCGTTTATCGGCCGGCAACTCGGACAAAAATTTATCAAAAGCGTCCATGTTGAACTTACCTGAGCCTATGGCGGACCAGAACGCCCCCCATGAGCTAATGTCGAGCATACAAATACGCGAGGGGTCCACTCCCCTGTTGACTAACTCGATTGAAATTGCTCCAGACCCGCAACACAGATCATAGAATTGAGAGTATGGCCCTGGAGCAGCCTCGATAAGAAGATCGGCGATCTGAGCCGCCACACGCTGCTTGCCGCCCTGAAATGCGCAGGGTACGCGCATTAGGTCGCTCACGACGATTTCCTACGGATCAAAATTCGAGCATAGGAGCGCTTGCCGTTGATTATGCCAACACCTCCTCTGTCCTCGGGGTGCGGTCGGTACTTCACTTTTTCCAAGGTTTCAGGGGGCACGTTGGTACGTGCGTTGCCATTGGCAAGCATAACGATTTCAAATTGGTCTGGACTGTATTTGTCTAAGAACGTAATTGGCACGCCCATTAACCCATTATAATCGATCGGAATATTTTGTGTACGGCCAACTTCGATTGCATCGTAATTTTCGTAAGCTGGATAATCCTCCGGTGTGTAGCGGCACGTCAAGGATATTGGTTCATGCCGCCTTTTAGTGTCCAAGTTGGTGAACCAGCGCACACCTTTGACTCGGATGAAGCGCCGTCCTTTTTCGTCCAAACCACAATTGGCAGCGTTTAGCGGATAGTCATCTGGAACATAAAATTTGCGATCCCCAGAGCGGATGGTTTCTCCGTACCAGACCTTATTGTCACGAAAGAGCGGAAAGACCTCCTTGTACGTTGCGGCATTCATATTTCCGAGAATGATATATCGTTTCTCGTGACGTTTCAGTTGAGTGATATACTCTCGGAAAAGACTGAACGGTGGATTCGTTGCAATTATTTCAGCTTCCCTAAGCAACGCTTCGCACTCGTCTGAGCGGAAATCTCCATCGCCCTTTAGACGCTCAAGGGAGTTTCCTTGCATGGAAAACAAGGTCTCTAAATCCAGCGACCCATCTGGTCTCAGCAACGGGTCATTAGGTACTTTGGTTACAACTGCTTTGTAAGCTCCGGTCATTTGCTCCAGCGGATATTCGCGCCCAGCAAATGTGGAGCCACTGAAGCACGTTGATACGAGCTTGGAAATGCCTAGTTTTTCGAAATTGAGCGCAAAGAACCGAAAGAAGGCTGACTCGAATGGATCGTCACAATTACAAAGTATGCTTTTATCTTTGAGCTGCTCGCGATGCTTTACCATCTCTCTAGCTACGTCGTCGTACTGTGTATAGAATTCATCTTTCTTGACAATGAACGCGCGATTGAGTGTCACATTACCAGATTTCATCTTTGATTTTTGGCGCTCGGTTTTGATTTCGAATGGCATAGCACCCTCACGAACCACCGCTTTTAAAAAGGTATTGATTGCGGCGGACATGCTTATGCCAATCTCGTCGAAGACCTCGCCGGCAAGCCGCTTAACATCTGGGTCGATACGAATTGTGGTTGTAGGCTTTGTCGTCATATCTGCCCCTGTTCTCGTTGCGAGCTATATGCCACGAACCATTGTGAAGTACAATGTAGCACATCGAGAGATTGGCAATTCTCCACACTGGGAGCCAAGGAGCCACCTCCGGTCGACCATAGGATACGTCAAGGCAAAAACCGGCGTTTCAACCGGTTAAGGCGTCTTGGAAGCTGGGCGTTAACGGCCATCCACACACAAAGGTTTAGGACAGACTTTCACTCTGTCGCACACCTCCTCCCTCTCTTTCATAACGTGATGAAAAGTCGAGCTTTTTCTCGAAGCGTGCCTATAATGGAGCGTGGCCAGAAGGAGGTCACGATGCCCAGCCTACGTCTTACCCGCCGCGCAATTGACGAAATCCCCTTTGCCCAGAAGGGGCAGGTTCTGTACCGCGACACGATGCTCCCCGGCTTTGGGCTGCGTGTCGGCGCGCAATCCAAGGTGTTCTTTGCCGAGGGGCAGGTGAACCGGCGAACGCGGCGCGTCACCATTGGCCGCGCCGACGTCTTTGCCCCCGAGGTTGCCCGCAAGAAGGCTCTGACGATCTTGGGGGACATGGCTGACGGGCATGACCCAAACGCCGAAAAGCGCCAAGAGGCTGCCGAACAGGTGACGCTGGAACTGGCGCTGAAACGCTTCTTGGAGGTGCGCAGCCTGTCAGCGCATACTGTCAGCCACTACCAACGCACCGAGCGCCTGTACCTCAAGTCGTGGCGTAAGAAGCCGTTGAACGAGATCACCCGCCAGATGGTGCTGAAAAAGCATCAGGACATTGGCAAGAAGCATGGCGAGACCACGGCCAACAACGTGATGCGGCACTTCCGGTCTATCTATAATTTCGTTGCCGCGACCCAAGACGACTTCCCGCCGAACCCGGTGCAAATTCTGACTCAGGCGCGCGCATGGTATAAGGAGCGGCGGCGTCAGACAGTGATTACCGCGTTGGACCTGCCCGCATGGTGGGGAGCCGTGATGGCGGAGCCGGAATACTCCCGCGACTTCCTGCTGACCGCGCTGTTCACCGGTATGCGCCGGGGTGAATTGACCAAGCTTCGCTGGGAGAATGTGGATCTGAACAGCAAGGTGCTGCACCTGCCCACCACGAAGAACGGCGATCCGCTGCACCTCCCGCTATCCGATTTTTTGGCCGACCTGCTGAGCGAGCGCTGGGCACGCAACAACGGCTCGCCTTGGGTGTTTCCGGGACCGGGCAAGAGCGGCCATCTGGTCGAAACCAAGAAGTTCCTGCTGCGCGTGTCGGCCGGGTCCGGCGTCAGCTTCACCCTGCACGACCTGCGGCGGACTTTCATCACCATCGCGGAAAGCCTCGATGTGCCCTACTACGCGCTCAAGCGCCTGCTGAACCACCGCACCAACGGTGACGTGACCGGCGGCTATATCGTGGTGAACGCCGAGCGCCTGCGCGAGCCCGTGGAACTGGTAGCCAAACGCATCCTTGAACTGAAAGAACCGCGCCCCTGAACCGGCTAGAATGCCCCCCGCCCCATGAACGATTGGGCGCGGTAGCAGGTGTTGTGCCCACCCGGCTCTGGCGGAATCTGGGGCCATTTTGGCCATATTCTTGTAGAAATGAATGTCTATAACTGGTGTTCATCCGGTTGCTCCCTCGCGCGCGCGTGTCGAGGGACTAATGCAGTTTCGCAGCGCACCTATTTGATTGGAGCTTTTTACGTGGACGACGAAATTCCGTACATCGCTGGAGAGGAGTATGCAATCGGGACGCAATTTGGCCGAACTTTCCTGGAGAAGCTGCTGATAGCAATTATTAATGCTCATCCTGTTGGGCAGGATACGCCGGAGACGCGCCTCAACATTGCCTTGCGCGCCCTTACCGGCGAGGATTCCAAGGTCGAAACCGTTGCGCAAGACGGCGATTTACCCGCGCTGCGATTCATGGCTCAGGAACGCCATAGTGACAAAGGCAATCGTTTTCTCCTGCTTATGAAGCAGCGCAAGGAAAATAAGCCCACTAAACTCCCCCGAAAACGCTCTGACCGAACGCTTGCACAGGAAGCTACTGACAAATTCTTCAATCCTCCGAATGAGCAGGCGCGCAAGAGCATCTACGACCGTCTACGGGAAAAGTTCAGCGGCACTTACTACAGGAAGCAGGGCAAAGGTCATGAAGTCAACTACCGCGAATACTTCACCTATCAGGCTGTCGAACATGACTACGTGGCCGAGTCGCTAGAAGCCCAAGCCCTTGATCAAATTTGCGAGATTCTCCGAAAGAATGGGGTGGAGGTCGAGCGCTAGCACTTCAACCGGGTTGCGTAAAAATCAGGTTTTCTTTCGCAACTTTGTGCGGCCCGTTGGCAGGAGTGTCCTCGTCATCAACCGATGACAAAAGGAGGGCACAATGTCCGCTCAAATTGAACTCTTAACGACCAAGCAACTCCCCGCGATAACGGGCTTCAGTACAAGCTATTTCGAAAAAGGTCGTATCTTGGGGTACGGTCCGCGCTTCATTCGTTCCAAAACTGGCCGTCGCACCGGAAAGGTTCTGTACCGCCGTAGTGATGTTGAGAATTGGCTTTCCGGCATGATGTGCGATCCGAAAGGAGGCACTGATGCCCAGTAATCTGAAACCCGACCCGACTCGCGCAATCGAGTTCATCCGCTGGCTGACCTCGGAGGCCCCCTTGCACCTTGAGTCTATGGCAAGCCGGGGCAAGGCGAAGCCGAAGGCAAAGGCATTCGGATTATCGGACCACGAACAGGCCGTGTCCTTCGTCGCATCCGGCAACGTGGATGATGTCCAACGCAACATTTACTTCCTGCCGAATGCCGAGTTCTTGGAGGGCACGCGCAAGAAAGAGAACCTTTCCGCTGTGCGCTTTCTGCACGTCGATCTCGACTACAAGGACTACCCCGGTGATGAAGACGAGAAGGCCGACTTCGTCATCGGCATTCTGCATGACGACAAGAAGCGCCCGAAAGGGGTGCCGCTGCCGTCCGCCATCTGGGAGACGGGTGGCGGCTGTCAGGCGGTGTGGAAGCTGGATGAGCCGCTGGACATCCAGATGGCCGAGGAACTCAACAAAGCCCTGCTGTTTGTACTTCAGGGCGGACCGGGGACGCATAATGCCGACCGGTTGTTGCGCCTGCCTTGGACCATGAACTGGCTGAATGACAAGAAACGCGCGGATGGCCGTGAACCTGCCTTGGCGTGGACTTTCGAGCCGATGGACCTGACCAAACCGCCCCGCACCTACGCGGTCGGTGACTTCCGGGTGAAGGTGCCCAAGGAGATTGCCAAGCCCTCGGAGATGGCCATCGCTCCGGTCGAAATCGAACCGCTCCCGCTCCCCGACCATCTCTACGAAGTGCTGCCGCCGGAACCGGAATGGGTCGAAGCGATCATGACCGGGAACAATCCGCCGGGGAAGACCTACGTATCCCGTTCGGAACTGGTATATGCCGCCATTTTCTGGATGCTTGGAAAAGGGATGCAACCGGGGCACGTCTTGTCGATCATTGTGTCGCCTGAGTTCGGCATCAGCGCCCATGTGCTCGACAACCCCAACCCGCTCGCCTACGGCCACCGTCAGGTGGTGCGTGCTATGGCCGCGATTGAGGTGCGTACCGGCGGCTGGCCGATCCGTGATGAGGACGGTCGCCCCATCAAGAATTTACCGCAGAACATCCGCTACGCGCTGGCGGTGGTGGGTGTCGATGCCCAGCGCAACAAGTTCACGCAAACGGACGAGTTTCGCGGCTACGGCCTAGATGGGCGCGACCTGAACGATATCGCGGAAATTCTGTCCAGCGCGTTCATCCGCGACTTGGATTTCTTCGCGGCACCGACATACGTAAAGCGCGAATTGCTCGCGGTCGCACATGAGCAGCAATACCACCCTGTCGAGGAATATCTTGACGGGCTGGTGTGGGACGGGACGGCGCGTATCGACAGGTGGCTGGCGGTCTACTGTGGTGCAGACGACAACGAGCTGAACGCCGAATTTGGCAGCAAGCTCTTGATCGCGGGCGTGCGCCGTATCAAGCAGCCGGGCGTGAAATTCGACACGATGTTGGTGCTTGAAGGTGCGCAAGGTGCGGGCAAATCCCAAATTGCCCAGCGCCTAGCAATTCGGGATGAGTGGTTCTGCGGCAGTCTTGACCTCAAGAGCGACGACAAGACCAAGGCAGAATTGTTGACCAGTGCATGGATTGTCGAGTGCCAGGAACTGGACGGCATGAACAAGACCACCGGCCAGAGCTTGAAGAAGTTTCTGAGCACCGCCATCGATAAGTTTCGCCCCGCATATGCTCGCAGCGCCACGGAGTTTCGCCGTCACTGCATCATCTTGGGTACGACCAATGAACTGGCGTATCTTCGCGACCTGACTGGCAATCGCCGTATCTGGCCGGTGACAGTCGGGCAGATCGACTTGGGGCGCTTTTCCGCTGACGTTGATCAGCTTTGGGCCGAAGCGGTCGTGCGGGAGGCGGCGGGTGAGTCGATAACATTGTCGCCGCCTCTGTGGGATGCTGCCAAGAAGGTGCAGGGTCGGCGTATGGTCGAGGACGCTTACGAGGACGTCCTAGAGGATAACTTTGGTGAGACCAAAGGCCGGGTATCCATGGACAGCGTGAAGCTCCTTCTCGGCCTCGACACGGCCCGTATGTCACCGATGGACACGCGCCGGATCAAGGCGGTCATGGCCGGGCTGGGGTGGGACTATGGCACCCACCGCCTGCATGACCTCGGGGGGCGGGAAAAAGCCCATCGCAAGGGGTTCGCGCGTGGCAACGCAGACGAGCGCAAGGTCGAGTATATCGCCCGGCGGATCGACGGGGGTATCGTGCTCATCGACCGGCTCGACGGGCAGCGCGGCGAGGAACCCCCGTTTTGACTGGCGGGGCGTACCTTGTAACGTAACATAAGGCCCAAACTGGCCTGCACTTACCCGGCGGGGCGCTACGGTGCCCCGCCTTTTTTGCTTTTCCGAACCCTTCCGAGCTAAGTTACGGTTACAAGTTACAAAAATATCGGTGGCAGACAAATAATCCTACGTCTTTCTGGGGCTCAACAGAGGGGCGTACAGGGCGTTTTGGGCTTGTGGTAGGTGTTGGCAAGGCCACGCCCCCGGCACGGCCTGTGCGGCCCGCTCTGGGCCTCTCCCGCCTGTTGCGCTGGGTTGGCCGGTATGGGTTGCACCAGCGCGCCAAACCATCACCGCGCCTAATTTACGCTGAGCGATTGGGTCTGCCAGCTCCCGCGCTCGGGGAAGTATCGGATCGTACCTGTAAACGTACCCCTCAGCATCGCCCCGAATCCATTTTGTGCGTCAAATTGCCCGTTCACTTGGTACACGCAATCTCCGGCATGACCAGTGCCCGCACCGTATCGCGATGGAAACTCAGCGGTTGACGGTGCAACTAGCGCCCGCCGCACGTCCGCTTGGATCATGACATAGGCTTCGGACGCCTTCTGGCCCGTGCATTGGGCGAGGCGTTCATCATCTTGCGCAGCGGAAGTCGGGTTCTCGCGTCCGTCAGTTCCCCGGAACACGTCACCTGTAGCTGCATCCAAATACAGGCGGTTCGCCACGGTCGAGCCACCGCAGTACATAAAGTAGACCTGCCTTGTTTCAAACGTTGTTGATCGCACCCAACCGTCGTTCTCGACAAATTCAGCTTCGGTGCATGTTCGGTTTTCCACAAGTTCCGCCGCAACACGGGCGAACACCGCGCGATGCTCATCAAGGTCATCTGAACCCGCTATCAATCGCTGTGCTGCCGCCGCAGCGCGAGCATTGGCTTCTCGCCGCTCGGCTGCCTCCGCCTCTGCGCGGCGGGCGGCTTCTTCGGCTTCCGCCTCGCGCTGGGCCTCGCGTCGCGCGACCTCTTCGGCATAGCGCTCTGGGCGGAGTTCGCTGAGTTCTTCAAGCCATCGTTCTTGGTCGATGGGTGCTAGCTCTGCAAGATATGCTTCGGGGTCGGCTTGCCTGAGTTCAGCCCAGCGGGTTTCGCGCTGGTCTGCTTCATGGGCTTGCGAGGCGATAAGCGCGAAAATCCCGGCGACAGCGAAAGCGGACATACCCTTGACCCGTCCTCGTAGCCTTGGCAGCCCTCGTCCTGTAATGGCGGCTACAAGCCCTGCGAAACTGACGCCCAACGCGGCGACAAACGCGGCAAAAGGCGACGCGATCAGGATCAGCGTCAAAACGACGAACATCAGGCCAAGTTCGGCTATGGCAATCAAAAATCGTAATATTTGCGAAGTCACAATAGCACCTGTCACATCCTCTAGGTGCTTCGAAGTCAGCACATCCAGACCCCGGTGACAATGAAAATGAGACTCATAGTCTGTAGATCAATAGGCTGCATATCCGCGCTATGCCCGCATGGATATCAAAGCGGTCGTGGGCAGAAACGTGAAGCAGCACCGGGAGGCCAAGGGTCTCTCGCAGGAGCAGCTTGCGTTTGAGGCTGATTTGCACCGCACCTATGTCAGCGGAGTTGAGCGCGGCGTACGAAACCCCACAATCGCTATCGTGGCACGCTTGGCTATTGCGCTTGGCGTTCAACCCGCAGCACTACTTGAACACCCCACTGGGCAAGAGAAGCGGTAGGTAGAAGTAGGATTAGATCAGAGGCCCGGTGCCGGTATGCTGCTCGCGCGCCTCACGCTCACGCTCTTCCAGTACTTCGCGCCAAATCTGGTAAGTCCGGCTTACCATCATTTCCAGTTGATCAAGTGAATAGAGGTCCACCCCCTCATCCGTGTAGAGGCGGACAGCGCGACGTCCTGCGTCTGGATCCCCGAACCGCAAAATAGCCAAGCCTACATGAGCAAAATCCTCGTCCGCTGCCCTGATACGCTCGTGCATCATGGAAAAGGCAAAGCGTCGTCCCTCTGCGCTCAATCCACGTGATCTTCGCGGTTCAATGAAGATTGCGTGCGGGCGATCTTCAATTGCAACTATCATGGGCAGCCAAAAGCTGACCTTGCGCCCAACCCCCATCGCTAAGGGGAAGAATTCGTGCCTGCGCCCCACAACACTGCCCGAGGTCGCGAAGTCGTAAAGCCCCTTTGCAACCCGCATATTGTGCTCAAACTCGACTTCTGAATTGGCGTGCTTGAGCAGCGCGCGCTCGATGCAGTGCCACGGTGTCGGTTTGGCCTCGCCAAAATCTAGGCTAGGCTGGATATTGAATATGTCGTCAAAGCATGAGCGGATCGGTTTGTACGAGAACGGCGGACGCCCGCCCTTCATCTGCTCAAGACTGCGCCGCTGTTGATCGTCCCGTTGGGGTGCAATACGTGCGAGGTCAATATCAGGCAAAGGGCGCATCTTTATCGGGTTCTCCTGCTCGGGGCTCCGCACCTACAGACATTTTATGGTATCGGAATCGGTCAACGATAACATTATCTGGTATACGAAGCCCGAACGCAACGTCAGTTCGCGCTTTGTCCACGATGTGCGCCCAAGGCGAGCCAGGTGCGTGCGACAAATCGACAAGTCGTCCGGGTGACATCCGACCGTAGGAATGCAGAACCTGCCGCACCAGATCGACAACGGAAAGTTCAACCGGAATAACCAATTCTCGCTTTCTTCCCGTCAAAGGATCTTGTCCTTGGGCACGCATCTGAATCGGACTTGAACCAGATTCCTTGAATGCGCGGTACACAGACGGATGGACCGGACCGTACTGCCACGCCTCGAAGTAGCCGGTCAGTAGGGGTTGCTTGGTCTGCGTCAGGTGTATGCCGTGGGCGAAGTAGAGAAGCTTCTGTAGAGCAAGGTTGGTTACCCTAATGCCGCGCTGGTCAGCCTCGTCCAAAAGGAGGTTTGCAACTGCTCTTGGATCGTGAGCTCTCATCCCATGCCTGCCAGTCCCGACTATACACCCTAGCGCCAAGTTGAGGTCTATCTAAGGTACTGTTTTTATTAAGAAGAATGGTGCCGGTGATAGGACTCGAACCTACGACCCCATCATTACGAATGACGTGCTCTACCAGCTGAGCTACACCGGCATCCTTCTCTCGTTCGGCCCTACTATGGCCCTACTAGTTCCAACGCGCCGCCAGTAAGCGACTGGTTTTTAACATCATTCACGAGCGGACCCGCTACTTACGAAACAGTTGCTCTACCGACTGAGCTATTGGGGCGCAGCGGCCTCCCTGTAGCGGTTCCGGAGCGGTCGTGCAAGACCGATCAACGCGCGCCGCAGAGCACGGCCCTACACGAGAAGGCGAAAGCACCGATACGCCCCCAACACACCGGAAAAAGCCCTGAAGAAGGGCGCCGATTCATGCTTTCCGACTGATTACACGTCAAAACCTCGGGTTCGTACAGTTTGGCACCATCAGTCGGTTGCATTGTCCGGGGCCATGTGGTTGGCTATGCGAAATTGCCAAAAATGGCAGAGAAAAACATACACACCTGGGGAGGTGCGATTTGTCTGAGACAGCCACCAGCGGCGATTTCGTCGTTTTTGACCGCGTGCAGAAAAGCTATGATGGCGAAACGCTTGTGGTCAAGGATCTGAACCTGTCCATTGGAAAAGGCGAATTTCTGACCATGCTCGGGCCTTCGGGGTCGGGCAAAACCACCTGCCTGATGATGCTGGCCGGATTCGAGACGGCGACCCACGGTGACATCCTTCTGGACGGCAAGCCGATCAACAACATTTCACCGCACAAGCGCGGCATCGGCATGGTCTTTCAGAACTACGCCCTGTTCCCCCACATGACCATCTCGGAAAACCTCAGCTTTCCGCTGGAAGTCCGCAAGATGAGCAAGTCCGAGCGCGAGGAGAAGGTGAAGCGCGCGCTCGACATGGTGCAGATGGGGTCTTTCGGCGGTCGCCGGCCCGCACAGCTTTCCGGCGGCCAGCAACAGCGGATCGCCCTCGCACGGGCCTTGGTCTTCGAACCCGATCTCGTCCTGATGGACGAGCCCCTGGGCGCGCTGGACAAGCAGCTGCGCGAACACATGCAGTTCGAGATCAAGCACATCGCAGACAACCTTGGGATCACCGTCGTCTACGTGACCCACGACCAGACCGAGGCGCTGACGATGTCGGACCGGGTCGCGGTGTTCGAAGATGGACGCATCCAGCAGCTTGCACCGCCGGACGAGCTCTACGAGAAGCCGCGCAA
This sequence comes from Sulfitobacter alexandrii, assembly GCF_001886735.1. NCBI lineage: Bacteria > Pseudomonadati > Pseudomonadota > Alphaproteobacteria > Rhodobacterales > Roseobacteraceae > Sulfitobacter > Sulfitobacter alexandrii. The sequence goes on from NZ_CP018076.1 coordinate 3,087,241, forward strand.
CAGCTTCGTTGCGCAGTTCATCGGCGAGAACAACACCCTCGAAGGCGAGGTCAAGGAGATCAAGGACGGCCTCGCGGTCGTGAAGCTGGACGATGGCAGCCTGATCGATGCGATGCCCGTCAACGTGTCGAAGGCGGGCGAGCGGACAAAGGTATCGATCCGCCCCGAACGGGTCGAGTTCGACAAGGACCGCCTGAAACCGGGCGCGCACACGCTGAACGCCGAGGTTCTGGAATTCATCTACATGGGCGACATCTTCCGCACCCGGCTTCGGGTCGCCGGCAACGATGATTTCGTCGTCAAGACGCGCAACGCACCTGATCAGGTACGCTTGCAGCCCGGCCAGACCGTCGAGATCGGCTGGCTGGCAGAGGATTGCCGCGCACTGGACGCCTAGTGCGCGTGTCATGTCGCGGGTCAACGCCCGCGATGAACACGAGGCCGGTATCCAATCCCGTTGTTGCTGGTCTCGTCTGAAAAAACGGGAAAAATTGGGAGAATACCAAATGAAATTCACCAAAGCTCTACTCGCCACGACAGCGCTGAGTGCTGTTGCAAGCGTTGCAACGGCGCAGGAAATGGCCAACGAAATGACCATCGTCTCCTGGGGCGGCGCCTACCAGAACAGCCAGTTGAAGGCCTATGTCGAGCCCTACCTGGAAATGCACCCCGAAGTGAACGTGGTGTGGGACGAAAGCTCGAACGAAGCCGTGGCAAAGCTGCGCGCGATGAACGAAGCGGGCAACATCACCTGGGATCTGGTCGACGTGGTGGCATCGGACGCCATTCGCCTGTGCGACGAAGGTCTGGCGATGGAATACGATCCCGAGGAGCTGCTGGCCGAAGGCGATGACGGCACCTCCGCCGAGGATGACTTCGGCGACCTGATCGTTTCCGACTGCTACATTCCGCAGATCGTCTACTCCACCACCTTCGGCTACCGCACGGACATGGTGCCGGAAGGTGCCGAAGCGCCCAGCGATATCTGCTCGGTCTTCGATCTGGAAACCTATCCCGGCAAGCGCGCGCTGGAAAAGCGTCCGATCAACAACATGGAATGGGCGCTGCTCTGTGACGGCGTTGCCAAGGACGAAGTCTATGACGTTCTGGCCACGCCCGAAGGTCAGGAGCAGGCGCTGGCCAAGCTCGACACGATCAAGGACGACGTGATCTGGTGGTCGGCCGGTGCGGACACGCCGCAGCTGCTGGCGGATGGCGAAGTCTTCATGGGCTCCACCTACAACGGCCGCCTGTATTCGGTCATCGAGGAGCAGGACCAGCCGGTTGCCATGATGTGGGACGCACAGGTGTTCGACCTGGACGGCTGGATCATCCCGGAAGGCCTGGAAGAAGCCAAGCTGAACCGCGTGAAGGACTTCATCAAGTTCGCCACCGACACCAAGCGTCTGGCGGATCAGGCCAACTACATCTCCTACGGTCCGGCCCGTGCCTCCTCGGCGCCGCTGGTCCCCGAGAACATGAAGCAGCACATGCCGACGGACCCGGCGAACTCTCAGAACACGTTCCTCTACAACTACGAGTTCTGGGCCGACTATCGCGACGACATCGACGCGAAGTTCCAGTCCTGGCTGGCACAATAAGCTGATATGGGCGGGCCGTCTGGCCCGCCCTTCGCAGGCCGGGCACCGCGACCGGCCTGCCCCCATTCCCTGCGAAGGACACCCCGATGAGCGATGTGACCGAGACGACCGCGCCGATCCCACAGGATCCCCCCGACCGGGAGGCAAAGAAATCCGATGGCAAGATCAGAGCCGCGGACGGTACGTCGCTCAAACGCAGCCTGAACCGCGCCCTGCGCCGTCAGAAGCTGCGCGCGCTGGTCCTGATCGCCCCGCTTCTCATCTTCGTTCTCGTCACCTTCATCGCGCCCATCGCCGACATGCTGTTCCGCTCCGTCGAGAACCAGATCGTCGCCGAAACCCTGCCGCGCACCACCGAAACGCTGGCGGACTGGGATTCCACCTCAGGTGATCTGCCGGGTGCCCCGGTCTACAAGGCACTCTACGAAGACCTGTTCATCGCGCAGGAGCGCAAGCTGCACACCCGCCTCGGTTCGCGGCTGAACTACGAACTGACCGGCGCATCCTCGCTGTTCCGCAAGTCGGGCCGCGGCGTCGACGACATCGGCGAGGTCTACCAGGACCAGTTCGAGGATTTCGACGAATTTTGGGAAGACGGCGAGAACTGGAACTCCTTCATGGGCTCCGACGCCTGGCTGGCGGATATCCAGGCCTGGGACGAAGACTCCGGCGACCGGCAGCCCCGGTTCGAGATGCGCGACGGGATCGCCGAATTCTTCCCCCGGACCGCCGAAAAGTACGAAATCTACGCCGACGTCATCCAGAACGAGGAAGAAGACTACCTCTATGACGAAGACCCGTGGGCGTTGATCTATTCCGCATTCTACGACGACCTCACCGGCCCGAACGGCGACATGGCCGCCGCGTATAACGGCCCCGCTGCGGCACAAATCCAGGCCGCCGCGGCAGCCGCCGCGGACTTCGAGACGGTGGATTACCCCGCCGCCTTTGCCGAGATCGACAGGGATTGGGCGCGAACCCCGATCTGGCAGACGATCCAGACCTACTCGGGCCCCTTCACGAACGGCTATTTCCTGAACGCGGTCGACATGCAGAAGACCCCGGATGGTCCAGAGCTGCGGCCCGAGAACCAGCGTATCTACGGCACCCTGTTCCTGCGGACGCTGTTCATGTCGCTGATGATCACCGGCAGCTGCATCCTGCTTGGATACCCGGTGGCATGGCTGCTGGCCAACCTGCCCGCGCGCACCGCGAACCTGCTGATGATCCTTGTGCTGCTGCCCTTCTGGACCTCGCTGCTGGTGCGGACTTCGGCCTGGAAGGTGATGCTGCAACAGCAGGGCGTTATCAACGACACGCTGGTCTGGCTCGGCATCGTGTCGGACGCGGGCCGGCTGGCGCTGATCAACAACCAGACCGGCACGATCATCGCGATGACGCACATCCTGCTGCCTTTCATGATCCTGCCGCTCTATTCCGTCATGGCGACCATTCCGCCGGCCTACCTGCGCGCGGCCAAGAGCCTCGGCGCGACCAACTGGACAGCGTTCTGGCGGGTCTACTTCCCGCAGTCCGTGCCGGGGATCGGCGCGGGGTCCATCCTCGTGTTCATCCTGTCGATCGGCTACTACATCACGCCCGAGATCGTCGGCGGCACCACCGGGACGTTCATCTCCAACCGGATCGCCTATCACATTTCCAGCTCGCTCAACTGGGGCCTCGCCGCCGCACTGGGGGCGATCCTGCTGGCGGTCGTGTTGGGGCTTTACTGGGCCTACGACAAGATCGTCGGCATCGACAACGTGAAACTGGGGGGCTAGGACCATGACCGCACTCACGCCAATCAGCCGAACTGCCCCGTCCTTCTATGTGCCGGTGGTCGCCCTCGCCGGGGCGGTTGCAGGGCTCTTCGTCGGCACCGCGCAGGGCAGCGGGCTTCTGGGCATCGTCATCGGCGCCATCGCGATGGGCGCCCTCGCCTTCGTCCTGACCCGGTTCGTATCCTCGGAGAAGGCAGGCATCTGGGGCAGTACCGCCCTCCTCGCCGTGATCGGCTTCCTTATGGGGGGCATCCCCGCCCTGATCATCGGCGCGGCCTTCGGGTGGTTCTTCGCGTGGTTCGGCTACTGGCTGTACGAGGGACGGTACCGCAGGAAACTGCCGCCCTACCTCACACCCGGACAGGTCTTGTGGCACTTCGCGTTCCGGGTGATCTGCGGCGCGATCCTCGTGTTCCTGATCACCCCGATCCTCGTGGTCATGCCGCTCAGCTTCAATGCCGAGAACTTCTTTACCTTCACGCCCGAGATGCTGCGGTTCGATCCGGATGGATACTCGCTCAAGCACTACCGCGACTTCTTCAACAGCTCCGACTGGCAGGCCGCGCTGCGCAACTCGCTGATGATCGCGCCGGTGGCGACGCTCCTGTCGGTCTCCTTCGGAACCTTGGCGGCGATCGGCCTGAGCCAGCCGCACGTCCCGTTCCGGCGGGCGATCATGGCGGTCCTCATTTCTCCGATGATCGTGCCGCTGATCATCTCGGCGGCGGGCATGTACTTCTTCTACAGCCGTATCGGGCTTCAGGGCACCTATCTCGGCGTCGTGCTCGCGCACGCGGCGCTGGGGATTCCCTTCGTCATCATCACCGTGACGGCGACACTCGTCGGCTTCGACCCCTCGCTCACACGGGCGGCGGCCAACATGGGCGCCTCGCCGGTGCGGACCTTTTTCAAGGTGCAGATGCCGCTTATTCTTCCCGGCGTGATCTCGGGCGGGCTGTTTGCCTTCATCACGTCCTTCGACGAGGTCGTCGTTGTGCTCTTCGTCGGCTCCGCCGGGCAGAAGACACTGCCCTGGCAGATGTTCATCGGTCTGCGCGAACAGATCAGTCCGACGATCCTTGCCGTGGCGACCCTGCTGGTGACCATCTCCATCCTGCTGCTGACCACGCTCGAGCTGCTGCGGCGGCGATCGGAGCGATTGCGCGGCATGTCGCCAAGCTGACCCCCACACCCGATCTCACGGCAGGGCGGCCTCTTTCACGGGTCGCCCTGCGGCATTTCGCGCACATGGAACTGATGAAGCCCGGGCAGAGTTTGGCTCGCAGGAGGGCCACATCATGTCCAGCATTCGCGCAAAGTACATCACCAAGCCAATTCACAAGTGGGCCAAGGGGGCTCTTCCCGCACTTTCGTCAACCGAAAGCGAAGCGCTTCAGGCCGGCGAAGTGTGGTGGGAAGCGGAACTCTTTTCGGGCAATCCCGACTGGAAGAAGCTGCATGCCGTCAAGGCCCCGCGTCTGAGCGAAGAGGAACAGGCGTTCTTCGACGGTCCGGTGCAGGAACTTTGCGGGATGATCGACGACTGGAAGATCAACCACGAGGACGGTGATCTTCCCGACGAGGTCTGGCAATTCCTGCGCGACAAGAAGTTCTTCGGGATGATCATTCCGAAATCCTATGGCGGGCTGGAATTCTCGGCCTTCGCCCATTCCGAGATCGTCCGCTACATCTCTTCCCGCTCCGTCGCGGCTGCGGTCACGGTGATGGTCCCCAATTCGCTTGGCCCCGGCGAATTGCTGCACCAGTTCGGGACGAAAGAGCAGAAAGACCACTGGCTGCCCCGCCTGGCCGACGGCCGGGAACTGCCCGCCTTCGGTCTGACCAGCGCCGAAGCCGGGTCCGACGCATCGGCGATGATCGACACCGGCGTTGTCTGCAAAGGCATGTGGGAGGGCGAGGAGGTGCTCGGCCTGCGGCTGAACTGGGCAAAGCGCTACATCACGTTGTCGCCCGTCTGCACGGTGCTGGGTCTGGCCTTCCAGATGCGCGACCCCGACGGGCTGCTGGGCGATCAGGAGGATATCGGCATCACCTGCGCGCTGGTGCCGACAGACTTGGACGGGGTCGAAACCGGGCGGAGGCACCTGCCGTCCTCGACCATGTTCATGAACGGCCCCACCACCGGGACGGACGTTTTCATTCCCCTAGACAACATCATCGGCGGCCAGGAATACGCCGGGCGCGGATGGATGATGCTGATGTCGGCGCTGGCCGCGGGGCGCGGCATTTCGCTGCCCTCCATGGGCTGTGCGGCCATCGCGTTGTCTGCCCATACGACAGGCGCCTATTCCCGGATCCGCCAGCAATTCAACCTGCCCATCGGCAAGTTCGGCGGCATTCAGGATCGCATGGGCCGCCTCGCCGCGGATTCATACGCGATGGACGCGGCGCGTCACCTGACCTGCGCCGGACTGGACGAGGGACGCGCGCTCTCGGTCATCTCCGCCATCATGAAGGCGCACGCGACCTTCCGGATGCGCGAGGCGCTCAATGACGCGATGGACGTACACTCCGGCAAGGCGGTGATCGACGGGCCGTCGAATTATCTGCTGCCGCTTTACCGGGCGGTGCCGATCGGCATCACGGTCGAAGGCGCCAACATCGTGACCAGAAGCCTCATCATCTTCGGGCAGGGTTCGATCAGGGCGCATCCCCACATGCTCGACAACATGCTGGCCCTACAGGAGGAGGACGAGCAGAAGTCGCTCGAGATGTTCGACAAGTCTTTCTGGGCGCACGTCGGTCACACGACCAAAACGCTTTTCCGCGCCTGGGGCCGTGCCATCACGGGCGGCCGCACGGGCACGACGGCTAACTTCGGTCCGGCCAAGCCGATCTATCAGGAGCTGTCCCGCTGGTCCGCGGCATACGCGCTGACCGCCGACTTTGCCTTTCTCACGCTGGGCGGCGCGCTCAAGCGCAAGGAGATGATCTCGGCCCGGATGGGCGACATCCTGTCGGAAATGTACATCCTGTCCGCCGCTCTCAAACGCTGGGAGGACGAAGGACGGCAGGAAGCGGATCTTCCGGTGCTGCAATATGCCGCCGACGCCGGCTTCAAGCGCATCCAGGTCGCGCTGGACGAGGTGATCGCGAACATGCCTGCCCGCTGGGCAGCGTACATCTTGCGGTTCATCACCCTGCCCGGTGCCACCCGCCGGGGCCCGAATGACCGGCTCACAGCCAAGGTCAGCGACGTGATCTACGAGCCGTCCGAGGCGCGCGACCGCGTGATCGGCCGTCTTCATGGCGGCAAGGAAGGCGACGGCATTCACACGCTCAACGCGTGCTTTGCCAAGGTCGTGGAAATGGCACCGGTCATGAAACGCCTGCGCGACGCCAGAAAGACGCCCGAACAGGCCAAGGAAGCCGGTACGCTCAGCGACAGCGAACTGACGCAGATCAAGGAAATGAACACGCTTGTCGACAAGGTCGTGGCGGTCGATGACTACACACCCGAAGAGCTGTCGCGGATCTTCAAGGACCACGGTGCCACGTCGTCGGATGACTACCGCGCCACGCCCCGCGAGGCTGCGGAATGAGCGTCAGGAACCGACAACGTGTCTTTCTCGTCGATGGCGCACGCACGCCGTTCCTCAAGGCGCGCGGTGCGCCGGGCCCCTTCACGCCGGTCGATCTGGCGGTTCAGGCCGGCCGCCCGCTCTTGGCGCGTCAGCCCTTCGACCGGACAGCTTTCGATCTGGTAATCCTTGGCTGCGTGAACGTCATCGCGGACGAGATGAACCCGGCCCGTGTCGCGGCGCTGCGCCTCGGCCTGGGCGAGGCGATGGTCGCCTTTACCATGCAGATCAACTGCGGTTCCGGCATGCAAAGCATCGACACCGCCTACCGCTATATCCGCGAGGGAAGCCACCAGATGATCCTGGCCGGCGGGACGGAGGCACTGAGCCATGCGCCGCTGACCTTGCGCCAGTCGGCGGTGGAGTGGTTCGGCAAGATGAACGCCGCCAAGGGCCCTCTCGAACAGGCCAAGGCGATGACGGGCATCCGGCCCGAGTTCTTCAAACCCGTCGTGGGCCTGGAACGCGGTCTGACCGATCCGATCACCACGCTGAACATGGGCCAGACCGCGGAGGTGCTGGCGCATCGTTTCGGCATCGACCGCAAGTCGGCCGACACCTATGCGATGCAAAGCCATCATCGTCTTGCCGCCGCTCAGAAGGAAGGTCGTCTGAATGACGAGGTCATGCCCGCGTTCGACAGGGATGGACAGGTTTACGACCATGACGATGGCGTGCGCCCCGATAGCGACCTCGAAGGTCTGGCCAAGCCCAAACCGGTATTCGAACCGCCCTACGGCAAGGTGACGGCGGGCAATGCGAGCCAGATCACCGACGGCGCAAGCTGGTGCATCCTCGCATCCGAAAAGGCGGTGGAGGCGCACGGGCTCGAACCGCTGGCCGAAATCACCGACAGCGAATGGGCGGCGCTCGACCCGGCGATCATGGGTCTGGGGCCGGTCCTGTCCGCGACCCCCATCATGCAGCGGCACGACCTGAAACGGGAGGACATCGGCCTTTGGGAACTCAACGAAGCCTTCGCCGCGCAGGTGCTTTCCTGCCTTGCAGCATGGAACGACGAGGATTTCTGCCGCGAGGTGCTGGGCTATGACAGCGCCTTCGGGATGATCGACCGCGATCGGCTGAACGTGGATGGCGGCGCGATCTCTCTTGGCCACCCGGTGGGCACCAGCGGGAACCGCATCGTGCTGCATCTTGCCAACGCGATGAAGGCGCGGGGCGAGAAACGGGGCATTGCAACCGAATGCATCGGCGGCGGGCTTGGCGGTGCGATGATGCTGGAGGCCGTGCAATGACCGGAAAAGTTCTCGAATTCCTCGGTGAGACCAAGCTCGAGCTCGGTCCCGCAGGTCCGCGCAAGGGCCAGTGGCGCACGGGCCGTGACGAGGACGGAATCCTGTGGCTGGTGCTGGACAAGCAGGACAGTTCCGCGAACACCATCTCGCAGGACGTGTTGCGAGAGCTTGACGAGCATGTGGCCGGCGCAGAGGCAGATCTGCCCAAGGCGCTGGTGATCCGCTCTGCCAAACCCGCCGGTTTCGCTGCGGGCGCTGACATTACCAGTTTCGACGCGCTGTCGGACGACGGTGCGGATGAGCTTCTGAAGCAGGGCCATGACGTTCTGGACAGGATCGAGGCGTTGAAATGCACGACGATCTGCGTGGTGCACGGGGCGGCGCTGGGTGCGGGCTTCGAGCTGGCCCTCGCCTGCGACCTGCGGATTGCCACGCCCGGCGCCTCCTTTGGCTTTCCCGAAGTTCAACTCGGTCTTCATCCGGGCCTTGGCGGTACGTTCAGGCTGCCCGCGCTGATTGATCCGCTCGAAGCCATGACGATGATGCTCACCGGCAAGACCGCGCATACCGACCGGGCGAAATCGCTCGGGATCGCGGACAAGGTGGTGGAGGAACGCCACATCGCCGCAGCCGTGCGTGCCGCGGCGGATGGCAAGGTCGACGCCCATGAACAGGGGCTCAAGGCCCGCGCGCTGGGGTTCGAACAGGCCCGGAGCCTCGTTGCGCGACAGATGCGCAGCAAGACGGAAAAACAGGCGCCCGAAGAACATTACCCGGCGCCCTACGCGCTGATCGACCTGTGGGAAGAATATGGCGATGACCGCAGGGAAATGCAGAAAGGCGAGATCCACAGTTTTGCCTCGCTTCTCAAGACGGATACGTCCAGGAACCTGCGCCGCGTCTTCTTTCTTCGGCAAAATCTGAAGGATGCCGGACGGGGCGAGGACGGGATCGAACACGTCCACGTCATCGGCGCCGGGGCCATGGGTGCCGAAATCGCGGCCATGGCTGCCATTCGCGGGAAACGCGTCACGCTGGGCGACGTCCAGACCGATCCGCTGGGCAAGACGATCAAGCAGGCGGCGAAGATTTGCAAGGACAAGCACCTGTCTGGCATCGAAACCCGCGACGCGCTTGACCGGTTGATGCCCGATCCCAAGGGATACGGCATCGCGTCCGCCGATCTCGTCATCGAGGCCGCGACGGAAAAGCCGGATACCAAGGAAAAGATCTATGCCGGCCTGAAAGGGCGGATGAAAAAGGTCGCGATCCTTGCGTCGAACACATCGAGCCTGTCGGTGGATGCGCTGGCCGGTGCGTCACCTGAAACGGCGCGCTTCGCGGGCCTGCATTTCTTCAACCCCGTGTCGCGTATCGACCTTGTCGAAGTCGTGCGGGGGGAAGGGACAAGCGACGAAACGGCCGACCGCCTTGCCGCCTTTTGTGGCAGCATCGGCAAGCTGCCCGCGCTGGTCACGGATTATCCGGGTTTCGTGGTGAACCGCGCGCTGACGCCCTACCTGATGGAGGCGATGGCGCTGATGAACGAAGGGGTGAGCAAGGAGGTGATCGACACCGCCGCGATCCGTTTTGGCATGCCGATGGGGCCGGTGACGCTGGCGGATCAGGTCGGGTTGGACATCGGCCTGCACGTTGCGGAATCTCTGCGCGACAACCTAGAGAAACCGATGGCCGAGATTACCGACGACCTGCGTCAAAAGGTCGAAGCGGGGGATCTGGGCAAGAAGACCGGCAAGGGTTTCTACGACTGGTCGGACGGCACGCCGCACCCCGATGCCGACCTGTCCGAGGCGCCGAAGGATCTGACGGACCGGCTGATCCTGCCGATGCTGGACGCCTGCGTCGAAGTGTTGCGCCGTGGCGTGGCGGAAAGCGAAGACCAGGTGGATGGCGCGATGATCTTTGCGACCGGCTGGGCGCCGTTCCGGGGCGGTCCGATGCATTACGCCCATACGCGCGGCCCAAAGGACATTGTCGCCCGTTTGCGTGAATTGCAGGAAAAGCACGGCGACCGGTTCGCACCGGACGAGGGATGGGACAGCCTTGGCTGACCTGCCGCAGCTTTTCACCGATGCGGAAGCGATGGCGCGGGCCATCTTTGAAAAGGCAGGGGGCCATGTGCGCCTTGCCTTGCCGCTTGGGCTGGGCAAGCCGGTCACGCTGGTCAACGCCCTGACCCGTCTGGCCGCCAAGGACAGCACGCTGTCACTTTCGATCTTCACGGCGCTGACCCTGCGCCGTCCCGACCCCGGCACCGAGATGGAGCGGCGGTTTCTGGAACCGGCGATGGACCGGCTGTTCGGGGCCTATCCGGAACTGGAGTACGCGAAACTGATTGCCGACGACGCCCTGCCGGAAAACATAACGGTGTCCGAATTCTTCTTTCAGGCGGGAACCTGGATCGGCAACGGCTACGCCCAGCGTCATTACATCGCCGCCAACTACACCCACGCCCGCGACGTGCTGATCGCGCAGAAACCGAACGTGCTTTGCCAGTTGGTTTCACCGGGCACGGACCGCTTCAGCCTGTCGTGCAACACGGATATCTCGGCCGATCTGTTCGACATGCGCGAGCGGGGCGAGATGGATTTCATGGCGGTCGGCGAGACGAACGCGCACTTGCCCTACATGCCCGGCCCGGATGCCGAGGTCGACCGTTCAGCGTTCGAAATGATGCTCACACCCGACACGCCGTTCGATCTGTTCTCGGCGGTCCGCCGCCCGGTGTCCGACGCGCAATACGCCATCGGTCTGCACGTGGCGCGCCGGATCCGGGACGGCGGCACGTTGCAGATCGGGATCGGCGCCATCGGCGACGCCGTGGCGCAGGCGTTGCTCCTGCGCGAGAGCGCGGCGCTTGACCGTATCTGGGCGGACGCGCCCTTCCCGCTGTCGGGTGACGACACCGCACCCTTCGAGACAGGCCTCTACGGTGTGACGGAGATGCTGGTGGGCGGCATGCTGTCGTTGTTCGAGGCCGGCATCCTGCGACGCGAAGTGGACGGCGCCGCCATTCATGCGGGCTTCTTCGTCGAGGCGCGCGACGTCTATCGGCGGCTGAGGGAAATGCCAGAGGCGCAACGCGCCAAGATCGCGATGAAACCCGTCAGCTTCACCAACGCGCTCTATGGAGACGAGGATGCCAAGCGCGCGGCGCGCCAGCACGCCCGCTTCGTCAACGGAGGGATGCAGGTCAGCCTTCTGGGCGATGCCATGTCCGACAGCGCAAAGCCCGGGCAGGTGGTCAGCGGGGTGGGCGGACAGTTCAACTTCTTCGAGCAGGCCTTTGCCCTGCGGGACGGACGCGCGATCCTGACCCTTCCGGCGACACGGACCAAGAACGGCGAAACCGGGTCGAACATCGTCTGGCAGCTGCCCGTCACCACGGTACCGCGCCACATGCGCGACGTCGTGGTCACGGAGTACGGCGCGGCGGACCTGCGGGGCCAGACCGACGAAGAGGTGATCAAACGTCTGATCTGCATCGCCGACAGCCGGTTTCAGGGCGACCTTCTGCAGGAGGCCCGCAAGGCAGGAAAGATCCCGCGGGACTGGGACGTGCCGCAGGCGCATCGCCGGAACACGCCGGAACGCCTGTCGGCGTGGCTCAGTCCTTATCGGGAGACCCTTCTGCCCGACTTCCCCTTCGGCACCGATTTCAACGAGATCGAGCAGACGCTGCTGCCCGCCCTTTCCCGCCTTGGCAACGCCGCGTCGGACAAGCGGGCGCTGGTCGGTCTCATCTGGGCATCCATCGCCCGAAAGCCGCATCCCGAGGAAGGCGCCGCGATGGACCGGATGGGATACGCAGCCGCCTCGACGCTGATGGAACCGATGCAGGCGCGCGCCCTGCGCGGGGCGCTGCGGCTGTCGGCGCCCGACCGGAGGCCGGAGGCCTAGGTGGCGACGGCCACCAGCCCGACGAAATCACCCATCTTGACGAGACCCGGTACGTGGCGTGCCGCAAGAATGCCGTCCCGACGAGCGAGGCAGGGCGTCGGCGCCACGCCAGTGCGATCTGCGGGCCAGATCCGGGCGATCGGCTGGCCTTTTTCCACCGTGTCCCCAAGATCGACCTGATACTCGATCAGCCCCGCGTTCATGGCGAACTGGAAGCAGGTCTCGTCCGGCATGTCGAGCTGGACCGTCTCAGCGATCTCGGGCGCACCGGAGAGGATGCCGGCGTGCCGCAGGAGATTCCGGATCCCTTTGCGGGCGATCGCGACACTGCGCGCGGTCGAGGTGCCGGCGCCGCCCAGTTCCGTCGTGACGAATGTCTTTCCTTGGGTTTCCACCTCTGTATCGAACATGCCCACCGCGTCGATTTCGAGCATGCGCACCGAATAGGGCGCGTTGAACGCCTGCATCGCCGCCATGCAGGCGGCCTCCTGCTCCTTGTCCTCCAGCACGTGCGCGGCGGCGAACGGCAGGAAATCGAGCGTGCTGCCACCCGAATGGAAGTCCAGCACGATATCGGCGGCCGGCACGAGGGTGGTGGCGATGTAATGCGCGATCTTCTGGGTCACGGTTCCGTCGGGCTTGCCCGGGTAGCTGCGGTTCATGTTGCCGCCGTCGATCGGCGAACAGCGGCGGCCCGCGGCGAATGCCGGGGTGTTCATCATCGGCAGGATGATGACCCGCCCGGTGATGTCCTCGGGCTTGAGCGTCGCGGCAAGCTCCTGCAGGGCGACGGGCCCTTCGTATTCGTCCCCATGGTTGCCCCCGGTCAGAAGGGCGGTCGGACCTGCGCCGTTGGCAATGACCGTGATCGGGATCATGACCGAACCCCAGGCACTGTCGTCGCGGCTGTAGGGCAGCTTGAGGAAACCGTGCTGCACCCCTTCGGCGTCGAGGGGGATGGTCGGGGAGATCGGGTTCGCGGTCATGCCTTCACCCAAAGTTCACGCGGGGTGGTGCAGAAACACTCGTGCCCGTCCTCGGTGATGAGGATCGGTTCTGTGATCTCGAGCCCGCCGTCATCCAGCCAGAGTGCGGGCATGAAGTGAAAGGTCATGCCGGGCTCCAGCACGGTGGTGTCTCCCCGGCGAAAGGAGATCGTCCGCTCGCCCCAGTCGGGCGGATAGCTGATTCCGATCGCATAGCCGCACCGGCTGTCCTTCTCGAATCCGCCTTTCTTGAGCGTGGCGTTGAACGCGTTCGCGATGTCCTGGGCCTGGTTGCCGGGCTTGGCCTGCTCAAGCCCGGCCTCGATCGCGTCAAGCACGGCGGCCTCGGCATCGCGGTACTTCTGCGGCACCTCCCCCAGAAAGAGGGTGCGGGACTGTGGACATTGGTAGCGCCGGTGCGCGCCCGCGATCTCGAAGAACGTGGCTTCGCCCACCTCGAGCGGGCGGTCGTCCCAGGTCAGGTGCGGCGCGGTCGCGTCCAGACCGGAAGGCGCCATGGGGACGATGGCGGGATAATCGCCCCAGTATCCCAGCGCGCCCCGGATGCCGGTGGCATAGATCTCGGCGATCAGGTCGTTCTTGCGCATGCCCGGCTCGGCCACCTCGAGGATCTGGGCGTGCATCGCTTCCACGATGCGTGCGGCGCGCTGCATGTACTCGATCTCGCGTTCCGACTTCACGGCGCGCTGCCAGTTCACCAGCCCGGTCGCGTCCTGCAGGCCGGCTTTCGGAAGCTGCTTCTTCAGCACTTCGTGCGCGGTGGCGGAGTAATAGTAGTTGTCCATCTCCACCCCGATCCGCGCCTTTTCGAGCCCCAGTTCCGACAGGAGCTTCGACAGATCCTCCATCGGGTGTTTCTCGGGGTTCTGGACGTAGGTGTCATCGTAGCCGCGGATGCTGTCCTCCTCGTCCATGAATACGGTGCGCTGCGCGCCGACCGCGTCCATGGACCGGCCCCACCAGACCGGTTCGCCCTCCTGCGTCAGGACAACACCCTGAAACACGTAGAACGACCATCCATCGTACCCCGTGAGCCAGGACATGTTGGACGGATCGCTGACAAAGATCGCGTCGAGCCCCCTGCCCGACATCGCCGCGCGGGTCTTGTCGATCCGGCGCTGGTATTCGGACGTGGTAAAGTTCTTTTCGAATGTGGTCATGAAGGGTCTTCTTTCTTGGCAACCGCCGCGAGCGCATGTGTCGCGATCGCGGTATCCTGAACGCCCGTGCCGGTCAGGTCGGCAATGGTGATGTCGTCTGGACCGAACCGGCCGGGTGCCGCGCCACGCACCACCTCGCCCAGTTCCGCAAAGACATGGTCGGGCGCAACGACGCCGGCGTCAATGGCGGCGCGCAATTCTCCCATCTTTGTCGCCTGGGATTGCCTGTCCGGCACGTACATCTGCGCCCGTTGCAGGCAGGCGGGGTCGAGTTCGGATTTGCCCGGCTGGTCCGACCCCATGGCGGTCACGTGCTGTCCGGGCTGCAACCAGTCGCCCCTGAGTATCGGGGAGGTCGCGGGCGTCGTCGTGACGACGATATCGGCCCCCGAGACCGCATCCCGCGCGTCCGTCGCGGCGGTGACCGGAATCCCAAGCCTCGCGGCGCAGCCCGCCGCAGCCCGTTCCGCCTTGGCCGGGTCGCGCGCCCAGATCACCGCGCGGTCGATGGGCCTCACCAGGCAGAGCGCCTCCAGCTGCATCCGTGCCTGCGTTCCCGCGCCGAGAATCGCGGCACTGGTCGCATCCTCGCGCGCGAGGGCGCGGGCGGCCACCGCGCCGGCAGCGGCGGTGCGCACGTCGGTCAGGTATCCGTTGTCGAGCAGGACCGCCTGAACCCGCCCCGTTTCGGCGGAGAAAAGGACCATCAGCCCCGAGGTCGAGGGCAGACCCCGCGACGGATTGTCGAAGAACCCGGGCGAGACCTTGACCGCGAAGCCCGAAAAGCCGGGAAGAAAGGCCGTCTTGATATCCACTTCGCCGTTGACCTGCGGCAGGTGCATCGACAGGACAGGCGGCATGACCACGCCCTCCCCGGCGAGGGCCGCAAAGGCCCGTTCGATGCAGGCGACCGCTGCCAGATCCAGCGGCACCGCCGCCCGCAGGGTCGCTTCGTCCAGAACCGCGATCTCGCTCATGCCGTTCCTCCACATATCAGCCGCCTGTGGTCATCCATATCGATGTTGCCGCCGCTCAGGATCAGGGCGACCGGCCCATCCGACCGCACCTTCCCGGCCAGGATCGCGGCGGCACCGACCGCGCCGGCCCCTTCCACCACCTGACCTTCGGCATGATAGCAATGGCGGATGCCGGTCGCGATCTCTTCTTCCGTCAGCAGAACCACGTCATCCACCAGATCGCGGGTCATGGCAAAGGTCAGCCTGTTGGCGATCCCGATCCCGCCCCCCAGCGAGTCCGCCAGTGTCGGCAATTCCTCGACCTCCACGGGCCTACCGGCGGCCAGCGAGGCGTGCATCGCCGCCCCCCGCTCCATCGTGATCCCGATGACGCGCACGTCGGGGCGCCGCGCCTTGATCGCGGCCGCCACCCCCGAGATCAGGCCGCCGCCGGAAAGCTGGACCAGCGCCGTCGCCATCTCGGGCAGGTCCTCGACCATTTCCAGCCCCAGCGTTCCCTGCCCCGCGATCACGTCGCGGTGGTCGAAGGGGGGAATCGTCGCGACGCCCTCTGCTTCGATCAGGCGATCCACCTCCCGCTGCGCCTCGTCCTGGGATCTGCCGATGATGCGGATGTCCGCGCCCTGCTGCGCGATACCCTCGATCTTGGCCCGCGGCACGAGTTCGGACATGCAGATGGTGGCCCGCGCCCCCGCCGCCCGCGCGGCATAGGCCAGCGCGCGGCCGTGATTGCCGGTCGAGACGGCCACGATACCCTTCGCGCGGGTCTCGGGGTCGAGGGCCAGCACCGCGTTGGTCGCGCCCCGCAGCTTGAAACTGCCGGTGATCTGCTGGTGCTCCAGCTTCATGAAGACAGGCACCCCCGCCCGTTCGGTCAGGACCGGAGAGAGATTGCAGAAGGTGCGGCGCACCTTCCCCGCGATACGGCGGCGGGCCGCCAGAATTTCTTCCAGCGTGACGAAGGACATGGTCATCCCGGCCCCGCTGCCGCTGGGACGGGTGCGTCGAACAGCCGACCTGTTCCGCTGGCTTCGGGCCGAACCGGCAGACCGGCAAGAGCCCGCAAGCGCCACAGCGTTGCCTGGTTCGATCCGACGACCGGCTTGCCGATCCGCGCCTCGATGGCGGCGATCACGTCGAGCCCCGGCATCGCGGTGCAGGACAGGAACACGCCCTCCACGTCGTCATGATCCAGCCCCACCGCGGCCTCCACCACGCAATCATGGGAAAGACGGGCCATGTCGCGATCATCGCCCAATCCGAAACAGGCGCACCTCACGACGGACAGGCCGTTGTCTTCGAGGAAGTCGATCATCGGCACCGTCGTTTCGGGCAGATACGGGGTCAGCAGCGCGATCCGGCGCACCCCCAGCACCCTGAAGGCCTCGACCGCCGCGAGGGACGGTGTCACCACCGGCACGTCGGGCTGCACACGCCCTATCGCCTGCGCCACCACTTCATTGCTGATCGTCACGGAGGCGGAGGTGCACGCAAAGGCCAGCGCGGCAAGCCGCGCCCCCGGCACCAGCATCGCCGCCGCGGTCGCGAGATCGGGCCCCATCGCGCGCAGGTTCTCGGGCGTGGTCGGGTTCTGGAACCGGATGCGCGTGACATGCAGGATCGCCTCGTTCCAGCCAAGCAGCCGCGCCGCGTCGCGTTCGAAGGTCAGATCGGTCGACAGGGCGATAAGTCCCAGCCGGGGCAGGTCCAGATCCGGCAAGCGGCAGGTAGCTGGGATGATTTCAGGCACGGCGCGCACCATGGCCCGACCTTCAGACGACCAGAACCGGGATGGACGACAACCCGGTCACCTTGTGCGACACGCTGCCCAGAAAGAACCCGTCCATCGACCCGGCACCGCGTGCGCCGACCACGATCAGGTCGGCATCGTGGTTCTTGGCGAATTCGACGATGGCGCGGGCGGGATGGCCCGACCGGACAAAGGCACGGACCTTGGCCACCCCCGCCTCCCGCGCGGTGTTGCGGCCGGAATCCACGATCTCGCGCGCATATTCCGAAAGCGCCTCGTCCGGGGTCGCGTGTTTCCTGCCCTGCACCATCGACAGCGATGCCTCGGTCATCGAATGGTGCCGGTACACGGTCAGGATCAGCAGTTCCGCGTCGCTCAACCGGGCCAGTCCGATAGCCTTGTCCAGAGCCTTCGAGGACTGGTTGGAACCGTCGCAGGCGATCAGGATGGTCTTGAACATGGCTACCTCAGTTGAACGCGATGTCGCGCAGGAACAGCGCGATCTGCGGGAAGAAGATCAGCGCGACCGAGACGGTCAGCAGGATGACGATGAAGGGCGGTGTGCCGCGGATCACCTCCATGTAGGGCCGCTTGAAAACCGCGATGGCGGTGAAGATGTCACAACCGAAAGGCGGCGTCGCCGAGCCGATGGCGACCTGCAGCGTGATGATGATGCCCACGTGCACGGGATCGAGGCCGACCGCATCGACCACGGGCGCAAAGATCGGAACCAGCACGAGGATGACCACGATGGGGTCGACGAACATGCAGCCCACGAAGAACGCGATCGAGATGACGAACAGCACGCCGATTGCGCCCATGTCGTCGATGCCCACGGCCCCCAGCACGGTCTGCGGGATCTGGGCAAAGGAAATCACCCATGAAAACGCCGCGCCCGCACCGACGAGAATGAAGACGACCGCCGTGATCAGCCCGGTGGACTTGGCGGTCTCGTAGACCCCCTTGAGGTCCAGTTCACGGAATACCAGCACTTCGAGGATCAGCGCGTAGAGCACGCAGGCCGCAGCGGCCTCTGTCGGGGAAAAGATGCCACCGTAGATGCCGCCGATGATGATTGCCGGGAAACCCA
Organism: Sulfitobacter alexandrii; assembly: GCF_001886735.1. Lineage (NCBI taxonomy): Bacteria > Pseudomonadati > Pseudomonadota > Alphaproteobacteria > Rhodobacterales > Roseobacteraceae > Sulfitobacter > Sulfitobacter alexandrii. The sequence goes on from NZ_CP018076.1 coordinate 3,105,386, forward strand.
TGGGCCAAAGCGCCTTCTGCACCGCCTTGAACCGCGCGGCCCAGGCCGCCTTGGGTTCCGTGGGCACATCGTTGCGCACCGCGTAGATGACCGAGAAGATGGAGAAGCACAGCAGGATCAGCAGGCCCGGACCGATCCCCGCGATGAACAGTTCCGCGATCGAGGTATTCGATACGACGCCGTAGATGATCATGCCGATGGACGGCGGGATCAGGAAGGCGATGTCGCTGGAGTTCACGATCAGCGCCAGAACGAAACTGTCCTTGTAGCCGGCCTCCAGCATCCGGGGCCGCAGCGGCGAGCCGACCGCGACCACCGTCGCCTGCGTCGAGCCCGAGACCGCGCCGAACATCGTGCAGGCGGCGGCAGTGGACACCGCGAGACCGCCCTTCAGGTGGCCGACAAAGCTCATCACCATGTCGATCAGCCGCCCGGCGGACTGGCCACGCGTCATGATGTCGGCGGCAAAGATGAACATCGGCACCGCGATCAGCGATGCCGGCCTGATGCCCGCGATGATCTGCTGCACCGCCGTTTCGAGCTGACCGAAATTGCCGAAGATCATCATGAACCCGGTCAGCGTGCCGGCCAGCAGGGGGATCATCATCGGAAACCCGAGCAGCAGCAGCACGATCATCACGCTGAAGACGGTCCATGCCATGCCTCAGACCTCCCGTTCGTCGTTGTCGTACCCTTCGAGCACGTTGGTGGACAGGTAGATGTCCGGTTCGATCATGTTCTTGATCGCGGTCAGCACGTATTGCAGCCCGGTGAGGAAGAACCCCAGCGGCACCCAGCACAGAGTGATCCAGACCGGGATCTGCAGGGCCGGCAGCACCCGGCCCCGGCCCATCGTCGTGAGCAGGAACTGCAGCGCGTACCACGCCAGTCCCAGCATGAAGATCGCCGTGACCAGTGAAATGAAGATCGTCAGCAGCTTGCGCGGCCAGGGTGGCAGCGTGTCGTAGATTGCCGACATGCGGATGTGCCGCCCGTGACGCGCGGCATAGCTGATCCCGGCAAAGGTGATCAGGATGATCAGGATGCGGTTCAGTTCTTCCGAGAAATAGATGCTCTCCCAGAACACGCGGCCGAGCACGTTGGCCACCGTGTTCAGGGCCATCAGCAGGACGCCCAGCGCCAGCATGATCGCTTCGAGCTTGGCGATCGCCAGATCCACCGTGCCCAGAAACCCGGGGAGCGACGACGTATCATCCGTCAGGATGTCGGTGTCCGGATCGGTTGGCACCACGCCGGTCGGGGTCTGTTCTTCTTGGGACACGATGCCTGCCTATCTGAAATACCTTTGTGCAATCGGTGCGCAGGGCGTGCAGACGCCCCACGCACCGCAAGGGCCCTTAGTTCGTTGCCGCGTTCGCGGCTTCAAGGTCGGCCTTCATCTGCTCGAGGATTTCCTTGCCGCTTTCACCGGTCATCTCGATGAACGCGTCCTCCACGGCGGGAGCGGTGTCCATGAACGGCTGACGCTCTTCCTCGGACAGGATGTTGATCGTCATGCCGGGCTTGGCACTCTTGATGTTTTCAAGCGACTTGTCCTGAAGCCCGGCCTGATAGTCGAGGATGTGGTCGAAGGCGACGTCCGTCGCGTTCTCCACGAGCTTCTGGTCCTCTTCGGACAGCCCGTCGTAGAAATCCTTGTTCGCCATCATCGCGGTGGTGAAGTTGTTGTGGCCGATGCAGGTCACATACTCCGTCACCTCGTACATCTTGGTCGAGTCGAGGAAGAAGCCGGGGTTCTCCTGGCCCTGAATGATGCCCGTCTGCAGCGCGCCGTACACCTCGCCCCATGGCAGCGGCGTGGGCGTCGCCCCGAACTGGTTGTAGCTTTCGACGAGCAGCGGATTGGTCATGACGCGGAACTTGACGCCATCCAGATCCTCGGGCGAACGCACTTCTTCCTGCGTCGTCATGCAGACCTCGCCTTCCGGGAACATGGTCAGCAACTCGAGCCCCTGCTCGGCGTAGAGTTCGGGGAACATCTCGTTGATCGCCTTGGAGTTGCGGAAGAACTCCTGAAGCGTCGCCTCGTCCTGCGGCAACAGGTAGGGCACGAAGAACACCTGCGCCTCCGGGATCAGGGCGCCCGTGAAACCGGGAGACTGATCGACGAACTGGAGGATACCGGCCTGCGCCTGTTCCATGATGTCGGCGCTTTCACCCAGCGTGCCGAAGGGGAAAAGCTGAACCTCGTGGTCGGAGTTGGCCTCGATCTCTTCCTTGAACTTCTGGGCAAAGACCCCCTGCACCTCGGTTTCAGCCTCCTCGAAGGCGTAGCGCCAGGTGTCGGCGGATGCGGTACCGGCTACCGCGACCAGTGCGGCACTCGCAGTCAGGAACAACGATTTATAGGTCATGAAATTCTCCTTTTTCACTGCAAACACGCGCCATGCGGGCATGACGTGCTTTGTCGTGAAAAATGAAATCACTACAATTGAGAGTCAATGGTTACATTAAATCATTACAATATCAGGCATGCAGTTCCCGCCCCGATGAATCCCCGGTCGCGATGGCGCGCAGCACCCGCAGCGCCCGGCGCAGGGCGTCGGTATCGCGCGCGCCGAAGGCGATACGCACACCGGGATGACCCGCGCCCGGACCGATGGAAAAGGTCGAACCGGGTGCGACGAGAATGCCGGCGTCCCGCGCCCTTTCGACCAGCCGCGCCTCTGATCCGATGTCCGGACAAGGCAGCCAGCCCTGCAGCCCCCCGGCGCTGATCCGAAGGCCGGACGATCCGAGGATCTGCTCTGCCACGGAGGCGCGCTCGGCCAGTGCCGACCGCTGCCAGTCCGTCAGCCGCTCTGCGGTGCCGTCCTCGATCCACCGCGTCGCGATCTCGTGCATCAGCGGCGTCACCATCCAGTTGGTGATCATGTGCTTTTCGCGCACGGTGGATGCGGCGTTCAGCGGCACCACCAGAAAACCGACCCGCAGGCCGGGCAGGAGACACTTGGTCAGGCTGGTGAAGTAATAGCAACGCTCCGGCGCGAGGGCCGCGAACGTCGGTCCGGTTTCGGTCCCCTGCAAGGCGCCGTAGGCGTCGTTCTCAATGATGGCGATGTCGTGGCGGCGGGCGATCTCCACGATCCGCTGCCGCCTTGCCGGCCCCATCCGGCACGACAAGGGGCCGGAATCCGGGACCAGAAACAGGGCCTTGACCGGATCGGCGCGGCAGACTGCCTCCAGTGCCTCGGGCAGGATGCCTTCGTGATCCATCGCCACCCCATGCAGACGAAGGCCGAGGCTGCGGCACAACGTCGGCAGCGTGTGATGACTCATCGCCTCGGTCACGATCAGGTCGCCACCGTGGGCCACGCTCAGCAGCGCGACGGTCATGGCGGCGGTATTGCCGTTGGTCGCGATGACCGACATGTCCGCGCATGACACGCCGCGCCGGGCCAGCCATCCCTCCACCGCTTCCGCGTATCGGCCCGCGATCGTCGCGGCGCGAAAGGACGCAACCGTGGCATCCGGCAGATCAGCCGCGATCCCGCGCAGGGCCCGCTGCATCTCTTCCCGGTGCAGGTCGTCGACCACGGGCTTGAGCAACGCCAGATCCAGCGTCTCGCTCCCCGCCCGCTTGGCCGGAAAAGGCAGGGCATTGTCGCGCTCGGGATTGCGGACGAAACTGCCCCGCCCGACCTCGCCGACGATATGCCCCGCCTCGACAAGGCGGGTATAGGCACGGCTGACGGTCTGCACGCTCAGGCCCAGGCGGTACGCCAGCTCCCGGTGTGTCGGAAGCCGATCACCGGGCTTGAGCTTGCCCTCTTCGATGGCCCGTTCGATCGCGCCCGTCAGCGAACGATAGCGCGGACGCTTGAGTTCACTCTTGTCGGGGAGCCAGTTATTCATGACAATACCGTCACAATTTTCAGCACAATTGACAAGGGCGGCGGTGCCGCCGACAGGATGACCGAATGAAGATGCACCGCCTCGACCGGACCGATCTGGAAATTCTTGCCGTGCTGTCGTCCAGCGGGCGCATCACCAAGAGCGAGCTGGCCCGGCGCATCGGCGTCGGCCAGACCAGTTGCTGGGAGCGGATGCAAAGGCTGGAAGAGGCCGGCGTGATCACCGGCTACCGCGCGGAGGTATCGCTGCGCGCCCTCGGGCCGTCGGTCACCGTCTTCGTGATGGTGGAACTGGGCGAACACCGCACCCAGAGCTTCGACCGTTTCGAGGCCGAGGTCGCCCGCCACGAAGAGATCGTCGGCTGCTGGGCGCTCGGCGGGGGGTACGACTATCTCGTGCAGGTGGTCACACGGGACATCGACAGCTACCAGGCCCTGATCGAACTGGTACTGGAACAGCGCGCGGGGGTCGCGCGTTTCTTCAGCTACATCGTGACGAAACCAGTCAAGGCCGGCCCACCGCCGTTCGACGTTCTGCTCGGAAAATAGCGGGAAACGGCGAGAGTTATTCGGACCCACCGTGGAAAATACCGAAAAACCTTCGGGCCGTTCCCGGCTATGTTTCGCGAAACCCGACATCGAACCGAACGAGGCTGCCGTGTCTGACGTCATCAACAGCGACCATCCAATTCTCGCCGCTCTGGACGATCCCGAACTGCTGAGAGCCAAGGCCTACCTCGGTGGCGCCTGGATCGAGGCGCGCGACGGGCGCACCAAACCCGTCACCGACCCCGCCGACGGAACCGAGCTTGTGTGGGTGTCCTGCATGGGTGTCGCCGATGCGCAGCTCGCGGCCAAGGCGGCGGACGACGCATGGCAGGACTGGGCCGTGACCCTGCCGCAGGAGCGGATGGCGATCCTGCGCCGCTGGTTCGATTTGATGATGGAGCACCGCGAGGATCTGGCCCGGATCATGACCGCCGAACAGGGCAAGCCCATTTCCGAGGCGCGCGGCGAGATCGATTATGGCGCGGCCTTTGTCGAATTCTATGCCGAAGAGGCGCGCCGCCCCAACATCGAGAGCGTGACGTCGCACCTGCCCGATGCCGAGGTCGAGGTCTGGCGCGAGCCGGTCGGGGTCGCCGCGCTCATCACGCCGTGGAACTTTCCCTGCGCGATGCTGACCCGCAAGGCGGCGGCAGCACTGGCCGCGGGCTGCACGGTGGTCGCGCATCCGTCGATCGAGACGCCTCTGTCCGCGCTGGCGCTGGCCAAGCTGGCGGAACGGGCGGGCATGCCCGACGGGGTGTTCAACGTCATCACCGGCGACGCACCCGAGATCGTGGGCGCCTGGATGGAAGACCCGCGCATCCGCGCCGTGTCCTTCACCGGCTCGACCGAAGTGGGCCGCTTGCTGTATCGGCAGGGGGCAGACACGATCAAGCGGCTGGTGCTGGAGCTCGGCGGCCACGCGCCATTCGTCGTCTTTGCCGATGCCGACATGGATCAGGCGGTGGACGAAGCCATCAAGGCCAAGTTCGCGACCTCCGGGCAGGACTGCCTCGGGGCCAACCGGTTCCTTGTGGAGCGGTCCGTTTACGAGGATTTCTGCACCGCTTTCGCGGAACGCACCCGCGCTCTCACCGTCGGCAAGGGGATAGATGACCCCGACATCGGGCCGCTGATGAACGCCGGCGCCGTGGCCAAGCAGCGCGAACACGTGGAGGACGCCAAGGCCAAGGGCGCCCGGCTTCTGTGCGGTGGCGGCGGTCACGCGGCGGGCGAGCTGTTCTTCGAGCCCACCGTGCTGGCCGATGTGCCCGAGGACGCGCTCATCATGCACGAGGAAACTTTCGGCCCCGTCGCGGCGATCGCCCCCTTCGACACCGAGCAAGAGGCGATCACGCGGGCGAATGCCACCGAATACGGCCTTGTTGCCTACCTGCACACACAGGATCCCCGCCGCATCTACCGGGCCAGCCGCGCCATGCGTTTCGGCATGGTGGCCGTCAACCGCACCAAGGTGACCGGCGCGCCGATCCCCTTTGGCGGCATGAAACAATCGGGCCTGGGCCGCGAGGGATCCCGCCTCGGGCTGGAAGCCTTTACCGAAGTCAAATACGTATGCCGCGACTGGGCCTGAGCCCCGCACCAGAAAGGACCGAAAAATGGACAATGCACGCGCCAACGATCAGCTGACCCAATGGGATCACGATCACTTCTTCCATCCCTCCACGCACCTGGGCCAGTTCGCCCGCCGCGAGATGGGCAACCGCATCATCCAGAAGGCCGACGGTGTGCGCATCACCGACCGCGAGGGCAAGACATCGCTCGACGCTTTCGCCGGGCTCTACTGCGTCAACGTCGGCTATGGCCGGACCGAGATCGCCGATGCCATCGCCGAGCAGGCGCATGAACTCGCCTATTACCACTCCTACGTCGGTCATGGCACCGAGGCGTCGATCACCCTGTCGCGGATGATCGCCGAACGCGCACCCGAGGGGCTGAACCATGTCTACTACGGCCTGTCCGGGTCGGATGCGAACGAGACCAACATCAAGCTGGTCTGGTACTACAACAACATCCTGGGCCGCCCCGAGAAGAAGAAGATCATCTCGCGCTGGCGCGGGTATCACGGGTCGGGCCTGATGACCGGGTCGCTGACCGGGCTGCACCTGTTCCACCAGAAATTCGACCTGCCGCTGAGCCAGGTCATCCACACCGAAGCGCCCTACTACTATCGCCGCGACGACCTGTCGATGAGCGAGGACCAGTTCACCGCCCATTGCGCCGCCGAACTGGAGGCGCTGATCGAGCGTGAGGGTGCCGACACCATCGCCGCCTTCATCGGGGAACCCGTGCTGGGCACCGGCGGGATCGTCCCGCCCCCGGCAGGCTACTGGGATGCGATCCAGAAAGTGCTGAAGAAACACGACATCCTGCTGATCGCGGATGAGGTCGTTACCGGCTTTGGCCGCCTCGGCACCATGATGGGGTCGGACCACTACGGGCTGAAGCCGGATCTCATCACCATCGCCAAGGGCCTCACCTCGGCCTATGCGCCGCTGTCGGGGTCGATCGTGTCCGACCGCATGTGGGAGGTGCTGGAACGCGGCACCGACGAGAACGGCCCCATCGGCCATGGCTGGACCTATTCGGCCCACCCCATCGGTGCGGCGGCCGGCGTGGCGAACCTCAAGCTGCTGGACAGCATGAACCTCGTCAGCAACGCGGGCGAGGTCGGCGCCTACCTGAACAAGGCGATGACCGAGGCGATCGGCGGGCACGCCCATGTCGGCGAGGTCCGGGGCGAGGGCATGCTTTGCGCCGTCGAACTGGTCAAGGATCGGGATGACCGCGTGTACTTCGACGCGTCGGAAAAGGTCGGCGCGCGTGTCGTGGCCGCGATGCTGGACCGGGGCATCATCGCCCGCGCCATGCCGCAGGGCGACATCATCGGCTTCGCACCGCCGTTCTCGCTGACCCGGGAAGAGGCCGACGAGATCGTCGCGGCCACCAAGGCGGCGGTCGAAGAGGTGCTTTGACGGCCTGCCCGTACAGCATCGGGATGCTTAAGAAGGGGGCCGTTGCCGGCCCCCTTTTCAATCCGCCCCGTGAGTACGCTGCCGCTGCACCTCCTGCGCTTCGGCAGGCCATGACGCGCGGATGTAGGCGAGTATGTCCAGAACGTCGTCTTCGCTGAGCGTACCGCGAAAGGCGGGCATCCCGCTCTTGAAGCCGGTGACGCCCCGCGCCTCGAGCGTGGCCTGCCCCCCGTCGAGCGTATAGGCCATCAGCATCGGTGTATCGTGGTGCCATGTGTGCCCCGTCACGTCGTGCGGCGGCGCGGGCAGCACACCGTCCGCTCCGGGCGTGCGCCAGTCGGGCTGGCCCTGCAAATCCGCCCCGTGACAGGCGGCACATTTTTCCGCGTAAAGCGCCGCACCGGCCGCGATGTCCCGGCCTTCGAACAGGTGATCCGCGAACGATGGCGGAGCCGCCAAAACCAGCACCAGAATGAAAGCTCTCATTTGCGAAACGCCTCGTGGCAGGCGCTGCAGGACTTACCGATCCGGCGCATCACCCTGTCCAGATCGGGTGCTTCCGTCACCGTGCCCCGCGCCTCGGTGGCGATTTCGCGCAGGTCTTCGGCACGCGCGGTGAAAGTCTCGAATCTTTCCCAGATTACCGGCAACGCTTCGGACCGCGGATGCAGCACCCGGTCGCTGAACTGCGCCGGGATACGGGCGGCCTCTGTCGCGATGCCGTCCAGCGCCGCGTTGGCCGCGGCGGCATCGAAGGGGTCCTGCCCCTTGGCCATCCGGCCCAGCAGCTTGGTATGCGCGGCGATGTCCGTCATGCCGACCATGCGTTTCATCACGACCGGATCGTCGACACCGCTGTGCGCCAGCGCCGTTGTTCCGACTGCCAGGGCGGCGGCACAGGCAAGCCCCCTCATTCCACCGCCTCGGTCTCGCGCGGCTCATCGTCAGGGACATGGGCAAGGCCATTCAGGATCGCGCAATCCGGTGCGTCGTCGCCGTGGCACTGGTTGATCATCACTTCCAGTTCCATTTCCAGGGTCTGCAACTGGGCGATCTTGTCGCGCACCGTGTCCAGATTGCGCAGCGCCAGCGCCTTCACATCACGGCTCGCGCGCGCCGGATCGGCGTCGAGGTCCAGCAGCCGCCGACATTCCTCCAGCCCGAAGCCGAGGTGCCGGGCCTGGGCAAGCATCCGCAATTGCGTGATCTGCTTGCCGCCGAACTCGCGGTATCCGTTCTCCGACCGGGCGGCGCTGATCAATCCGATGTCCTCGTAGTATCGGATCGTCTTGACCGTCAGGCCGGTCTGTTTCGCGGCGTTGCCAATATTCATCTGCAGGCTCCTTTCGGGAAGGATAAAGGTTCCATCGGCTGGAAGGTCAAGGGGCGCTCCTTGTCACGGGTCATGCACGCGGCGGCGGCCCCTATAGTTTCGACGCCCTGAGCCGCAGCGCGTTGCCGATCACTGAAACCGACGACAGGCTCATCGCGGCGGCGGCGACCATCGGCGACAGCAGCAGGCCGAACACCGGATAGAGGATTCCGGCCGCCACCGGAACCCCGGCGGTGTTGTACACGAAGGCGAAGAACAGGTTCTGGCGAATGTTGCGCATGGTCGCCTCGGCCAGCTTGCGGGCGCGGACGATCCCGTTCAGGTCGCCCTTGACCAGCGTGATGCCGGCGCTTTCCACGGCCACGTCCGCACCGGTGCCCATCGCGATACCCACGTCCGCCTCTGCCAATGCGGGCGCATCGTTCACACCGTCGCCAGCCATCGCGACGGACAGGCCCTCGTCCCTGAGCCGCTTCACCAACGCACCCTTGTCCTCGGGGCTGACGCCCGCGTGCACCTCGTCGATGTTCATTTCCGACGCCACGGCCTGCGCCGTCACCTGCGCGTCGCCCGTCGCCATGACGATGCGCAGACCCAGGCCGTGCAGCGCGCGAATGGCATCCGGGGTGGTCTGCTTGACACGATCCGCCACGGCGACCAGCCCCGCGGGCTGCCCGTCAACGGCGACGAACATGGCTGTCTTGCCCTCGGCCTGAAGCGTGGCGGCGCGGTCGGCAAGGGCCTCCACGCCAACCGACAGTTCGCGCATCAGTGCCTCGTTGCCCAGCGCGACCCGGCGTCCGTCAACGGTGCCGGTGACACCCTTGCCGGTGACGGACTCGAAATCGGTGCTGTCCTGTCTCGAAGCGCCCCGCTCCTCCGCCCCCGCGACCAGCGCCTCGGCGAGCGGGTGTTCGGACCCGCGTTCCAGCGCGGCAACCAGCGTCAGCAGCTCGACCTCATGGATGTCGCCCTGCGGCACCACGTCCGTCAGGGTCGGCTTGCCCTCCGTCAGTGTGCCGGTCTTGTCCACGATCAGCACATCCACCCCGGCGAACCGCTCCAGCGCCTCGGCATCGCGGATCAGAACCCCCGCATTGGCCCCCCGACCGGTGGCGACCATGATCGACATCGGCGTGGCGAGCCCCAGCGCACAGGGACAGGCGATGATGAGAACCGATACCGCCGCGACAAAGGCATAGGTCAGCGCTGGCGCGGGGCCGAACACCCACCACGCCACGAAAGCCAGCAGGGCACAGGCCACCACGGCGGGAACGAAATACCCGGCGACCCGATCGGCCACCGCCTGGATCGGCGCGCGGGAGCGTTGCGCTTGCGCCACCATCTGCACGATCCGGTTCAGCGTGGTGTCATCGCCCACGGTCCGGGCTTCCATGAGAAAGGAACCGGTCTTGTTCAGGGTGCCGCCCGTGACGGTCGCGCCTTCGACCTTCTCCACCGGGACGGGCTCGCCCGTAATCATGCTTTCGTCGATCGACGACCGGCCACGGGTCACGACCCCGTCGACGGGAACGCTCTCGCCGGGCCGGACACGGAGAATGTCGCCGGCATGCAGTGCGTCCAGCGGTACGTCCTCCTCGCCCTCCCCGGAGACCCGCCGCGCCGTCTTGGGCGCAAGGTCCATCAGCGCGCGGATCGCGTCACCGGTACGTTCCCGCGCCGCAAGTTCCATGACCTGTCCCAGCAGCACCAGCACAAGGATGACCGCCGTCGCCTCGAAATAGACCGGGGTCATGCCCATGCCATCGGCCATCTGCGCCGGCAGGACATCGGGCGCCAGAAGCGAGACGATGGAAAAGAGATAGGCCGCGCCGGTCCCCAACCCGATCAACGTCCACATGTTCGGGCTTCGGTTCCTGATGGAGTTCCACGCCCGTTTGAAGAACATGCGGGTGAACCAGACCACCCCGGTGGCCAGCAGGAACTGGACCCAGACGAACGCCGTGTGGCCCATCCAGCGGTCGAAGGGGATGCCGACATGGCTGCCCATCTCCAGCACGAAGACGACCGCCGCCATCGGCGCGGTGATCCAGAGCCGCCGCTTGAAATCGACGTATTCGGGGTGCGGCCCACTGTCGAGCGTGGGGTTCATCGGTTCCAGCGCCATCCCGCAGATCGGGCAGTCTCCCGGATGGTCCTGCACGATCTCGGGATCCATCGGGCAGGTGTACATGGTGCCTTCGGGCATCGGCTCGGGTGCGGGACGGTCGCCGAGAAAGGCTTCGGGTTCGGCTTCGAAGCGGCTCCGGCACCGGTCGGAGCAGAAATAGAACCGCGCGCCGGCATGCTTGGCCATATGTGCCGCGCTGGCACGGTCCACGGTCATGCCGCAGACCGGATCCTCGGCGGTGCGGTAGCCCTCCGGGTCGGCCTCGAATTTCTTGCGGCAACCGTCACAGCAAAAATGATATGTCCGGCCGTCATGCTCGGCGGTGGGTTTGCCCGCATCGGGATCTACCGTCATGCCGCAGACCGGGTCGCGGATCACCTCCGTCTGCGGCTGGAGATCGTTTTCTGACGTTGCATCTGTCATGCCGGCACCTTTCCGAAACGCGTGTTGAGGCAGATGTAGGGTCTCCAGCCGCTGGAGGGTCAAGGAAGAATCCGCAGCCTTTTTCGAAATCCGGATTAACCGCTTGCGGCCCTCCGCCATCCCCGCTTTGCTGCGGTCAGTTCAGCCAGCGCAGAGGAACCCCCATGAAAACCACCCGCCTTGGCCCGGATGGCCCCGTCGTCTCGCAATTCGGCATCGGTGCGATGTCGTTTGCCGGAATCTACGGCGATGCCACCGAAGAGGACAGCCATGCCATCCTTGACGCCTGCCGAGCGGCGGGGGTCAGTCACATCGACACGTCGAACGTTTACGGCGACGGGCGGTCGGAGGAGATCATCGGCCGCTGGTTCGCCAAGACGCCCGGTGCGCGGGAGGACATGGTGCTGGCGACCAAGGCCGGCATCACGCGCGACGGCGACCGCCGGTTCAACAACGATCCCGACTACCTGGAAAGTTGCCTGAATGACAGTCTGAAGCGGCTGGGGGTGGATCACGTGGACCTGTTCTATATCCACCGCTATGACCGCACCCACAGCCCCGAGGATGTCGCCGGCACGTTGAAGCGGCTTGTCGATTCCGGCAAGACCCGCGCGGTCGGCTTCTCCGAGATCGCGCCATCCACCCTGCGCAGGGCCTTTGCCGAATGTCCCGTCGCGGCTGTCCAGTCGGAGTATTCGCTGTCCACCCGCGCGCCGGAACTGGGCCTCGTGCAGACGTGCCGCGATCTGGGCACGACGCTGGTGGCCTTTTCGCCCGTGGGCCGGGCGTTTCTGACCGACGCGCCGTTCAGCTACGACCGGGCGCAGTCAATGGCCTTCACAAAGGGCAATCCAAGGTTCATGCAACCGAACTACGATGCGAATATCGCCGCGACGGACCGGTTCCGCGCGCTGGCCGCCGACATGGGGGAACCCGCCGCCGCCGTCGCGATCGCCTGGCTGATCGCGCAGGGTGACCGGGTGTTGCCGATCCCGGGGACAAAGGACCGAAAGCATCTGGACGAACTGATCCGGGGCACGGAAATCGACCTCACCTCGGAAGACCTCGCGCGGATCGAAGCGGCGCTGCCGGTGGGCTGGGCCCATGGAGACCGCTACAACGCGGCGCAGTGGGAAGGGCCGGAAAGGTACTGCTGACGCCCGGTCAGCAACCACAACCGGCCGGTTTGCCGGTACCGGCCAGCGACCCCGCGCAGCACTGCTGCCCGTTGGTCAGCGAACAGCAGAAGACGGTGCTGCCCTGCACCTGCTGGACGGTCACGCACTGTGGCAATTCCCCAGACTGCGGCAGGGAGAGAAGGGCGATGAGGGAAAGTACTTTGGTCATTGTCTCGTTCCTTCGGTCAATCCGCGGCCGCCAGCTTCTCGCGGTGCGATGCAAGGTATTTCGGAAAAGAGCTCACGATGCTGCGGTACAGCGCGAGGGCCTCCGCATCAGGTTTCTCCGCTTCGGGAGAGACGGCTCCCTCCCCCGCGAGAAATTCCGCCATCGCCGCCCGGGTCTGCGGACCCAGAATGCCATCCGGCGACCCGGCTGACAACGCCCGTGCGTTCAACTGTTCCTGGATCAGCCGGACCGAGGGGAAACTGGCGGGAATCTGAAGCCAGTCCGACAGCCCGCCGGGATTGTCGATCACGGTGATCCGCCAGTCGCCGCCAAAGGGCTCCTGCCCGGTCACCACGGCCGCGGCGGTTCCGTCGCGGCTCATCTTCAGGCGCTGGACCGGCGCGTTGGTGGCAATGCGCCCGCGATGGACAAGGCCGGTGCCGTCAAAGGCAAAGCGCAGGACCACGCTGGCGGAATTGCTGCTGACATGCACCTCTCGCCCCAACGCATCGGTGGCAAGGTCGGTCAGCACAGCGTCCTGCATGGCGGGAGGCATGTATTTCCGCAGATCGATCTCCAGCGCGCCGATCCGGGACAGAAAGTGCCGGTCGCCGAACGGTTCGATACGGAACAGGAACAACCTGTTCGAATTCGGGTCGAGAACCATGATCGCCTTGCGCGCCCCGTCGACGGCAAAGGGCGTGTCGCCCAGATCGATCACGGCATGGCGCACTGCATCGAATGTCGGTTTCCGGGTCTGGCCCTTTTCCATCTGCTCCACCATGAAGCAGTCGCCCCCGGCGTCCTGATCCGGACCGAGGTTCAGCCTGCCGAACTCCAGCGTGGCCTGGCCCGCGGTCGAGGCGAGGTAGTGATCCACGCCGTCGATCGCAAAGATCGACAGTTGCGACACGCCACCGCAGCGGAACCTGAGCTGCGGGTAGGTCCGTTTGCCGTCGGTCCGCAGATCGGCCTTGCGGGGAAACGGGCTGGCCGAATAGCTGCTGGCGCTGGCGAGGATCGCGTTGCCGGCGCTGTCGAAGGCAATGGAGGAATACTGCGAAATGCCGAGATTGGAATTCGTGTCCACCGCCTCGAAGGCCGCGCCTTCGGTCTTGTCACGGGCAAAGGCGACCGCCTTGCTGCCCGCCTGCCCGAAAGAGCCGCGCGCCCGCCCGAGCCCCACGAAGTAGAGATTGTCGTCGGGGCCCAGCACCATCTCGTTGGCGAGGATCTGCGCCGGCCGGTGGTGGGTCAGTCGCAGCGGATCCAACTGCCATTGCAGCAACTGCCCGTCCATCGCAACGAACAGCTCCTCCCCGCCGGGCGCGAATTCAAGGCTCTGGACGAAGGGCAGATCGAAGATCGTCTCGAACCGCAGCCTGTTTTCCGATTCAGCCCAGGCGGCGCGCGCCACCGTCAGCAGCGAAACCAGCAGAAAGATCAGGTGTCCCTGGCGCATTCGTTTTCCCTCGGCAGGACCTCTTCACCGTCCACGACCGCTTCGATCAGGCTCGGACCGTCCTTGAATATCCTGCACGGCATCGCCGAGCCCTCGTTCGCCCAATCCCTATCGCGCAGCAGGTCGACCAGCGCACGCGTATGGACCTTGTACCGCGTTTCGCCCTGCTCGCCTACACTGACGCGTTCGAAAACCTGCAGGTAATAGATGCCGTTCCAGTCGCTGTCCGGATAGCGCCGCTTGGCCAAGCGGATCAGGTCGACCAGCGTGTTCGGGGTCCGGGTCCACTGATAGCTGCCGCGGGTCACGCCGCCCGATCCCGCCACGCTCTGCCCGGTGTGGGCGACCGGATAGCAACTGTCCGGCATCGTCCCGCGCGGCTTGAACACCCCGTCGAGCGGCGTGTCGCTGGGCTCGAACGGCCCTTCGAGCGGCACGTAGAAGTTCCTGTTGGTCGGGTCTTCGTCATTCGGGGTTCCCGCGGGAACATTCCACGCGATCGGGGTGAAACAGAACACCAACTCGTCGGCATAGGGCGGCCCCGACAAGGCCCGGTCATAGGAAAAGATGATGGCCACGTCGTTGTTCGTGCTGATCGAACCGGAAAGACTCCATTCCGGGCTGCCCAGTTCGCTGGAAATGCGGGTGACCGTCGGTCGCAGCGGTGGCAGATCCGCGAGGTTGTCGAACAGCTTCTTGCCGGTCTCGTGCAGCAGTTCGTTGGCGGCCAGCGTCTCCAGCCCCACGGTCTCGGGCAGGCCGAGCGTGGTCGTGCCCGCGCGTTCGGCCTCGGCGGCCAGCCTGATCTGGTTGCGCATGAGCGTGTTGATCTGATCCATCAGCAGGTCGTTGCGCGCCGTCAGCGCGGCAAACCGGTCGAGCAGCGCATCCTTCTCGCCGCGCAGGGTCTCGATGTCGGCCCGTGCCGCGTCAAGGTCCGCGCGCAGGTCATCGACCCGCCGCAGCCTGACCCGATCACTGCAGGGAATGTCCAGATATTCATCGGACCCGACCTGCAACGGCACGAGATCGAGAAAGGATTTCACCAGGGTGACGTGGACCTCGTCGCGCACCGCGCTGCCACTGTCGGGGTTGATCGCCGACACCAGCCCGATCACGCGGTCTTGCGGATCCAGCACGGGCGAGCCGCTGTCGCCCTCGACGATCGTCCCTTTCGGGCCGGTCATTACCACCACGCTTCCGGCATCGCCAAGGTTCGACCGCCCGTAGGCCTTGAGGCGGATGTCCACTTCGGCCGGCTGGAACACGTTGCCATCGTTGAATTTCAGCACGCGATAGCCGCTGCCGCCGGTGATGTCACAGGCGCTCAAGGCAAATGGGGTCGCCTGCAGGTCGGGAAAGCCGATGCGCGCGGCGTCTATGCTTTCGAACGGCGACGGGGTCACGACGCCCTGAGGATATTTCTCCGCCGGGACGCCCTGAAAAGACCGGGTCGCGCCCACCTCGACCGTGACATCGCGACTGGGGATGAAGACCTTGTCCGAGGCGGATTTGTTCTTGTAGTTCAGCGCCTTGCCGGTGACGTGATCGGCGGTGATCAGGATACCTGGCGCCACCGCCCAGGCGGTCCCCTTGACCGGTTGCAGCGCCGTGCCGTCGGCCCCCAGACCCTTTACCACCACGCGAAAGAGCTGCCGGGTTTCCAGATGGGCGGGCCAATCCTGCGCCGTGGCCCCTCCGGCGGCGAGTGCCAGACAGACCGCCGCCCCTCTCAGCGCGCGCGCCAGCCGGGACGCCATCATTCGTCCTCCAGCACGTGCAGCAGTTCCTGCGCGATGCTCCTGCCGTCCACCTGCGCATCCACGACATAGACACCCTCGCCCGGCGCGCTGAGGGTCGCCGTGAAGACGGCCAGCCCGCCGGGCGCAAAGGAAAGCCCGTCGTTCACGCCGACCGATTGCTGCCAGACAGGCGTTGCCGCACCGTAGGGCGTCAGGCCGAGATCGATCCGCGCCTCTGCCAGCGTCTCTTCGTCGAACACCTGCGAGGGGTCGGCGTTCAGATCGAGGCGCAGTTCCACCGTCTGGCCGGTCCCCGCGATCTGGGGCGACGCCGCCAGCGCCAGCGACCGCACGTCGCCGCCGCCGACGAAGATCCGCTCGGAGTTCACCATCTGGGGCACGTTCTGCACGGGGTCGATCAGGATGTTGTAGACATATCGGTGCACCTCGTCGCTGCCGACGATGAAGGGGTGCTTCGACCGAAGCACGAAAGCCTGATTGCCCTCCGCCAGCGCGCTGCCCTCGTAGACCGTGCCGTCGCCCCGTGCGCTGACGCGATAGGTGATCCCCGCCCCGTCGCCCGGCGCGCCGCGTGCCACGTACATCGTCTCGCGCGTGCCATCCACCAGCCGCCCCACCATGACGTGGTTCGCCGTGACGGACGCCGGCAGACCCCGGGCATAAACCTCGTCCATGACCGCCCGGTTCTGCAATCCGATGCGCAGAAGCGCCCGCTTGGCCGCGCAGTGGACGTATGGGCAGGGGTCGATCTCGAACCCGAGCACCAGCTTGGCCCAATAGGTTTCATCCAGCGCCGCGACCACGCTGTTGCCGGGGCGGCCCGCCTCGCCCACCGCGCAGCAGTTCTCGTAGGAAGGGATCAATTCATAGGGGCCCACCATCGACAGCAGGATATCCTGGATCTCGCGCTTGCCGCCGATCAGGATCTGGCTGAGCCTGCCCCACCCGTCGATCAGCGTGCTGGCCACGTTGACCGACCCCTGATGCGGGGTCGCGATCTCGATGAAGGTATGCACACGCGATGCCTCGGAGAAGCGGTTGTCGGCGCCGATGCCACGCCAGCCCCCGTCGCCCAGGCTGCCGTAGGCTGCGGCGCAGGTCGCCTCCCGCGTCTCGGGCGGCAGGTCGTTCTCAATCGCGGGGTCGGTGCAGAAGTCCTGCGGGCGCAGGTCCGACAGGAATGCGCGCGACAGCAGGCCGCCCATCGAATGGGCCACGATGTCGAATTCCTCTCCGGCAGGGATGTTCGCCTTGACGAAGTCGTTCAGCAGAACGGCATTTGCGAAATTGGACCGCCGCCAGTCGTAGGCGAACACGAACAGGTCCGTTCCCTCGGTGTAGTTGCCAAGAATTTCCCGCTGTGCCGCGCTGTCGAAGATCGACCGCTCCCCCACCAGAAAGTCGATGAGACCGGAATAGAACCCAATGTTGATGGTGCCGAACACCAAGGGCACGTCGCGAAGGGCATCGGTGGGTGTCAGCGTGACGGGCGCGCCGGTTTCCGGCAGGAGATCGAGCTGGCGGAAATTCGACGCCTTGAGCGAACTCGTCCGGCCCCAGATCACGTTACCGCCCGGGTCGGACAGCTCCGAGCCGACGATGCCGGGAATGACGATGAGCTTGCGTTCGGTCTGCGCCGATGCGGGCCCCGAACCGAACGTGAAGGCGAGCGCCAGAAGACAGATGAAAATGCGGAAAGTCATAATGAGACTCCGTTGAGGCAATATCGGATAGAATAATCAAGACAATATTCTACCGATGGTAGCGCCCAACGGCGATTCGGGGCAAGGCCGCGCGCATTGCACGCCCACAGGCAAAGGGCGGGCGACCTGTGTCACCCGCCCCTCCTGTCGGTTGCGATGGCTGCGTCAGAGTGTCTGAAGCAGATCCAGCGATGGATCGCCGGTGCCCGCGCGTCCGATGCTGGACTGGTAGGCGGCGATTGCCTTGCGGCTGTTCGGCCCGATCACGCCGTCCGCACCGTCGGTATCAAACCCCTTGGCCGTCAGGCGCTGTTGAAGCTGGATCCGCTGATCCTTGGTCAGCCCGTACTTGTCGGGCGGGAAACTCGCGCGGATCGGACCGCCCCCGGCGATCCGGTCGGCCAGGTGGCCGACGCCGATGGCGTAGCTGTCCGAGTTGTTGTAGCGCTTGATGACGTTGAAGTTGGACGTGACATTGAAGGTCGGCCCGCCCGGCTGGGGTTGCAGCGCGCGCCCCGAGGGTGCGCCGTTCCCGACCTCACCGCCCCAGCGGACGCCGCGGGTCCAGCCGTTGCGCTGAAGGTAGGCGGCGGTGGAAGCCAGCGAATCCGTCGGATCCTCCGACCAGATATCGCGCCGCCCGTCACCGGTGAAATCGACGGCGAATGCCTCGTAGGATGTCGGGATGAACTGCGTGTGACCCATGGCACCGGCCCATGACCCCGTCATGTTCTGGGCCGAGGTGTCACCGTTCTGCAGGATCCGCAGCGCGGCCAGAAGTTGCTTTTCAAAGAACGCGCCCCGCCGCCCGTCGAATGCGAGGGTCGACGTGGAGGAAACGACGGGCACGTTGCCGCGCC
Source organism: Sulfitobacter alexandrii (assembly GCF_001886735.1). NCBI lineage: Bacteria > Pseudomonadati > Pseudomonadota > Alphaproteobacteria > Rhodobacterales > Roseobacteraceae > Sulfitobacter > Sulfitobacter alexandrii. Next base: position 3,123,828 of record NZ_CP018076.1, read on the forward strand.
GCTCCCCGTAGAAGCTTTCGAGGCCCCAGACCGCTGTGACGATTTCCGGCGCGACGCCGTACCGGCTTTCGATGGCGGCCAGCGTGCTGCGGTGCCGGGCAAACGCGGCCCGTCCCTTGGACACCCGCTCGTCCGATGCGGCAATGGCGAGGTAGTCTTCGAGTGTGCGGGAGAATTCCGTCTGGTTGCGGTCACGCGTAACGACACCGGGCAGGTAGCCCGCGCCACGGAACGCGGACCCCAGGGTGGAAGAGGAAATGCCCTGCGCGGCCGCCCTGTCCCGAAACGAGGCGACCCATGCGTCATAGGCCCCGTTTGGCACCGGTCGCAGGTCGTCCGGCAGCCCGCCGCCTGCCGAAGGCCCCAGCGCGCCGCCGCCGGCGTTCGTGCAGGCCGCCAGCCCCAATGCGCCCAGGCCCAAGGTGAAGTTTCTGCGTGTGGTTCTCATGTCACTGCCCCCGATTGTCGGATTTTTGCGGATGGTAGCCCAAGAAAAACCCCGCGCAAAGCGGGGTCATTTCACGTGTGCGGCTTTACGCTGCCCAAGGGTGATCAGTCGGCACCGGCCCCGAAAAGCGGCACCGTGGACATCGACATCTTGGCCGACCCGTTCTGCACGTCGCGGGCGTGGCTGATGTAGATCAGCGTCTGGTTCGCCTCGTCGAAAATCCGTTTGACCCGCAGCGTCTTGAAGATGATCGACCGGCGTTCGCTGAACACGTCCTCCCCCTCGTCTCCCCGATCGATGTCCCCGATCTCGATCGGGCCGGTCTGGCGGCAGGAAATGGAGGAATTCGAAGGGTCTTCGAACCAGTTCCCCTTTTGCAACCGGTCGATCAGCCCGCGTTCGAAATAGGCCAGGTGACAGGTGACGCCTTTGACTTCGGGGTCGGCGACCGCCTCGACCACGATGTCGTTTCCCAGCCAGTCCACATCGACATTGCCCACGACCTCGGCGGACGCAGGCGCGGTCAGCACGGCGGAAAGACAAAAGGCGGCGGTCGGGATGTTCAGAATTTTCATGCTTCCGAACGCACGGATCCCCGGAAGGTTCCGCCCATGCTCGCAAAGTTGCCGATTGCGTGAGCGGGGCTTGCCCCGGCTCGCATGGGAACATATCAAGAACATATGGGAAAGATGAGTCTTCAGGAAAAGCTGGCGCTGCTCAGCGACGCCGCGAAATACGATGCCTCCTGTGCATCGTCTGGCACCTCGCGGCGGAACAGCCGCGACGGCAGCGGCCTTGGCAGCACGGAAGGTTCGGGCATCTGTCACGCCTATGCCCCCGACGGACGCTGCATCAGCCTGCTGAAGATCCTGATGACCAATTTCTGCATCTACGATTGCGCCTACTGCATCAATCGCGTGAGCAGCAATGTGGAGCGTGCGCGGTTCTCGGTCGAGGAAGTCGTTCATCTCACGACGGAATTCTACCGCCGCAACTACATCGAAGGTCTGTTCCTGTCGTCGGGAATCATCAAGTCACCCGACGACACGATGGCCGACATGGTGCGCATCGCGCGCGAACTGCGCCACACATACCATTTCAGGGGGTACATCCATCTCAAGACGATTCCCGATGCGTCGCCCGAACTGATCGAAGAGGCCGGCCTGCTGGCCGACCGGCTTTCGATGAACATCGAACTGCCCACCGACGCCGGTATCAAGGCCTACGCCCCCGAGAAGAACCCGGACGGTATTCGTGCGGCGATGGGAAAGGTTCAGCTGCGTAAGCTGGCGGCGAAAGAGGTGAGCCACAAGGGACGCAAACCGCCGAAGTTCGCACCCGCCGGCCAATCCACGCAATTGATCGTGGGGGCGGACGGGGCCAGTGACGCGACCATCCTGCAAAGCTCCACGCGGCTTTACAGTTCCTACAAGCTCAAGCGGGTCTACTACTCGGCCTTCTCGCCGATCCCCGACAGTTCCCGCGCATTGCCGCTGATCAAGCCGCCGCTGGTCCGGGAACACCGCCTCTACCAGGCTGACTGGCTGTTGCGGTTCTACGGGTTCGACGCACAGGAGATTGCCCCGTCGAACGGGATGCTCGACCTCGCCATCGATCCGAAACTCGCATGGGCGCTTGCCAATCGTCAGGCCTTTCCGGTCGATGTGAACCGCGCCGGTCGCGATGCATTGCTGCGGGTGCCGGGGTTCGGCACCAGATCGGTGTCGCGCATCCTGTCCGCCCGGCGCAGCGGGGCGCTTGGGTATGACGATCTGCGGCGCATCGGCGCGCTGGTCAGCAAGGCGAAACCGTTCATCGTCACGCGCGACTGGTCGCCGGGATCCCTGACCGATGCTGCCAACCTGCGCGCGCGTTTCGCGCCACCCCCGAGCAATTGTCACTGCTGTGACCCATACTGTGCGCCTGCCCCGGCTGGGCACATTCGAGGCCTGGCGCGATGCCGCCCGGGCGCTCGCCGGCAACGGCGTGGCCGCCGAGCAGGTCGTCTGGGCGATGGAAGACGCCCCGACCAGCCTGTTCGAGGGGGCAGAGGCCCCCCTGCCCCGACCCGCCCCCCTCACCGTGCCCAAGGCCTTTCCGCCTCTTGCAAGGCTGCTCTGCGCCAGCCGCGCCGAGGGCGCAATGGACCTGGCCTACCGGCTGCTGCTGCGGTCCAGCAGGACACCGCGCCTTCTGACCAACCGCGCCGATGTCGAGGTGGCCCGCGCCGAGGGTCTGGCCAAGAACATCCGCCGCGACATGCACAAGATGAAAGCCTTCGTCCGCTTCCGTGACGTGACCCCGGAAGGGGCCAACCGGCGCAAGTTCCTTTCATGGTTCGAACCGGACCATCGCATCGAGGAACTGATGACCGGTTTCTTTGCCCGTCGTTTCGGTGACATGGACTGGGTCATCGTGACGCCCGAGGTGACGATGCGCTTCGACGGCGAGGTCAGCCTTCAGGCGGTCGCCTCCGACCGGCCGGACCTGAGCGACGACGTGGAAAAACTCTGGCAGACCTACTACGCCAACATTTTCAATCCCGCCCGTCTCAAGATCAAGGCGATGACCGCCGAGATGCCGCGCAAGTACTGGAAGAACCTGCCCGAAGCGGATCTCATTCCCGGCCTCATCGCGCAGGCCGAAACGCGCGCCCGCGGCATGGCCGAGGCCGCGCCGACAATTGCACCCGACCGCGCTGCGGCCATCACCTTGCGCCTGCGCGACGGGCTGACCCCACCCCCCGACGGTACGACCCTTGCGGGCTGCACCAGGTGTGCCCTGGCGCGACATGCCACCCAATCGGTGCCGGGCGAAGGGCCGCAGGATGCGGCGTTGATGATCGTGGGCGAACAGCCGGGCGACATGGAAGACCTTGCAGGGCGCCCCTTCGTCGGCCCGGCAGGTCAGGCTTTCGACAAGATCGCCACGGCGGCGGGTCTGGACCGCCGCGCGGCCTACGTGACCAACGCGGTGAAGCATTTCAAATTCATCCCCCGCGGCAAGCGCCGCATCCACCAAAGCCCCAATGCCGACGAGGTCAGCCATTGTCGCTGGTGGCTGACGCGCGAACTGGACACGGTGCAGCCCGCGCTCGTTCTTGCCATGGGGGCAACGGCGGCGCTGGCGCTGACCGGCGACGGCAGCGGGATCACCCGGCGGCGCGGCAGGATCGAGCGCGGTCTGCACGGCGGTGCCGTCTTCATCACGACCCACCCATCCTTTCTTCTGCGACAGGCCACCGACGCGGGCCGCGAAACGCAGGAGGCGCTGTTCCGCCGTGACCTCGAACAGGTGGCGCAGATATTGGCAGACCTGGAAAATCTGGCGGTTCCCGGGGAAATCCTGAAAGCGTGATCTTTCAGCATGTCCGGTGCCGACAAGTCGAAACCAGCCGCCGATACGACCGACCGCGAAAGCAGATCAGGCGTTTCGCCGCAAAAGGAGCGGGACCAAAACGACAAGGATCACGATCCGGGCGAAGTGGTGGACGGCGACAAAGGCGGGATCGTAACCCAACGCAAGCCCGATGGCCGCCATCGCCTCCACCCCGCCGGGCGCGTAGGCAATCCAGATCTGCCCCCATGGCAGCCCGGTGACCAGCGCCGCAGCACTGGTAAAGGCCAGCGACAGCGCGAGGGTCGTGGCGATCAGGACCGCACCGGCCTGCCCCAGCGCCAATAGCGCGCGGGGCGAGATCGATGTCAGGCGGGTCCCGACCGAGGTCCCGGTCACGACGAAAGCCGCGAAGATCGCCCATGACGGGGCCGGGCCATGGGCGAGGCCGGCGACATGCGATACGGAACTGAGGATCATGCCGACCAGCAGACAGGCCGCCGGTACCTTGAATCGCGCCGCAGGAATCCCGATGCACAGCGTCGCCCCCAGCAAAAGGATCAGTGCCGCGGCATTCATCGCGGCGGGATAGACGATGCCGCCGGTCTCCGCATCCAGCGCCGTCGCCAGCGGCGGCACCACGGCGACAAGCACCAGCAGGCGCATGACCTGCAGGATGGTGATCGTCGTGACATTGCCATGACCGTCAAGGGCTATGGCAATCGCATTCGACATCGTGCCGGGAGAACTGGCGAGGAAGGCCGTCTCCGCATCCATGCCGAACAAGCGGCGCAGCAGCGCCGCGCCGATCAAGAGCGTCGCAACCAGCGACAGGGCCAACAGGGACAGGCTGATCGACCAGGACCCGATGTGATCCAGCGCGTCCGCCTGCACCCCGGCCCCCAGTGAAATGCCGATGACGCCGAAGGCCACGTCGCGCAGGCGCTGCGGCATCGTCATTTTCAGACCCAGCGTCGCGGCGACTGCGACGGCGATGCTCGACCCGATCAGGCCCGCTGCCGGCAGACTCAAAAGGGCGGCACCCGTGGCGCCGCCCAGGCCGATCAGCACGGCCGTCAGTGTAGTCTTTACCGCATTTGTCATTTTCATGCCTGTCGGTCGGTCACGCACCCCGCCCTGCCGCCAGGACAGGCCGGGGTGAAAGGGTCAGGCGTCGCCTTCGGCCATGTAGCGGGCGCGGCGTCCCATCCAGATCGGCAGGGCCACGACAAGCACGGCCAGCGCGTAAAGCAGGACACTCTTCCAGTTCTCGATCAGGATCATCCAGTCCCCGCCCGAGATCGACAGGGCGCGCCGCAGGTTGCCTTCGAACAGGCCGCCCAGCACGAAGCCGAGGATCACGGGCGCCAGCGAGAAGTCCATCTTGCGCAGGAACCAGCCGAAGATACCGAGACATGTGATCATGAACAGATCGAAGGGATTGCCGACAATGGAATAGATCCCGACGAAGGCGAGGATCGCGATCAGCGGCGTCAGGTAGTGCTGCGGGATCGTCAGCATCCGCGCGAACAGGCCTACCAGCGGCAGGTTGATGATCAGCAGCGCGATGTTGCCGATGTACATCGACGCGACCAGGCCCCAGGCGATCTCGGGCTGTTGCGTGAACAGCAGCGGACCGGGCTGGATGTTGAACATCAAAAGCGCACCCAGCAGGATCGCCGTGGTGCCGGAACCGGGAATGCCGAGTGTCAGCATCGGGACCATCGCACCGCCGGCAGCCGCGTTGTTCGCGGCTTCGGGCGCGGCCAGACCGCGCACATCGCCTGTGCCGAAGGTGCGCTGCCCTTCGGGGCCGGCGACCCGCTTTTCCGTACCGTAGGCCACGGCCGACGCGACCGATGCGCCCGTGCCCGGCAACACGCCGATGAAGAAGCCGATCAGCGAACAGCGCAGGATCGTCCACTTCGTCTTTGCCATATCCGCCCAGCGCACGAAACTGCGGTCCACGGGAAGGGTCTTGAGCTTGCCGCTGACCTGCTGTTCGACGAGGTGCAGCAGTTCCGCCATGCCGAACAGACCGACGACGATGATCAGGAAGTCGATACCGGCGAGGATGTCGGGCAGCCCGAAGGTATAGCGGGCGACGCCGGTGTTGCTGTCGATGCCGATGGTCGCCAGCATGAGGCCGATGAGCGCACCGAGCAGTGTCTTGACCGTGCTTTTCCCGACGAGTGACGCGAGCGAGGCGAAGGCAAAGACCATCAGCGCGACGTAGTTCGCAGGCGAGAAGGTGACGGCGAATTGCGCCAGCAGCGGCCCGAACAGGGACATCAGGACGACGGCAATGGTGCCGCCGATGAAGCTTGCGACCGCCGAGAGGGACAGGGCACGCCCCGCCTCGCCCTTGATTGCCATCGGGTGGCCGTCGAGCGTGGTCATCACGGCACCGGAATCGCCCGGCACGTTCAACAGGATGGAGGAGATCCGACCGCCATATTCGGCACCGTAGTAGATACCGGCGAGCAGGATCAGCGCGCTTTCGGCGGGAAAGCCGAGGCCATAGGCGATCGGCAGCAGGATCGCGACGCCGTTGATCGGGCCAAGGCCCGGCAATGCGCCGATCAGCGTGCCGGCAAAGCAGCCCAGCAGCACCAGCATCAGGTTGAACGGCATGAGTGCGACACCGAAACCGGTCGCCAGCCCAGAGAGGACTTCGCCCATCAGTTCGCTCCTTCGTTGTCAGAGTTGAATTCCGCCAGCCATTCCGACTCCGGCAGGTTCAGGTCCAGCAGTTCCACGCACAGCAGCCAGCCCAGGACACCGGCCGCGACGCCGAACAGCGCCGATCTGACCCATGTGGCCCCAAGCATCCGCGCCACGACGGCGCCGAACAGGGTCGTGGACACGATGAAGCCCAGCGGTTCGTAGAGTTCGGCATAGGCGAACAGCAGCGCAACCATCGCTCCGAGGCGGAACCATGTCCGGCCCGCGACATTGAGGCTGTCGGTGTCCGGCTTCCATAGGATTCCGACGATACACAGCAGCGCCACGACCGACAGGATCCGCGGCCAGCTTTCCGGGCCAAGGGGGTCATACTGAAACGGGGCCTTGATGATGGCGAACGCGATGTAGCTGTAGGCAAGCGTTACCAGCAGAAGGATCCCGGCGAAAATCCGGTCGGCCATATCGGCACCTTTGCTATTGGAATGAAAAGGGGGACGGCACCCGGAAAAGGGCACCGTCCCGCAAGGTCGGCTTACTGCTGGATCAGACCGGCTTCGGTCGCGATCTCGCGCAGCGTGGCCATGTTTTCATCGACCTGCGCTTTCAGTTCGTCACCCGCGAGGTTGAGCGGCAGAAGCCCCTTCTCGGTCTGGACCTGCTCCCACTCGGGCGTGGCATAAGCGGCGTTGAACGCATCGACCCAGGTGTTGTAGTCCGCGTCGGACACGTCCTTGCCCATGTAGAAGCCGCGCATGATCGTCCATTCGACGTCGAAGCCCTGCTCTTTCGCGGTCGGGATCTCGGCGAAGGGGCCGCCCAGACGCTCGTCCGACATCACGGCCAGCACGCGCATGTCGCCCGCTTCCATGTGGGACGCCATTTCGCCCACGTCGCCGGTGTAGACCGCGATCGAACCACCCAGCAGGGCGGCAATCGCGTCACCGCCGCCGTCGAAGGCGACGTAGCGCATGTCCATCGGGGACCCGCCGGTTTCACGTACAAGCAGCGCGGCCTTCATCCAGTCCTGCGACCCGACGGAGCCGCCGGCACCCACGACGACGCTGCTGGGATCGTTGCCCAGATCGTTCATCAGCTGTTCCAGCGAGGTGTAGGGGCTGTCGGCCTTGACCACGACGGCACCGAAGTCCGCGCCCGCGGTCCCGACCCAGCGCACGTCGTTCTCGTCGAACTCACCGTATTTGCCGGTGGCGATGTTCAGCAGCGAACCGGTGGAAAAGGCGACGATCGCGTTGGGATCGTCCGTGCGGGTGGTGTTGAACAGGTTGTAGGCGACGGCGCCGATGCCGCCGGGCATGAACGTGACCTGTATCGGTCCACCAAAAGCATCGGCGAGGCCGGTCTGGGCGACGCGGCAGGTCAGGTCGAAACCGCCCCCGGGATTGGCGGGGGCCACGCACTCGGGGCTGCTCACTTCGGCAGCTGCGAAGGTTGGCAGTGTCAGGCTGGCGGCCAGCAGTGCTGCGCCGGACAGGCGGGTCATGATCATCGGGGTCTCCTCCCATTGAGACGTTTCGGGGGGCGTCATGCGCCCCTTGCCCGAAGCTACAACGCAAGCCTGTCACGCCGCTGATGCCTGGCTTTGCCGGACCTGACGCGAAGCTGTCACGAAGCTGACGCGCATCGGAACGACTATCTCTCTGCGCGGCATCGCTGTAGTTTCGGATCATGCGCATGCTTCTCGTGGAAGATAACGACGACCTTGCCGAGACGATCATCGATCGTCTGCGGGCCGAAGGCCATTCCATCGACCGCGAAGCGAACGGCGACCAGGCCAACAGCCTGTTGCGGCACGCCCGGTTCGACATCGTGCTGCTGGACATCAACCTGCCGGGGCGCAGCGGCTACGAGGTGCTGCGATCCCTGCGCGCCCGCGACGACCAGACACCGGTGATCATCCTGACGGCCCGCAGCCAGATCGACGACCGCGTGCTGGGTCTGGACGCGGGGGCTGACGATTACATGATCAAGCCCGTGGACTTTCGCGAGCTTTCGGCCCGCTGCCGGGTGCTGGCGCGGCGCAGGGCAGGCAGCGCCAGCAACGTCTTTACCGCAGGCGATCTGGTGTTCGATCGCGCGGCGAAACGGGCGACGGTACGCGGTCAGGATGCCGACCTGCGCGCGCGCGAGATCCAGCTTCTGGAAATCCTGATCGACAACCTGGGTCGGATGCTGACCAAGGAAGAAGTGGCCGACAAGCTCTACAGCTTCGACGAGGCACCGAGCCTGAACGCGGTCGAACAGATCGTCGCCCGTCTGCGCAAGCGGCTGGAGGGCACGCCGCTCGTGGTCAAGACCGCGCGCGGCCTCGGATACATGGCCTATGTGGCCGAAGACTGACCGCGCCTATTCGCTGCAACGCCGCCTGCTCGCATCGATGGCGCTGGGGTTCGCGGTGCTGTTGCTGATCATCTCGATCCTGCTGTGGAACTATGCCCGCGACGCATCAAACCGCACCTACGACCTGCTGCTCGCGGGGGCGTCGCTGGCGGTGCTGGACCGTGTGTCGTCGGGACCGTCGGGCATTTCCGTCGATCTGCCCTATTCCGCGATGGAGATCCTTGGCCTCGCCCCCGAGGATCGCGTGATCTACCGGGTCTTCTCGGACCGGGATGGAGAGATCACCGGCACCCCCGGCCTGCCCGTCCCGCGCGATGCCGACCTCGGGTCCGCGCCCGTGTTCTACGACGCCGAGCTGGACGAACCCTTCCGTTTCGTCCAGCAGGGGCGGCAACTGACGACGCCCACGGGGCGCGTCTGGGTCGGCGTGCAGATCGGGCAGACACGGGCCGGGCGCACGGCACAACAGAAATCGCTGTTCCTGAACGGGATGGCGGGTCTGGGCGTCGTGTCGCTGATCGGGCTCGGCTTCGTCTGGCTTGCGATCCGCGTGGCCCTGGCCCCCCTGCGCCAGCTGGCCGAGGCGTTGCGGCTGCGCGATCCCGCCGACCTGTCGCAGATCGATGGCGCGCCACCGCGCGAAATCCGGGGCCTGTTCGATTCGATCAACGACTTCATGCGCCGCCTGCGTGCCAACCGCACCCTGACCGAGACGTTCATCGCCGACGTGGCGCACCAGACCCGGACATCGCTGTCTGCCCTTCAGGGGCAATTGTCGCTGGCCGGCGATGCGACGACATTCGACGACATGGCGGTGCGCGTGGCCAAGGCCGACAGCCAGGCGCGGCGGACCGTGCGGCTGACCAACCAGCTGCTGGCCCATGCCATGGTCACCCACCGGTCCGATACCGGCACCCTTCGGCCCGTCGCGCTGAAGCCGATCGTGACCGAGGTGCTGACCGACATGCTGCGTGACAGCGACATGCGCGGCGTCACGGTCACGCTGTCCGCCGACAGCATCCTCCCCGGAGAGGATATCGTGCGCGGTGACGCGATCTCGATCCGGGAGGCGCTGTCGAACCTGCTGGAAAACGCGCGCCGTCACGGGCCTGCCGACAATACAATCGACGTGACGCTCGAAACCACCGGAGAAGCCGACGTGTCGCTCATCGTCGAGGATGCCGGCCCCGGCATCGCCCCCGCCGACCGCGCCCGCGCGACGGAGCGTTTCACCTCCATCGCGCGGGATACCGCAGGGTCCGGCCTTGGTCTGTCCATCGTGCGTGCGGTGGTCGACAGCCACGACGGGCGGCTGGTGCTGGGCACCTCCAGCGCCGGCGGCTTGCGTGCCGAGCTGCGGTTCCGCCGTCTTCTTTCGCAGGCGGCTGCCCGCGCCGTCATGGCCGTGACGATCTGCTGCGCCCTGTTCATCGTGCCGGCTCCGGCAACGGCCCAGGCGCAGACGACTCTCACGATCGCCAGTGCGACGGACAGCGACGTGATGACGGCGCTGATCGCGCGGTTCGAGGACCTGAACCCCGATGTGACGGTCGACTATGTCGAATACCAGACCGTCGACCTGCATCAGGCCATCCTGAATGCCGTGCCACAGGACATGCCCGACGTCGTCATCAGTTCCGCGATGGACCTGCAGGTCGATCTGGTGAATCGCGGGCTTGCGCTGCCGCTGGACATTCCCGCCGCCACGCGTCTGCCGGGCTGGGCAACCTGGCGGTCGGAGCTGTTCGGCTTCACCTTCGAGCCGGCGGTCATCGTCTACAACACCGACCTGATCCCGCCGGGCACCCTGCCGCAGGAACATCTGGAACTGGTCAACTACATCCGCCGCAACGAAATGGCGCTGAACCGGCGGATCGGCATCTACGATCTGCGCCGGTCCGGGATCGGCTATCTGTTCGCGACGCAGGACGTCGTGCAGGGCCTGCAGGCCTCGCGCATGACAGAGGTGCTGACCCGCGCGAACGTCCGCAACTATTGCTGCACGTCCGAGATGATCGCCGCGACTTCGCGTGCCGAACTGGCGCTTGCGGTCAACGTCATCGGGTCTTACGCGCTGGCCGCCGCCGCCCGCGACCCGCGCATCGGCATCCACTTCATGGGCGATTACAACCTCGTCATGTCAAGGACGGGGTTCGTGCCCCGGACGGCACGTCATCCCGATGCCGGACGCCGCTTCCTGTCGTTCCTGCTGGACGACGGACAGACGATCCTCGCCAGTCAATCGGACCTGATCCCGATCCTGCCGGTGCCCGGAGCGGAATCGTCGCCGTGGCGCGACCTGTCGGCACACGCGGGAAGCTTCCTGCCCATCAAGCTCGGCCCCGGCCTTCTTACCTATCTGGACGACCGCAAGAAGGCGAATTTCCTCGAAGGCTGGGATCAGCCGGCCCGCCCCTTGGGCACACGGTGATCCTGTGCGGCCAATAGCGGTCGTGCGTCGCGCCCAGGGATCATAGTGGCCGATTTGGAGAAAACGGTCGTCCGAGGCCGCGGTGATACATTTGGTGTTGAGTCCCTGTCGGAACATCAGCTTCGCGAGGGAAGGACGGAGAACTTCAACCAGCGACAGCGGCCTGATTGCTCTCGAAGAGCGGTATCCTCACGAAGAATGTCGTCCCGACCCCAAGCTCGCTTTCATAACGGATGTGTCCGCCAAGTTCCTCGAGCAGGAGACGCGTGATGTTCATGCCCAAGCCTGTCCCCTCGTGCTGGCGGGTGGACGAACTATCAAGCTGGGTGAAGCGGCCAAAGACCTTATCCTCCGAGCCCTTCGGAATGCCGGGTCCTGTATCTGTTATCCTTATCTCGGCAAAATCTTCCAGCCGAGACGCGGATATGGTCACGGTATCGCCGGTACCCGAGAATTTCATGGCGTTGGAAACGACGTTCGCGATCACCTGCTGAAGCCGGCCCGTATCTGTCAGGCAGATGCAGGGTTCAGCGGGATCAATGAAGGTGAGCCGCACTTTGCGCTCAACCCCGTATCCTTCCAGTTCTTCGGCGGCGGCACGAAGGGCATCCTTCAGGTCGACCCTTTCGAGCGTCACCTTGAACTGTCCCGAATCCAGCTTCTGCAGGTCCAGCAGGCTGTCGATCAGCTTGCGCAGGCGTTTCGTATTCCGCCGGGTTATTTCGACCCCCTTGAGGGCCTTGTCCGGCAAGACGCCGAAGCCTCCTGCGTGCAAGAGGTCCAGCGCGCCGCTGATGGATGTGAGGGGAGTGCGCAGTTCGTGGCTGATGACGGAAACAAGCTCGTTCTGCAGCCGCACCGTTTCCTCCGCCTTTTTCCTTGCTGCCTTCAGGTGTCGCACGGTTTCCTCTTCCTGCGTCACGTCGATCAGATCGAGCGTCCAGCCCAGAAACTTGCGATCCGGATGGACGGCATTCTCGATAACCAAGGCCCTTGCGCGATACGCACGGTCCCCGACGATATGGTGCACGGTCGGGTCGATCTGTTTGCCCTGCATCAGGTCAGCGACCAACTCGTCGATCATGACCCTCAGCTCTTCCGCGTTCTCGCCCCGCAACATGTCCTTCACGACAGAATTCTTCGAGACCATGCGGCCCTTGCGGTTGAAGATCATCTTCAAGCTGTCTGACGCATGAAAAAAATGCTGTTCCCCGACCTTTTCGGCTTTGAGCCACCGGCTGTTGATGATGACCGACCCGTAGGACGCGAAAGAGATCACGATCACGTAGGGCGTCGGGTCGACCCCCGCGACAGTAAAGCCGAAAAGGAGGTAACTGATATTCGTTCCGACGGGCACAGCCGACATCGCCAGTATGGCCCCGTAGATCGGCCTGAAATAGTCGGTCGACTTGCGAAGACCGTAGAAGGCGATCACGCCGGCGAGGGTGATCCAGCTGAAGTTGTAGGCCTCCAGAACGTAGAACATCCATCCACGATCCGGCATGATCGAAAGCCGACCGTCGATCATGTCGGACCGGCTATCCAAAGAGATCAGGGATTGGTGCCAGAAGTTCGTCAGGGCGAGGATGATCCCGATGCCGGTTGACACGACGACAACCTTGTATGCGTAACGGCCCAATACATTCACCTTGATCGGTCCGAACTTGATCAGGAACATGGACCACGCCGCCGCGCAGAGTGAACTCATCGGCAGCGCCAGTGTGTGCCAGAATATCTTGTCCGGTACGCTGACGGCCGCGACCTGAAGAATGGTGACCGTCAGCCATGCCGCCACCCCGACATGGGTCATGAGGAAGAAAGTGTGACCGGGACCGACCGGCCGCTTCCAGGAACGGACCGTATGAAAGATCAGCACGCATAGAATGAAAAATCCGAACGCGAACAGTCCGTCGATTTCGTATCCATCTATCATCTGGGCAACTCGGTTCCTCGAAGTTGTGCAGGCATGAAAGAAAAGACATTCAAATAACGTCATTATTGCGGCGCTGTTCCGCACTTCACCATTCCGCAGGGTGTGCCCGGATTCGAACCGATCCGCCCCTGGGCCCACCCGAAACAGGGAGTTGCGGCTTGGATCAGGGCGACAGGTTGGCGAAGCCTGCGTGCCCGCCGCCGTTGCGGGCAGGCGAGGTCACAGCGCCTGACAAGGATTGCCCCGCAGCGGCGACACAGCCTCCCGCGGCAGATTCAGGCGGATGCAGGTTTGCACGACGCCGCCGCATCACGGAAAGCGGGACGGCGCCCGGGGCCTGCCCGTCGCTGCCCGGCCAGCGCGACAGGATGCGCCCCTGCGCTCGCAGCCTTTGACCAGCAAGGGCAGCGGCGCGGTGGTCACCGGCGTTGTTCGATACGTGGCGATCCCTGAAGGACTCGAACCCTCAACCTGCTGATTAGAAGTCAGCTGCTCTATCCAGTTGAGCTAAGGGACCGCTGGACGGGGTTTTCCATCATCGGCGCTGGCTTGGCAAGCCTCGTGGTCCCTGGTTGCGCTATTGCGCGGCCTCGACCGCCAAAGCGGCCATGCGCAGGGCGGAGTCGCGATCGGCGGCTACCGCCAGGAATCGCGCCGCGTGGCAGAAGCGCGCGCCCGGCACGCCGCTTGCCTGCGCCAGTTCGGGCCCGGTCAGCCCTGCCCAATGCGCGGGCAGGTCCGCGCGCAGGGCAAAGCTGTCGGCGTCCTTGCGGATGCCGGTTATCGCCCAGTCGGTATCCCGCGGGTGCACCACGAAAAGCAGATGATCGGCACCCGCCTCCGCGATCGCGTCCCGAAAGGGCATCCCCATGGGAAGCTCCAGCACCTGCGAGCGGCCCGCCCCGACGATGGCCGCATGGACCATGGCCGCCGCCCGCTGCTTGGCCGCGCGTCCCTTGACCGCTGCTTCGAGAAAGGTCCGCGCGACGGGCAGCGCCGCGGCGAATGCCGCATCGTCCGCCGCCGGGCTGCGGTCGTCGAACTCGGGCTTCAGCGTTTCAAGCAGAACGGGCAAGGTCAGTTCGGACAGGAAACCGGCGCTGCCCGGATCCAGTGCGCCATTGTCCATGAGGTCCACCGGCAGAACGAAATCACTGTCGACGGCCGCGTGGACCTGCTCGACCGCGCTCTCGGGCACGTCCAGCGCCCTGAGGTATGCCCGCCCGTAGTGAGCCCAGATCAACCCGATCGAACTGTAGGGTCGCCCGTCCGGCCGCATGGGGCCGGGCAGTTGGTGATGATCGAAGATCTGCGCGTCCGGGGCGTACTGGCGACCCACGTCGTAGACGATCCTGTCCGCCGATGGCGTGATCCACTCGGCATCTCGCGAGCGGATCAACCTTGCATCGGGGTAGAGCCGCGTCAGAACGACGGAGGAAAGCAGTTCGTCCGCGTGAAAACCGCCCGAATGCGTGACGAGGTTTCGGATGTCGCCACGGTCTGGCATCATCTGCGTCACGGGCGCGGAGTCCGTATCGCGGCTGGCAGGCATATCGGCTACGGCCCCGCGGGTCAGCGCGCGCGCGTCAGTGGGTCCATGCGCCGCGGCGACCGGTGGCGAAGTTCTCGCCATAGCCGCCCGCCCGCACGTTCGGCTTGCGGCTTTGCGGTTCCTGCACCTGCGCGTCGATGCCGTGTTCGCGGGCGTACTCGATGGCTTCCTCGCGGGTTTCGAACCGCAGCCGGACCTGCGTCTGGGTGTCCGAGGACGAGGTCCACCCCATCAGCGGATCGACTTCGCGTGCTTCGGAAGGGGCGAATTCCAGCAACCAGACCTTGGTCTTCGCCATGCCGGAAGACATGGCTGTGCGGGCTGGCTTGTAGATGCGTGCGCGCATGGAAGGCTCCTTGGTTCGACCTGCGCCCCTATATCGGGCATTCAGGGGCATGGGGCAAGACCTTCGTGCCGATAATGCGACCTTCTCCTTTGACTTGCCGCGGTGCAGCATTACCTTCCCGGCATGTCTCGGAAGGAGCCATGCATGTATCCCTTCACCTTCATGACCCTCGCGACCCGGACCATCGTGCTGGCCTTCGAGGCGCAGACCGTCATGACCCTGCGCCTGCTGGCCATGAACGGCCTCATCCCCTCCCGCCCCGGCGAGACCGGCCGCATGATCAGCGAGAAGCTCCCCGCCTTCGGCGAGGCCGGGATCGCGGCGGCAGCGGCGGCACTGTCCGGCAAGCTGCCCGACCAGGTCATGTCGGCGGCACTGGCGCCGCTCAGCCGCAAGGTCCGGGCCAACCGCAAACGCCTGACGAGATGACGCGGGCCGCCCTGCTGACAGCTCATGGCAGCTAACCGGCCTGACCCCTTGATCCCGGCGGCGAAAACGACACCTATGGTATTCCGAAGCCGAGGACGCCTCCCATGCCCTATGCCCATTCCGACACCTCCGAGATCGCGCCGGTCCTGACGAACCCGGCGCCCGACGTGCGCAACCGGCCCAAGCTGGAAGGCGGCAAGAAATTTCGCCTGAATACCGAATTCGATGCGGCAGGCGACCAGCCCAAGGCGATCGCGGAGCTTTCGCAGGGGGTCAAGGACGGAGAACGCAACCAGGTGCTGCTGGGGGCGACGGGCA
Organism: Sulfitobacter alexandrii; assembly: GCF_001886735.1. Taxonomy (NCBI): domain Bacteria; kingdom Pseudomonadati; phylum Pseudomonadota; class Alphaproteobacteria; order Rhodobacterales; family Roseobacteraceae; genus Sulfitobacter; species Sulfitobacter alexandrii. Next base: position 3,139,664 of record NZ_CP018076.1, read on the forward strand.
CCGGCAAGACCTTCACCATGGCCAAGGTGATCGAGGAAACGCAACGTCCCGCCATCATCCTCGCCCCGAACAAGACCCTGGCGGCCCAGCTCTACGGCGAGTTCAAGGGGTTCTTTCCCGACAACGCCGTCGAGTATTTCGTCTCCTACTACGACTATTACCAGCCCGAGGCCTACGTGCCGCGCTCGGACACCTTCATCGAGAAGGAGTCCCAGATCAACGAGCAGATCGACCGGATGCGCCACTCCGCCACGCGGGCATTGCTGGAAAGGGACGACGTCATCATCGTGGCGTCCGTCTCCTGCATTTACGGCATCGGCTCGGTCGAGACCTACGGGGCGATGACGCAGGACCTGAAGGCAGGTTCAAGCTACGATCAGCGTCAGGTAATCGCCGACCTCGTTGCCCAGCAGTACAAGCGCAACGACGCCGCGTTTCAACGCGGCTCCTTCCGGGTGCGGGGTGACAGCCTCGAGATTTTCCCCGCCCACCTCGACGACCGGGCATGGCGACTGTCCTTCTTTGGCGAAGAACTGGAAAGCATCACGGAATTCGACCCCCTCACCGGGGAAAAGACCGACACGTTCGACCAGATCAGGGTCTACGCCAACAGCCACTACGTCACGCCGAAGCCGACGATGTCGCAGGCGATCATCGGCATCAAGAAGGAGTTGCGCACCCGGCTCGACCAACTGGTCGCCGACGGCAAGCTGCTCGAGGCGCAGCGCCTCGAGCAGCGCACGAACTTCGACCTCGAGATGCTGGAAGCCACCGGTGTCTGCAACGGGATCGAGAACTATTCGCGCTATCTGACCGGCCGCGCCCCCGGCGAGCCGCCCCCGACCCTGTTCGAATTCATCCCCGACAATGCCATCGTCTTTGCCGATGAAAGCCACGTGTCGGTCCCGCAGATCGGCGGCATGTACAAGGGCGACTACCGGCGCAAGTTCACGCTGGCCGAGCACGGGTTCCGCCTGCCCTCCTGCATGGACAACCGGCCGCTCAAGTTCGAGGAATGGGATGCCATGCGGCCGCAGTCCGTCTTTGTCTCGGCAACCCCCGCCGACTGGGAAATCGAACAGGCCGGCGGCGTCTTTACGGAACAGATCATCCGGCCCACCGGGCTGACCGATCCGAAGATCGAGATCAGGCCGGTGGAAATGCAGGTCGACGACCTTCTGGACGAGGTACGCAAGGTGGCCGCCGACGGCTATCGCACCCTGTGCACCACGCTGACCAAGCGCATGGCCGAGGATCTGACGGAGTACATGCACGAACAGGGCATTCGCGTCCGCTACATGCACTCCGACATCGACACGATCGAACGGATCGAGATTCTGCGCGACCTGCGGCTGGGTGCCTTCGACGTGCTGATCGGCATCAACCTGCTGCGCGAGGGGCTCGATATTCCCGAATGCGGGCTGGTCGCGATCCTTGATGCCGACAAGGAAGGCTTCCTGCGGTCCGAGACGTCGCTGATCCAGACCATCGGCCGCGCCGCGCGGAATGCCGACGGGCGGGTCATCATGTACGCCGACCGCATCACCGGATCGATGGAACGCGCGATGGACGAGACCGAGCGTCGGCGGGCCAAGCAGATGGCCTACAACGAGGAACACGGGATCACGCCCCAGACCGTCAAGAAGAACGTCGAGGACATTCTCGCCGGCCTCTACAAGGGCGATGTCGACATGAACCGCGTGACCGCGAACGTGGACAAGGCGCACGGCGGCAACATGCAGGCCGTGCTGGACGGGTTGCGCACCGACATGCGCAAGGCCGCCGAGAACCTCGAGTTCGAGGAAGCGGCCCGCCTGCGCGACGAGGTCAAGAGACTGGAGGCCGTGGACCTTGCCATCGCCGACGACCCGATGGCGCGGCAGTATGCCGTTGAAAAGGCCGTGGGCGACGCGCAAAAGGCCTCGGGCCGCAGCACGATGGGGCGCGGCGGCATGCGGGGCGGTGTCAAGCGGCGCGGAAAACGCTGATTGCGAAATGCCAAAGCGGGCCCGAAGGCCCGCTTGCGTTGTCATCGGTGGATACGGTCCGGCAGTCGGATCAGATCCAGTAGTACGGCACGCCGTAATGGTCGAAGGTGCGCTGTTCCCAGTCGCGGTCCCGTTGCCAGCCTTCCGGCCTTTCCGGGGCGCCTTTCAGGGTATCTTCGTTGATGTCGGTCACGTACCCTTCGCGCGAGGTATCGTAACGCAGGGCGTTCCACGGGATCGGATGGTGATCCTCGCCCATGCCCAGAAAACCGCCGAAGCCCATCACCGCGTAGGCGACGTTGCCGGACTTCTTGTCGATCATCAGGTGGTCGATATGGCCGATCTCGTCGCCATGCGCGCCGTAGACCGCGCTGCCGTTCACCTTGTCTGAAGAAACCAGTGCTGCAGAAGAAGACATATCATTCATGGCGCATTCCTTTCCTGAGTGCGTGTATGCAAGGAAAACGCCTGATGCGTGGGCCAGTTCCCACGGCCCGGCGCCGCAAGCGAAAGGTTGCCTGCGGCGAAACGAGACTGCTTCAGCCCTGGAATCCTGTTTCCAGAACCACCGGCACCACGATCTCTTCCTCGTCCGTCAGGTGCCTGTTCAGCAGGGTGGTGAAACTGTCCAACCGCTCGATGAAGGGGCCAACCTGCCCGCCCTGCAACACGGCGTTGGCGCCTTCGGCCATGCCGTGCAGCAATCCATCCATCGCCTCGTGATCGGCTTCGAGCAGTTCGAACCCGCGTTCAAGCCGATTGTCGAGCGTGATCAACCGGGGAAAGTAATGGTGATCCTCGATCTGGTGGTGGCCATGCAGCTGGTTCAGGAGCATGCCGCCGTACTGCGACAGACGGGGCGCGTATGTTTCAAAGCCCACCTTATTGTCCGCCAGCGCGCGTGCATCCTCCTGCAGCAGATCGGTCAGCTGCCGGAACATGGCGTGCCGTTCCATCCAGAAGCGGATCATCTCACCGAAATTCTCGTGCGCTTCCCAGTTTGCACGAGGGTAGGCCTCTGCAAGGACGCGCAGCGCGTCGGGCAACCCGTCACGCCGGTCGAGCGCCAGTTCAGGCTGATCAGGATCAAGTTTCATGGCGCTTGCATAGGGATTTCGACCAACCGCCGCAACCTGCGGAACTTTTGCCGATCACGTGGAGTTTATCCGCCAATACACAATATGTGATTCAAGGAGACAAACAATGGAATATGGCCTGCTCGGACTCATCGTCCTGATCGCCGACATCTACGCCATCTACCAGGTGCTGACATCGGGTGCGTCGACCCTCGCGAAAATCGTGTGGACCATCGCGATCATCCTGCTGCCGGTACTTGGCTTCATCGCATGGCTGATCTTCGGCCCGCGCGGCAGCCGCGCCACCGTGTAAGCCGGCGACATTGAAACAGGGAAGGCCCGGAGGATCATCCTCCGGGCCTTTTTCGATCGTGCAGGGTAATTCTTTGTTAACCCCGGCACCTCAGGATCGCGACGGGAGCACGCGATGCCTGTCTTGGTTCTGGTTCTTTTCATGATGCTGTGGTCCGTCCCCGCCCGGGCCGGCGCATGGATGCGCGAGGAAGGCACCACTTTCGTCTCGTCCACGTTCACGCTCAATTACCTTCTGGACCAGAGCAGCGGCACCTACGTGGAATACGGGTGGCGTGATGACCTGACCGTCGGCATGGATCTGAGCCTCGCGAACAGCCACCTCGGCCTGCAGTCCGGTGCCGTGACATTCTTCTTTCGAAGACGCCTGGGCCGCGCGGAGAGCGTGAATAAATGGGCCTACGAGGTCGGCGGCGGGACTGCCTGGATACAGGATGTCGTCCTGCCGCATGTGAAACTGGGCCTGTCCTGGGGCCGGGGGTTCGAAGCTGCGGGCAGTTCCGGCTGGATGGGTGTCGATGGATCGGTCTTCTTCGACCTGGCCAGCGGCCGGCGCGCGGCCAAGCTGGACAGCACGGTGGGCTACAATTTTTCCGACGTGACCGCCGGAATGGTGGAAATCTATCTCGCTCACATAGACAGCCGCAGCTATGCCACCTTCGCCCCGTCGATCCTGATCCGGCCCCGAAACAGCAGCTACCGCATACAGATCGGCGCAGAAAGCCCCATGACCTCCCTTTCGGATACCTCGATCAAGCTGGGCCTCTGGCGGAATTTCTGAATGGCGCCCCGCGTGCGGGACGCCGCTTTTGCGCGTCCAGTCTCAGCGGCTGTCCATCCGGACGGAAACCTGAACCCGGCCCCGGACCGGCCCGGACCAGTTGAGCCTGATCTGGTCGCGATCCCCGCCGACCGCGACATCGGCGTAGGGCGTCTCCCAGACCCGGACGTTGTTGGCGTTGCGCAGCGCGCCCTGCGCGAGCACGCTTTCCACCTTAAGCGCTTCACCACCGAACGGCAGGTAATCCGCCAGGTCGATCGTCCAGGTATCGGAGGCGGTGTTCTGGAAGAACTCGACCTTGGCCGGGGTTTCCACCTGGTAGGTCACAGCATGGAAAGAGTTTTCCGTGAAGACCACGTTCTTGCACCGGGACAGGTCGAGGTCGGCAAAGGTCGTATCCACCCTCTCGGCCCGGTCGATCACGCCATTCAAGCTGCGGAACCTGTTTCCCGTGATCGACACACCGCTCAGGAAGTGCCCTGCCCCATGAGGCTTCACCACGATATAGCTGAACCACGGTGCCACCTCGCCGGACAGGAAAATGTTGTCCGTGACGCTGAGCGCGCTGAACGAATATTCCGAGTTGAAGGCCGGGGCGGGATCCTGTTCGTTCGTCCATTCCAGAAAGCAGTTGTCGACGTAATTGCCCGAGAAGATGGAACTGACGTGCGTGTTCGCGAGGATGATACCTGCGGACCGCACGCCGTTGTTGACCTCGTCGCCCTGAAAGAAGTGGTTCCCGGTGATGATGCTGTTGGCCCCGCCCAACAGGCCGAAATGGCGGAACCGGGTCGCCCGGTTGTCGCGCAGCTTCACGTCGTTGGCGTTGGCATTGAAACCGATGGTCTTGCGCTGGGATACCGGCAGTGCATCTTCCGCCGACAGGAACTGGCAGCGGTCGATCAGCATGCCCTGGCAGCCGCCCCCGATGGAGGTGATGCCCCGGTCGGCCGGTCGCGTGATGAAACAGTCACGCACCTGAAAGGCGGTCCCCGAAAGCGCCAGCATGAGCGCCGAACAGCGGTTGTTGCACTGGAATTCGATATCGGCGAGCACGAATTTGCTCAGCTGGCCGAAGCCGCTGAAATCGAGCATGTACCGGAACCTGCGGAAGGTGAAATTTTGCGTGCCCGCCGCATCGTAGAGTGGCGCGCTCAGTTCGATCTGCCCGGTGGCCACGTTCTTCGACCGCACAAAGACTTCCCGACCCACCCCGTTTCCTTCGACAAGCGCGCCGACAGGAACGTTCGCGATGTTGGTGACATTGGTCAGCCGCTTGTTGTTGTTGGGGTTGTAGGTGGCCTGTGATGACACGACCTGCGTGTCCCAGGCGGCGCTGCTCGCGGCCTCCAGCTGGCCATTGCGGATGACCCGGCGTGTGGCATAGCTGTCCTGCCCCGGCACGGTGGCCTGCATGTCGATCGGTCCGGTCACGTTCACCTTGCGCCCGCCCAGGTCGAGGGTTTCGTGATCCGCATTGTTCAGCAGGGCCTGGAACGCCTTGCGGAACGCCAGTTCCTCGTCCTCGAAGGCCTCGATGTAATTCGGCAGGTCGAAATTGCGGCGCAACAGCAGGACGGCGCTGTCGGGCATGGTGACCGTGCCTTCGAACCGGACGTTGGTGTCTATCGTCACGCTTGAATTGAGCCGATAGGTGCCTGCCGGCACATAGACGGTACGCCCGTTCGCCGCGGCGTTCGCGGCATCGAAGGCCGCGCTGTCATCGGTCGTGCCGTCGCCCACCGCTCCGAAATCCACGACATCCACCTGCCCCAGCATGTCGCGCAGAAAGACGGAGGTCACATCCTCTATCTCCACGTCGTCGACCCGGACGATCCCGCCATTGGCCCCGACGAGGTCGATGCCGAAATGGCCGTAAACGGGCTCGGTTCCCCAGACCATGTCCACGCCGGCGCGGTTGCCTGTCCCGACGATGGCCGAGATCTCGACCACTTCGCCATAGGTCGTCAGCGTGACGAATGGGGCAAAGGCCGGCACATCGGCCACGAGCGACCCGTTGGCGCGCGCGGCGTAACCGGCGATGCGGACCGAAGGCAGGTTGCCGCTGATGGCCTTCACCCTGGTCCTTATCCGCAGGTAACATCCCGGCAGCAGCGGCGTTTCCCCCATGTAGCGCAGCTTTTGCGTGTTCTCCGTCTTGAGCATCTCAAGCGCACCGCCGAAATCCTGATCCGCCGCGACGAAGGCGGCGTTCGCCACATCTTCATAGGTGTCCGACCCCGGCGTGCCATTCCCGCTCGACCAGACGTCCAGACCCCGGGCAAACGGCGTCGGCATCAGCACCAAGCCTTCGGTAATCGCCTTGTTCATGAAAAATCCCTTCCTTTGGCCGCACCACGACGTCGCGCGCCGCCTGGTTGATACCGGGCCCGGCGCCTGCCGGTCCGCGAAAGGGTAAATAACAATGGAGGGTTAAGTGCTTGGCCGACCAGCGCACGCCCCCGCGCAACGCGCCGCCGGCGCGGGTTTCAGGGGCTTTGAAAGGTCGCGAAACAATGCGCTGCAGGGGCAAGGGCCGCTTTCCCGAGCATCGTACCGACGCGACTGGCCATGGCCCGCAAAGTGTTTGGAGAAGGCTTCTTCAGTCGATCAGGCCGTCACACCGGGCGCATCCAGAATCTGCACCGCACCGATCCGCCACCCCATGTCGGTTTCTTCCATCTTGTAGTCGAGGATATGGGTGAAGCCCTTGGCATCGGTTATCTGCACCTTCTGCCACAGGCCGCCGGCCTTCTCGTGCAGTTCGAGATACCGAACTTCGGCGGGTCGCCAGACCATGGGGTAGCCTTCCGTCACCATGCGCTGAAAATTCCGCGGCGTCTGGAACATCCGCTGGAGCGATGGCGTGGCGAAGGTGAAGGCCGTCTCGAAATCGTCCGCCTTGAACGCCTCGATCTGGCTGCTGATGGTGCCCTGAATCTCGGTCGATTGCGCCGTCGCGCCGATGGCGGACATCAGCAACAGCATCAGCCCCCCAAGCAGTCCCAGAATTCCTGTCCGCATGATCTTTCTCCCGCTGGCTGTGTGACCCAAGGTAAGCCACGGTGCCAGCGGGACAAGAGTTTCAGGCGTCGGTCAGCTTGCCAGCCAGCGCCGCGTCGATCAGGTCTGCGGTCTCGGTCACGCCGTAAAGCGCGATGAACCCGCCGAACCGCGGCCCCTGCGACGCGCCCAGCAACACTTCGTACAGTGCGGTGAACCAGTCGCGCAGCGGGTCGAAGCGTTCCTTGCCGACGGCGAACACCATGCTCTGCAGCGCTTCGGCATCAAGGCCGCCGTCCCAGGCCCGCAGGTTGTCACGCAGTTCCTCAAGCGCCTCGCGCTCAAGGTCGGTCGGCGCACGGAACACCTTGTTCGGCTTCACGAAGTCGTTGAAGTAGCGCACCGCGTGTTCGGCCGCGGCATCCATGCCGGGGTTGCTTTCCGGTGTGGCGTCCGGCGCGTAACGATTGATGAACCCCCACAGCTGCGCCTTGTCCTGCGCCGAACAGACGGACGCGAGGTTGAGCAGCATGGAGAACGGCACCACCATGTCCGACTTCGGCACGTCGCCGCCGTGAATGTGCCAGACCGGGTTGTTGGCCCTGGCATTCGCATCCTGCGTCTCGTAGGCGCGCAGCTGCTGGTGATATTCGTCCACCGCCTTGGGGATCACGTCAAAGTGCATCCGCTTGGCGGTCTTCGGCTTGAGGAACATGAAATAGGCGAGCGATTCCGTGCTGGCATAGGTCAGCCACTGGTCGATCGAGATGCCGTTGCCCGAGGACTTGGAAATCTTCTGACCATTCTCGTCGAGGAAAAGCTCGTAGCTGAAATGTTCGGGTTTCTTGCCGCCGAGGATCTCGCAGATGCGGTCGTAGATGGCCGTGTTGGTCGCGTGTTCCTTGCCGTACATCTCGAAATCGACGCCCAGCGCCGCCCAGCGGGCACCGAAGTCGGGCTTCCATTGAAGCTTCACATTGCCGCCCGTCACCGGCAGGGTCATCTCCTCCCCCTCTTCGGTGTCGAAGGTGATCGTCCCGTCCTTGGCGTTGACCTCCTTGATCGGCACATACAGCACCCGGCCCGTCTCGGGATGGATCGGCAGGAAGATGGAATAGGTTTGCCGGCGCTCTTCCCGCAGCGATTTCAGCATCACCTCCATGATCTCGTCGTAGCGTTCCGCCGCGCGCAGAAGCACCTCGTCGAACTGGCCGGAGCGATAGAAATCCCTCGCGGAATAGAATTCGTACTCGAACCCGAAGGTATCGAGGAAACGGCGCAGCATCGCGTTGTTGTGGTGGCCGAAACTCTCGTGCGTGCCGAAGGGATCGGGCACGCTGGTCAGGGGCTTGTGCATGTGCTCTGCCAGCATTTCCTGCTGCGGCACGTTGCCGGGCACCTTGCGCATCCCGTCGAGGTCGTCCGAAAAGCAGATCAGCTTCGTCGGGATGTCGCTGATCTCCTCGAAGGCGCGCTTGATCATCGTGGTGCGCAGCACTTCGCCGAAGGTGCCGATGTGCGGCAGGCCCGAGGGCCCGTAGCCCGTCTCGAACAGCACGAACCCCTTCTCGGGCGGCTTGTTCTGATAGCGTTTGAGTACCCGGCGCGCTTCTTCAAAGGGCCAGGCCTTGCTGCTCAGTGCGGCGTCACGCATATCAGACATCATTTCATCCATCGTTGGCACCCGTGCGCCCAATGCGCGCAGGTCAGGCCGCTACCTATTGCGCGGGACCGACAGGGTCAATAATCTCCGCTCAACAGAACTTCAGAGGCCCCTCCATGTCTGATGACCCCTCGTTTTCACTCAGCGCGCAGGACAGCCTCGTCGCGATCATGGTCGCCGTTTCCGCATCCGACGAGAACATCAGGACGACCGAACTGATCAAGATCGAGGCGGCAGTCAACATGTTGCCGATCTTCGCGAACTACGACAGCGACCGGCTCAGCACGATCAGCAAGACCGTGCTGGACCTGTTCGAGCAGGAAGACGGTCTCGACGCGCTTTTCGGCCTGATCCGCGAAGCATTGCCGGAACGGCTTCACGAAACGGCCTATGCGCTGGCCTGTGATGTCGCCGCGGCGGATGGCATCCTTGGCGAAACCGAACTTCGGCTGCTCGAGGAAATCCGCTACGAGCTGAACATCGACCGGCTGCACGCCGCTGCCATCGAGCGCGGCGCGCGGGCCCGACACCTCAGCTGAGGGCGGGCTTTCGCGCTCAGTGGATCTTGATGTTGAGCAGAACGCATTCCGAATAAAGCATGTCGATCTCGGAAGGATGCAGCAGCCCCTTCTGGCAGAACCGCGGCGTGGCGAAGGGGCGGACATCATCGCAAGTGATTCCGGGCGCGGCGAACCTGCGGTCCAGTGACAGGATGGCCTCCCGCGCGGGCAGGACGGATGCCGCGATCCGTGCCGCGTGCCGCGCGAACAGGGGTTGGTCGGCCAGGTACATGATCTCGTGCGTGACGTAGTCGTCATGCTTCTTCTGGGGATAGACCACCATCACGCACAGACCGTCCGGCGTTTCGACAGCAAGGTGGCGCAGCTTCAGGCCCTGATGGTCACTGATGATCCGCCGGTCCTTTGCGGTGATCCGGTCACCCAGCGACAGCGGATCGTCGTGCACCTCGAACTTCGGAAGCTCCGACGGAAGCCACACCAGCCGTTCCCGATCCAGCACTTCCAGACCCGCCCGTTCCAGCACGCTGACAGCGGCTTTCGCGCTCGAGAAATTGGTGACCGTCACCGCGGGGTCCGATGTCGCAAGCGCCATCATGCGGCCGCCGACGCCCTGTCCGCGAAGATCCTTGAGCACATACCATGACGTCATGTCGGCCGTGGTGCGTACCCCCTCGGCGGTGATCCGCTCCGCATAGACCAGCCCGAGAACGCCCATCAGCCGCCCGTTGTCGCGCACGGTGATGGCATATCGCCCCTCGGGGCCGCACCAGCGGCCCGCCACCAGCCGTCGCCAGCCGTCGATGTCCCACTTCGCCTTCACGAAAACCGTGTTCATGAACTGGGCGACTTCCTCGCGCTCGGACGGCGCGGCATAGGCGATTTCAACCATGTTGGTCGTCTTTCATCACTTCCTCAAGCACGATCCAGCGGGTGGCACCCTGCGCTGCGAGCCGGTCCAGAAAGGCCATGCAGAAATCCCAGGTTGCCTCGTCGGTCTGGAGATGATGCGTGACGAAACCCGTGGGTTCGGCCTTGTCCGCCTCCCCGCTCCGCCGCCGCGCCAGATGCCGCACGCATTGTTCGAGGGCCTTTTCCTCCCCCGCGAAGCGCGCCCCTTCCTTCCAGCGGATCGGGTCGATATGCCCGTTGAAATGGGGTGGCCCCACGGGGTCGTCGGGGCGCTGGTCAAAGATGGATACGGCACGGTACCCCAATCCGGGCAGGGCACGCAGCGTCTTGTCAGCGATACGGTTCCACGGCGGCACGAAGACCGGCAGCAGATTGGGAAGTTTCGCCTCCAGCATCCGCCGCCATCCTTCGGCCAGGTCGGTCCGCTGGAGGTCGAGGTCGCGGTTCAGCCCGACCTCGGACGCACGGGCGCCTTTCGGTTCGTGGTTCTTGTGAGCAAACCCATGTTGCAGGCAGTGAACGAGGGGCGCCGCGTCCAGGCGGGGCGCGAGCGCCGGGTCGATGGCATGGGGAACGACCGCCAGATGAAGCGGCGTCGAAAACCGCTCGGCCAGCGCGATCAGCCTGTCCAGCTCCGCGGTCGGCGCTTCGGTGTCATCGTCGCGCCACCAGAAGGTCGGCACTTCTCCGGCGGCCTGCCACAGCCGCAATTCACCGTCCAGGTCGGCCCAGGTTGCCATGATGTGTCCTTTCGGGGCAGCGGTCAGCTGGTGTAGAGCGCACCCCAGCGTTCGATCAACGCCTGCTGTACGCGTTTCGCGCGGATGTTCCAACTGCGGGCACCCGGCGGGCCCTCGCGCTCTTCCCGGCTGATCTTGGCCCGTTCCTCGCGGTCGGCGGCGAATATGGCGAATGCCATGACCGTGCCGTCGGTCGCCGTCATGTAGCCTGCCAGACCCGAGACGAAGTTCAGCGTGCCGGTTTTCGCATCGACCGCGATCGGGTGGTCCCGCATCGGCCGTCCCTGCGCATCGCGCATGCCAAAGGGCTTGAGGATTTCGCGCAAGCCGCCGCCGTGCACCTTCAGCATGGCCCGCGCCATGTCGAGCGCGGACATGCGGCTGTCGTCCCCGAGGCCGGAGTGATCGACCATGGCGGGCCCCGTCATGCCCAGTTCCATCACGGCCCAACGGTTCATGGCCGCGGCGGAGGCACGCAGATTTTCCACCGGACCGATCCGCGCCTGCGTCGCGGCGATGCCGACCATTTCCGCCGTCAGGTTCGTGGAATAGCGCAGCATGTCCTCGAGGATCGGACGCAACGCGTCGCTCTTGCGGGAGACGAGAGTTTCGGGACCGGCGGGCATGCTGTCGATGATTTCCGGCTGCTTGAGCACAATGCCCTGCGACCGCGCAAGCGTCGAAAAGACATCCCCCGCATAGAGGCCGGGCTTCCTGACCGGCAGCCAGCGCGACCCGCCGCCGCCCAGCGCGCCCCTCGCGACGGTCCACTGGTCCCTGTCGCCGCGTTCCTCGTAGGTGTAGACCGGCGCGCTGCGGTCCTCTACCTGCATCACGGCCATCAGGACTTCCGGCCGATACCTGTCGGACCGGGCGTCCATGCTCACGGCATAGCCGTTGTTGCCGCGTTTCCACTCGAAGTGGACCCTGTTGAAGTTCAGCGCCAGCCCCGAAACCGCCGGATTGTACCCCACGTGGTCCGGCTGTTCCGGGTCGATCTGACGCATCACCGGAAGCGCGGCCTCGTATACCTTGAAGCCCCCCTTGACCGATCGCACCCCGGCCTTCTTGAGTTGCGCGGCGAGGTCCGCGAGCGCATTGGTATCGAGCGTCGGATCACCGCCCCCCACCAGAAGCAGATCTCCCTGCACCTCGCCATCGACCACACCGCCGGTCGCGGCGACCCGCGTCTCGAACCGGTGATCGGGGCCAAGTGCGTCCAGCGCATAAAGCGCGGTCACCGCCTTGGCCACGCTCGCGGGTGGCGTACCCATCTGTTCGTTACGACATTCCAGCCATTCCCCCGTGTCGGTGCGCGCGACGGCAAAGGCAAGGTCACCCGTAAGCCTCGCATCCCCGATGATCGCCTCGACATCCGGCACCGCCTGCTTGTGCAGGTCCTCCCCCCGCAGGACGGGACGCAGTGACCGGGTTGGCGGTTCAGCCAGAAGCGTGGTTGGAAGAGTGCCGAAAGCGGCGGCGGAGCCGAGGAAGAACCGACGTGAGAAAAGCGTGCCCATGGGCCTGTTTAAACCGTACCTTGCCGCCATCCACAAGCAGGCTGATATCACATTTTCCCGACCGGAAAGACGTGCTAGCAGATGCCATGCAACGGGCCATTCCCATCATGTTCATCGCCATGTCGCTCATTCCGGGCGGCGACAGCGCGGGCAAGCTGTTGACCAGCGGGATGGGCGTATCGCCGCTTTTCGTGGCGTGGTCCCGTTTTGCCATCGGCACGGCTTTGCTGTTGCCGTTCCTGCCGGCCGGCAGCGGGGCGCTCTTGCGGAACTGGCGGATCTGGGTGCGTGCCGTTTCGCTGGCGCTGGGAATCACCTGCATACAGACCGCGCTGCAGACCGTCGACGTCGCGACCGCCTTCGCGGCGTTCTTCATCGGGCCGATCATCAGCTACGTTCTGGCGGTCGTGTTCCTGCGCGAGGCTGTCACACCGCTGCGAAGCGCCCTTACGGTGCTGGGGTTCTGCGGCGTCCTGCTGGTCGTCCGGCCGGGGTCGGACACGAACCTCGACGTGCTCTGGGCCGTGGCCGCCGGCACATTCTACGGCACGTTCCTGACCATGTCGCGCTGGCTGTCGGCGCTGGGAAGCCCGATGGCACTCACCTTTACGCAACTGCTGATCGCGGGCTTCCTGATGCTGCCGCTGGGCCTCCTGCATCTGCCGGCGTTCAGCCTGCCGGTCGCAGGGCTCACCGTGGCCTCTGCCCTGTGCTCGATGCTGGGAAACCTGCTGCTGCTTTATGCCTACCGGATCTCGCCCGCGACGCGGATCGCGCCCCTTGTCTATTTCCAGCTGATTGCCGCCGTGGCGCTGGGGTGGATCCTTTTCGGTGACCTGCCGGACGTCTTCACGTGGATGGGCCTCGCCCTGATCATCGGCGCCGGGCTGACCTCAGCCCGTCTGCGCTGACCAGCCTCCGCGCGCGCGGATCGCGGTCGACGACGCATCGTTCATGGGAACGTTGACGAAGCACCACGCCGGCGCTTCCGCCCGCGCCAGCAGATGGCCGAAACGACCGGGTATCCGATAGGGCGCATATAGGCCCGCCGCACGGCTCATCCGCGCGGAAATCCTCTGTCCGGGGCGGGCCAGGACGCCGATCGGCACCGTTTCCATGATCCGTCGCCAATCCTGCCACTGGTGAAACTGCGCCATGTTGTCCGCGCCCATCAGCCAGACGAAACGCACCTGCGGATAAAGCTGACGCAGCCTTGCCACGGTCTGCGCGGTGAAACGGGTGCCCAGCTGGTCCTCTATGTCGGTCACCTCGACGCGGGGGTGCTGCATGACTTCCCTAGCGCGGGCCATGCGCTTGGGCAACGGTTCCGGTCCCCGCGACTTCAGCGGGTTTCCCGGGCTGACCAGCCACCACACGCGGTCCAGCCCGAAACGCTTCAGCGCCTCGGTCGTGATATGCGCATGACCCGCGTGGGCAGGGTCGAATGACCCGCCCAGAAGGCCGATCACCTGACCCGGCGCGGCGTATGGCATGGTGTATCGCAAAGAGAACGGCCCCCGAATTACTCAGGGGCCGAAAGGAAGGGCTTAGCGCCCCGTTGTCAATGCACCCGCTCACTTGTGGCGGGTGAACTCCCCTGCGCGCAGGCGGCTGACATAGCTGTTCAGCTCGCGCTTCACGATCGGCATCAGGAAATAGAGTGCAATGATGTTCACGATCGCCATCGAGAAAAGCATGGCGTCGGAAAAGTCGATCACGGGCCCCAGGCTCGCCGCCGCGCCGATCACGATGAACAGGCAGAAGATGACCTTGAACGTCAGCTCCTTGGCCTGCCCCTCTCCGAAGAGGTAGGTCCAGGCCTTCAGCCCGTAGTAGGACCAGCTGATCATGGTAGAGAAGGCAAAAAGCACCACCGCCACCATCAGAAGGACCGGGAACCACGAGAACGCCTTGGCATAAGCCGCCGACGTGAGCGCCACGCCGCTGACGTCGCCATCGGTCGCGATCCGGCCCGCTTCCGCGTTCCAGATGTAGAGGCCAGTCTCGGGGTCCACGTTGAGCACGCCGCTGATCACGATCACGAGCGCGGTCATGGTGCAGATCACCACCGTGTCGATGAACGGTTCCAGCAATGCGACATAGCCTTCGGTGACCGGCTCCTTGGTGCGCACCGCGGAGTGCGCGATCGCGGCCGACCCGATGCCCGCCTCGTTGGAGAACGCGGCCCGCCGGAACCCCTGGATCAGCGCGCCGGTAAAGCCGCCGACGACGCCGAGGCCGGTAAAGGCACCCATGAAGATCTGGCCAAAGGCCCAGCCGATCTGGTCGAAGTTGATCAGCAGGATCAGGATCGACACGAGAACATAGAAGACCCCCATGAAGGGCACGACCTTTTCCGTCACCCGCGCGATGGACTTCAGCCCGCCTGCGATGACGGCAAAGGTGACGGCTGCGAGGATGACGCCCGTGATCCAGCCCGGATAGTCACCTACGACACCCGCGATCTGCGCATGCGCCTGGTTGGCCTGGAACATGTTGCCCCCGCCCAGCGCGCCGAGGATCGTGAAGATCGAGAAAAGCACCGCCATGAAGCCGCCCAACGGCAGGCCGCGCTCCTTGAAGCCCTTGGTGATGTAGTACATCGGGCCGCCCGACACGCTGCCGTCGGGATATTCGTTGCGGTATTTCACCCCGAGCGTACATTCGGTGAACTTGGTCGCCATCCCGAACAGGCCTGCGACGACCATCCAGAAGGTCGCGCCGGGGCCACCGATGCTGACCGCAACCGCGACACCCGCGATGTTGCCCAGCCCCACGGTGCCCGACAGCGCCGTCGCCAGCGCCTGAAAGTGGCTGACCTCGCCGGCGTCGTTCGGGTCGGAATAGTCGCCCTTCACCAACCGGATCGAGTGCATGAAACCCTTGAACTGGATCGCGCCGAAATAGACCGTGAAGACAAGCGCGCCCACGACCAGCCAAAGGGCGATCCAGGAAAACGTCGTGCCCGGCAGCGGGGCGAAGATGAAGGACACGTACCATCCGGTATAGTCCGCGAAAAGCTGGTTGATCCTCTGGTCGATCCCCACCGCTTCCTGTGCGGCGGCAAGGCCCGGCAGGAAAGCGGCGATCGTGGCCACCAGGGCGGTGATAAGCCTGTGCATTTCGATGTCCTCCGCTTCAGGGAATGATTGTGACCGGTACGCTCGCGGTGGCGACAAGCCGCCCCGTCACGCCACCGAACAGTCGCTCTTTCAGGCCGCGCACGCCGACACGGCCCACAACGATCTGGCTGGCGCCCTGCGCCTTGGCGATGTCGTCAAGGATGTCGGCGGCGTCTCCGTGGCGGACAACGCCCGTCACCTCGAAGCCGTCGGCATGCGCCGCGCTGACAGCGGGGTCGATGACCCGTTCGTGGGCGAGCTTCAGCTCTTCCTCGCGGCGCTTGTGACGCTGCTCGTTCTCTTCCGGTGTCTGGAAGGAAAACGGCGACCATTCGATCACGTAGCAGATCGTGATCGAACATTCGCCGATCATCCGGGCCCGGTCCTTTGCGAAGGCCAGCGCGCGCGCCCCGGCTTCGGAACCGTCCAGCCCCACAACGATTGCGGTTTTTGACATGAGATTTCCCTGTTGTCCCTGTGCGCTCCGCCGGTGTCACAGGACATGCCGGCGCGAAGTCGCGGCTTCGTTGACCCGTTCGGGAACGGCAGGACCGCCACCCTCGAGTTAACAAAAATGTAACAGAGAAAATCAATTCGCATCGACCGAAATTTCCGCCGTTCCGGTCGATGCGCCTGAAGATTTGTTCCAGAGCAGGCAAAAGGCCCACTCGGGGAGGTCGGCCGGGCCCTAAATTGTCGCGATATCCGGAGGCCGACCTCACGCCATGGTAGAATCAATTTATGCAATAGGACATGCCACCCGCCGCGATGAATGCCATGAAACGGGCTCAGGTCGCCTTGCCGGTGGGAACTGAATCCCGAGCCAGATTTCCAACCGATTGCCGCCCGGATTCCACGACCGTTTCAATTTCGTTGGTGATCTCGCGGGCCTGGTTCGACAGCGCGCGTATCTCCATGGCGACGACACCGAAGCCACGCCCCATGTCACCCGCGCGCGCCGCCTCGATCGAGGCGTTGACCGACAGAAGGTTGGTCTGCTGCGCGATCGTGTTGATACCGGTGGTCAACCTGTCGATCTGGTCCAGCAGTTCCCGCATGACCTGCAGCGTCTCCAGCGTCCGGTGGTGCTGCTCCGTCACGTCCGTCAGGAACGCGATGTAGTGCTTGGCACCGTCCTCCTGCGTCTCGACCCGCAGCGCAAGCCTCGCATAACCCGTCGTGTCGTCCTTGCGGTGGATCGGCACTTCGCGGCTCGTGCCCACGATCCGGTCCTGCCCCGTCTTGCGGTGCCGTTCGATCAGGTTGTCGTGGTCCGCCCGGATGTCGGGGGGCAGCAACAGGTGGACGTTCTTGCCGATCACCTCGCTGCTGCTGTAGCCCCAAAGACGCTCAGCCGCGGCGTTGAAAGAGATGATCCGGTTCTCGGCGTCGATCGTCACGGCCGCGTCGATGGTATCGGGAGGGGAAACATGCCGCGGGTGCGGCCGTTCTGTGAGCGAATCTAGCATGAGTTGTTCCTTTCGGACGCAAGCTAGCCTCACAGACCTGAAGAAAGCGTTGCCACGGCGCCATTCCCCGGACGCGAGCCGATGGGGGCCGCGTCGATCAGGTGCACGTTGATCTCGGCCAATCCCCGTTATATTGCGGGGCGAAACCTCATTGACCAGACAGGAAACAGCAATGGCCGCCTACCAGTTCGTCTATCACATGTCCGGTGTCTCCAAGACCTACGCCGGCGGTAAGAAGACCTTCGAGAACATCAACCTGAACTTCCTGCCGGGCGTGAAGATCGGGGTCGTGGGGGTGAACGGCGCGGGCAAGTCGACGCTGCTCAAGATCATGGCGGGCCTCGACAAGGATTTTCAGGGCGAGGCATGGGCCGCCGAGGGCGCCAAGGTGGGCTATCTGCCGCAGGAACCGCAGCTCGACCCGACGAAAACGGTCCGCGAGAACGTGATGGAGGGCGTGGCCGAAAAGAAGGCCATCCTCGACCGCTACAATGAACTCGCGATGAACTACTCCGACGAAACCGCCGAGGAGATGGCGAAACTGCAGGACGACATCGACGCCCAGAACCTTTGGGATCTGGACAGCCAGATCGACGTCAGCATGGAGGCGCTGCGCTGCCCGCCCGACGATGCGGACGTGAGCTCCCTCTCGGGCGGCGAAGCACGCCGCGTCGCCCTCTGCAAGCTGCTGCTCGAAGCGCCGGACATGCTGCTGCTGGACGAACCCACCAACCACCTCGACGCCGAAACGATCGCATGGCTGCAGCAACACCTGATCGACTACAAGGGCACGATCCTGATCGTCACCCACGACCGCTATTTCCTCGATGACATCACCGGCTGGATCCTCGAACTCGACCGGGGCCGCGGCGTGCCCTACGAAGGCAACTATTCCGACTGGCTCGAACAGAAGGCCAAGCGCCTTGAGCAGGAAGCGCGCGAGGACAAGTCCAAGCAGAAGACGCTGGAACGCGAACTGGAATGGATGCGGCAGGGCGCCAAGGCGCGGCAGGCAAAGTCCAAGGCCCGCATCAACGCCTACAACGAGATGGCGGCCCAGTCCGAGCGGGAAAAGCTGTCGCGCGCGCAGATCGTCATCCCCAACGGTCCGCGTCTTGGGTCCAAGGTGATCGAGGTTCAGGGGCTGAAAAAGGCGATGGGCGACAAGCTGCTTGTCGAGGGGCTCGATTTCTCGCTGCCGCCCGGTGGCATCGTCGGCGTCATCGGCCCGAACGGCGCGGGTAAATCGACGCTGTTCAAGATGCTGACCGGACAGGAAAAGCCCGACGCGGGCACCATCGAATACGGCGATACGGTGGATCTGTCCTACGTCGACCAGTCCCGCGACGACCTGAAGTCGGAAGACACCGTCTGGCAGGCGATCACCGGCGGGGCGGAAATCATCAAACTGGGCGATGCCGAGGTGAACAGCCGCGCCTATTGCTCGTCGTTCAACTTCAAGGGCGGCGACCAGCAGAAGAAGGTGGGCCTGCTGTCAGGCGGTGAGCGCAACCGCGTCCACATGGCACGCCTGCTGAAAGAGGGCGGCAACGTGCTGCTGCTCGACGAACCGACCAACGACCTCGATGTCGAAACCCTGCGCGCGCTCGAAGATGCGCTCGTCGATTTCGCCGGCTGCGCCGTCGTCATCTCCCACGATCGTTTCTTCCTCGACCGGATCTGCACCCACATCCTCGCCTTCGAGGGCGAGGCGCACGTGGAATGGTTCGAAGGCAACTTCGAGGACTACGAAGAAGACAAGAAACGCCGCCTTGGGGCGGACGCGCTGGAACCCAAGCGGCTCAAGCACAAGAAGTTCGTGCGCTGAGGCAAGTGCACGCCGGGCCGCCCGATGGGCGGTCCGGAAGCCCCTTCAGGACGCGCGCGACACCTTGGCATCCAGCTTGTCGAACAGGGCATCTTCCTGCTCTTCCGGGACACCGCGCAGCAAGTCGGCGTTGGCTTTTTTCGACCGCAGCATGTCGCTGGCGGAAACGCCGGACCACAGCCGCTGATCCGACAGGCTCGTCAGGCGAATCGCGGGGGGCATCGGCGTGCCGCTGGCAGCGACATCCCAATCCGCGGACAGCGTTGCGTTCATCTGGGTCAGGACCGCATCGCGGCTGAACCGTTCCCGCCCGATGACAACGCCCATGAACCGCCCCGAACCGGTATAGGCCAGCCGCGAGGTGCGGTGTTCCAGCGCCTGGACCAGCGCGCTGGCCACGGATTCGAGATGATGGCGGAAGGCGGGCGCCGCGACCGCGCGGTGGATGCCGCGCAGCCCCATCACGTCGACGGTGAACAACGTCATCGCGTACAGCCCTTCGGGCAGGCGCAGCAGGCTGTTTTCGAGCGCCAAGAGGTCAGTGACCTGCGGCGTCTCCAGCTTGATCGGCTCCTCGAAACGCACCTTCATCTTGGCAGTCAGGTCGGCAAGCGTGTGGCGCACCTCCCGCTCCCGGTGCAGACTGTCGTTCAGCATGCTTGCCGACACGATCCGTGCGCTCAGTTCCACGCCGTCGAGCGGCTTGGAGATGAAATCCGTCGCGCCCGCGTAGAACGCACGCTCCATCAGGTCGGCTTCGCGGCTCGCCGTGATCATGATGATCGGGGCAGACCGGTAGGCTTGCGTCTGCCGGATCCGATCGCACAACTCGATCCCGTCGATGCCCGGCAGCATGACATCCAGCAAAAAACATTCAAACGGCTGGATCGGTCCGGCCAGCAGGGCAAGCGCCTCCTCCGCCGTCTTGCAGGTGGTCAGCTGATACCCACGGCTGTCCGACAGGGCGCGCTCAAGCAGATCGAGAATCACCGGGTCGTCGTCAACGGCCAAAATTCGCATGTGTCATCCCTCAGAATTTGTCGATCACGCGTAGTGAACGGAGTGCGAGCAGAGTTTTTCCGAGGTTGGCCGGCTGCAAAGGGCATTTTTGCGACGTGATTTAGACAATTTTGCGATGTCGGGCACATTGTTTCCGATATGGGCGGGAATGAGGCGTCAGACGGTGCCATGGCCCAATTGCCGATGATTTTGCCGCCACTTCTCGCCAGAAATCGCGTTTATTGGCCGAAAACGAGGCGTGTTCTCGGATCGCCCCAAGACGGTGACGCAACGGAAGGGACCACCGCTTTCGCCCGTCTGTCGTGGCCTGCGGGCTGATTCCCTCGCGGTGCGCCGTCAGCCGAAGGAACCCAAGCGGTCGGGTCGCGTTTTCCAATCGACCGGGCTGCACGCGGTAGCCCGACCAATGTGCAACATCGGACAGATTTTTCCCGACCGAGGCTTGCCTGCATCGCGGACGGCCCCGAAAATGGATCATCTGCCACCCTATTTACATGGAGCATTGAATGCGCCGCCGTACATTTCTTGCCAGTTCCCTGGCTGCCGCCGCCCTGCCACATGCCCTGAGCGCGCAGGCCGGTGCCTATGATCCGACCCCACAGGAAGTATCGATCAAGCGTCAATACCAGCCCGGCCAATTGCTGATCCTGCCGCGCAGCCACTACCTCTACTATGTCACCTCTCCCGGTCGGGCGATCCGGTACGGTGTCGGCGTCGGGAAGGCGGGCCTGGAGTTCACCGGCACCGCGACCATCGACGTGAAGAAGGAATGGCCGACTTGGCGCCCCACGGACGAGATGATCGAACGCGATCCGCAGGCCTACAAGCGGTTCATCGGCAACACGGATGCCCAGCCCGGCGGCCCGTCCAATCCTTTGGGTGCGCGTGCGCTCTACCTGTTCCAGAACGGCAAGGACACGTACTTCCGCATCCACGGCACGAACCAGCCCGGCTCCATCGGGCGGTCGGTGTCCAACGGCTGCATCCGGATGCTGAACGAACACGTCAAGGATCTTTACGAGCGGGTGCCGCTGGGAACGAAAGTTACCGTTCTCTGAAAGCGCCGAAGCGCAAACGCAAAGGGCCGGTACGCTGCGTACCGGCCCTTCTTTTTTCCCGATCGCCCTGATCAGTTCAGGGCTTCGTCCGTGATCTCGTGTGTCCAGGCGCCTTCGGGCTCCTTGGTGATCGCGGGGTTCTCCTCGCTCACGGCAGACAGCAGCGTCTTGACCGTCTGTTCGTAGTCCGCAGGGTCCAGCGCACCGTTGCTGCCGGCGGTCAGCTTGGCGACCTCGCCCACCATGTAAAGCTGGTGATCCAGTTCCTGCGCACCGGACGCGTCGTTATCGATCACGATCTCGGCGGCTTCCTCCTGGTTCTCCTCGGCGTATTTCCATCCCTTCATGGAGGCACGGACGAAACGGACCATCTTGTCCTTGAATTCCGGGTCTTCCAGATCGTCCTCGAGAACGTAAAGACCATCCTCAAGCATACCGAACCCCATTTCGAGGTAGTTGAAGGTGACCAGTTCCTCCGGTGTGATGCCGGCCTCGATGATCTGGTTGTACTCGTTGTAGGTCATCGTCGAGATGCAGTCGGCCTGCCCCTGGATCAGCGGATCGGCGGAAAACGCCTGCTTCAGGACCGTCACGCCGTTCTCGTCCGCGCCGTCCGTCTCGAGGCCGAGCGATGCCATCCAGGCGTAGAACGGATATTCGTTGCCGAAGAACCAGACGCCCATGGTGCGGCCCGCGAAATCATCCGGGCTTTCGACACCGGTGGATTTCAGGCAGTTCACCTGCAGACCGCCGGTCTTGAAGGGCTGGGCGATGTTGACCAGCGGCACACCGCGTTCACGCGCGGCAAGCCCCGCCGCCATCCATGTCACGATCACATCGGCGCCACCGCCGACGATCACCTGCTCGGGTGCGATGTCCGGGCCGCCCGGCTTGATCGTGACGTTCAGGCCTTCTTCCTCGTAGAAGCCCTTGTCCTTGGCCACGTAGTAGCCCGCAAACTGCGCTTGCGTGACCCACTTGAGCTGCAGGGTCACGTCGTCGGCAGCCTGGGCCATCGTGCCCCAGACGCCAAGCGCCGCACCGGCCGCGATCTTGGTAATGGTTTTCATTTTCTTACTCCCCTTGGTTGGTCTTCTTGGTCAAGTCCTCTGGCTTGGATGCCAGAATGTCACGCGTTGTTCGGCAAGCGCGACCAGCCCGTAAAAGGCCGAGCCTGCGAGTGCCGCGACAAAGATTTCTGCCCATACGAGGTCCAGCGTCAACTGCCCCACGGAGGTCGAGATGCGAAAGCCCATGCCCACGATGGGCGAGCCGAAAAATTCAGCAACGATCGCGCCGATCAATGCCAGCGTCGTCCCGATCTTGAGGCCGTTGAAGATGAACGGCATGGCGCAGGGGAGCCTCAGCTTCACGAGCGTGCGCCAGTACCCGGCTGCATAAGTGCGCATCAGGTCCTTCTGCATCGCATCCGCCGCCTGAAGACCCTGCACCGTGTTCACCAGCATGGGAAAGAAGACCATGACGACGACCACCGCCGCCTTGGACTGCCAGTCGAAGCCGAACCACATCACCAGGATCGGCGCCATGCCGATCACCGGCAGGGCGGCCACGAAGTTTCCGACAGGCAGAAGCCCCCTTTGCAGGAACGGAAAGCGGTCGATCGCCACGGCGATCAGGAAAGCCGCGCCGCACCCGATCACGTAACCCGACAGGGCCCCTTTCAGGACGGTCTGCACGAAATCGGCCCAAAGCAGGTCGGCCGAGGCGCCCATCCGGGCGGCGATCGCCGTCGGCGCGGGCAACAGCACCTGGTTGATCGCAAAGCCGCGCACGACCCCTTCCCAGACCGCCAGAAGCGTCGCACCAAAGACGAGGGGTGCCGCGAGGGAGGCCCACCAGCTGACCGGCCCCCGGGCGAGCCTGACGTTGACGAGCCAGCCGGCGATCCATGCCCCGAAGGCGAAGACGACCCAGCCCATCATTCCATGCCCATCCGGCGCAGGGTCAGCCTTTGCAGCAATCCGATGAAGCCCACGAGGCAGGCCGCCAGCACCGCCGCCATCACCAGCGCCGACCATATCTGGACCGTCTGTCCATAGTAGCTGCCCGCCAGCAGCCGTGCACCGAGGCCCGCCACCGCCCCGGTGGGCAGCTCTCCGACGATGGCCCCCACCAGCGATGCCGCCATCGCGACCTTCAGCGAGGTGAAGAGATAGGGCATCGAGGACGGCAGCCGCAGTTTCCGGAATGTCTCGCCCCGGCTCGCGTTCCACGTGCGCATCTGGTCCAGCTGCATCGCGTCGGGGCTCCGCAACCCCTTTACCATGCCCACGACGACCGGGAAAAAGGACAGGTACATGCTGATCATGGCCTTCGGCAGCAGGCCAGAGACGCCCACGGCATTCAGCACCACGATGATCATCGGCGCGATGGCTAGGATCGGGATCGTCTGGCTTGCGATCACCCAGGGCATGACGGACATGTCCATCGTCCGGTTATGAACGATCCCCACGGCCAGCAGGATGCCGAGCCCCGTCCCCAAGACGAAACCCAGCAAGGTCGCGCTGAGCGTGATGCCCGCGTGGTAGATCAGCGACCGCTTGGAGGTGATCGCCTTCTGCGCCGTGGTTTCCCAGACCTCGCGCACGACCTGGTGCGGCGCGGGCAGCTTGGGCTTGTCCTGCGACCAGGTATCGGCGACCAGTTGCGATATCGTCAGTTCAGTTCCCGCCCGCTGCGCCTTGTTGTAGGCCCATGGCGCGTTCAGCCAGACCGCAGCCGCGTACCAGGCGACCAGAAGGAAACCGACGACGGTCAAGACGGGAACCACGGACCGCATCATGCGATACCGCCCGCTTCATTGTTCCGCAAATACACCGGCACCTCGGCCAGCCGCAGGCGGTGCAATTTGTGTATTTTAAGAACAATGAAAGGATTTGGCTGTTTCCTGCAACGGCGGCACAGGCTGGTGAGCCGATGGCCGTGAACGATGAAGGGGGACCTCGCCTCCCCACACAAACGGCGGAGCGGACCCGGAACGTCGTGGCAAGTCGCGGCGGACCGGGCCGCTTGACGCGCATCAATCACCGCCATGCCCCGCCCTCAACCCTTCGCGCACCCGGTGCGCCACCTCGAGGAATTCCGGCGTGTCCCGAATATCCAGCGGCCGCTCGCGAGGCAGGGGGCTGTCGATCACGTCGGTGATCCTGCCCGGCCGCGGTGACATCACCACGATCTTCGTGCTGAGAAAGACCGCCTCCGGGATCGAGTGGGTCACGAAGGCGATGGTCTTGCCTGTCCGCTCCCACAGCTTCAAAAGCTGTTCGTTCAGATGGTCGCGCACGATCTCGTCCAGCGCCCCGAAGGGTTCGTCCATCAACAGGATGTCTGCGTCGAAGGACAGCGCGCGGGCGATGCTGGCGCGCTGCTGCATGCCCCCGACAACTGCCAGGGAAACTTCTTTTCGAACCCGCCGAGTTCGACAAGGTCCAGCACCCTCTTGACCCGTTCGGCCTGCTCCGCCTTGGGGATGCCCATGATCTCCAGCGGCAGGCGGATGTTGCCGCCGATGGTCCGCCAGGGGTAGAGCCCCGCCGCCTGAAAGACATAGCCATAGGCCCGCGCGCGCCGCGCTTCCTCCGGCGAAACCCCGTTGACCGTGATCGTCCCCCCGGTCGGCTTTTCGAGGTCCGCCATGACCCGCAGGAAGGTCGTCTTGCCGCAGCCCGAGGGGCCGATGAAGCTGACGAAGTCTCCCCGCGCGATGTCGAGGCTCACACCCTTGAGCGCGTGCACGGGGCCATCGTTCGTCTGGAACGTGAGGTCGAGATCGCGGGCGGAGATGACATGCCGAATATCGCTCATTCGGCAGCTTCTGTCGGTTTGGCTATTTCGGTAAGGTCCCTGACGACCTCCGCGACGCTTTGACCAGTATACCAGACATAACCCGCGAATAGAATTACCGCTGTTATTACGACGCTAAGCAGTTGATCAAGAATATACTTCTCAAAACGATGAGCGTTGCGCATCGTACTTGGTCTTAGACCTCTTGGCATGATGCCCTCCTCACGCTCAACGCCATCAGATCCCCGCCGGAATGTTCAGCGGATCGCGCTTGATCATCTTCGGGCTCGTCAGCTGCTTCCACTTCGACAGGGCCACGTTCGCGGACGGGAAGGCCGGGCGCGGAATGAACTTGCCCCGCCCCGGCTGCGGCTGACTGTTCTGCCCCCAGGCCCAGATCACCTCTCCCCGGCTCAGCGTGTAACGCGCGTTCGCCGTCACCTCGAACCCTTCGAAGACGTTGTAGTCGAGGACCGAATGATGGTTGGCGGGCGTGATCGTGCGGGTGATCTTGGGATCCCACACCACGATGTCCGCATCCGCGCCTTCGACGATGGCGCCCTTGCGCGGATAGATGTTGAGGATCTTGGCCACATTGGTCGAGGTTGCCGCGACGAATTCGTTCGGCGTCAGCCGCCCCGTCTCCACCCCTTCGGTCCAGAGGACCGACAGGCGCTCTTCCAGCCCGTTCGACCCGTTCGGAATGATGCGGAAGTCATCCTTGCCGGCCCGCTTCTGCTCGGTCGAGAATGCGGCGTGGTCCGTTGCCACGACCTGAAGGGAACCGGCCTGCAACCCGGCCCACAGGCTGTCCTGGTGCTGCTTGTTGCGGAAGGGCGGCGACATGACCCGGCGCGCGGCATGGTCCCAGTCGGTGTTGAAGTACTCGGATTCGTCCAGCGTCAGGAACTGGATCAGGGGCTCGCCGTAGACGCGCATGCCCTTCTGGCGGGCCCGGCGGATCGCCTCGTGCGCCTGCTCGCAGGACACGTGCACGATATAAAGCGGCACGCCCGCCGCATCCGCAATGGTGATCGCCCGGTTCGCCGCCTCGCCCTCCAGCTCCGGCGGGCGGGAATAGGCGTGCCCCTCCGGTCCGGTGATGCCCTGGTCGAAATACTTCTGCTGCAGCTCTGCCACCAGGTCACCGTTTTCGGCGTGGACCATGGGCAGCGCGCCCAGTTCGGCGCAGCGCTTGAACGACGCGAACATCTCGTCGTCCTCGATCATCAGCGCGCCCTTGTAGGCCATGAAATGCTTGAACGAGTTTACGCCCATCTCCACGGCGTCCTTCATCTCGTTGAAGACGGTCTCGTTCCACCCGGTGATCGCCATGTGGTATCCGACGTCCGAACAGATCTGCGGCGCCGACTTGCGATGCCATTCGTTGATCGCGTTCTTGATGCTACCATCGGCACCCGGCAGGCAGAAATCCACGATCATCGTGGTCCCGCCACAGGCGGCGGCCCATGTGCCGCTCTCGAATGTCTCTGCCGCCGTCGTGCCCATGAAGGGCATCTCGAGGTGCGTATGCGGGTCGATCCCGCCGGGGATGACATAGGCGCCTTCGGCGTCGATGTATTCGTCCCCGGTCAGGTCTTCGCCGATGCGGACGATCTTTTCGCCCTCGATCAGCACATCCGCCTTCCAGGTCCGGTCCGCGGTGCAGACCTGCCCGCCCTTGATCACCTTGCTCATCACGTTTCTCCCGTCTGTTTCTCTTTCTGGGCCCGATGATCGCCAAGCGCCCCAAAGGGCCGCCCCCGTTTCACACCGACCCGAAGCACCCCAGCGCCGGTCCGTGCACCCCGATGTCCAGCGGACCGAAGTCACTTTCCACGCACAGCGAAAAGTATCCCGCCGTGGGCAGGTAGACGACGCGGTAGGTGCCATCGCCCCGGCCGACCGACCAGCATCGCTGGGTGATGCCGCCCGAAAAATTCACCGTCACCTCTCTGGGCGCGCGCCGCACGCGTTCGAAATCCCGGGCCGTGCGCCGGGTCACCCGGTCGCTGCTGGCCAGGGCGTCCGCCACTTCCGCGTCCAGCAGCCGGTCGATCCGCTGGGATATCGACAGCCCCTGTTCAATCATGCGCTGCCCCGGCATCGCGCCGCAGTGCGCCCCATCCGTGCAAGATGGTCCACGGCGCCCTCATCCGGCCACCCCCGCGGTTTCGACCACCGCGTGCAGCAGCACATCCGTGCCCGCCTGCGCCCACTCCTTCGAAATTTCTTCCGCCTCGTTGTGGCTCAGCCCGTCGACGCAGGGGCACATCACCATCGCCGTGGGCGCGACGCGGTTGATCCAGCAGGCATCGTGACCCGCGCCCGAGATCAGGTTCATGTGGCTGTAGCCCAGCCGCTCGGCCGCGTCGCGCACCGCGCTCACGCAATCCTCGTCGAATGCCACCGGATCGAAGCCGCCGACCTTTTCGAATTCGATGCCAAGTTCCATGTCATCCGCGATCTTCTGGCCTTCTTCGCGCAGGCGCTTTTCCATGTCCTCGATCACGCTCAGATCGGGTGAGCGGAAATCGACCGTGAAGACCACCTTGCCGGGGATCACGTTGCGCGAGTTGGGGTACACGTCGATATGCCCCGCCGCGCCCACCGCGTGCGGCTTGTGCGACCAGGCGATCTCGTCCACCTTCTCCAGAATTCGGGCCATGCCCAAGCCGGCATTGCGGCGCATCGGCATCGGGGTCGACCCCGTATGACTGTCCTTGCCGGTGACAGTGACCTGCGTCCAGCTCAGGCCCTGGCCATGCGTCACGACACCGATCTGCTTTTCCTCCGCCTCGAGGATCGGGCCCTGTTCGATGTGCAGCTCGAAAAAGGCGTGCATCTTGCGCGCACCCGTCTCTTCCTCGCCGCGCCAGCCGATGCGTTTCAGCTCGTCGCCAAAGGACTTGCCCTGCGCATCGACGCGGGCGTAGGCCCAGTCCTGCGTGTGGATCCCCGCGAACACCCCGGACGACAGCATCGCGGGGGCATAGCGTGTGCCTTCCTCGTTGGTGAAGTTGGTCACGACGATCGGGTGCTTCGTCTTGACCCCAAGGTCATTCAGCGTGCGCACGATCTCGAGCCCCGCGAGCACGCCCAGGACACCGTCGTACTTGCCGCCCGTGGGCTGCGTATCAAGGTGAGAGCCCACGTAGACCGGCAGCGCGTCGGGGTCCGTCCCTTCACGCCGGGCGAACATGTTGCCCATCTGGTCCAGCCCCATGGTGCAGCCCGCGTCCTCGCACCATTTCCGGAACAGCGCGCGGCCCTCCGCATCCTCGTCGGTCAGGGTCTGCCGATTGTTGCCACCCGCGACACCCGGGCCGATCTTGGCCATCTCCATCAGGCTGTCCCACAGGCGATCCGGGTTGATCTTGAGGTTCTCTCCGGGTGCGGGCATCTGCTGGCTCCTCGACAGGCTGGCGATCAAATTTTACCATTTGGTAAAGGCACGATTGCCATTACACTGCCATCTGTCAAGAACTGCTTTGCCCTCGTTTCCGACCACCGGGAACCTGCCTCTTTAATCAGCACCCGAAGGGAGACGCCCTTGCCAGACGGCGCGCCCAAGAAACCAAGTCGCATCCAGAAACGCAATCGCGGAAAGATCCTGGATGCCGCGCTGGAGGTGTTTTCCCGCCACGGCTTCCGCGGCGCGACCCTCGATCAGATCGCGGCGGAGGCGGGGCTGAGCAAGCCGAACATCCTGTATTATTTCGACGGCAAGGAGGATATTCACGTCACCCTTCTGAGCCGCCTCATGGACAGCTGGCTGGATCCGCTGGTGGCGATGAACCCCGAAGGTGATCCGACGACGGAAATCCTGTCGTACGTCCAGCGCAAGCTGGACATGGCCCGCGACATGCCCCGCGAAAGCAGGCTGTTCGCGAACGAGATCCTGCAGGGCGCCCCGCGGATCGGGCCCGAACTCTCCGGCCACCTGAAACCGCTGTTCGACGAGAAATGCGCGCTGGTCGCGCATTGGGTGGCGCAGGGCAGATTGCCGCCACTGGACCCCCAGCACCTGATTTTCTCGATCTGGGCCACGACCCAGCACTACGCCGATTTCGAAAGCCAGGTGAGCCTGCTTCTGGGGGCAGACGCCGACCCTCATGCCCGCGCCTCCGACCATCTGAACCGCATGTTCAGGGCCATGCTCGAGGTCTGAAACCGGACGGTCAGGCGTTCACCCGATCTTCACCGATTCACCGCAGATTGGCCGCGGGTGGTGGGCCGATACGTCGATGATCGGAGCGATGATGACCCAATTACCGTTCTACAGCCTGCGCCTCGCGCCGCCTTCCGGCCTGCCGGGCGGACCGCAGGGCGCCTTGACTGTCACCCGTACATCGCCCGCAGGCGATGCGGCGACCCTTGATCGGGCGCAACCGCCCATCCGCCCCGGCGCCCTCCCGGACCGTGCACCAGTGCCCGCGCCGCTCGCCACGGAACGGCCCGACACCGCCACGGCCGGGTCCATCCTGGCCGCGCAGATCGACCACGCGCCGCTCACGCCCGCCGAAATCTCCCGCACCATGCCGGACCCGCTGCCGACGTCGCCGTTCCTCAAGCCTGCGGGGGGCTAGGCTATTCCGCGGCGGTGGCGGCAGGGTTGTTGGGGTGCGTCGTCCAGTTGGCGTAATCGGGCTGCACGACCTTTCCCGTGCGCGGATCGGTGGTGCCCGGTGACATCGCCTCCATCGTGATACAGCCCTCGACCGGGCACACGTTGACGCAGAGGTTGCAGGCGACGCACTCCTCGTCGATGACCGTGAAGGTCCGGTCCTCCGACATGGCGATCGCCTGGTGACTGGTATCCTCGCAGGCGGCGAAGCAGCGGCCGCAGGAAATGCAGAGGTCCTGATCGATCTTCGCCTTGGCGATGTAGTTGAGGTTCAGCTGGTTCCAGTCGGTGACATTGGGCACCGCCGCTCCCCTGAAATCCTCGATGCTGGTGTGGCCCTTGCTGTCCATCCAGTCGGACAGGCCGCTGATCATTTCCTGCACCACCTTGAACCCGTAGGTCATGGCCGCCGTGCAGACCTGCACGTTGCCACAGCCCAGCGTGATGAACTCCGCCGCGTCACGCCATGTGGTGACACCGCCGATGCCCGATATCGGCAGGCCCCGGGTCTCCGGGTCGCGGGCGATCTCGGACACCATGGACATGGCGATCGGCTTGACCGCGGGCCCGCAATAGCCGCCGTGCGATCCCTTGCCATCGATCGACGGCTCCGGCGACATGGTATCGAGGTTCACCGAGGTGATGGAGTTGATCGTGTTGATCAGGCTCACCGCGTCCGCGCCGCCCGCCTTGGCCGCTGCCGCGGGCTTGCGGATGTCGGTGATGTTCGGCGTCAGCTTCACGATCACGGGCTTGGAATAGTACTGCTTGCACCAGCGGGTCACCATTTCGATGTATTCCGGCACCTGGCCCACGGCGGCACCCATGCCGCGCTCGCTCATCCCGTGGGGACAACCGAAGTTCAGCTCGATGCCGTCGGCGCCGGTGTCCTCCACCAGCGGCAGGATCGCCCTCCACGCCTCTTCCTCGCAGGGCACCATGATCGAGACGATCAGGGCCCGGTCGGGATAATCCGCCTTCACGCGCTTGATCTCTTCGAGGTTGGTGTAGAGGTCGCGGTCGGTGATCAGCTCGATGTTGTTGAGGCCCAGCAGCCGTCGGTCCGCCCCGTAGACGGCACCGTAGCGCGGGCCGTTCACGTTGACCACGGGCGGCCCTTCGGAGCCGAGCGTCTTCCACACGACCCCGCCCCATCCGGCCTCGAAGGCGCGACGCACGTTGTATTCCTTGTCGGTCGGCGGCGCGGAGGCGAGCCAGAACGGGTTGGGGGATGTGATCCCCAGGAAGTCGGTTGTCAGATCAGCCATGTCTGGCCCTCCCCTTGGTCAAGTCTCGGCCGGGACACGCGCCGGCCACGCGGTCATCAGGTGCCCGTCTGATGGTCCGGGCAGTGGTAGGACGTGCGCCCGCCCACTTTCTTCTTCGTGATCGTTCCATCGCACCGTGTGCAGGCCGCGCCGTCATCCCGGCGGTGGATCAGCCAGTCGTCCGGCAGTTTCGAATAGGTTGCACCGGTATCGACCACCGATTGCAGGATCTCGCGCGTGGCGCGGTGCAGGGTGCCGATGCGCTCCTGCGTCAGGTCGCTGCCGCGCGCATCCGGGTCGATCCCGGTGCGGTAGAGTGCCTCGTCCGACCAGAGGTTGCCGATCCCCGCCAGCTTCTTCTGGCTGAGCAGGGCGGATTTCACCGCACCCCGCGTGCGACCGATCGCATCCGCAAAGGCGTTGTCGCCGATCTCCAGCGCATCCGGCCCCAAGCCCTTCGCGGCGATGAAATCGTCCACGTCGTCGATCACCTCGATCCGGCCGAACTTGCGCGGATCGCGGAAAT
The DNA here is from genome assembly GCF_001886735.1 of Sulfitobacter alexandrii. Classification (NCBI taxonomy): domain Bacteria; kingdom Pseudomonadati; phylum Pseudomonadota; class Alphaproteobacteria; order Rhodobacterales; family Roseobacteraceae; genus Sulfitobacter; species Sulfitobacter alexandrii. The sequence continues at coordinate 3,170,899 of NZ_CP018076.1, forward strand.
GCAGCCGGCGATCGCCTTCGAATTCGACGGTCAGCCGAATGTAGTCGGGCAGCTCGTCTCCGGCGTCCATGACCCGCAATGACCCCGACATGCCGAGGTGAATGTGCAACCACGGGCCGTCCACGCTGCCGATGAAGATGTACTTGCCGTGCCGCCGGGTGCGGGTGAACTGCGTGCCCATCAGCCTTTCGCGGGACGCCTCGTCCGGCAGGTCCATATGCGTCACCTCGCCCAGCGCGAAACCCGCGATGGTACGATGCAACGCGCCGGACTCCAGCCTTGCACGGGCGGCCTCGGCTTCGGGCAACTCGGGCATCAGCCGGCCGTCAGGCTGGCGTGGATGTCCATGGCAGCGTCCCGTCCCTGGGCGACTGCCGTCACCGTCAGGTCATCGCCACCGGCCGTGCAGTCACCGCCGGCCCAGACGCCGGGCAGGCTGGTGCGGCCCTTCTCGTCGGTCTTGATCTTGTTGACCGACAACTCGGGCAGATCGCCGTCCACGAGCCGTTGGCCGATTGCCCGGAACACCTGATCGGCGGAAAGCTTCAGCCGCTGGCCGGTGCCCTTCATGGCATCGTCCACGTATTCGAACTCGATCTCGCGGACGGCCCCGTTGCCATGCAGCGCAACGGGGACGGCATGGGTCACGATCCGGACACCCTTGGACGCCGCCAGATCCTGTTCGAAGGGGCTGGCATTCATCCGCTCCCGGCCGCGCCGGTAGACAAGCGTAACGTTCAGCGCGCCCAGAAGCTTGGCCTGCACCGCCGCGTCGATGGCCGTCATGCCGCCGCCGATCACGACCACGTCGCGCCCGACGGGCAGCGCCGCGAGGTCACCTGCCTGCCGCAGGTCCGAAATGAAATCGACCGCGTCCATCACCCCGTCGCGGTCCTCGCCTTCGGCACCCAGCGCGTTGACCCCACCCAGCCCGAGACCGAGAAAGACCGCGTCGTATTCGGCCCTGAGGGCTTCGAGGGTGACATCGCGGCCCAGCGCGCGTTCATGTCTGAACGCGATGCCACCGATTTGCATCAGCCAGTCCACCTCGGCCTGCGCGAACCCGCCGGGGGTCTTGTAGGCCGCGATGCCGTATTCGTTCAGCCCTCCGGGCTTGGGCCGTGCGTCGTGGATCACGACGTCATGCCCCAGCATCGCAAGCCGGTGGGCGCAGGACAGGCCCGCCGGCCCGGCCCCGATCACCGCCACCGTCTTGCCGGTGGGCGCCGCGCGTTCGAACGGGTGCACGCCCCGAGCCTGAAGGTGGTCCGTCGCAAAACGCTGCAGCTGGCCGATCAGCACCGGCTTGCCTTCGGCCTTCTCGCGCACGCAGGCCTGTTCGCAAAGTTGCTCAGTCGGGCAGACCCGCGCGCACATCCCGCCAAGGATATTCTGGCTCAGGATCGTCTTGGCCGCCGCGTCCGGCGTTCCGGTCGCGATCTGGCGGATGAACAGGGGAATGTCGATGTCCGTGGGACAGGCCGTGATGCAGGGCGCGTCGTGGCAGAAATAGCACCGGTCCGCCGCGACCAGCGCTTCGTGGTGCGCCATCGGGGGATGCAGGTCCGAAAATTGCGCCTCGTAGTCTTCCGGGCTCAACCGCCCCGACTGGATTCCCGGTTGAAACACGTCTGAGGTCATCTGGCTCACCTTGCATTGGCTGGGTCTGACAAAAACTCTGCCCCAGAGATATTTTTTTATCAAGCGGTCAAATTATTTCATTCCGGTGAAATTTCATGCGCAGGGCACCGCCAATTGTGCCGATGCCCGCAAAGGCACTTGCTTTTCACTGGAAAGCTTTCAATATCGCAACTGCTGCACGAACGACTTTCGACACTCCCTGCCTTCTGGCGCTGGAACGATCACGACTTCGTCCGAGCCACGCTGCCGCATTCCGCGGGCAGAAAAAGACAGGAGGACGGGCCCATGGCATCCGGCACCGTAAAATGGTTCAACACCACCAAAGGCTACGGCTTCATCGCGCCTGACGGCGGTGGCAAGGACATCTTCGTTCATATTTCAGCGGTCGAACGCGCCGGGCTGACCGGCCTCGCGGACAACCAGAAAGTGACGTTCGATGTGGAAGCGGGCCGCGATGGCCGCGAAAGCGCGGCGAACATCGCGCTGGCCTGATCACATCAGCCAGACAAGAGAAGGCGGGCGCTTCGGGCGCCCGTATTCAATTCCCGCCCATGCAAGGACAGGGTCGGTGCGCGGAACCTGTTCCCGACCGGCGATCGGGATCTGTCCGGGGATCGCTCAGGGCGCTGTCCAGTCGCCCCCCCTTGCTTCGAGGATGTCGAGACTGCCCTCCGGCCAGGGCCGCAACAGGGGGTCTACCGCCCCTGCCGTTCCGGTCAGCCAGGTCCCGATCTGCTCCTTCTCCAGCAGGACCGGCATCCGGTGGTGTACCGGCGCGACGTCGCCGTTCGGCGGACAGGTCAGGGTGGCCACCTGCGCCACCTCCATGCCGCCCGGCGCACGCCACAGGTCGGTGATCGCCGCGAAATAGAGAAAACCCCCGCCTTTCGGCGTGATCCGCCAGGCCGTCTTGCGCCGCTTCTCGCCCGTCCATTCGTACCAGCCGTCCACAGGGACCACCGCCCGGCCTGTCCCCGCGAAAGCGGTCTTGTCGAAAACGGTTTCGCTGCGCACGTTCACGATCGTTTCCATCACCGGGCGCCCCCGCGCGTTCACCCGGCCCACCGGGATGATACCCCAGCGCATGTGGCAAAGTCTGTCGTGAGTCAGTGTGACGATCTGCTGGCCCGGTGCCACGTTCGCCCGCGGCGGCTCATCGACCAGCGCGCCGACAGGCACCTCCAGCGCAGCGGCGAGCGCGGACATCGGCGAGGTCAGGAACAGCCGCCCGGTCAAGGGTCAATCCGCCTCGATCCGTTCGATCAGGGCCTGAACCTCGGGGCCGACACGGGCCACGATGCGGCTGACGCCCTCGGCATTGGGGTGGATCCCGTCGGCCTGGAAATATTCCCGCAGTCGGGCAGGATCGGCGGGGGTGTCACCTTCTGTCAGGCCTGCAAAGAAGCTGCCCAGAAACCCGGTGTCGTACGCCTCGGCAAGGTCGGGGTAGATCGCGTCGAACTCTGCCTTGTAGTCGGGGCCGTAGTTCCCGGGCGCCTCCATCCCGATCAGCAGCACCTCGACCTCGGCGTCCCGTGCCGCCTGCAGAATGCCGTCAAGATTGGCGCGCGCCTGATCGGGCGCCAATCCGCGCAGCAGGTCGTTGCCGCCCAGCGCGACGATCAGCCCGTCCACCTCGGGCGTGAGGGTCCAGCCCACGCGGGCGAGCCCCCCGGCGGTGGTATCGCCGGACACCCCCGCGTTGATCAGTGTCACCTCGTCCCCCTGTGCGCGGAGCCATCCTTCCAGCTGCGGTACAAAGCCTTGCTCCGCCGGAAGCCCGTAACCCTGCGTCAGACTGTCGCCCAGGGCCGCGATCACGACGTCCTCTGCCGCTACGGCGTGGCCCCAGACCAGAACAATCCCCAGCATCGCCTTGCGCATCACCATGACAACTCCATATCCGTAGAGACCCCGCAGAAAGGCCCCGACGTGAATGACAACGTGTTCCACCTCCAAGATGTGCTTTTGTCGCTCAAGGGCAATGCCGGACCGGTCGATATCCTCCGCGGCATCTCTCTCGACGTGGCGCCCAAGGAAAGCGTCGCCCTGACCGGACCGTCCGGTTCTGGGAAATCCTCTCTCCTGATGGTCATGGGCGGACTGGAACGCGCCACCGGCGGCACCGTGCGGGCCCTGGGCGAGGACCTGACCGCAATGAACGAGGACGCGCTGGCGCGCTTCAGGCAGGGCCGGATGGGGATCGTGTTCCAGTCCTTTCACCTGATCCCGACCATGACCGCGATCGAGAACGTGGCGACACCGCTTGAGCTTGCGGGTCTTGCCGATGCGTTCGACCGCGCCCAGGAGGCGCTGGATACCGTGGGGCTGGGCCACCGCACCAACCACTACCCGGCACAGTTGTCGGGCGGCGAACAGCAGCGGGTGGCGCTGGCCCGCGCCTGCGCGCCACGCCCCGCTATCCTGCTGGCCGACGAACCCACGGGCAACCTCGACAGTGCCAACGGAGCAGCCATCATGGACCTGCTGTTCTCGCTCCGCGACCAATACGGTGCGACGCTCGTGCTGGTGACGCACGACCCCGTACTGGCCGACCGCTGCGACCGCGCCATCGCGTTGGCCGACGGGCAGATCGCATGAGCCTTGCGCTCGCCGCCCGTTTTGCCCGACGCGAAATGCGCGGGGGCCTGCGCGGTTTCCGGCTGTTCCTTGCCTGTCTCGCGCTGGGGGTTGCCGCGATCGCCGCCGTCGGCTCCGTCCGCGCGGCCATCGAGGCGGGCCTCGCGCGCGAGGGCGCGGCCCTGCTGGGTGGCGATGCCGAACTGGATTTCACCTACCGTTTCGCCACGCCCGAAGAACGGGCCTGGATGACCGAGCGGTCCGTCGCGCTGTCAGAGATCGTCGAATTCAGGTCCATGGCGGTGGCGGGCGAAGACCGGGCCCTGACCCAGATCAAGGGAGTGGACGATGCCTATCCGCTCGTCGGCCAGATGCGGCTCGACCCCGACCTGCCGCTGTCGCTTGCCCTCGCGACCGAAGACGATCTGCCCGGCGCGGTGATGGAGCGCGCGCTGTCCGACCGGCTGGGCCTTGCGCCCGGAGATGTCTTCCGGCTCGGCACGCGGGACTACCGGTTGAACGCGCTGATCCTGCGCGAACCCGACAGCGCCGCCAGCGGTTTCGCCCTCGGCCCCCGCACCCTGCTCAGGCGTGACGCGCTCGAGGGATCCGGCCTGCTGTCGCCCGGGACGCTCTACAACAGCAAGTACCGGCTGAAACTGGCCCCCGGCACCGATCTTGCGGCGCTCGAGGCGGAAGCCAAAACCAGGTTCGAGAATGCGGGCATGCGCTGGACCGACTCGCGCAACGGCGCGCCCGGCGTCGCCCGTTTCGTCGAACGGCTGAGCGCCTTTCTGGTGCTGGTAGGGCTGTCCGGCCTCGCGGTCGGTGGCGTCGGGGTCTCGGCCGCGGTGCGGTCCTACCTGCGGGGCAAGACCGGCGTGATCGCCACGCTGCGGGCCCTCGGAGCGGACCGCGCGACGATATTCCAGACCTATTTCATCCAGATCGGCGCGCTGTCGCTGCTGGGCGTTGCCATCGGCGTTATCCTTGGCGGGCTCGTGCCGCTGCTGCTGTCCCCCGTCATCGCCTCCCGCCTGCCGCTGCCGACAAGCTTCGCGCTCTACCCCGCGCCGCTGGCCGAGGCGGCGATCTACGGGCTGCTGACAGCGCTCGCCTTCACCCTCTGGCCCCTCGCCCGCAGCGAGGACGTGCGTGCCGCAACCCTGTTTCGCGATGCCTGGGCCGGCGCGCGTTCGCTGCCCGCCGCGAAATACCTCGCCTCCATCGCGGTGCTGGCCGCGGCGCTGGTCGGCCTTGCAGGCTGGTTCAACGGGTCGTGGCGGCTGACGCTGTGGACACTGGGCGGGATCGCGGGCGCTCTCGCCCTGCTGATGCTGGCCAGTCTTCTGCTGCGGGTGCTCGCCCGTGCCGGGGCCCGGCTGGCACGGGGGCGCCCGCGCCTTCGCTGGGCCCTCGCCGCGCTCGCCGGACCGGGCGAAGGCGCCGGCGCGGTGGTCCTGTCGCTCGGGCTGGGCCTGTCGGTGCTGGCGGCGGTCGGCCAGATCGACGGCAACCTGCGCAAGGCCATCGCCGGAAACCTGCCCGACGTCGCGCCCTCCTATTTCTTCGTCGACATCCAGAAGGACCAGATGCCCGGCTATACCGAAAGGCTGGAAAACGATCCGGCGGTCAGCCGGATCGACAGCGCCCCGATGCTGCGCGGCGTCGTGACGAGGATCAACGACCGCCCCGCGCGGGAGGTGGCCGGCGATCACTGGGTCGTGCGGGGGGATCGGGGGGTCACCTACGCCGCCCGCCCCGCCGCCGACGCGAACATCACCGAGGGCGCCTGGTGGCCCGAGGACTACGATGGCCCGCCGCTGATCAGCTTCGCCGCCGAGGAAGGCGCGGAGATGGGCCTGAAGCTGGGGGATACGCTGACGATCAACGTGCTCGGCCGCGACATCACCGGCACCATCGCGTCGTTTCAGGAAGTCGATTTCTCCACCGCCGGGATCGGCTTCATCCTGACGATGAACCCCGCCGCGCTCGAAGCCGCGCCGCATACCTTCATCTCGACCGTCTACGCCGAACCGGAGGCCGAAGCCGCGATTCTGCGCGACCTTGCAGGTGCCTATCCCAACATCACCGCGATCCGCGTGCGCGACGCCATCGACCGCGTGTCGGCCGTGCTGTCGAGCCTTGCCGCCGCGACGTCCTACGGGGCGCTGGCGACCCTGCTGACCGGGTTCGTCGTGCTCATCGGCGCGGCCGCGGCAGGCGCCGAGGCACGGCGCTATGAATCGGCCCTGCTCAAGACGCTGGGCGCGTCCCGCCGCGCCATTGCCGCCAGCTTCATCCTGCGGGCCGCGCTGCTCGGTCTCTTCGCGGGCAGCGTGGCCTTGCTGGCAGGCATCCTGGGCGGCTGGGCGGTCAGCCGTTACGTGATGGAAACGGACTTTGTCGTGATCTGGTCCTCTGCCCTGCTGATCGTGACCGGGGGGGCATTGGCATCGGTCCTGGCAGGCCTCGGCTTTGCCTTGCGGGCGCTCAACGCGCGGCCCGCACAGGTGCTGCGTGCGCGGGAATGACCCAAGGCCGAAACCACGTCTTGCACATGCCCGGCAGGATCGGGCAAGGCTGCACCAGAAGCAAAGGATCGAGCCATGTCTGACACCCTGCCCGCACACCGCCCCCCTGCCCTCAGCCCCGCGCAACGCACCAATGTAATCAACATCCTGCGCCGCGCTGCCCGGGCCGAGATCATGCCCAGATACCGCGGCCTGACGGCGGCGGACATCGACACGAAAACAGGGCCCGAGGATCTGGTGACCGTTGCGGACACGGCGGCCGAGGCGATGATAACCCGCGCCCTGCAACTCGCGTTCCCCGGCGCGCTCGTCATCGGGGAAGAGGCCGTGGCAAAGGATGCCAGCCTGCTCGACCGGATTGCGGGCGCGCCCCTGTGCTTCATCGTGGACCCGGTGGACGGCACCTGGAACTTCGCGCGCGGTCTTTCCGTCTTCGGCATCATCCTCGCGGTCACGCAGTACGGCAAACCCGCCTTCGGCCTGATCTACGATCCGGTGATGGATGACTGGGCCATTGCCGACGACCGGTCACCGGCGCAGATGCAACACCCGTCGGGCAAGGCGCACGACCTGCATGTCAGCGGGGGTGGCGACCTGGCCGACCTCTCGGGCTATATCCCCCTGTACCTGTTCAAGGGTGATCGACGCGACAAGCTGGCCGCCGCCATGGCCCGCTTCGGGCGCGTCGACAACCTGCGGTGTTCGGCGCATGAATACCGGATGCTGGCGCAGGGCCATATCGACTTTCTCCTGACCGAGAGCCTGAACCCCTGGGACCATGCGGCGGGCGTGCTGATCTGCCAACAGGCCGGTGGCCACGTACAGATGCTGGGCGGCGGCGACTACGATGCCACGCTGCGAAAGGGCCATATCCTCGCCGCGCCTGACAAGGCGACATGGCAGCGTCTGGCCAAGGTCTTCGACTTCCTGCTGCCGAAGGACGCCGGTTCGGCCGGTTGAGACGCGGGAACTTTTGCGCCGCCCCGGTGTTTACTTGCCATCTGAACGCCCGATCTGCCCCGGGCTCCTATAGATGGAGAAATAAGATGCTGAAAGCAATTCAGAAAACCTGCATCGCGGCGATTGCCGTAACTGCCGTCAGCCTGCCCCTGCATCAAGCCTCGGCAGGTTCCTATTCCGGCCCCGTGAAGATGGCCGTGCGCAACGACATCAACAACACGGGTGGCGTCAACGTGCCCCGCGGATACTACCCGCCCGCAGGGTCGTGCCGCCTGTGGTATCCCGACCGCGCGGCGACCGCGCAACCGGCCATCGGCAGCTGCAACGTCGACGTTCCGCTTGGCGCCGTCCTGCTGCTCGGCTGAGCTGTCCCGACAGTCTGACATCGACGAGAACGGCCACCGCAACGGTGGCCGTTTTTTGTTTCCGATTGACGGCCCCAATGGGGCCCAGAGCTATTCCGCGGCTTCCGCGTAGGCCTCGAGAGGGGGGCAGGTGCAGATCAGGTTCCGGTCGCCATGGACATTGTCCACCCGGTTGACCGGCGGCCAGTACTTGTCCACGCGGAAAGCGCCCGGAGGGAAACATCCCTGTTCGCGGCTGTAGGGGCGGTCGCCCCATTCGACGACCAGATCCTCGACCGTGTGCGGCGCGTTCTTGAGCGGGTTGTTCTCGCGCGGCATCTCGCCCTTCTCGATGGCCGCGATCTCCTGCCGAATGGCCAGCATCGCATCGCAGAAACGGTCCAGTTCCGCCTTGGTCTCCGACTCGGTCGGCTCCACCATCAGGGTGCCGGCCACGGGCCAGGACATGGTCGGTGCGTGGAACCCGCAGTCGATCAGGCGCTTGGCGATATCGTCCACGGTGACACCGGCGCTTTCATCGTAGAGACGCACGTCGATGATGCATTCATGCGCCACGCGACCCGAGGGCCCCTTGTAGAGCACGTCGAACGCGCCTTCGAGCCGCTTGGCGATGTAGTTGGCATTCAGGATCGCGACCCGGGTCGCCTGGGTCAGTCCTTCGCCCCCCATCATCAGGCAGTAGGACCACGAGATCGGCAGCAGCGAGGGCGAGCCGTAAGGCGCCGCCGAGACCGCCGCGCCGCCCTCGTTCGGGTGCCCCGGCAGATGCGGCGTCAGATGTGACTTCACCCCGATCGGCCCCATGCCGGGGCCGCCGCCGCCGTGCGGAATGCAGAACGTCTTGTGCAGGTTGAGGTGGCTCACGTCGCCGCCGAGGTCGCCGGGCCGCGACAGGCCGACCATCGCATTCATGTTGGCGCCGTCGATGTAGACCTGTCCGCCGAACTCGTGCGTGATGCGGGTCACCTCCGTGACCGTTTCCTCGAACACGCCATGCGTCGAGGGATAGGTGATCATGCAGGCGGCGAGGTCATCGCCCGCGGCCTCTGCCTTGGCGCGGAAATCGTCGAGATCGATGTCGCCATTGGCCGCGGATTTCACCACGACGACCTTCCAGCCCACCATCTGCGCGCTGGCCGGATTGGTGCCATGGGCGCTCATCGGGATCAGGCAGATCTTGCGGTGCCCCTGGCCCTGTGCCTCGTGGTAGGCGGCGATTGTCAGCAGTCCCGCGTATTCGCCCTGTGCGCCGGAATTGGGCTGCATGGATATCGCATCGTAACCCGTGATGTCGCACAGCTTGGCGGACAGATCGTCGATCATCTCCTTGTAGCCGAGGGCCTGATCCGCGGGCGCATAGGGGTGGACCAGCGAGAATTCACGCCAGCTGACCGGCATCATCTCGGCTGCCGAATTGAGCTTCATCGTGCAGGAGCCGAGCGGGATCATCGCCCGATCCAGCGCCAGATCCCGGTCCGCGAGGCGGCGCATGTAACGCATCATTTCGGTTTCGGCGCGGTTCATGTGGAAGATCGGATGCGTGAGGTAATCCGAGGTCCGCAGCATCTCTTCCGGGACACGGTACTCCGGCGCGAAGTCGCTGTCCTTCTTGACGATTCCGAAGGCCCGCCAGATGGCTTCGATGATGGCGGGCTGGGTGCGTTCGTCCAGCGAGATCCCGACCCGGAATTCCCCCACGCGGCGCAGGTTGATCCCTTCGTCCACGGCCGATTTCATGACCGCCGCCTGCAGGGGGCCCACGTCGACGGTGATCGTGTCGAAGAAGGCCTGCGGGTCCACCTTGAACCCGGCTTCCTCCAGCCCGCGGGCCAGTCGCACGGTCTTGCGGTGAATGCGTTGCGCAATCGCCTTGAGGCCTTCGGGACCGTGAAACACGGCGTACATCGACGCCATGACCGCCAGCAAAGCCTGCGCGGTGCACACGTTGCTGGTCGCCTTCTCGCGGCGGATGTGCTGTTCGCGGGTCTGAAGCGACAGCCGATAGGCCCGGTTGCCATGCGCGTCGATGGAGACGCCGACGATCCTGCCCGGCATGGCGCGTTTGTAGGCGTCCTTGCACGCCATGTAGGCCGCGTGCGGCCCGCCGTAACCTTCGGGCACGCCGAACCGCTGGGTACTGCCCACGGCAATGTCGGCCCCCATCGCGCCCGGCTCCTTCAGCAGGGTCAGCGACAGCGGGTCGGCCGATACGATGGCGATGCCCTTGTGTTCGTGCAATGCCGCGATGCTGTCGGTGAAATCGCGCACGTGGCCGTAGGTGCCCGGATACTGGAAGATCGCGCCGAAAACCTCGGACGCGCCCATCTTGGCCGGGTCGCCCACGATCACCTCGATCCCCAGCGGCGCGGCGCGGGTCTTCATCACCGCGATGTTCTGGGGGTGGCAGTCACGATCGACAAAGAACTTCACCGCTTTCGATTTCGACACCCGCTGCGCCATGGTCATCGCCTCGGCACAGGCCGTCGCCTCGTCCAGCAGGGACGCGTTGGCGACCTCCAGCCCCGTCAGGTCGCAGACCATGGTCTGGAAATTCAGCAACGCCTCCAGCCGGCCCTGGCTGATCTCGGGCTGGTAGGGGGTATAGGCGGTGTACCAGGCCGGGTTCTCAAGGATATTGCGCTGGATCGCCGGTGGCGTCACGGTCCCGTGGTAGCCCTGCCCGATCAGGCTGGTCAGCACCTTGTTCTTCGACGCCACCTTGCGCAGGTGTTCCAGCACCTCGCGCTCCGACTTGGCCTTGCCGAAGTCGAGCCCCCCTTTCATCCTGATGCCCTTGGGCAAGGTATCGTCGATGAGATCCTCGAGCGATCCGGCTCCGACGACCTTCAGCATCTCCGACATTTCGGCCGGGGAGGGCCCGATGTGACGGCGGTTCGCAAAATCGTAAGGCAGATAGTCTGTCGGCTTGAAGCTCATCGCGGCCTCCTCGTTCTTTCTGGCAATCAGGTTATCCCGCCGGACGCGCCAGCGGTCAGGGCCGCGTCAGCCGATGAATTTCTGGTACGCGGCTTCGTCCATGAATTCGTCCATCTGGGACGGATCGCTGATCTTCATCTTGAAGAACCATGCCTCCCCCTGCGGATCCTCGTTGACGAGGCTCGGATTGTCCGCGAGGGCGCTGTTGACCTCGGTGATCTCGCCATCCACGGGCGCAAGGATGTCCGAGGCGGCCTTGACGCTCTCGATCACCACGACCTCGTCGTCCTTGCTGACGACCGTGCCTTCATCGGGCAGTTCGACGAACACCACGTCGCCCAGTTGCTCGGCCGCGTGAATGGTGATGCCGATCACCATTTCGCCGTCTTCCTCGCGCAGCCATTCATGCTCTTCGGTAAATTTCATTGTGTCTTCCCTGTTGTCTTCAACGTTTGAAATTCGCTGCAACGAAAGGCAGCTTTGCCACGGTGAGGGGCAGTCTCTTGCCTCTGACCTCGCCCCACAGAGGCGTGCCGACCGCGGCCCGCCCCGTCTCTACATAGCCCATCGCAACCGGCGCCCCAAGACTTGGGCCGAAGCCGCCGGAGGTCACGCAGCCGACGCGATCGCCGCCTTCCGCGGCATCGAAAATGTCGGTCCCTTCGCGCATGGGCGCGCGGCCTTCTGGCAACAGCCCGACCCGCTTGCGCGCGGCGCCCCTGTCCATCTCGTCCATCACCGTTTCCGTGCCCGGATACCCGCCCGCGCGGTCGCCGTCCGCGCGACGCACCTTCTGGATCGCCCAGGTCAAGGCAGCCTCCACCGGGGTCGTCCCGGCGTCGATGTCGTGACCGTACAGACACAGCCCCGCTTCAAGCCGCAGCGAATCCCGCGCGCCGAGCCCGATGGCCTCGACGCCGTCCTGTGCCAGAAGGGCGCGGGCCAGCGCCTCCGCCTGATGATCGGGAACCGACAGCTCGAACCCGTCCTCGCCCGTATATCCGGAACGGGACGCCCAGACCGAAACCCCGTCGAGGTCGAGATCGCACACGTCCATGAAGGCCATGTCCGCCGCGCGGCCATCCATCCCGGCAAGCACGGCTTCCGCGCCGGGCCCCTGTACCGCGATCAGCGCCCGGTCCGTCAGGGGCGCCACGCGCACGCCGGGTTCCAGCGCGGCCTTCATCCGGCTGATATCGGCGTCCTTGCAGGCCGCGTTGACCACCACGAAGAGGTCGTCGCCCCGACGGGCGAACATCAGGTCATCCTCGATCCCGCCTGCGTCGTTGGTGAAAAAGCCGTAGCGCTGCCTGCCGTCGGCCAGACCCAGCACATCCATCGGCACCAGGGTCTCGAAGGCGCGGGCGACCGCGTCCCACGATGGGCCCGACAGCATCACCTGCCCCATGTGGCTGACGTCGAAAAGACCTGTGGCAGCCCGGGCGTGCTGGTGTTCCTTCATCACGCCCAGCGGATACTGCACCGGCATGGCATAGCCGGCGAAGGGCACCATCTTGGCGCCCAGTTCCACGTGCAGATCGAACAGCGGCGTGTGTTTCAGATCGTCCATCGGCGCGGCACCTCTTCTGCTTGCCGCCTGTCCGAGTGGATCAATCCGGCATCTTTCCCCCGCATGTCGCGGTCCAAGATGCCCCCTCTGTCCTTTCGCCTGAGATCGTTATCCCTTCGGCGGGTGCGCGCGGCACCACTCTCCAGAGTGTCGATATCCTGCACGGTCCCTGTGCCTGAGAGTTTCCGGGGCGGTTGCTCCTTCGGCATCGGATGATCCGATTCTCCCGTGACGGATGCCCTTTCGTAGGCCGAGGGCAGACCGCGCGTCAAGCGGGCTTGTATGCGCGGGGCATCAATGGTCTCTTGCGCCCAAATTGACGGACCCGGACACATGACACCCTACTTCTTCGGCTATGGCAGCCTCGTGAACCGCCAGACCCATGACTACCCCGATGCCCATCCCGCCCGCCTGCGGGGCTGGCGGCGTGCGTGGGTCCGGACGGCGGTGCGCGACCTGGTGTTCCTGAGCGTCATCGAAGATCCCGATACCACCATCGACGGGCTGATCGCGGCAGTCCCGGGTGCCGACTGGGCGGCGCTGGACGCCCGCGAAGCCGGCTATGCGCGCGTGTCCTCGGGTGGTGCCGTGATCCATCCGATCAGTCCCGCGCCGGACATCGCGCATTACGCGGTGCCCCCCGCCGATACCGGTGTGCCGGGCGATCATGCCATCCTGCTCAGCTATCTTGATGTGGTCGTGCAGGGTTTTCTGCACGAATTCGGGGAATCGGGCGTGCAGGATTTCTTTGACACCACGGACGGCTGGGAGACGCCGGTGCTGAACGACCGCGCCGCCCCCCGGTATCCGCGGCACAAGGTGCTCACGGCAGACGAGACCGCGCTGGTGGACGATCACCTCGCCCGGCTATCGGCGCGCGTGGAATAGGGTCATCAGCCGGCCCTCACGGCCAAAGATTTCCTGCCCCTGCCGTTCCGGCTTGCCCCCCCGCGCGATGCACCGCAACGCCATGATCCAGGCGACGACGCCGAACACCGCCCCGGCCAGGGATTGACCGATCAGCACGCCGGGCGCGCCGCCTAGCGCCGCGCAAAGCCAGACCAGCGGGATGAGGGCCACGGCGTTGCGCCCCCAGTTGGTGACGGTGGACAGGAACGGCTGGCCGAGGTTGTTGAACACCGCGTTCGCCACGAACAGCACGCCGGGAAAGAAGAACGCCAGCGACAGCGGACCACAGAAAAGGAAGATCAGGTCGCGCGCGATGCCGGTCGCGCCGAACAGGTCGGCGATGGGCGCGCGCAGCACGAACAGGATCGCGGAAACCCCGAGGATCACCGCGGCGACAAAGATGATGGCAGCGTTGAAGCCGCGGCGCACCCGCGCCATGTCGCCCGCGCCGTAGTTCTGGCCGATGATCGGGCCCACCGCCCCCGAAAGCGCAAAGACCACCGCAAAGGCCACCGGGATCAGCCGCGCGACCACGGCCATGCCCGCCACCGCCTCTTCGCCGTAGTCGGCCATCGCGCGGGTGACATAGGCCTGTCCCACCGGCGTCGCGATCTGTGCCAGAATCGTGGGAAAGGCGATGGCGACGACCGGCACGAAATCGCGCAGCAAACCGGCGAAGCGTGGCCTTACAATGGCGTCGTAGACGGTGACCAGCGGCCAGATCGCCGTGCCCGCGATGGCGACCCGGGCCGCGAACGAGGCGGCCGCCGCCCCGGTCAGTTCGAGCCCGAAACCGAAGATCAGGATCGGATCGAGAACCGCGTTGACCACTCCGCCCACGATGGTCGCCATCATGGCTCGCCGCGCGTCGCCGTGGGCGCGCAGGATGGCGGACCCCATCATGCCCACCATGAGGAATGGCACCGAAGGCACGACCACTTCGAGGAAATGCACGGCAAGGGCGGCTGTCTCGCCTTCTGCGCCCAGCAGGGACACGAGCCGGGGCAGCGCCGACCAGACCACCGCCGAGAAGACGAGGCCGAACAGCAGTCCGTAAAGCAGCGCATGGGTGGCGCGTTCGCGGGCCAGCGCCGGTTCGTTCGCGCCAAGCGCCCGCGACACGAGGGCGCCCGCGGCGATGCCCATCCCGATCCCGAAGGACGCGGTGAAGAACAGGATCGCCCCGGCATAGCCCACCGCCGCGGCCAGTTCGGACTTGCCCAGCATCGAGATGAAGATCATGTCGACGAAATCGACAAGGAACACCGCCATCAACCCGACAGAAGACGTAAGCGCCATGACCGCGACGTGAACGAAGAGGTTGCCCGTCAGGAACTTGGCCGGCGCGCCGTCGGCCATGGCAGGCCCGCCGCGCCCCGAGGGGGCGTGACCGGCCCGCCGGGCGGGCATCATCCGCGCGCCTTGACGACCCGCAGCAGCGGCATGACGTTGGCCATTTCTGGCCCGTGCTCCTGCCCGGTCAGCGCCAGCCGCAGGGGCCGGAACAGCGCGCGCCCCTTGCGGCCCGTCTTTTCCTTGACCTCCGCGGTCCAGGTGGACCAGGTCGTCTCATCAAAGGGCATCGGCGGCAGCAACGCCATCGCCTCGGCGACAAAGCTTTCGTCGCCCTCCTCGATCACCGGGTCGGCGCCGTCCCGGAACATCTCCCACCAGGGCTTCAGGTCGTGCAGCGTTTCGATGTTCTCGCGGGTGACGGACCAGAACCGCGTCGCCTGGTCCGCCGGCACACCGATGTCCGTGATGCTGTCCGCCACGTCCTCCGCCGACCGCGTCTGCAGGTAGCGGCCCGTGAGGGGGAAAAGGTCGCGCACGTCAAACTTCGTTGGGGCGGAGCCGAACCGGTCGATGTCGAAACCCTCGATCAGCGTGGCCATGTCGGTCCGCAGCTCCACCGGGTCGGAGGAACCGAGCCGCGCCATCAGGCTGAGCAACGCGAAAGGCTCCACCCCCTGCTCGCGCAGGTCGCGCAGCGCGAGCGTGCCAAGCCGCTTGCTCAACGCCTCGCCCTGCGGCCCGGTCAGCAGCGAATGATGCGCGAAAGCGGGGTGATCGTGACCCAGCGCCTGCATGATCTGGATCTGGGTCGCGGTATTGGTCACGTGGTCGGATCCGCGCACGACGTGGGTCACGCCCATGTCCGTGTCATCCACAACCGATGCCAGGGTATAGAGGATCTGCCCGTCGCCCCGGATCAGCACGGGGTCGCTCACGCTGGCCGCATCGATGGAAATGGCGCCGAGGATTCCATCCTCCCATTCGATCCGGCTCTGGTCCAGCTTGAACCGCCAGACGCCATTGCCCCGCTCCGCGCGCAGCGCGTCTTTCTGGGTGTCCGTCAGGGCCAGCGCGGCACGGTCGTAGACCGGCGGCTTGCCCATGTTCAGCTGCTTCTTGCGCTTCAGGTCCAGTTCGGTCGGCGTCTCGAACGCCTCGTAGAACCGCTCCTTGGCGCGCAGTTCGTCCGCGGCGGCGTGGTACCGGTCCAGCCGCTCGGACTGCCGCTCGACCCGGTCCCATTCCAGCCCGAGCCACGTCAGGTCTTCCTTGATGCCGTCGACGTATTCCTCTTTCGACCGCTCCGGATCGGTGTCGTCGATCCGAAGGATGAAGGTGCCCCCCGCCTTGCGCGCGATGAGGTAGTTCATCAGCGCCGTGCGCAGATTTCCCACGTGGATGTAGCCGGTGGGGGAAGGGGCGAAACGGGTGACGGTATCGGCGGCCATGCTGTTCTCCTTGGACCCCGGTCAAGTGTCACAGGGCGGCATGTTTGTCTAGGGTCGGCACCATGGCCACCGGCCGTGCCGCATCCGCGCTCTGACGAAAATATGATCGCGCGCGCGACCCGTCTGCATGGGAAATCGCCGCCGCGCCGCTACCTCCATCGCAGTTTCAACAGATAACGGAGGACCAATACATGCAGAACACGTTCAGAATGTCCCGCCGCAGCGCGCTTGCAGGGGCTGCCGCCCTTCCCCTTGCCGCGATGGCCACCACCGCGCGGGCGAGCGCCCCGATGGCGGGGGCCGCGATGCCACAGTTCCGGCGCGTCACGCTCGGCGGCTTCGACGTGACCACGATCCTCGCGGGGACACGCACGGTCGAGTCGCCCCACGACATCTTCGGCCAGAACGTCGATGACGAAACCTTCGAACAGGTGTCGCAGGCCGCGCATATTCCGGCGGACAAGGCACAGTTCTTCTTCACGCCAACGGTCATCAACACCGGCAGCGAACTGGTGCTGTTCGATACCGGCACCAACGCAGACGGCACGCTGGCCGGGTTGCAGGCCGCGGGATATTCAGCCGACCAGGTGGATGTCGTGGTGCTGACGCACATGCATGGCGATCACATCGGGGGCCTGATGCAGGGCGACTCCCCGACCTTCCCGAACGCACAATACGTCACCGGACAGGTGGAATTCGACGCGTGGTCGAGCATGGACAACGAAGGTTTCAACACCAAGGTCAAGCCGCTGGCGGATCAGATGACCTTCCTTCAGGACGGCGGTTCGGTCGCCTCGGGCATCACGGCGATGGCGGCCTTCGGCCACACGCCGGGCCACATGGCCTACATGATCGAATCGGACGGCAAGCAGCTTGTTCTGGGCGCCGATTTCGCCAACCACTACGTCTGGTCGCTGGCCCATCCCGACTGGGAGGTGCAGTTCGATCAGGACAAGGCAGCGGCAGCCGAAACGCGCCGCCGCCTGCTGGACATGCTGGCAGCGGACGGCATCCCCTTTGTCGGATACCACATGCCGTTTCCCGCCTTCGGCTACGTGGAGAAACGCGACGACGGGTTCGCCTACGTGCCCCACAGCTACCAGCTGATGCTCTGAGCATCTCCCGGCCGGCATGACGCGACCGATTGCCGGCCGGTCAGCGATGCGCCTCAAGCTCGCGGGCGAGCGTGGCCACCAGTTCGGCGGCGGGAAGTGTCCGGGCCAACGGCGCGCCCTGTCCCGCCCACTGGGCACCGAAACCGTGTTCGCCGGCCGCCTTGGCTGCGGCGTTCAGCGCCTTTCCCGCGTCGTAGGCGATCGGGTAGGCCGGCGGCGTACCGTGCCGGGCGACGCTGTCTTCGGCGGTAAAGCGGTTCTCCAGCGCGCGTGCCGGACGGCCGGAAATCACCGACGTCAGCCTCGTGCGGTAACCGCCGGGACCGTGCAGCGCGGCCCTGTACGCGGCATCGGCGGCTGATTCCGGGCAGTCGATGAAGGCGGTGCCCAATTGGGCGGCGACTGCGCCCAGCCGCAATGCAGCGGCGATTCCCGCGCCGTCCATGATACCGCCTGCAGCGACGACGGGCATGTCCAGCTCCGCCGTCAGCAGGCGGGTCAGCGCAAGGGTGCCGAGTTGCGGATCGGGCGCCCGGCAGTCGAAAACGCCCCGGTGGCCCCCTGCCTCGATCCCCTGCGCCACGATCCCGTGAAGGCCCGCCGCCTTGATCCTGCGCCCCTCATCCGTATTCGTCGCGGTCGCCAGCAAGGTGATGCCCGCATCGCGCAGCGCCCGGACCGCCTGCGCGCCGGGAAGCCCGAAGTGAAAGCTGACCACGGCGGGCCGGGTCTCGATCAGGAGCGCCAGCAGGTCGGGATCGTCGTCGAAGCTGCGGTATATCGTGCGCAGCCGCGCGGGTGGGGCCGCGTCGAATTCGGCGAACAGCGGGTGCAGAAGGTCCAGCCAAGCCTGCTCCGCTTCGGGGTCGGGCTGCGGCGTTTCATGGCTGAACACGTTGACATTGAACGGCCCATCCGTCGCGGCGCGGGTTTCGGCGATCATTTCCGCCGACCCGGCGGCATCGGTCGCCCCGACGCCGATCGCCCCCAGTCCGCCCGCGTTCGACACCGCCGCCGCGAGCTGCGGCGTGGAGACACCCGCCATCGGTGCCTGAAAGATGGGAAGTCGAAGACCGAGCGCGTCCATCATCGGATCACCTGTCGCTGTTGCCCGGCCCACGCGACCGCGGGCGTCAGTTGTCCGTGGCCGGGGCGGCCTCGGCGGGCGCGTCGTCGCTCGGCGGCGTCTCGGCGTCCGTCTGCTCTGCCGCGGTCGCGGTTTCGGATGCGGCCTCGCCGGTGGTGGCGTCGGTCAGGGCGCCGTTGTCCCAGTCGCCGCTCGCTTCCTCCCCGCTGGCATAGCGCATGGTGCCGGTGCCCTGTCGCTTGCCCGCCTTGAAGGTGCCCTCGTAGACGTCGCCGTTGGCATAGGTCGCGATGCCCTGCCCCTCGATCTCGCCCCCGGTCCATTCGCCATCGTAGACAAAGCCGTTGGCCATGGTGATCTTGCCGCGGCCATGCCGCTTGCCGTCCTGGAAATTGCCTTCGTAGACGGTCCCGTCCGGGTAGGTCGCGGTGCCCATGCCGTGGCGCTGGCCGTCTTTCCACATCCCCTCGTAGCGGTAGCCGTCAGCGTAGGTCATGACGCCTTGCCCGTCATTGCGCGCGTTGGAAAACCCGCCTTCGTAGACGACACCGTTGGGATAGGTCGCGCGGCCCTCGCCCTCGATCACGCCGGCCTCCCATGCGCCTTCGTAGGTGGAACCGTCTGGATAGGTGATCTTGCCCTGGCCATCCGCCAGATCGTCGCGGAACTCCCCCACGTAGACCGATCCGTCGGGGTATGTGACCTGCCCTTCCCCCGAGATCTGGCCGTCCACCCATGAGCCCGTGTAGACGTAGCCATCCGCCCCCGTGAAGGTGCCCTGCCCGTGGCGGCGATCATCCTTGAAGCTGCCGACGTAGGTATCGCCGTTGGCGTAGGTCACCTTGCCCTCGCCCTCGCGCCGACCGGCCACGAGATTGCCCTCGTAGACGTCGCCGTTCGGCTGCGTGAGCGTCCCGGTGCCCTCGATCTGACCGTCCTGCCAAAGACCGACGTAGACGAGGCCGTCCGGCATCGTCAGCGTGCCTTCGCCGTTCCGTTTGCCCGCCTCGATCGCGCCCTCGTAGACGGCGCCATCGGGATAGGTGATCGTCCCGGTGCCCTGCTTGACCCCGTCGATCCAGTCGCCCTTGTACTCGTAGCCGCCGGGGCTTTGCATCACGCCCTTGCCGTGGTGCTTGGCATTGCGGAAGCCGCCTTCGTAGCGGACACCGTTCGCATAGATCGCGACACCCTGCCCCATGATCGCACCGGCTTCCCAGTCGCCCTCGTAGGTGCCGCCGTCCGCAAAGGTGATCTTGCCGAAGCCGTCCGGCTTGCCCTTTGAGAAATTGCCCTCGTAAACCGATCCGTTGGGAAAGCGCGCGGTGCCCTCGCCCTTGATTTCGCCGTCTTCCCAGTTGCCTTCGTACTGGTAGCCGTTGGGCAGCGTGTAGGTGCCCTGCCCATGTTGCAGCCCGCCGCGGAATGTCCCTTCGTAAACGCCCCCGTCGTCGTATTGCTTGGTCAGAACCTGCCCGTCCTGCGCCCAGACGGGCGCGGCGCACAGCGAAAGACACAAGATCAGTGAACGAAAGGACATCGGCATACCTGTCTGATTGCATCGCGGTCAAAGCGGGATCGTTGGCAAGCCTAAGCAATGGGGGTAGGAGGGGCAATCGTCTTTTGTGCCGGCACCGCCGCGTCGGCGGTTTCACCGCGACCCGCCCGCGAGGTCCTTTGGGCTTTTCCCCCCGGCCCGATCTGCTACATCCGGAACGGAACAAACCGCAAAGGCATGCACATGGCAGACCGTTTCCGCATCACCCTTGGCCAGCTGAACCCCACGGTCGGCGACCTTGCCGGCAACGCCGCACTGGCGGCACAGGCATGGTCGGAAGGCAAGGCAGCCAACGCGGACCTCGTCGCCCTGCCCGAGATGTTCATCGCCGGCTACAATGCCCAGGACCTGGTGATGAAGCGGGCCTTCCAGCTCGACGTGATGACCCATGTCGAACGGCTGGCGAAGGAGTGCGCGGACGGACCGGCGCTGGCCATCGGCGCCCCCTGGGCCGAGGGGGCGGAGCTTTTCAACGCCTACCTGATCCTGAAGAACGGCAAGATCGCCAGCCGCGTGCTCAAGCACAACCTGCCGAACGAGACCGTCTTCGACGAGGTGCGCGTGTTCGATTCAGGCCCGCTGGGTGGCCCCTACGCCGTGGGCAACACGCGGGTCGGCAGCCCCATCTGCGAGGACGCGTGGCATCCCGAAGTCTCTGAAACGCTGGCAGAGACCGGGGCCGAATTCCTGCTGGTGCCGAACGGATCGCCCTACTATCGCGGCAAGCTCGACACCAGGATGAACATGATGGTCGCGCGGGTGATCGAGACCGGTCTGCCGCTGATCTACCTGAACATGGTGGGCGGGCAGGACGATCAGGTGTTCGACGGCGCGTCCTTCGCGCTGAACCCGGGCGGCAAGCTCGCGATGCAGATGCCCGCCTTCGACGCACAGGTGCACCACGTCGACCTTGAACGGGGGCCGGACGGATGGCGCGTTCTGGAACAACCGCTCGCCTCCCTGCCCGACGCCTGGGAACAGGACTACCGGGTCATGGTGCAGGCGCTGCGCGACTACATGGGAAAGACAGGCTTCAAGAAGGTCTTGCTGGGATTGTCGGGGGGAATCGACTCGGCGATCGTTGCGACGATCGCCGTCGATGCGCTCGGGGCCGAGAACGTTCGCTGTGTCATGCTGCCGTCGGAGTACACGTCACAGGCCTCTCTCGACGATGCCGAAGCCGTGGCCAAGGCGCTCGGGTGCCGCTACGACTACGTCCCGATCAAGGAGGGACGACAGGCCATCACGAACACCCTCGCCCCCCTGTTCGAGGGCCGCGATCCGGACCTGACAGAGGAAAACATACAGTCCCGCCTGCGCGGTCTGCTGCTGATGGCGCTGTCCAACAAGTTCGGCGAGATGCTGCTGACCACCGGCAACAAGTCCGAGGTCGCGGTGGGCTATGCCACGATCTACGGCGACATGGCGGGCGGCTACAATCCGATCAAGGATCTCTACAAGACACGCGTGTTCGAGACATGCCGCTGGCGCAACGCCAACCACCGCGACTGGATGATGGGCCCGGAAGGGGCCGTCATCCCCGAGAGCATCATCACCAAGCCGCCAAGCGCCGAGTTGCGCGAGGACCAGAAGGACAGCGACAGCCTGCCCGACTACCCCGAACTGGACGCGATCCTGAACATCCTCGTGGACCAGGACGGTTCGGTCGCCGACTGCGTGGCGGCGGGTTTCGAACGCGAGGTCGCGAAGAAGGTCGAGCACCTGATCTACATCAGCGAATACAAGCGGTTCCAGTCCGCGCCCGGCCCGCGCCTGACAAAAGGGGCGTTTTGGCTCGACCGGCGCTATCCGATCGTGAACCGCTGGCGCGACCCCTCCTGACCCCGAAGGACGTCAGTACTGCCAAGGCGCCACGGAGGCGATTTCGTCGTCGGACCAGCCGAAGTGATGCGCGAACTCGTGGATCGTGACATGCGCGATCAGGTCGTCGATCTCGACATCGCCCCGCGCCCGCCATTCGTGCAGAATGGGCTCGCGGAACAGCCAGACGGTGTCGGGTTCATGGGCCATGTCCATCACCGATTTATGCGTCATCGGAATGCCTTCGTAGAGCCCGGTCAGCCCGGTAGGCTCCGGTATCTCAAGTGACGCCAGCATCTCGTCCGTGGGCCAGTCGGTCACACGCAGCAGCACGTCGCGCGCCGCGCTCCGGAACGGGGGCGGAAAGTCTTCGACAGTGCGGCGTGCAATGTCCTCGAAACGGTCGAGATCGGGAATGTCAGCGGTCATGATCGCAGATATGGGCCGCAGGCGCGTGAAGTAAAAGGCCCGCGGCCCCTTCTGCAAATTATCACAGGGGGTGTGCGTTGCCGAGCGGAACGAACTGGTCTCTGTGTCATTTTACATTCGTATGTCCAATCCAAGGAGCACCTCATGAGCACCCCCAAGATCGCCGTCATTTTCTATACCACCTACGGCACCAACCATCAGATCGCGCTGGCCGCCAAGGAAGCCGCCGAAGCCGCCGGGGCCGAAGTGCGCCTGCGCCGCGCCGCCGAAACGGCACCGCAATCGGTCATCGACGGGCAGGAGGCCTGGAAGAACCAGGTGGAAAAGATGCAGGACATTCCCGAAGTCTCGCACGATGACATGACCTGGGCCGACGGATACTTCTTTTCCTTCCCCACGCGCTACGGCAACCTGCCCAGCCAGATGGCCGCATTCATCGACACGCTTGGCCCGCTCTGGCAGGAAGGCAAGCTGGTGAACAAGACGATCACCGCGACAACGTCCGCCCAGACAAACCACGGCGGTCGCGAAGGCACGATCCAGAACCTCTACAAGTCCGCGATGCACTGGGGCAACATCATCGTCGCACCGGGATACGCCGACGAGGTCAAGTTCGAGGACGGCAACCCCTACGGCTACTCCGGTACAGCGGGCAAGTTCGACGATCTGGGCCAGAAAGCCGTCGGCTTCCAGGCGCGCCGTCTGGTCGAGATCACCGGCAAGCTGATCGACTGAAGCAGTTTCCGGGGCCGCCCTTCACCGGGCGGCCCTTTTTCAGCGTGCAACGGGCTTGTGAATTGAACACCGCAGGCTTCCGTGCCTAGGGTGAGCCATGCGCATCCTTGCTCTCCTGCTCGCCATCATGTTGGGAACGCCCGCCCTGTCCTGCGGTGCGGATACCGACTGTGTCGTGGGTGACCGCATCTACCGCATCTCGATGCCCGAAGGCCACGACGGCCAGACGCCGGTGGGCGCGCTGGTGTGGTCGCATGGCTACCGCGGGTCCGCCGCCGGGGCCATGCGCAACGGCAGCCTCAGACGCATGCTGTCCGACGCGGGCCTCGCGCTGATCGCGGCCCAAGGGGTCGATGGGACGTGGGATCTGCCGCATGGCCCGCGCACGTTCGACAGTACCGGCGCCGCCGAATTCGCCTATTTCGATGCCGTGATCGCCGACGCGCAAGACCGGTTCGCCATCGATCCCGACCGGATCGTTGCCGCCGGCTTTTCCGCGGGAGGGATGATGGTCTGGAACCTTGCCTGCAGCCATCCGGCCGCCTTCGCCGGTTTCATCCCCATGTCCGGGACATTCTGGCTGGAACCGCCCGAAACCTGCCAGACGCCTGTTTCCTCCATCATCCACATTCACGGCGACGCGGACAAGACAGTTCCGCTGGACGGCCGCGCGATCGGAGAGACCCGGCAGGGCAAGGTGGCGGATGCGCTGGCGCTCTACCGGGAGTTCGGCGATTTCGGCATGGCGATGGCCGTCAGCTACGAAGACCTGACCTGCGACATCCGATTGGCCCCGTCGGGCGACGTGCTGGATTTCTGCCTGTTCCCCGGCGGTCATTCCTTCCGCACGGAGCATCTGCGCTACGGCATCGAACGCCTCAGGGCCGCCGGCCAGCTTTAGCGGGCCTGCTCAGACCGTTTCGCCGGCATCCAGCCGTTTCAGCCAGACCTCGGCCTCATCCAGCACCGTCTTGCGCCGATCTTCATCCATGCGGTCCCACGTGCGGTACATGTTGCCCATGCGGCCGTTTTCCTCGAACCGGTCGCGGTGCCGGTCAAGGAAATGCCAGTACAGCAGGTTGAAAGGACAGGCGTTTTCGCCGGTCTTGTCCTTGACGCTGTACGCGCAGCCCTTGCAGTAGTCTGACATGCGGTCGATGTAGTTGCCCGACGACACATAGGGCTTCGAGCCGACCACGCCGCCATCCGCGAACTGGCTCATCCCGATGACATTGGCCGACATCACCCATTCAAAGGCGTCGATGTAGCTGGCCATGTACCACGCCTGAAGCTCTTGCGGGTCCAGCCCGGAAAGCAGGGCAAAGTTGCCCGTCACCATCAGCCGCTGGATGTGGTGGGCGTAGCCGTGTTCGCGCGTCTGGGAGACCGCCTGCGACACGCAGTTCATCCGTGTCTCGCCGCCCCAGAAAAACGCCGGCAGCGCCCTGTCGTGGCCCAGCGCGTTGCGTTGCGCGTACTCCGGCCCTTCGAGGAAATAGATGCCGCGGATGTATTCACGCCAGCCGATGATCTGACGGATGAAGCCTTCGGCCGCGTTGATCGGCACGTCGCCCGCCTTCCATGCGTCCTCAACCGCGCGGCAGACCTCCACGGGATCGAGCAGGCCGATATTGATGTAGGGCGACAGGATCGAATGATAGAGCCACGCCTGCCCTTCCATCATGGCATCCTGGTAATCCCCGAAACGGGGAAGGGCGTGCTTGACGAAGTGCGACAGTGCCCGGCGCGCCTGCCCCTGGTCGGTGGCATAGTGAAAGGGCCGCAGGTCGCCGAAGCGGTCGCCGAAACGGGCCTCGACCAGATCGAGCACCTCTTCGACGGTCTCGTCGGGCGTGAACTGCATCGGGCCCGACGCGTCCACCTCGTCGGGGGCGGGCTTGCGATTGTCGTGGTCGTAATTCCACTTGTCCCCGGCGGGGTCGTCGCCGTCCATCATCAGCCCCGTCTTGCGCCGCATGTCGCGATAGAAATACTCCATCCGCAGTGCCTTGCGGTCCTTTGCCCAGCTCTCGAACTCGGCATGGCTGGCGATAAACCGATCGTCGGAAAGGATGCGGGTCTTGATCGGCGCATGGCGCAGCTTGTCGATCAGCCGCCATTCGCCCGGTTCGGTCACGAGAACCTCCTCCGCCCCGGTTTCCTCTGCCCGGCGCAGCAATTCTCCGACGATGCTGCCCGCGTTTTCGGTGTCGTCCAACTGGGTGTAGCGGACGGTCCAGCCGTCCTTCTCGAGCGCCGCGCCGAACTTGCGCATCGCGGCGAAGATCAGGGCGATCTTCTTGGGGTGATGGTCGACGTAATCGGTCTCCTCCGCGACCTCGGCCATCACCACGATGTCCTCCGACTTGTCCGCCTCGCGCAAGGCGCTCAGGGTGTCGGACAACTGGTCGCCCAGCACGAGAACCAGCCGTTTCACCATGCCACCACCTTTCCCGCATAGTCGAAGAACCCGCCGCTGTCTTCGACCTTCAGTCCGTCCATGACAGCCAGCAGATTCCCTGCGGCCTCGTCGGGCGCCACCGCGGGATGGCGGCCCAGGTATTTCTCGGTAAAGGGCGTGGCCACCGTACCGGGGTGCAGGGCAACGCAGACCGCTTTCTTGTGCGTCCGGGCCAGTTCGATCGCGGCGGTATGGACAATCTGGTTCACCGCCGCCTTGGCGCTGCGATAGCTTATCCAGCCACCGATCCGGTTGTCTCCGATGGACCCGACCCGTGCGGACAGTACCGCCACGACGCTGCGGCTCTCACGCGGCAGAAGATCCTGCACATGCGCAAGGACCAGCGCCGGGCCGACCGCGTTCAGCGCGAACTGGTCCAGCATCGCCTTCTGCCGTATCGCGCGGATCGTCTTCTCCGGCTCCGCGCCGTCGATCTCCAGTGCACCGGTGGCGACGATCACCGCGTCGAAGGGACCGTCAAGCGCCCCGAGATGATCGGCCACCGAAGCCTCGTCGGTGATGTCGAATCCGTCGCGCGAACGCGACAACCCCGTCACCTCGACGTCGCGTTCGGCGCAGGCCCCTGCCAGCGCCGAGCCGATCCCGCCCGACGCACCGATGATCAAAACCCTTTTCATCCACGGCAAGCTAGCCGCGTTGCCCCCGCGCTTCAACGGCTTGGCCTGTCCAAACGACCGCGAAGGCAAGATTGCCCCCTTTCCATTTGAAAATCGGGGCGTATAAATGGCGGCATGACACACGCCGCCGAAATAAATTTCCTGCCGCGCCCCCGCGCGACGCTGCTGCGTGACAACCTGCTGCTGCTAATCCGCCTCTGAGCGTGCCATCCGGCGCGTCCGCTCAGAGGGTTGGTCACGCGCCACGGATTTACAGTAGAACAGAGAGAACCCGACATGACTACCAAGCCCCAGGACCGCGTCTTGATCTTCGACACCACCTTGCGTGATGGCGAACAGAGCCCCGGCGCAACAATGACCCACGCCGAAAAGCTGGAGATCGCCAGCCTCCTCGACGAAATGGGCGTCGACATCATCGAAGCCGGCTTTCCGATCGCCTCCGAAGGCGATTTCAAGGCGGTATCGGAGATTGCCCGCCAGTCCCAGAACGCCGTGATCTGCGGGCTGGCACGGGCGCAACTGCCCGACATCGACCGCTGCTGGGAGGCGGTGAAGCACGCCAAGCGGCCGCGCATCCATACCTTCATCGGCACGTCGCCCCTGCACCGGGCGATCCCGAACCTGACGATGGACGAGATGGCCGACCGGATCCACGAGACCGTCAGCCACGCCCGCAATCTGTGCGACAACGTCCAGTGGTCGCCCATGGATGCCACCCGGACGGAGTGGGACTACCTCAAACGGGTGGTCGAGATCGCGATCAAGGCGGGCGCCACCACGATCAACATTCCCGATACCGTCGGCTATACCGCGCCACGCGAAAGCGCCGACCTGATCCGGAGACTGATCGAGGACGTGCCCGGCGCGGACGAGATCGTCTTTGCCACCCATTGTCACAACGA
Source organism: Sulfitobacter alexandrii (assembly GCF_001886735.1). Classification (NCBI taxonomy): domain Bacteria; kingdom Pseudomonadati; phylum Pseudomonadota; class Alphaproteobacteria; order Rhodobacterales; family Roseobacteraceae; genus Sulfitobacter; species Sulfitobacter alexandrii. Next base: position 3,197,885 of record NZ_CP018076.1, read on the forward strand.
CCTCGGGATGGCCACGGCGAACAGCCTCGCGGCGGTCGAGGCCGGGGCGCGCCAGATCGAATGCACGATCAACGGGCTGGGCGAACGCGCCGGCAACACCGCGCTCGAAGAGGTGGTGATGGCCATGCGCGTGCGCAACGACATCATGCCCTACGAGACGCGGATCGATTCGACCAAGATCATGAACATCTCGCGCCGGGTCGCCGCCGTCAGCGGTTTCGCCGTGCAGTTCAACAAGGCGATCGTGGGCAAGAACGCCTTTGCGCACGAAAGCGGCATCCATCAGGACGGGATGCTCAAGAACGCCGAAACGTTCGAGATCATGCGCCCCGAGGACGTCGGCCTGGCCGCCACCAACCTGGTGATGGGCAAGCACTCTGGCCGGGCCGCGCTGCGCTCCAAGCTGGAGGATCTCGGCTACGAGTTGGGCGACAACCAGCTCAAGGACGTCTTCGTGCGGTTCAAGGAACTGGCCGACCGCAAGAAGGAAATCTACGAAGAAGACCTGATCGCGCTCATGCGCACCGCGACCGACCCCGAGGAGGACCGCATCGCGCTGGTTTCCATGCACGTGGTGTGCGGCACCGAGGGCCCGAACCAGGCGCGGATGACGCTCAACGTGGACGGCAAGGAACAGTCGACGGAACAGACCGGGGACGGTCCGGTCGACGCCGCGTTCAACTGCGTCAAGGCGCTGGTCCCGCACGAGGCGCGCCTGCAACTCTATCAGGTGCACGCTGTCACCGAAGGCACGGACGCGCAGGCGACCGTCTCCGTCCGGATGGAGGAGGAAGGCCGCATCGTCACCGGCCAGTCGGCGGATACGGACACGGTGGTCGCGTCCACCCGTGCCTATATCCATGCCCTGAACCGCCTGCTCGTCCGGCGCGAGAAAGGCGGCAGCGACAAGCGCGAAGTCAGCTACAAGGACGTGTCCTGACCGGCACGACAGGTCACGGCAGGCAGGCCCCCGGCATCACTCCGGGGGCCTTCTTCGTTCAGATGGCCGACAGGAAAAGCGCGGCGCGGTCCCGTGGCAGGTGCAGCCCCTGCATCAACGCCTCATCCAGGTCGGCACGGGTCGCCTCCCCTTGCGCCAGCAGCCGGCGGCATTCCGCGGCCAGCGCGTCATGCATCGCCTCGACCAGGGCCGCATCGTCGAGCTCGGACCGAGCCACCTTGGCAAACCACGCTTCCTCGAGGATCAGATCCTCGATCAGCGGGTCGATGACCGCGCCACCCCCGCCGGGATACCGGTAGAAGCCGACGCCCCCGCCCTTGCCCAGACGCCCTTCGGCCACCATGCGCGGCAGGATCGGAACGACGCGCTCGGGCCCGCGCGCCAGCACCTTGTCCAGCCCCAGCAGGTCCTGCGCCTCGCAGGGGCCCATCTCGTGGCCCCAGTCGGTCAGGGCCTCGTCCAGTTCCCAGGGGTTCGTGTGCCGAAACAGCAGGTCTTCGCCCCGTCGCCAGAACACGTCCTGCAAGCCTGCGGTCAGTGTTGCCCGGCTCATGCCACCGGGTCGATGAACTTGTACTTGGCGATGGTGCTGAGAAGGTCGTTCAGCGACGAACTGATCGTGCGGTTGGATGTGTTCACCTGCGCTTCCGCAAGGTCGTAGAGCGGGCTGCGCGTGGCCAGCAGCTCTTTCAGCTGGGCCATCGCGGCCGGGTTTCCCTGCATCGGACGCACGTCCCCTTGGGCACGTACCCGCTGCATGTGCTCCGGCGGGCTGGTACGCACCCAGATGGTGTGGAACCTCTCACGCAGCCTGTCATAGGTGTTCTGCTGCGCCACGAGGCCGCCTGCGACCGCCAGTATGACCCGGTCGTGGATCGATGAGATCCTGTCCAGCGCTTCGGCCTCCAGACGCCGGTAGCCGTCCTCGCCGTAAAAGGCCATGACCTCCGACAACGGCATGTCCACCGCGTTCTCGATGTCTTCATTCAGCTCGACAAAGGGGATCTTCAATGCCTCGCCCGCCAGCCGGCCCAACGTGGATTTGCCCGCACCGCGCAAGCCGATCAGGCAGATGCGGCCCGCGCGCATCAGCGCCGGGTCACGCGGGGCCAGCAGCGCACTGACCTCGTGCTGCACCTCGGGCGGCGCGCTGCGATATATGGCGGCAAAGCGCTGCGCATCGTGGTCCATGGGAATCTCGTCTGCCAGCAGCGCCTCGACCTTGAGATCCAGCGCCGCGGCAACGCGCGACAGCAACAGAATGGAGATGTTGCCCTCGCCGGACTCGAGCTGCGCGAGGTAGCGCGGCGACACGCCCGAGCGTTCCGA